>CAWIVA010000014.1:0-8995 GCA_963839225.1 uncultured Acidobacteriaceae bacterium
GCATAATTCAATAGCTCATCGGCATCGAGTTCTCCCGATTGCGCCGAACAGACCCCGATGCTGGCAGAAACCTTGATCTCGTTGCCCTCAAAGTGAATCGGACTGGCCAGTGCGTTCATGATGATTGCGGCAAAGCCCTCCGCCGATAGCGGATCGCTCAAATCAGGGAGCAGAATAATAAACTCGTCCCCTCCCATTCGGGCCACGGTATCGCTCTTCCGCACCACTTCAAGAAGGCGAGCCGCGGTAACGCGCAGAACCTCGTCGCCGGCACAATGACCGAATGTGTCGTTGATTTCTTTAAAGCTATCCAAATCCAGCATGAGCAGCGTCATCCCGCCACGATGGCGGTTCGCCCTCTGCACGGCCGTGTTAAGCCGGTCATGCAGCAGAATGCGGGTGGCCCGCCGGTCAACGAATCGTGCAGAGCCATGTGGCGGAAACGCTGTTCACTTTCGCGGAGAAGCAGGTCTGCCGCGCCACCTGCCTTTTGAGCGCTATCACCCAGCCAAGCACAAGCAGCGCGATGACGACGGCCAAAGCCAGCAGCGCCAGCGAATGAGTCACTGTCCACCAGGAGGGGCGTTCCAAAACTGTCACATCTTCAGGCGAGCGCATCAGGACCGCAAACGACACCGCTTCTGCTATTCCTTCTACTGCCGCGGTGCCACCCACATCAAGATGGAGAGAACAAATTCCTCTAACTCGCAGCTTGCTCCCGATCTGCGAAGGAGTAAAGTTTACTCCTCCAAGTTTCTTCGGCAGAGTCGCAGTGAAAATCCTATTCCCGGAACTCAACAGAAGCGTAAAGTCTGAATCCGATTGATTAATTCCGATCAACTGGCCATCGATCCATATCAGCTCGGAATCGTGACTACTCGCGAGGATCTGGTCGCCCGTTGCAGGCTCGGTTGTAAAGTTGTGGTGGCTGCCAACTTTCCTGAATAGGGGATGATAGAGGGCCGGCGCGCCGTCTGGAACTTCAATGAATCCAACAATGTCTACGTCGTCGCCCAGGGCTACGTGCGGGTTCTGGTCGGTATGCGCGCAGATTCCCCGCGTCGCATCGCGAATGCAGACCAGCGAATCGGGCCAGGGCCACTGCAAGGTCACCGTCCCACGCACATGTTGGCGGTGATAACGGGAATTGACCTGATTCCACCGCAACAGGCCATCGATGGGAACGACCGGCTGCTGAAATGGATCGCCAAGCGCCGGTTCAAGAACTTTGATCATTGAAAAGCCAGGGCACATGAGTCGAATAGCGATTATCTGGCCGCTCTTATTGAGCATTGGGGCTGCGGTGGCTCGGAGCCGCACTTTTGCGTCCACTAGACTGGCATAGTTAACGCCCTCCTCCTTGACCATCACAACGCCAACAATTCCGCCTTCCATTTGTAATTGCAGCCTGACGTTGTGCCCGCGTTCGACGACGGATCGGACAACACCTTCAACTTCGACCCATTGGCAATCTTCGGCGCCGGTGTGCAGATGAATCAGGCTTACCCGGCGCGGGTTTGACGGGAAAGGCGCGTGCCCGATCACTTTGACCTCAGCCTGGTCGACCACTGGAGCAAAGCCTCCGGGGCCGCTCACACCTTGCACCTCGACTAGAGTTCCAGGGGCAAGCTCAATTTTGAAGCTCAAAGGAAGGTTGACATACACGCCGCCGCTCGCATCGTGAACGAACATTGACGCGGGCTCTTTGCCATAGCTTGGATCAAAGTAAGTGACCACCGCCCGCAGATGGACGGGAAAAGCGCGTTTGGCTTCCTCGGTGGAGAGGCTGTGCACTTCATTTGCCTTCGTAAGAGTTCGCAACGTGGCGGGAGACCTGGTTACGGATTTTGCCTGCACAGGATCGGCTAACAACGTGATGGCAATGAGGAATGCCGCAGTCACGATGAGGAACAACCCCGAAAGGCTGCCGAGGCAGGAAGGCAGCGGACGCACCTCCCTCTGCTTCTTTCTGCTCAGGCGTGCTGAGTCCTTCATCTTCTCGCGCCGATCGCTACTGCATTCAGCAGCAATTGAAATCTCAACTCTCAACTGCGGTGCATTCCTCCTGAGTCAGAACGTTTCTCCAATTTGCGTCGTTGACACTTATCGGCCGGCTAAGTTGTGGCACGATCAATGGTGTTCATTGTACGCGCAGAAGTAATGAATAGCTCCGCTACGCAGGGATATCCTGGAAGTAAGAGCGACATTCTTCGCCGACAAGAGGACAATATTCGCCAAGATGCGCGGTGACGTCAGCGCTTTGGCTTCTGTAAATGATCTGGATCGCGCGGCAATGCCGATGCCAGAACCAGCGCCGTTCCGGCGTAGAACAATGTGTCAAAGACGTAATTTATCTTCTCCAAGATCTCCGGCGTTGGTCCGCCGCGGGCGAGAATCCAATTAGGCAGATATAGAAATAGCGTAAGGACTGTCATTAGTGCGCCAATCGAGGTTGCGGCTACCCGAGCTTTTTGGTTCAGTACCAGGCCGATTCCAGCCCCCAGCAGGATCGCTCCTGTCAGGTATCCCCAGATGCGCGGAAACATAACCCATGATGGCGTCATCAATTCCAGAGGAAAGCCAGGGCAAACTCCGGATGAAGAAAAAACTCTGCGGCAAAAAAGATTGCTGCAATCCCTGTGACGATGCGCCCGAATAAAATCATCCATTTCGACAACTGCGGCGACGTTGCGCGGCTATGCACTCCGGCCAGTGCCCATGCGCCTGCTGCAAAAGAGAAATCTCTCAGCGCGTAGGTCCAACCAAATCGATCTTTGGGATCTGCGATTGCATTCGGCACATGCATCATGCAGACAAATAGGAAAAACATCAATCCGAGCAGGGTGGACGACAAGCGCCCGTACTTCTTCAAAGCAAGACTGGCTGCCGCCGCAAACAGTGCGCATCCGACAAAGTACGCCCAGAACACGTGCGCCGGCATCCAGGCCGGAACCATATCCGCAACTTTCATCGGGCCGCCGAAATGCTCGGGCGCGAATACCGCGAGTGAAACGGCAATGAAGAGAGAGCCCATGGCGATGAGCTTGTCCCAGCCATGAGCCGCGCCGATCTCCTGTCGATGGATAACTACGCCGGGGACAAAGATAATAAGCCCCGCCAAACACATCCAGAAATTGATTGACGAAAGCATCGGAACCTCTCTCGCGTGGGGCTTCTACGCTGAGATTTTACCCGCTCGACGAACATTGCGAGGGGAGCGGGGCAATACGTCTGCCGAAATCTACAGATGTGAAAATCCGGCGCGCGGAATCCCAAGTCCCAAAAACGAGACCTGGGACACCGAAACCTGGCACTCAAAATGGGCGGAATTGCGAAGTTAGTTCTTCAGCGAAGCAGCGCGGGGCGAAATTCCGCTGATCTCGGCGGCGCGGGCTTCAGCGTAAGCGGCTGCGCCCAGCAGCGCGGCGCGGCTCTCGAGAATGATGCGCACCGGCATATTGATGAGCAACTGGCTCAGGCGGCCCTTGTCCGTGAAGGCTTTCATAAAGGTGCCGTCTTTGAGCTTCTCCAGAATGCGCGGCGCGATGCCGCCGCCAACATAAAGTCCGCCCACCGAGAGAATCTTGAGCGCCAGGTTGCCGGCCTCAGCTCCGTATGCGGAGACGAAATGATCCAGGGCTTTCTCGCAGATCTCGCTGTTGGCCGCCAGTGCCATCTCGGTGATCACGGCGTTGGGGTCCTCGGCGGCGATGCGCTTGCCGAGCCAGGCCGGCTCTTCCATGCCGCGTACTTCGCGCAGAAATTCGTAGATGTTGGTCAGGCCCGGGCCGCTGACCACGCGCTCAAAGCTGATGCGCCCGTTGTACTTCTGCTTCAGAAAGCGCAGCAGGTCGATCTCGTCTTCGTTGCGCGGGGCATAATCCGCATGGCCGCCTTCTGATGGGTAGGGAACGTGCTGGTGGCCGTTCCAGACCAGGTAGCACTCGCCTAGGCCGGTTCCCGCGGAAATCAGCCCGCGGTTGCCAATCTGGCTGGCATCGCCCTCGTTGAGGGTGAAAGATCTGGTCGGCGTAGAGCTCGGCAAGGCCGTAGCCGTTGGCCTCAAGATCGTTAATGAGGAAGACGTGATCGATGCCGAGGTTGGCGCAAGCTCGCGGCTGTCCAGCGTCCAGGGCAGATTGGTGAGGCGGAGACGGCCGTCGCGCACCGGGCCAGGCACGCCAAAGCAGGCCGCAGTCACTTTGTCGGCGCCCAGAAACTCCTTTACGATCTCTTCCAGGCCGGAGTATTCCTTGGCGGGATATTGCTTGTCGCTGTGTATGCTTAAGTTTTCCATCTGATAAAGTCATACAGCGCCAGGTGAACCTTGGTGCCGCCTACGTCGCCCGCCAGAATCATCTTTCTCTCTCCAAAACCCCGCAACCCTCCCCATCCGTCGCGGGCAAAAGAGCAGCTGCAGCCTTGTCCAGAACAGTGTGAGTATACCGCTTGCGGGCCAAATAAGCTGGCTGGGCAGCCGCTCCGGATCGTGCGGTCCGGTTAGAACTTCCTTTAGAATCAGCTGCCTTATCGGCGCCGGCGATAAGGAAGAAGACGGAGCTGGCGTGGTTGATCACCGGCCAGGTGAGGGTGATGCGCCAGGCGTCTTTCTGCGGCACATGGTTGGCCGTGACCAGGCGGCTCATTTCGTGGATGGCCGCGGTGTGAGGAAAAAGCGAAGCGGTGTGGCCGTCGTCGCCCATGCCCAGCGCAACCAGATCGAAGCGCGGGCTCTCGGCACCCTCCAGGCGGAAGCTGTTCCGCAGCTCGGACTCGTAGCGTGCGGCAGCCACTTCGGGGTCCAGCTCGCCCTCCATGCGGTGAATCTGCTCGGGCTTCAGCGGCACGTGGTCGAGCAGCGCCTCGCGGGTCATGCGGTAGTTGCTCTCGGCGTTGTCAGGAGGAACAGCCCGCTCGTCAACCCAGTAGATATCAAGCTTCTCCCAGGGCATCGCGATGCGCCAGGGCTGCGTTGGGATCGGCCAGCAGTTGGAAGGTAGCCTTGGGCGTGGAGCCGCCGCTGATGGCGATGCGCGCCCGTCCCTGGCCCGCTACCGCTTCCCCGACCATCTCAACAAAATACTGCGCCGCGCGGCGAGCCAGGGCCGTCCGCATCCGGCTCCACGTAGTATTTGATCCTGAGCTTCTTGCGCATGGGTAATTGATTCCTCTTATCTCTACTCTACTCGTGAACTGCGAGGCGGACACCTAGATGTTGACAAGAGCTGTTATCAAGTGGCCAAAGAATAATTAGCCCTGCGAATCTTAGAGCCTACCTCCCCAGATAGACCCGGTACTGCTGTTCGAGCACTGCCGGCGGAGCGGGCCAGGGCCAGCTTGGCAAGGTTGTACTGGTAGAGGCTTTCGACCAGGTTGCTCTGCGCGGAGGCCAGCGTGGCCTGCGCGGTGACCAGCGGCAGGTTGTCGTCCACGCCGGCGTTGACGCGGTCGGTTTCGTCGCTGAGGGCGCGGGTGGCCAGCTCGACATTGGAGCGGGCGACTTCGACCAGCTTGCGCGGTTGCGTCCACGTCCAGCAGCGCCGAGCGCACCTGCTGGTCGATGTGGTTGCGCAGATCGTCTAGTTGAGCGTTGACGGCGGTGAGTTGAGCCTGGGCGGCTTCGGTATCGCCGCGCAGCTTGGCCTTCGCGGAAGAGCGGCACGCTCAGCGTGCCCTGGGCGACGAAGTTTCCATGCGAGCCACGCGCCGTTGACCTGGCTGACGCCGTAGTAGCCGCCGAAGCTGAGGCTGGGCAGGCGCTGGCTGCGATAGGCGGCGTGGATGGCCTTGTACTCGACCACCTGATTTTGCAGGTTCTGGTAGTCCTGGCGGTTCTTGTAGGCGATGGCGCGCACCTCTTCAGGGCGTTTGCGCGGCCAGTTCGCTGTAGGGCGCGGGATCGGTGAGCACGATCTTCTGGCCGGGGTCGATGCCGATCTCGCGCTTGAGCAGGATCAGATCCTTTTCCAGAGCGTTTTGAGCGGCGATCAGAGCCTGCTGCTGGGCCTGAAGCTGCACCCGCGCCCGCAGTTCGTCGAGATTGGCAGCAGTGCCGGCCTGGTGCGCTGCATGGGCCTGGTCGAAGCAGCAGTTGGTCGGCGGCTTCAAGAGCCTTGGCGTTGTCCACTTCGCTGGCGGCGGCAATGGCGTGAAGATAGGCCGTGGCCACCTGCTGCACCACCTCGCCGCGCGCCGACATTTTGGCGAAATGGGCGGCTCTCTCGCCTGCGCCGGCGGCCTTGTATGCCGGCGATCACCGGGCCGGAGAAAAGCGTCTGGCTGAAGTGGATCTTGCCCTTCGGTCAGGTCGTCGCGGGTGATGAAGGAGAGCCCGGCGGGGCACGCCGCCGGGAAAGAGCGAGCGAAATCTTTGAGGGCGCTCGGACCAAAGCCCAGCGCGGCCAGGTTCTGCTGGTGGACGCCGGTATCGCCGCTGAGCGTGATGGTGGGCAGGAACTCCTGGAGGGCCTCATTCTTTTCCCCTTGAATCGTCTTTTCGTTGTTCTCGGCTTCCTTCAGGCCAAGGTTGTTTTCCAGGCCGCGGCGGATGGCATCGTCGAGCGAGAGCTTGAGGGTCTCATCGCTGGTTGGCTGAGCGGTTACGCTGCCGAAAAATGGGTTGGTGGCGGAAGACTGGGATTGGGCGCCTGCGCATGAGCAGCCACGGCCGCACCAGCAAGAACCAGCAGGGAAAGAAACGCCTGCGGCGCTGCCCGCCGAGAGACAAAATGTGGCTTTGAATTCACAATCCACTATTTTCTCAGATGAGGCAACGGGTGGTGGGGATTCCGCGGAGCGGGATAAAGCTGCAAAAGGCTTCGACTACACCATCGCCCGTTCCTTCACCATCAGATAGTTATTCAGCACCGATGAGGTTAGTGCTTCGGGGTTGAGGTCGAGGGTGAGCGCGCCCTGCTCGTGGAGGCGGGCGAGAAGCAGTTCGCGGCGGCCAGCCATCTCCTGGGCGGCGGCGGCACGGAACATCTGCTCAATATTTTTAGGGCGGGCCTGGGCGATGGCCTCAACCTCCGGCTGGGCCATGGCTACAAAAAGTAGTACGTGGCGGCGCAGCAGTTGCACCGCGCCGTCGATGACCTCGGGGCGCATGGCGGTTTCAGCCAGATCGGTGATCCACAGAATCAGGGAGCGGCGGGGTTGCAAGCGGTTGAGCATGGCCGTGGCGCGAAGATGGTCGGCCTCGCCTGCTTCAGCTTGCACCTGGGCCAGCGACTCGATCAAATGGCGCAGATGCGCCGCGCCGCGCCCGGGGAGCAAACGCTGTTGGATGCCTTGTCCGTAAGCCAGCAGGCCCACGCGGTCGCCGGAGTAAAGCGCCAGTTGCGCCAGCGCCACAGCCGTAGTGCAGGCATAGTCCAGCTTGGAGTGAGGGCTTGGCGCCCTGCCGGAGCTTTGAAATGTTTCCGAGTCGAATGCAACCCGCGACCGCATCAGCCGTCCGCAGTCGAGCACGATCCACACCGGCTGGCTGCGCTCGGTCTGGTATTGGCGGGTGATAGGGCTGCCGCGCCGCGCGGTGGCCGTCCAGCAGATATCGCGCAGGTCGTCGCCTTCGCGGTACTCTCGCAGGCTCTCGAAGTCGCGTCCCAGTCCACGCTGCTGTGCGCGGCGCAGTTGCAGGTCGATCTGCCGGCTGCGGGCCAGAAATATCTGCTGCTCCTCGCCGGTGCGCAAAGCGGGATAGACCCGGACCGTCTGGGTAAGCGGTGCGCAGGCCCAGCGCTCGGCCAGTCCCAGCCCCGACCGGTAGCGTACATAAAGCCAGCCCGTCTCCCAGTCGCCGCGCTCCGTGGGCTGCACTCGGTAGCGCAGGCTGGCCGGCACACGCGGAAACGCGATCAGCCGATGGGTCGCAGGCACGGCAACCAGCGCCGGCGGCAAATCGTCCACAAGTCGGCACTCGACGATCATCCGGCCGTGGTTCTCGATGGTGAGCTCAATCTCGGTATCCGAGTCGAGAGCCGGGGCATTGGACCAGGAGCGGCTTGCGGTGAGTTGTGCCGCGCGCGGCAGGCGCAGGCCGTCGAGCAGCGCGGCCAGCAGCACCAGCGCATCCCAGGCCGGCATCGCGTAGGCCAGCCGCCCGTCCCAGAAGCCCGGAATCAGCCAGAAAAAGCCCACACAGAGCAGGCCGATGGCTCGCGGCGTGAGCCCGAAGCCCCAGCGGCGTCGTCGTTCGCAGGCCGCGCACACCGGATCGGGATGAAGCGAGGCGAGATCATTGCCTTGGCACCGGGACCGCCGCGATCACGTCAGCCAGCACGCGGTCGGCATCGAAGCCTTCCAGTTCAGCCTCCGGCTTGAGCATCACGCGATGGCGCAGCACCGGTTGCACGGCGCGCTTCACGTCGTCGGGAACCAGGTAATCGCGGCCGTCGAAGGCCGCCGAAGCCTGGGCCACGAGCATCATGCTCACCGCCGCACGAGGGCTTGCGCCCAGCAGCAGCGTGGGCCACTCACGAGTCCGGCGGGCTATGGAAAGGATGTAACTATATAGTTCCGGCTCAATGCGGATTCCCCTCACCTCAGCGCGTGCCCGGGCCAGCAATCCCTCGGGGATGGGGACGATTTGAGCATCTTCCAACGGCCCGGCGCCTGACCCAACGTGGTGCCGCTCCAGGATTTGCATCTCCTCCCGCTCGCTCGGGTAAGCTACGCGAATCTTGAGCAGGAAGCGGTCCAGCTGCGCCTCCGGGAGGGGATATGTCCCCTCAAAATCCACCGGGTTTTGAGTTGCGAAAACGGTGAACCAGGCGGGCAGCGGCCGGCGCACGCCGTCCGTGGTTACCTGCCGCTCCTCCATGCATTCGAGGAGGGCGGCCTGCGTGCGAGGCGGCATGCGGTTGATCTCGTCCACCAGCAGCAAATCGGTGAATACTGGACCGGCGTGGAAGCTGAAACTCTCCTCGCCAGCCTTGGAGCCGGAGCGCAAAATCGTCGTGCCCAGAATGTCCGCCGGCATCAGGTCCGGCGTCGC
>CAWIVA010000015.1:0-39771 GCA_963839225.1 uncultured Acidobacteriaceae bacterium
GACCGTCGTGGCGCCTGGTAGTAATGGGCTCCTGAGCAATAACCTCATGGTACGCCTGTTCCGCCTCGTCGAGTTTTCCCTGGCAGCTGGAGCGCGTCGCCAAGATAGAGCCGCGACTTGGTAAAGTCAGGACGCGTGACGAGCACCTTTCGGCTATACAACTCCTCACCTTTCGGGTCTACCCATCATATAAGACCATATCGCCATGTTTGCCAGGGCATAAGTGTTATTGGGATCAATGCCAAGTGCCTTTTCGAGACGCTGGTGAGCTAATGGCATATTGCGAGGATCGTGTGATTGCATCAGGCAATAGGCGGAATGAGAGAGAGTCATTGGCCGAGAGGGGCTATAGGCCAGTCGGCGCTGGAAAAAGTCCTGCGCGATGTCGAAATTTTCCTGCATCATATAGGCGTGCCCAAGGTTAGATTGGGAAATTCTCCGCGCGAATCAAAATCGAGCGCGTGACTGAAAAGAGTGATCGTGTCCTTCCATATCTTGACCTGGGCAGTAGGATCGAACGGCGAAAGCAGCAAGAACCCCACCGCGAGAAACTTGAGCGACGACCGGATCGCCGGGGATTTGGCGACGGCATCGGCGGCCAGCCAGATCAAGGCGATGAAAAGCCCGATAAAGGGACGTAGGTATAGCGCTCGGCCATAGATGAGTGCCGACCTGTACGATTCCGATTACCGGCGCCAGCGTTCCCAAAAACCACAACCAGCCGAATAGGCAATACGGTTTTTCATTTCGGAGATACCAGCAGGCGGCGGTAACCAGGACAAGCGCAACGGCTGACAACACTGCAACCGCAACCATAATGTGACTGGTCTGGTGGTAGTAAAAGGCTGTAAGAGGATCGGGCCAAAACAGGATGCGTATATAGCGGCAATAACTCAGGGCGGCGTTTGAGATCCTTTCCCAAAGGGGAGGACATCAAACTCGGTCATTGCTCCGCCGGAACGTTGCGCAATATAGGTGACTACGCTGGAGATAGCCGCCAAGAGAAAGAGCGGCCATTTTTCAATGCACAGCTTCAGAAGCGATGTCTGCCATGCCGAGTGGAACTCTGGTGCGAAGGTGATTCTGCGCAGGGGCCACAAATCGAGCAGTAGCAGGGTGAAAGGAAGCGTAACGGCCATCGGCTTCAAGAGCAGAGCCAAGACAAAGCCGCAAATGACCCACGCGAACCGCCGCAAGAAGGTTTGCGAACATACCATGCATAAGCAAGTAAGGTCGCGAACCAGAAAAACGTGCACAACACGTCTTTGCGTTCGGAGAGCCAGGCAACGGATTCAACATGCGCGGGATGCAATGCAAACAGAAAAGCTACCAGGGCGGATCGGCCTAGGTAGCCGGTTAAATAAAAAGAAACAGAAAGAGCAGAATCGCGTTGGCGGCGTGAATAAAGACATTGGTTAGATGATGGCCGTGCGGATTGTTGCCATATAAGCTCCAATCGATGGTGTGCGAAATCCATGCCAGCGGATGCCAATTTGACTGCTCAAATGTTGTGAAAGCCCAGGCGATGCTCTGTGCGGTTAATCCGTGCTGAATGTGCTGGTTTTGCCAGACGTAGTAGTTATCGTCGTAGGAGAGGAAATCGTTGTTGCGCACTCCCCAATAAGTCGAGAGCGTAACCACGGCAAGCAGGAGACAGATGGCGGCGATTTGCCACGGCTGATGGGCGCGGGGATCGAGCAGGCGTGGTTCTTTGGGGCTGCGCCGCTCCCGGGCGCCTGCGCTGGGATTTGTTCTGCTGCTACTTTCCCCGCATGATTGCCTGTCTCCGGCTAGTCGAGTGCAACTGGACGTCTTACTTTTTCATCCGGGCTTGAGCCAGGGCAAGATTTTGCCGTGCGCTGGCCATCGCGCCGAATAAAAACGTCGACGCACATAACAAAACTACTCGGCTGCTTGGCAAACCCGCTTCGACAAAGGAGAGTTTGATCAAGCTGCCGAGCAGTTCCGCTATGTGCTAAGTTTGAATCCGGCCGATGCCGGCGCACGGCAAAATCTTGCCCTGGCTCAAGCCCGGATGAAAAAGTAAGACGTCCAGTTGCACTCGACTAGCCGGAGACAGGCAATCATGCGGGGAAAATCGCAGCAGAACAAATCCCAGCGCAGGCGCCCGGGAGCGGCGCAGCCCCAAAAGACCGCGCCTGCTGATCCCCGCGCCCATCAGCCGTGGCAAATCGCCGCCATCTGTCTCCTGCTTGCCGTGGTTACGCTCTCGACTTATTGGGGAGTGCGCAACAACGATTTCCTCTCCTACGACGATAACTACTACGTCTGGCAAAACCAGCACATTCAGCACGGATTAACCGCTCAGAGCGTAGCATGGGCTTTCACAACATTTGAGCGGTCAAACTGGCATCCGCTGGCGTGGATTTCGCACACCATCGATTGGAGCTTGTATGGCAACAATCCCATCGTCCATCATCTAACCAATGTCTTTATCCACACCGCCAACGCAATTCTGCTCTTTCTTTTTCTTTTATATTTGACCGGCTGCTTAGGCCGATCCGCCCTGGTTGCTTTTCTGTTTGCCTTGCATCCAGCGCACGTTGAATCCGTTGCCTGGCTCTCCGAACGCAAAGACGTGTTGTGCACATTCTTCTGGTTCACGACCTTTCTCCTCTATGCATGGTACGTTCGCAAACCATCTTGGCGGCGCTTCGCCTGGGTAGATTGCGGCTTCGTCTTGGCTCTGCTATCAAAGCCGATGGCCGTCACACTTCCTTTCACCCTGCTGCTGCTCGATTTCTGGCCCTTGCGCAGAATCGCCTTAGCTCCAGGTTCGCGCTCGGAATGGCCAAAAACGCTTCTCAAGCTATGCGTTGAAAAATGGCCACTCTTTCTCTTGGCGGCTCTCTCCAGCGTAGTCACCTTTATCGCACAACGGTCCGGCGGAGCAATGACCGAGTTTGATGCCCTTCCCTTTTGGGAGAGAATCTCGAACGCCGCCCTGAGTTATTGCCGCTACATGCGCATCCTGTTTTGGCCCGATCCACTCACGGCCTTTTATTACCACCAGACCAGTCACATTGTAGTTGCGGTTGCAGTGTTATCGGCCGTTGCGCTTATCCTGGTAACAGCCGCCTGCTGGTATCTCCGAAATGAAAAGCCGTATTGCCTCTTCGGCTGGTTGTGGTTTTTAGGAACGCTGGCGCCGGTAATCGGAATCGTGCAGGTCGGCGCTCAGTCTATGGCCGAGCGCTATACCTACGTCCCGTTTATCGGGCTTTTCATCGCAATCGTCTGGCTGGCCGCCGATGCCGTCGCCAAATTCCCAGCAATTAAGATCGTCGCTCCATTACTCGCAGTAGGGGTTCTTGCTGCTTTCGCCGTTCGATCCTCTGCCCAGGTCAAGGTGTGGAAAGACACGATAACTCTATTCAGTCACGCACTCGATATTGATCCGCGAGGAGAATTTCCCAACCTGAGCCTGGGCACAACCTATATGATGCGGGGACGCTTCGACGTCGCAGAGGACTTTTTCCAGCGCGCTTTGGCTTACAACCCCTCTCGGCCAGTGACTCTCTCTCATTCCGCCTATTGCCTAATGCAGTCCCACGATCCTCGCAAGATGCAGTTAGCTCACCAGCGTCTCGAAAAGGCGCTTAGCATTGATCCCAATAACACCTATGCCCTGGCAAACATGGCGATTTGGTCTTATATGATGGGTAACCCGAAAGATGAGGAGTTGTATAGCCGAAAGGTGCTCGTCACGCGTCCTGACTTTACCAAGGCGCGGCTCTATCTTGGCGACGCACTCCGCTTCCAGGGAAAACTCGACGAGGCGGAACAGGAGTACCGTCAGGTTCTTTCTCAGGAGCCCGGTTCCTACCAGGCGCACGACGGTCTGGGACTCATCGCAGACCAACGGGGACTAAAGCAGGAGGCGCTGAATGACTTCAGGCTTTCGCTGACCATCAAACCGGATCAGGCCATGCCCCATTCACAGATCGGCAAGATTCTTATCGAGATGCATCGGCTTCCTGAAGCGGCTGATGAGTTCGTCCAGGCGATGCGCTTCTCTCCCCCAAACGCCAATTCTCATGTGGGCCTCGGCGTCCTCCTGATGCAAACGGGAGATTATCAAAGAGCAGCGGCGCAGTTTAGTGAAGCGTTAAAGATCAATCCTTCCGATGCCGATGCCAAGCGAAATCTCGACATGGCTCAAGCCAGATTGAAAAGCAAATAAGTGAAACAGGCCTGAAATAAAAGACGGCTGCGCCTGGGAAGACGCAGCCGTTCTTTAAACCTCTCAATCGGTGAAGAGCTGGCAATATTAAGCGTTGCCTTCGTTCCTCGAATCTCCCAATGGAACTCCCGGAACTTCAGCCGTTGGGATTATCAATATGCGCTCGATCACTGTGCGGTATACCGTCCGCATGCTGACCGGCTGCCGTAATATCGGTATGCTTTCCGGTCTGATCGTAATGCGGAGAATCGGCGTGACCCATCTCATCGCGGCTACCCTCGCCCGAGGGCATCGTTGCCCCATGCGCCATCCGGCCAGCCTCGCTTGCCACCGCAACTCCCACCAGGGCCATCGCCGCGGCCGTCATCTTCTGCATAAACGAGCGCCGGTTCAGGCTCACGTTGCCATTCGTGATCACCGGTCCACGCCCGCCTTCAGCGATATCCCAAAGCACGCGGCTGGAGGAGATCTCCTGGTTCGCATCCTCTGCCGGTTTGCGGTTCGAGCGGCGCCGAATGTACGAGTTAACCAGAATTAAGCTAACAGCCATTAACAATCCAATCGCACAGAGAATGAAAACCATAGGACTCCCCTTTCGGTTTCCCTGTATACTCTGACCAAATCAGAAAGTCAAGCAATGGGTGGAGAGCTTTTCCTGCCCACGCGCGCGGATCTGAGGACTTGCCGCTATGCCGGTTGAACTTCGACCACTCGGCGTGAAGTGCAACATTGCCTGCCGGTACTGTTACCAGCACCCTCAGCGCGCTGCCGGCAATCAATCCCACTCCTACGACATCGAATCCATGAAGTCCGCCATCGAACGCGAAGGCGGATCGTTCACTCTCTTCGGCGGCGAACCGCTGCTGTTGCCGGAGCGCGACCTTGAGGAGCTGTGGTCGTGGGGTTTCGAGCGTTTCGGAAAAAACTCCGTGCAGACCAACGGCATCGCCATCACTGATGCCCACATCCGCATGTTCAAGCAATACAAGGTCCTGGTCGGCATCTCCATGGATGGCCCCGGTGAGCTAAATAGCCTGCGCTGGGCCGGCTCGGCGGATTTGACTGCCCAAGCCACTGCAAAAACACAGGCCGCCATCGAAAAGCTATGCCGGGAAGGAATCCCTCCCAATCTCATCGTCACTCTTCATCGCTTCAATGCTGAAGCTTCCAGACTGCCAATATTGGTGGAGTGGCTCACCAGTTTAGATGCCTTGGGTGTTACTTATGCCAGACTGCACATCCTGGAGAGTGAAGACGAAAAAATCCGCAGAAACTACGGTCTCACCAGTGATGAAAACGTCGGAGCATTTCTTAAACTCGCCGGCCTTGAAAGCTCGCTCCCCCGCCTGCGTTTCGATATCTTCGCCGATATGCGCTCCTTGTTGCTTGGTAAGGACAAAAACGTAACCTGCCTGTGGACCGCCTGCGACCCCTTTACCACGGCCTCCGTGCGCGGCGTGGAAGGCCAAGGCCAGCGCAGCAACTGCGGCCGAGCAAACAAGGATGGCGTGGATTATGTAAAGACTGATTCGCAGGGCTTCGAGCGCTATCTGGCTCTCTACTTCGCCCCGCAAGAGTTCGGCGGCTGCGCCGGTTGCCGCTTTTTCCTTGTGTGCAAAGGCCAATGCCCGGGAACGGCCATCGGCGGCGATTGGCGCAACCGCACCGAGGATTGTGAGATCTGGAAGCAGTTGCTGGAGCACTGCGAGCGTGAGTTGATCGCATCCGGCGACTCGCCCATCTCTTCCCAGCCCGCTCTGCGCCAGCGCCTCGAAGAGCTGATGGTCGACTCCTGGAAGCGAAACGCGAACCCGGCGCTTGAAACCTTGCTAGAAAAAATCCACACTGCCGATGCGAACTCTTGCGCGCCTCCATCCACGGAGAGCACTCAATGACGCGACTGAACTTCAAGCTCCCTGAATTCGTTCGCCTGTCATGGGTGAGCGATGGAGTTCGCACCCTGCGCTGGCCAATGATTCAGAAAGTCGCGCGAACCTGGGCGGAGATGGAGTGGCGCTCGGTCCACGCTCACCTGCGTCGCTGCGCCCTCTGTCTGGTCTCCTCCGGCGATATGGTGAGCCTTGACGCTGAGGCTGCAAAATGCGGATTGAAAGCTCTTCCTCTGCGGGTGGAAGAATCAAGAAGCTTTCCCGGCCCGGCATCCATCATGCTGCACGTGGTGGTTGCACGCAAGCGCGAAGCAGCGGAGTTCAAGTCCGCGTGGATTCGTCGCGATTCCAATGCAATCGGCGAACTGCTCGGTTATCCGCCCTGCTGCCGTCAGTTCTTTCAGCGCTTCTTCGTCGAGCAGCAACTCAACGATCCGACGTGGTCCATCGCCCAGTCCTCAATACTCTCCCGGCGCAACGGAGACTCAATCATCCTCTCCGGCCCTCCGCAACTCAACCTGCTTTTGCGCTCCATCGGCCTCCGTGCGGTTTCCCATTTCCCCTGCAGCATGGATTGCGCAGATTCCCTCATTCTTGCCAACCAATTCATGGACCTGGGACGATCCCTCCACCTCTCAGACGAAGTCGAATGGCTCAATGAAATGCTTTGCTGGCCCGTCGAGTGGTCGGCTCTGCATGGCATCGCGGAGATCCGCACACCCGTTGTCAAAATCTCCGCGCCTACCGATGCCACCGCCGAAAAATTCACCATCCAATGGATCGGCAAAGGCTATCCACCAGACGGAGCTAAAGGACTTGCATTCCCATTCAAGCCCCTTCCGCTTGAAAACCTCGGCCCCCAGCCTTGTTTAGGATGATGGTAGGTGGCCCGTAATGCCCAGGAAATCTCGTCAGATCAAAACCCAACAGAATCGCCCCGCCGAGACGCTCACATTAAAGACCGCATCCATCCCTCCGTCGTCGCATAAGCCGTGGCAGATCGCCGCCGTCAGTCTCGTCCTAACAGCAGTTACCGTTCTCGCCTACAGCGGGGTGCGCAATAACGATTTCCTTACTTACGATGACGGCGTCTACGTCTCGGAAAATCACCAGGTGCAGATGGGGGTGAACCCGCAGAGCATCGCCTGGGCATTCACAACCTTCCATGGCTCTAACTGGCATCCGCTCACGTGGATTTCGCACATGGTCGACTGGAGCCTTTATGGAAGGAATCCCGCCGGCCATCATATAACTAACGTGTTATTCCACGCCGCCAACGCAGTTCTCCTCTTCCTTCTGCTCTTATATATCACCGGTTATTTAGGCCGCGCCGCAATTGTTGCATTTCTTTTTGCGGTGCATCCGGCGCACGTCGAATCCGTTGCGTGGCTTGCCGAGCGCAAAGATCTTCTGTGCGCATTCTTCTCGCTTATCGCATTGCTTGCGTATGCATGGTACGCTCGCAGTCCATCCTGGAAGCGATTCGCATGGGTTGTCCTCGCTTCCGCCTGCGCGCTTCTATCCAAGCCAATGGCCGTCACTCTTCCATTCATCATGCTTTTGCTCGACTACTGGCCGCTGCGCAGATTTTCCTTTACGCAGCAGCCGCGCGCCGTGCGGCTCTCATCTCTCAGCAGGTTATGCATCGAGAAATGGCCGCTCTTCGTTCTCGCGACTTTCTCCAGCATCGTCACCTTTAAAGCGCAGCAGTCGGGCGGCTCGGTAATCGTGCTTGAGGCTTTTCCCATGTGGGTAAGAATCAGTAACGCCGCCATCAGTTACTGCCGCTATCTGCGCATCGCCTTCTGGCCCCATCCGCTCATTGCTTACTATTACCACGATAGAATTCACATCGCGATCTCCGCCGCCGTCTTATCCGCCATCGCGCTCTTCCTTGTCACCGCTATCTGCTGGCGCATGCGCGAGACCAGACCCTATTGTCTCTTCGGCTGGTTGTGGTTTTTGGGAACACTTGTGCCGGTCATCGGCATTGTGCAAGTCGGAGTTCAAGCCATGGCGGAACGCTACACTTATCTTCCTTTCATCGGCATTTTCATTGCCGTTGTCTGGCTCGCTGGGGATGCTGTCGCGAACTCCCCAAAGCTCAAAGTCGCGGCGCATCTGCTCGCCATCGCGGTCATTCTGGCGTGCGCCGTAGAAACCAGCGCACAGGTCAAGGTGTGGAAGAACACGGCGACGCTTTTCACTCACGTGCTCCAGGTTGACCCGCGCGGCGAGCTGCCTAACTCAAGTCTTGGCGTGCAGTACCTGAGGCAGGGAAAACTTGCTGAGTCGCTGAAGTACTTTGATCAGGCCCTGGTTTATAACCCCTACGGAGCTATGACGCTTTCTTACTCTGCCTACGCTCTCATGCAAACTCATGACAGGCACAATCTTCAAGTCGCGGGCCAGCGCATCCAAAGGGCTTTGAGCATAACTCCCAACGATTTTTTCTCGCTCGCCAACCTGGGATTATGGTCTGCTTATATGGGCAGGCCGCACGACCAAGAGATCTATAGCAGAAAGGCGCTCGCCATTGACCCCAATTTTGCGGCCGCGCATCTTTATCTTGCCGACGCACTGCAGGCGCGGGGGAAACTGGACGAGGCTGCCCAGCAGTGCCGTCTGGCCATCGCCCTCGAGCCGAACAACAGCGACGCGCACATCAGCTTGGGATCGATTCTGAACCAGCAGGGATTGAATCAAAATGCACTTAATGAGTTCCGCCTTTCTCTAGCCATCCAGCACGCTCAGCCCGCGGTCTACTACAAAATCGGCAGCACTCTTCTTGCAATGCATCGCTTCCCTGAGGCCATCGAGGCCTTCAACCAATCGCTGGACCTCGACACCGCCAACGCCCACGCGCATAATGACCTGGGCGTAGCTCTCTCACAACTGGGAGATTATGCAAGAGCGGCCGAGCAGTTCAACCGCGCCGTGCAGCTCGATCCTTCTTATGTCGATGCCAAGCGCAATCTCGCCCTTGCCCAATCCAGAATGAAAAATTGATAACTCTCTCGACCGCGGAAACTGACCCGGACACAGGCCCTGGGCCCCATCGAGTCGGGACCCCCAACGACAGGTCTTCGTCATTAAGGTGAAGGGACGGGTTTTTATCCGGGGGCGTCTATTCGCTATTCCCGAATCCCTGGTCCCTATCTCTAGTCCCTAGCTTCAGTCCTTGTCGATACAATGGAATTGGAAGTCCGAATCTCACCCCACGCATGGCCGAAGAAGAGCAGAAGAAGCCGCACAAGCCCGACGAGGACCCCGTCGGCAAGGTCTACGACTCCCGTCTGGTCCGCCGCCTTTCCCATTACCTGCGCCCATATTGGATCCAGGCCACGATTTCCGCGCTCTCCATCAGCCTTAAATCCCTCTGCGACGTCGTGGGCCCGCTGCTCGTGATGGTGGGGATCGACCGCTATTTTCCGTCCGACCCCGGTTACAAGCGCTCCACCGATCTGCTGACCCAATGGTTGAGCACGGCCAACTGGTTCACGCGGCTCCTGCCGGCCGACCCCTGGCGGGGCATCACCCGCCTGGCCGCCATCTGGCTCTGCACCTTGCTCATCGCCTATCTCTTTCAATTCATTCAGACTTACCTCATGCAGTGGACCGGCCAGAAGCTCATGTTCGATCTGCGCCGCGACATCTTCCGCCACATGCAGCGCATGCACGTCGGCTTCTTTGACACCCATGCGGTCGGACGCCTGGTTACACGCCTCACCTCTGATGTGGACGCCATCAACGACATGTTTACCGCCGGCGTGCTGGCTATCGTCGACGACTTTTTCAACCTCACTTTCATGGCCATCGTCATGCTCACCATCAAGTGGTGGCTGGCGCTGATCGCTTTTGCCGTCCTGCCGCTGATCCTCATCGTCACCCGCCTCTTCCGCGACCATGTGCGCGAGAGCTATCGCCGCGTCCGTGCCGCCATCGCCCGCATCAACAGCTTCACCCAGGAGCACATCTCCGGCATGAGCGTCGTCCAGCTCTTCAACCATGAGCGGCGTTCTTATGAAGACTTTGAAGCCGTCAATCGACTGCACATGATCGCCTTCAAAGACACCATCTTCGCCTACGCCCTCTACTACCCCGCCGTAGAAATCCTCTCCTCCATCGCCATCGCCCTGGTGATCTGGCGCGGCGGTTTCGGCGTGCTCAAGGGCACTGTCACCATCGGCGTGCTGGCCATGTTCATCCAGTATTCGCAGCGCTTTTGGCGGCCGATTCAGGATTTGAGCGACAAGTACAACATTCTGCAGGCAGCCATGGCCGCCTGCGAACGCATCTTCAAACTGCTCGACACCCCCCCGGAGATCGTCAGCCCGGCGCATCCTGTTCAAGGCGACGGGAGCAACCGAATTGAATTCCGCCATGTTTGGTTTACTTACCAGGCTCTCACGGAGACACAGAAAACTGCTGTTGCCGAGGCTGTGCAGTCAAGGGATACTTCTGCCAAGCTGTCTAACCTTAAAGACATTGAATGGATTCTTAAAGATGTCTCCTTCACTGTCGAGCCGGGCCAGACCGTTGCTATCGTGGGCCACACCGGCGCAGGGAAAACTACGCTTACCAGCCTGATGATGCGCTTTTACGATGTGACCGCGGGCCAAATTCTGGTGGACGGCGTCGATCTGCGCGAGCAAGACCTGACCGCGCTGCGACAACATTTCGCAGTGGTATTGCAAGACCCATTCCTTTTTACCGGCACTCTGGCGGAGAATATTCGCCTGGGGAACGAAGAGATTACAGATGCCCAGTTGTTCCAATCTGCGCACGACGTAAATGTTCTGGACTTTATTGAGAGTTTGCCTAAAGGCTTCGACGAGCCAGTGCAGGAACGCGGAAACTCACTCTCGACAGGACAGAAGCAGCTCATTAATTTTGCCCGCGCTCTGGCATACAATCCGCGCATTCTCATTTTGGATGAGGCTACGTCGAGCGTGGACACCGACACTGAATTGCGCATCCGGGGCGCGCTGGAGAGGATGGTCGAGGGACGCACCAGCGTGCTCATCGCGCACCGGCTCTCCACTGTTCAGCGCGCTGAAACGATTCTGGTGATGCACAAAGGGCAGTTGCGCGAAATGGGATCGCACCAGCAGCTGCTGGCCGAGCGCGGACTCTATTGGAAGCTTTATCAGTTGCAGTACAAGGACCAGGAAGCGATTGCGCTTGGACATTGAGCGAGTCAGCCTTTATGATGAGGCCCAGCACTCTTCACAAAGGAATCGAGAAGCTGCAGGACTCCCACTATGAACAGAGCCGTCAAACTCGAAGCCTCACTAGCCTGCGCCAACATCAAGAATCTCGAGGCTGAGATCGAGCAGTTAAACGCGGCGGGAATCGACTATCTGCACATCGACATCATGGACGGAAAGTTTGTTCCCAACTTTGCTCTCGACTTCGGGATCATGCGGGCGGCCAGGGAGCTATCAAATATTCCTCAAGAATGTCACCTGATGGTGGTCGAGCCTGAGCGGTATATCGACAGGACAGTCGCTGCGGGCGCGGAATACGTCTCCATTCACGGCGAAGCTACTTATCACTTACAGAGGGCGTTGCAGCAGATTCGCGACGCAGGAGCTAAATCGGGAATCGCATTGAACCCGGCCACTCCGCTAACTACCCTCGAATACATTCTCAATGACATCGACATCGTCATCGTCATGACCGTAAATCCGGGCTTCGTAGGGCAGAAGCTCATTCCGGCCATGCTGCGCAAGATCAAAGACGTTCGCGCATTGCTTGACTCAACAGGTCATGAGCAGGTCGAAATCCAGGCAGATGGAAATGTAAGTTTTGAGAACATACCGGCGATGGTTGAGGCCGGCGCTACCATGCTGGTGGGCGGCACATCCAGCGTTTTTCATAAGGACTATTCCGTTCGAGAGGCTGTAACTGCCGTGAGAGAGATATTGAAAGGAATAGATAAAGCCCGATGATGATCGTACATTCGTATCCGATTGCCGTAGCGCTCTGCGTGCTCACCATGCTGTGCTGGGGTTCGCACGCCAACACGCTCAAGATGGAGCCCCGCTCTTATGCGTTTCCACTTTACTACTGGGATCAGGCAATCGGTTATCTGCTGCTGCCTCTGCTTGCCGGACTTACCTTCGGCTCGTTCGGATCGAGTGGAAGGACCCTGCTCGATGATCTGGCTCAGGGCAGCATGAGCAGTTATGAATGGGCCATACTTGGCGGGTTTGTTTTCAACCTGGCTAACATACTTTTTACTTCCGCCATTCATGTGGCGGGTATGGCCGTGGCCTTCCCTATCGGCATTGGAATCGCATTGGTTGAGGGCGTGGTTATTAACTACATTGCCCAGCCAAAAGGCGATCCTGTGCTTATTTTTACAGGCGTCGCGTTCATTACCCTGGCCATTGTTCTCGATGCATTGGCCTATCGCAATCAACAAGGGGAAGAAAGCGAACCGGGTGAACTCGCTAAAGGAGTTTCGCTGGCCCTGGCAGGCGGCATTCTGATGGGCCTGTTTTACTATCTCGTGCAAAGGTCGCTTTCCGTCAGTTACTCCAGTCTCGATCCTGGTAAATTCGGGCCGTACGCAGCCGTTCTGATCTTTGCGGCTGGATCCTTTATTTCGAACCTGATTTTTAACAGCTATCTTATGTCTCATCCTTTCAAGGGATCTAAAGTCAGGTACTCTGATTACTTTACCAAGGGAACACTCAAGTATCACCTTATTGGCGTCCTTGGCGGATTGATCAACTGCACCGGCACGACCTCGAATTTCATTGCTTCCAAGACAGCCAGCCCAGCTATTGCTTACGGCTTAGGTCAGGGCGGGACCATGGTCGCAGCTATTTGGGGTGTGTTTATCTGGAAGGAATTTAAGGGCGCGTCCAAGGGAACCGTGGTTATGATTGCAGCTATGTTTGTTCTCTTTCTTAGCGGACTGGTTCTGCTGGTCACGGCGATGTTGTAACTCATGATGAATGCAAACCAGGACAGGGAAAATGAGATGATTGCTATCGGCTCCGATCACGCGGCATTCGCCCTCAAGGAAGAAATCAAGGGTTATCTGACCGAAAAGGGCTATGAGGTCAAAGATTTCGGGACGCATGGGCTGGAGCGAGTGGACTACTGCGACTTCGGCTTCAAGGTGGGCGAAGCGGTGGCCCGCGGCGAGTGCGAAAAGGGCGTGCTCTTTTGCGGATCCGGAGTGGGTATCTCAATCAGCGCCAACAAAGTGAAAGGGATTCGCGCGGTTGTATGCAGCGAACCTTACTCCGCAAAACTCTCCCGAGAGCATAATGACACGAACATCCTGGCTATGGGCGCCCGCGTCGTGGGCATCGGGTTAGCCAAGATGATCGTCGATACCTGGCTCGAAACAAAGTTTGAGGGGGGCAGGCACGCCGGCAGAGTGGACAAAATCACGCGTTACGAACGGCAATGCGGGTCGTAGAAATCTCGCCGGATCAGTCGAAGACCACCGTCTTGTTTCCGTAGCAGAGTATTCGCCTGTCCAGGTGCCAGCGGACAGCGCGGGAGAGAACAACACGCTCCAGATCACGGCCGCGGGCGACCAGATCTTCCACCTGATCGCGGTGGGAGATGCGCGCCACGTCCTGCTCGATGATAGGGCCATCGTCCAGCAAATCGGTTACATAGTGACTGGTGGCGCCGATCAGCTTCACTCCCCGCTCATGCGCCGCGTGATAGGGCTTGGCCCCGGTAAAGGCTGGCAAAAACGAGTGATGCACGTTGATGATGGCCGCCGGATAATGGGCGACGAAGTTGGGCGAAAGAACCTGCATGTAGCGCGCCAGCACCACCAGATCAACGTTTTTTGCTGCGAGCAGCTCCAACTGCCGGACCTCGGCCTCGCCGCGATGCGGCGCGTTGATCGCGACAAATTCAAACGGGATTCCGTAAAACGCCGCCAACTTTTCCACGTCCCGGTGATTCGAAATGATGAGCGGAATCTCGCAGTGCAGCTCGCCCGTCCGCCAGCGGTGCAGCAGATCGGCCATGCAATGCAGATATTGCGAGCAGAACAGAGCCATCTTCGGCAATTGCGAGCTGGAACTGAGCTTCCAGCGCATGCCCAGTTCGCGGGCCAGCGGGGCGAATGCTGCTTTGAAACCCTCCAGGTCGAAGGGGCCTGCGGCCGGCGGGGTTTTGGATGAGTCCTGAGCGGAGGCGGCAGGAAAGTCGCCGTTGAGCGCCCACTCGACGCGCATGAAGAAGAGACCCATGCCGTGATCCTGATGCTGATCGGCGTGGAGGATGTTGGCTCCCCGCTCGTAGAGCAGGCTGGAGACACGGGCTATCAGACCCTTCTGGTCCGGGCAGTCGATGAGCAGAACGGCTGTGTCTTTCATCTTCCCTTCAGCTTAAATCACTACCTGCGGTGAGGATGGGGCCTTCGGCGATGGGCACCATTCGTGGTCACGGTTCCAAGGTGAGCCTTGGGACGGGGTTGCCCGTCGTTTACTTCTTACCTTGTTCCAATTTAAGACAATAATGAGCTTTAATTATATAAGGACTCCGGTTATATGTATCCGACCCTTCGCAAAGGTCGCAACTTCATAACCCCAACCGGAATCGATCATGTAGCACCCCAAAATGAGTTAGCTCGTGGGCCTACGGAAGTATTCGCTGAACCTTTACGTGCAAAAACAGCGCCGTTAGGCGAAAATAGAATTGGAAGAATTTCAAGTTGGATTGAGGAATGCTTGACGCCTACGCAGTTGGAATCTCCCAAGTGGACCGCCCAGAGTTTGAGCGGCTGGTCCTCGAGTGCAATCCCAAGGTCGCGGTCTTCGATTGTGACGGAACGTTATGGGGCGGGGACGCGGGTCTCGGCTTCATGGTGTGGTCGATGGAGCAGGGCCTGGTCTCACGCTCCACCAGCGACTGGATCGATAACCGCCATCGCTCCTATCAGCAGGGCCGCGTCAGCGAGCTGGATATATGCGGTGAGATGGTGCAGATCTATGCCGGCCTGCGCGAACGGGAGTTGCGCGACGCCGCCGCCCGCTATGTGAGTGAGTTTGTGCGCGAGTGGTTTTTCCCTGAGATGCTTTCCCTGGTTGCAGCCCTGCGCAGGGCGAGCGTTGAGATGTGGGCCGTCAGCTCGACCAACAAATGGGTGGTTGCCGAGGGCATTCGCGATTTTGGCATTCCGGAGGACCGCGTCCTGGCTGCCGAGGTGCGAGTTGCTAACGGCCTCATTACCAGCGAAATCGTCGACGTACCCACGGATGAAGGCAAGGCCGCCACGCTGCGGCGCATCGGCCTCGACCGCCCCGATGCGGCCTTTGGCAACTCCATCCACGACCTGGCCATGCTTGAAATCGCCCGCTGCCCATTTCCGGTTAACCCCTCCCCGGCGCTTCTAAAGGCCGCTGCCAGGCACGGTTGGGGCTACTTCCGGCCTCAATCTGCCGAGGGCATTGCCGCGGCGGTTGCCGGGGAATAGTACGAGCATTCGTTGTTCAAGACTCGAACCCATTTGCTGCGAGTAAACTAGGACCGTGGAAGAGAACCAGTCAGGCCCTATCGCTCGGCCCGCCGGTCCAGCCCTTCGTTTTGTGGCGGCGGCATTTATCGTACGTGACGGTGCAATCCTCATCGGCCAACGCCGTCCCGATCAGCCCATGGCCCTGCTGTGGGAGTTTCCCGGCGGCAAAATCGAAGCCGGCGAGAGCCCGGAGCAGGCGCTTGCCCGTGAATTGGACGAGGAGTTGGGCATCAAGGCCACCATCGGCCCTCGCGTCACCCGCGTCCGCCACAACTATCGCCACGGCGGCGCCGTCGATTTGCAGTTTTTCGCCGTCCGCGAGTTCACCGGTGAAATCGCCAACCACATCTACCATCAGTTCCGCTGGGTCCGCCTGGAGGACTTGCCCGGTTACGAGTTTCTGGCCGCCGACCGCGCCCTTATCCACGACCTGGCTGCCGGCAAGCTCCTCTAAGGAACCCGGTTCAGCGCAACCGAGTCGTGCGTGAGCTAACCGGTTAGCATAACTTACAGCAACAGGAATCGATCGAAAGATCCCCGGTCTGATTTCAAAGCCGGCATCAATTTCAGCAGGTAAATGACAATGAACGCTCGGGCTAGAACGATGGCGGCGATCCAGGGGTTGCCGCACGACCGGATTCCGGTGGCACAGCACAACTTTGCCTTCGTGGTGCGGCACGCCGGCCTGAGCATGAAGGAGTTTGTCTTCAATCCCGACAAGGCGGCGCAGGCGCTGGCCGATGCCGCCTATGACTTCGGGTATGACTGCATCATCATCGACTTCGATACCTGCGTACTGGCCGAAGCCATGGGTGCCTCGATTATGTTTCCGGGCGAGGAGCCGGCGCGCATCGACAAGCCGCCGCTGAAGACGATTCAGGATGGCGCAGGCCTGAAAGTTCCCGATCCACAGCGCGATGGGCGCATGCCCCTGTGGCTTGAGACCACGCGGATCCTGCGCCGCATGGTGGGCGATGAACTGGCCATCATGGGCCGCGCCGACCAGGGTCCGTTTGGATTACTCGCGTTGCTGAGAGACCCCCAGGCGCTGATGTTCGATCTCATTGAGCAGCCCGAGGAAGACATCTTCGCCGCATTGAACATCTGCGTCGATGCGGGTGTGGCTTTTGCTAAAGCGCAGATGGCTGCCGGTTCGGACCTTACCTCCATCGGCGACGGGCTTTCCGGCGAATCGCTGATCTCCCCCGCCATGTATAGGAAATTTTCCCAGCCCTTTGAAAAGCGCTACAAGGACAGCCTCGGCCGCGAAGGTGTCCTCTCCCTTCACATCTGCGGCCGCTCCAACAGGATCATTGAGGACATGGTGGCCACCGGCAGCGAGGTGCTGGAGCTGGACCACCACAACGACCTCGACCGGTCCCTCGGAATCGTCGCCAATCGCAGTTGTGTCTTTGGCAATATAGACCCGTCGTCCGTGCTCTTTTTGGGTACGCCCGCGACCGTCAAGGAGAAATGCCGCGCCGCCCTCGAATCCGCCAAACTTCAAAAGGCGCGCTTTGTCCTATGTCCCGGCTGCCTGGTAATGGGCAATACTCCGGCCGAGAACATTCAAGCCATGACCGACGCAGCTAAAGAGTATGGGGTATGGGACGATTAGACGCGGTGTCGCTCCGAAACAGCACGGGCTTACTGCTCTTCGCCCGATCCTCAGAGGCCCGGCGTCATCCCCATAGCATCTGATCATCAGGATGCGGCCTGGTAGATCGCCGGCGATTGTGCCGTGAAAACTTCAGGTGATTGACAATTCAGACCACTATGATCATAATGGTCATACTGATTATATTGACAGGAGGCGATAATGGTTACCGAGGTGAGCGCAGTTAATTTTCGCCAGAATCTGGGAGAGATGCTCAACCAGGTTCAATACCGCAATGACGCTGTCGTGGTGAACAAGGACGGCAAACCCGTTGCCGCCCTGGTGGACGCAGGTCTATTTGCCCGCATTCGCGCCATGCGCGACCGCTTCGACCAATTGAGCCACCGAGTAGCCGAAGCGTATGCGGACGTGCCGGTCGATAAGGGAATGGCGGAGATCGATGCGGCAATCAAGCGGGAACGGCGCCGCTGATGGGCGGATTGCGAGTGGTCCTGGACACCAACGTCCTGGTGTCGGGCCTAGCGTATCCGGCCAGCATTGCAGGACGCATCCTAGGCGCGTGGCGTCAGGGCGGAATTGATCTTGTGCTGTCGCGATACATTCTGGATGAGATGGTCCGCGTGCTGCCGCGCCTGCGCCGCATCTCTCTGACTCCCGCGGAAATCCGCGATCTGGCCGACAGCTTTCTGTTCCTGGCCGAGATTGTCGAGCCCAGCTCTGAGTGGGAAAAATCATTGCGCGATAAAGCCGATCAAAAAGTATTAGGCACCCTCCGCTCAGCAAATGCCGACTACCTGGTTACCGGAGATAAGGATTTACTGGCGCTGGCGGAGTTATATCCCATTGTTACACCGGCAGTATTCTGGGAGCGGCACGGGCGATAATTCACAATCTTAAGAGGTAGGGTGGTGCGATTTCCCTCGGGTGTACAAATCTGGAACTAAGACTCCAATCACAGGTATTAAACTCGATGCAAGGTATGTTACAACGAGAGAATCTTCACAAACGAAGCGCCTTAAAATCACGGAGTTTACTCCTCGGGCGATAATTGACCGGCAGTCCCTCAGGCAGCTAGCGGCCTGATTTTCGGCCGCTTCCTTTGCGACTCAACCCACAGGTCGTACCTCTCACTCTTTTGCCAGAAAAAGGCGAAAAGATGGGGCACGGTCAGGTTGTGAGAAGCAAGCCCGCGCCTAAAGGCTTCGCAAGTTATCTATACGATTCAGGAGCCTGAAGGCTCCTGCTCCCTCCGCCACTAATGCCCCGGAATCATCCCCCACAGCATCACCAACGTCATTCCGATCACGATGATGCTGGTCCCCCACGCAATCACGTTCCACAGGCGCGAATTCTTGTGTTCTCCCATCAAATCCTGGCGGTTGATCAGCATCAGCATCAGGATGATGATCACCGGCAGCAGAACGCCGTTCAGCACCTGGGAGAGGATGGCGAAGGTGATCAGTTGCGCGTCCGGCAGCAGCAGCACGGTCAGCGCGCCGCCTGCGATTAGCAGCGTATAGAGCCAGTAGAAAAACGGCGCTTCCTTGAAGCTCTTGTCCACCCCCGATTCAAAGCCCAACCCCTCGCAGACCGTGTAAGCCGTGGAGATGGGCAGGATCGAAGCCGAGAAGATCGAGGCGTTAAAGAGGCCGAAGGCAAAAAGAATAAAGGCGTAGTCGCCGGCCAGCGGGCGCATGGCCTCGGCCGCGTCCGCGGCCACCTGGATGGCCCCCATGCCGTGCACGAAGAGCGTGGCGGCGCAGGCCACGATGATGAACCAGGCGACCACGTCCTGGAAGAGGCTGCCAATGGTCACGTCCAGCCGCATGGCGAAGAAGTTTTTCTCGCGCACTCCCTTTTCCACAATCGAGGACTGCAGGTAGAACTGCATCCACGGCGCGATGGTGGTGCCGATGACACCGATGGCCATGTACATATAGGTTTTGTCGCTCCACACCGAGCGGGCGGGCAACTGCACCGTGGCCAGAATCGCGTCGTGCCAGCTCGGCTGCGAAAGCACCCCGGCAAAGATGTAGCAGATATAGATGAAAGAAGCGACGATAAAGATCTTTTCCGTGCTCTTGTAGCTGCCCCGTACCACCATGTACCAGACCAGGAATGCGCACAGCGGCACGGAAATGAACTTGGTCACATGAAACAGGTGCATCGAGCCGGCGATGCCGATGAACTCCGTGACCACGTTGGTATAGTTGACCACCGCCAGCAGCACCATCAGCACAAAGGTGAGCCGCAGCCCAAACTCCTCGCGGATCAGGTCGCTCAGGCCCTTGCCGGTGACCACGCCCATGCGGGCGTTCATCTCCTGAACCACGGTGAGTGCGATCGAAATCGGGATCATCAGCCACAGCAGCGTGTAGCCGTACTGCGCGCCCGCCTGGGAGTAGGTGAGGATGCCGCCGGAGTCGTTATCGACGTTGGCGGTGATAAATCCGGGGCCGAGAACGGCCAGAAACAGCAGTATCCGGATTCGCCAACGCTTGAGCATGCCTGCGGGGTCCTATGGTGGATTCATGTAGGGTCTGCTCACACTATCAGGGTGGATGGCGTTGCGGACGAAAATCCTGCCAGACGAAGCCGAGCCCGAAGGCTGTGGCGGGACCACTGTCGAGGGCGAGAATGAAGTATGGCAGGATTTTCGCCGCAACCCGAAGGGCCGGGTCAATTTTCCACATTTCGTCGTCAATCGTCGCTAGCAGACACCCGGTATGCGTCGCTCCTCATTCCTCGAACTGTGAAAAATCTACTCCCGTCGCCACCACCCTGATAGTGTGAGCAGACCCTTGAGTTTCCTCCCTGACCATAACAGGCCACACCGTGACAGGTGAAACCTGGCAACCATTTCCCAGAAAAAATTCCTGGGAGGGGTTGACTCTGCGCGTTTACCGTGGTACATATTTACCAAGGTAACAGGAGGGAACCGTGTCTCAGGAACAACAAAATCGAGAACCCGTAGTAGTCGAGCGTGTCCAGACCGGGGTGCGGATGGAGAAACGCATGTTGAAAGTGCTCAAAGCCATTGCCGAGCAGAAAGACCTTACACTCGGCGACCTGCTGGAGGGAATCGTCCTTCATGCATTCGAGGGCAAGATCGTGCCTTTCTCCGCTCAAACGCTGAAGGAGATCGAGCAATTCAAATCTCTCTACGGCATGACACTGACAGCCGCTGACAGCCACAACCTGAAGGAGCGGAAACGCTAAAGGGCGCGCTCAATGCCGCGGCAAAATCTTGCTGAGCAATGCCGGCCTTGACAAATGCACCGCCCCGTCCCCGGCCACACTGACGTCTTGCTTGACACGGCTAACCTGGCGCGACTACAACACTCTTTCAACCCACTTCATACGAGAGGATTCTCCGAAATGCAACCAACTGGCCCAAAGAATGTTCTGCCCGCACGCCGCAAGCTGCTCGGTTCCATGGTCTCCGCCGCCGCACTCCTCGGCCTGAACGCCGCCACTGCCGCAGCAAGTCCCGCGGCCAGCCCCGCTGCAGGCGCTCCAACTGAACCGGAACCATGCGGAGCGGACGATCTGTTTGCGTTGGCCAGCCTGCGTAACTACAAAACCCGCCGCTCCTCCAGTTGGGACCGCACCGGCGGCAACGACGATTGCGTTCACGTGGAAGCCGGCGCGACGGCAACCTTGCTCGATATCACCGGAGCGGGCGTGGTTACGCATCTCTGGTTCACGATCGACTCAAAGGATCCCATGCACCTGAAGAACCTGGTTCTGCGCGCGTGGTGGGACGGCGAAGCAACGCCGTCCGTCGAGGTTCCTATAGGCGACTTCTTCGGCCTCGGCCTGGGCGAGTATTACACCTACCAATCGGCTCTGCTGGCCGTGGCGCCCATCAAGGCGCTCAACGCCTACTTCAAGATGCCCTTTGCCACCGCCGCCCGCATCACGCTCAGCAACGAAAGCAAAATTCCCACCCATAGCCTCTACTTTGCCGTGGACTACGTGACCCTGCCCAACCTGCCCGGCAACCTCGGCCGCTTCCACGCGCAATACCGCCAAGCCGCGCCCTGCAAGGGCTGGACCAACGATTGGGACAACGAATACAGGCCACCAGTCGGCGACCGCAAAAATCTGAGTGGAGAAGGGAATTACGTTTTTCTTGAAGCCGAGGGTAAGGGACATTTTGTGGGTGTGACCCACGCCGTGGAACTGAACCAAGGCCAGTGGTTCGGCGAAGGCGACGATATGATCTTTATCGACGGCGACAAGCTGCCCACCATCAATGGCACCGGAACCGAAGACTACTATAACGGCGCGTGGGATTTTGGAGGACAGGCCTTCGATTACATGCACAACGGTGCGCCCTACATTGTGGATGCCGAGCATTTGGGGGGCCGCTGGTGCCTCTACCGCTGGCACATTGAGAGTCCTATAACCTTTGAGAAGTCGATTCGCGTAACCATCGAGCATGGGCACGCCAACCACCGGTCAGATAATTATTATTCGACCGCCTACTGGTACCAGGCCGAGCCGCACGCGGCATTCCCGGCATTGCCCGCCCCCGCCGATCGCGTTCCGAGGATCTTCGATGTGGGCAGCGGCCAGGGAGCCTTGCCGGTGCCGAAGAGCTGAGGAATCTCAGGATTACGCAATTAAAAAAGGGCGCGGCAAAAGCCGTGCCCTTCTCATTGGTGATGCATCAATGCCGGTCTGGCTCCTGAGGGAAGTACCGGCTTACCCCGAGTGGAACCATTTCAGGCGGTGAGCGTAATGGGCCTTGTCTCAACCTCTTGCTCAACGGCCACCTTGCTCAGCAGGGACGCAACCACGTCTGCGGCGCTGTAACTGTCTTGTCCCGGCGCCAGGAACTGCACCACCGTATTCAGATCGTCGCCGATGGTCACCAGGGCCGGCTCCACAACATCGTTCTTGCGTCTCTGCGCATGGCCCACATTGGCCAGCAGCGCATTGCACAGGCATTTTCTTCCTACCGTCTCTTCCACCTTGCCGCCTTTGGCCACGTAGTTTTCTACCGGCTCGGCAGCGCAGCGGTAACCAATATTGCCGTCAGGCGTGTTGTAGGGCTCCCGCAGATAGCCTAGATCGCAGATGCGCGTCCGCGCGGCTGCAACTTCCCGATCGGAATACGAGCCATCCAGCAGCGCAACCTTGAAAGGAAATCCCGTCGGCGAAGCCAGCGGATCGGTGAACACTTCGCCGGTGCCAGTGGCGGCGTGGATCAATAGCGAATCCTTCAGGTCGCCGCGCAGCCCTGATTCCCGGCTGAACGCAAACGCCGTCCCAACCTGCACGCCGGCCGCACCCTGGTCAAGGGCCTCACGCAATTTTTCCGGGCTTCCATAGCCGCCCGCAAGCCAGAAAGGGACGCCGAGGGTGCGAAGTTCGGCAATATTCACCTGATCTCGTACGCCGTAGACCGGTTCTCCGTCTTGGTTGAGTTGCAGCTTGCCGCGAGGAGGAGCGTTATGCCCTCCTGCCGTGGGGCTTTCAATCACGAGGCCATCCACACGGCCGGTTGCACGGCGCAGCATGGTGGTAGCCAGCGTATTCGAGGAGACGATGGCTAGAAACCTTGGCCGATGAAGAAGCGGCAGCGGGCCCTCCGCGTAGTCGGCGGGGTTGAAATGCATCTGCGTATCCTGGGTCGACGCTGCGCCCGTCACGCTCAACTTGTACTCCACCTCGTGGTGGGCCGCCAGCAGATCTAGGACCCCGGGAATGTGCAGGGGAATCCCCGCGCCCATCAGCACGTAGCCCACGCCCGCCAGCATCGCTCCATAGATTGAAGCCATGTGCGGCATCTGCACCTTCTCAAGAAAATTAATCCCCACCGGATTATTGTGGTCTTCCCGCGCCAGAAATACTTCAACGAAGTTGCTCACTATGCAAAGCTCGATCGCCTTGCGCACATCCTTGCGCTGGTGCACCGGCGCCAGCGGATAAGGCGCTTCGATGGGCTTGCCGCCGGCAACAAAGTACTCCTGCCAGATGCGCCGGGCCATCTCTGGAAAGGGAAATGCATCCAATCCGCGGCGCATATGTCCGCCCTGGTCGCCATCGGCAAGCCGGCGCACAAACAGCGCATCGAGCGCCGTGCCTGAGACCACGCCAAGCTGGCCGAGTTTAGAGACCGCATTGGCGAGGCGCCAATTCGATACGCCCACGCCCATGCCGCCCTGAATAATCTTGGGAAACTGGATCATTGAACAATTCTTTCACAAATCCGCAATATTTCGGGGATTATCTATCACATTAGATCAATAGCGGGAATAGAACTGAGCAATATTGCTCACATTGCTGTCACGTGGGAATCGCTCTCGTGCACTGTTTACAGGATTTACGGCATTTCGCACGGAAAATCGAGGGGCCGGCCAGCTAGTAGCCCCTTTCGAATGCCTCTTTCACGCCGGGATAAAAGGCCAGGTAGCAAAGAATGAGTAGATTCCATGCAAGGCTCAGCAGAATAGCCAGCTTATATTGGGCGGGCATGGGAGGGAAATTGATAGCCACTGAACTCCGGATGATGGAATCGAGCACAAGAAAACGCACCGTGGTGCACAGCGAATAAAATGCCCAGAACATAGCTGCGAAGCGCCATTTGGCTGACAGCGTCCATAGCTTGAATGCCAGAAGCCCGCAAAGAACCGCGAGCAGCAGAAAAAGAAGCGGGAGCGCTTGAACATAGTGTCCCTGCGCTTCGCCGGACAGATATGGAGAAGGCCGGAAGATTCGTGGAAGCATGCTGAGCGCAAGCGAAGGATGTGAGGCAAGAAAGCTTGCCATTCCAGAATCCGGATCGCCCCAGGAACGAGGGCAAGGAGCAGACAGACGACTGCCTTGATGAGCATATAGACGGCAACGATTGAAATCATGATTGGGCGTCCGCTGGACGTCCGCGCTTCCGCCGTCCGAAACTCGGCGGGAATATCGACGTGCGCAACTCCATGCATCTTCGGCTTAGGTTGTTTCTGATCCTCCGTTTTTGGAGGCGCTGCGCCGGCCGGCACGGTCTGAACGGATGATGCAGGCCTTGCCACAGGCGGAACATCTGCTTCCGCATATTTTTCCGTTATAGGTTTCCACGTATTTACAAACTCATTGTTCTTAGGTTCCAATTTGCCTCCTGTCAGGACGGCGCCGATACCGGAAGAGCGCATTCAGCCGCTCCGGCATTCCTCCACTCTTCCAGCCAAGGGGATGGTAACCATGAGCAGAATTGTCGGATGCGATTTGGAAGAAGTGTAGCACAGCCTTATTGAAGCAGTAATCGGTTCCGGTAGAAGGAATCTATGCAATCAACATTACAGTTTTTCGCGCAGGAAACTAATCACGTGATCGGCCTGCACCTCGCCCACCATGCGGCCCTGTGCATCCACCACCGGCAGCGCGTGCAGATTGTATTTGTCGAAGAGCTCGGCCAGATCGTCCCTGGCTGGTATCGGCGGGACAGGAGAGCACGCGCGGCTCGGCCAGCACCGCCAGCCGCGTCTCCGGCAGCGCCACCACCAGCCTGGCCAGCGAAATGGCCCCGCGCAGCATTTCTTTTTCGTCCAGCAGGTAGATCTCGTCACGCTCTCCGGGTCGCCGTCAAAGTTGCGCAGCGCCTCGCACCGCCTGCGCCACGGTCGCATCCATGCCCAAATGGATAAAGTCGGTGGTCATTGCGCCGGCGGCCGAGTTTTCGTCGAACTCCAGTAGCTCTTCCACCTCCTGCCGTTCCTCCGGCTCCATCTCTTCGAGAATTGCGTCGGATTGCTCTTCGGAGAGCTCGGCCAGCAGATCGGCCGCGGCGCCGGGGTCCATCTCCTCAACGATGTCGGCAATCTTCTCTTCGTCGAGCTTTTCCAGTAGCGCCTTCTGCATCCTGGGCTCAACCTCTTCCAGCGTTTCGGCGGCCACATCTTCGTCCAGCGACGTAAAGACCGCCTCGCGCTCGGCCGGCGCCAGGTCTTCAAGAATATCGGCCAGGTCGGAGGGGTGAATCTCCGACAGCCGCTCGTACTCGATGCGCAGCTTCACCCGCCGCGCCGGGTCCACCTCGATCACGTCTACAAACTGCCAGGGAATTCCGTGCGCGGCAAACTTGCGCGAGATAGCCTCCAGCGTGGCCCGCGGAAGCAGGCCTTTGAAGACCCGACGAAAGGCCCCGCGCAGCCCCACTTCCACCTCGGCCACGCGCAGCAGGTGAGCCGCGCCCTCGCCCAGCCACTCCAAGTCCACATCGTTCACCCGCACTACCTTGCGCCCGTGAATATCGATGATCTGCCGGTCAATCAGGTCCTGCTGCAGATAGATATAGTTGCCATCATCCTTGAGCGGCACCAGCGCGCCTGAGGACCTGAGCTCCAGCGTGCCCGCCGGGGTCTCCATCACGTCTTCTGAGGGCACAATGCACAGTCCGGCGCGGGTCTTCAGCACCAGCCCCGCCACCTTGCCCGCATCCGGGCCCGTGGCCACGGCAACATCCTTTAGCCGCCCGCGCAGATGTCCCTGCGAATCGGTGACCGGGGTGCCCAGCAGCGCCGTCAGGCTGACCCGTGCTGTGGTTCCAGGCTGCATGAGGTGAGTGTATTACTTTACAGGCCGGCTGTGCGTGCGGATGGATAAAGTTGGGTAACCCTGCCGCATCGTACGACGGGAGAAACTGCACTCAATTGAGTTTCCTTGAACATAAATCAGCTGCCACGCAGTTCTCCCGAATAGGTAGCGAATATACCGTTTTGCAGGCGACTTGCGCCTGTGTGTGCATCCGGCCGGCGCCTTTAGTTTTCCTGTTGGCAAATATGTGATCTATTTCCGCAAATCGCGCGGTATAATTCAAATTCTGCACGTCTTTCATGGGGCAAGAGATCAGGCCCGTGCCTTCATGCAAGAGGGGTCGCCATGAGCATTTTGAGTCCAATGGCCGGCCTCACCCAAATGCCGCTTGACACAATCCCTCCCAGCCATGAAACTCCAGCTAAGGTTATTAAGAACAGGATGGGCAAAAAAACCCACCTTGTTGCGGAAGAGGCGGACTCGAAGCCGGTGAGCGGACCCAAGGCAGGACGAATGAACTGGATATTGAGTTCTACCATGGAGAGTGTGGGAACGGTTGAGGCCGCTGCTGAAAAACTGGCTATGGAGGCCGGGCTCGACGAGGAAGAGTGTTTTCACGTCACCATGGCAGTGCGCGAAGCCGCAGTTAACGCCGTCATGCATGGCAACGAGTACAATCCCGATAAGCAACTGAACTTCAGTTTCGAGAACAATGGCGATGCGCTGGTGTTTGTAATCGCCGACCAGGGCAAGGACCTGGATCCGGATACGCTTCCCGACCCCCTCGCCCCGGAAAATCTTTTGCGCGGCACCGGCCGCGGCATCTTTCTCATCCGTTCTTTCATGGATGAGGTACACTTTCGACAACTGCACCCCGGGACGGAGCTGACCCTGGTCAAGCATCTGGCTCCGGCAGGCGAGAAACATTAGGACGCGGCGTTTGATTCGCGCGCGGCAAAACGGAGTTCCGGCAATGCAAGCGGGTTGAGAACTCTCCTCTCGGGCTTCCGGCACGTACTATAATCGCAATACCAACTAAGGAGGATTTTCCGTGGCACTAACTATTGCTTCCCGCGAACTGGACGGCGTTACCGTCCTGGACCTCAACGGGCGGATCACCCTGGGCGAAGGCAGCGTGCAGGTCCGCGATGCCATTCGCGATCTGATCGGCAAAGGCCAGAAGCGCATCCTGCTCGACCTGGGAGAAGTGAACTATATCGATAGTTCCGGACTGGGCGAACTGGTGAGCGCCTACACCACCGTCAAGAACCAGGGGGCCTCGCTCAAGCTGCTCAAGCTGACCAGGAAGGTTCACGACCTGCTGCAGTTGACCAAGCTCTACACCGTTTTTGACATCTACAATGACGAGGCCAGCGCTATCGCCTCTTTCAAATAGACCGCTCAAGCAAACGGATACTCTGGGCCATGCTCAAACCGAATTCGCAGAAGAGGCCATCCCGCTTAGCGGGATGGCCTCTTCTGCCTACGCGATTCTTTGTTGCTTAAAACTTCACCGAAGGCACAGTCCGCGCTGCTGGACTAGCCGTAAAGTAAGCGTCATTCTGCTTGAACCCAGCCATCCCCGCCCAGATATTGTTCGGAAACTGCAGAATGAACGTGTTGTAATCCTGAATGGCATCGTTATACCGCTTGCGCGCCACTCCAATACGGTTTTCAGTCCCTGAGAGCTCATCCTGCAGCCTCATAAACTGCTCGCTCGAACGCAATTGCGGGTAATTTTCTGTGAGCAGCAGCAAGCGCCCGATCGCCCCATCCAGCTGCCCGTTGGCCGCAATCTTCGCCGCCGGTCCCTGAGCATTCAGCATCCCCGCCCGCGCATTGGCGATATCGCCAAAGACGGTGCTTTCCTCTTTGGTAAAGCCCTTCACGGTCTCGACGAGGTTGGGAATCAAGTCGGCCCGCCGCTCAAGTTGCACATCCACTTCTGACCACATCGATTTGACAGTTGGTCCTTAGTCACCATCTCGTTCCGCGCGCTTACATAGCTGCTGAAAACCATCAACACCACCAGCACCAGAACGCCCACCACTCCCAGCACAATCCAAAGTCCCTTGCTCATATTGTTTTTTCTCCTCCGGCCCGCCGCAGCGGACTCCTTTCTACGAATTCAAGATCCTACCAGCTTCCCCCAGCTCCACCGCCTCCAAAGCCCCCTCCGCCAAATCCGCCAAAGCCGCCACCACCACCGCCAAATCCGCCGCCGCCTCCAAATCCACCGCCCCCACCGCCACCCCAGTTTCGCCCATTAAAAATACCGGAGAAAAGGCCAAAGCCAAGCAGCATTCTGAAGAGAGAAGAGCCGCCAAAAAAGATCAGCACGAAGAGAAGCAAGATCAGCTTGCCCAACACCGCGCTGTGGTGCATCTGGCTCACGGGCTGACTGGCCGGCATGGGCTCATCTGCCAGTGTAATCTTCGCATCGGCGGCGATCACCTGCGCCATCTCATCGACAGCCGTAGCGATAGCGCTGTCATAGTCATTGGCCCGCAGATAGGGGACCATCTCTCGCCCGATATCGCCCACCTTGCCGTCGGGCAATATGCCTTCCAATCCGTAGCCCACATCGATCCGGTATTTATGGTCGTCCACAGCCAACAGCAGCAGCGCGCCGCGGTCCGATCCTTTGCGCCCCATCTTCCACTTGTCTTCCAGCTGGTTGGCATAATCCGCTGCGTCGTCCCCATCCAGGTTGTGAATGGTAACAACCGCAATCTGAGCATTGGCCTGGGAGTGGTCCAGTTGTGCGCAGAGGCTATCCAGCCGCGCAATCGCCTCTGCCGAAAGCACATGGGCATAATCGCTTACATAATCGGTGGGTTTAGGCAGGTCCTGAACCCGTTCAGCTGTGGCCGCCGTCCAGGAAAACCCCACCAGTGCGGCTAGAATCAGCCTGAAGATCGTCGAATGTGCGCGGTGAAAGCCTTTCATCGCTCTTTATTGTACGCGGACGCCGCAGCAAAAGTTCCCTTACTGAGACCGGAGCACCACAACAACGCATCGACGGGAAGGTAGGGTCAGAGTGAGCGGCAGCTTTCCTTTCCTATCCGCCTCAAAAGGCGCGGCGACCTCAACCTCGCGTCCGTCGGCGCCTGCCAGGGCCACTTTCGCCGTTTCCGGCTGGTCGCCGTAGTTGACCACCACCATCGCCCTGGCCGTAGCAGCGTTATTCTCAAAAACCGAATAACGCACGTCCTTGTCACCCTCAATGGAGCCGCCGATCGAGTCCTTGAAGCGTCCGTCAAATAGCACATCTCGATATTGCTTGCGGATGCGGATCAACTCGGCTACATAGCGCGAGAGCGGCCGCTGAAGCGGTTCATCGAGCGAATCGTTATAATGCCGCGGCGCAAGAGCCCATACCATTCCATAGCGCATGCCGTTGTTCATGGGGTTGAAGTCGCCCGGGCTTTCGCCAAAGATGGTCGGCTTCCATTCAGGGAAGGTGTAGCGCATGGCCGTGGATTTCATCTCCAAGTCGCCCATGCGGAGATAAGAGACGTCCACAAAGGGCAGCGCGCGATCGATCCAGATCTCTGAAGCCAGCGAGAAATTAGGATTGATCTGCCGCCCCTTCTCAAGCAGTTCTTTGAACGTGTCCAGCACCCCGCCGACGAGCGACTTATCGGGCGAAACCGGAAGCGCAGGATTGAAGTCCAGCGCATCGACCCCGCAGGTTTTATCCAGTTGAAACCCATCGGCGCCATCGCGAATCATCTGCATATACTGATCCATCAGAAATTTCCTGAATTGAGGATGAGCCGGGCTGACTAGCGTCATGTTTGAGCGCGCCAGGCCCATGCGCGCGCTGATGGTGCCCTCGCCCCAGCCCATCAGGTGCAAATCCGGCGCCCATCGGCCTTCGACGGCATAGCGGGATAACTCTGATTTGTAGAGGGGCGTAGCCGTGTCCGCCTGCTGAATATTGGCAAACAGCAGCGGGTGAACGCCGAGGGCGCGAATCTCCTTGAGCGCGCTGCGGAACTCCTCTGCGGTGCCGAGGCGCGGATTGGGACGATACTGCGGATAGCCGCGATCGATGCCGCCCATATCCCAGCCCAGAATTTCGAAGGTGGTAACGCCGTACTTTTTGGCATCGGCCGCCAGCCGGGGCAACTCCGTGAAGCGATGCACAATCACATCCTCGGGGTTGGAGATAATCACCGATTGCCAGGCCATCTCCTCGCGGAGCCAGTCAGGCTTGCGTTCGACGACGAAGTGCTGATCGAACCATTTCCGGTAAATTCCGCTGGCGGCGTGCCAATCGCCCTCATGCACCTGCAGAGCAACCGGGCCAGCGCGAAAGACGCCTTTGCTGAGGTAGGGCATATTGAGCCAGCCCATGGTCAGGCCGATCGGCTCGCCTTCCGGCACTTCATCGGTTCCCGGCCAGTTGTCCTTGACCACAGCGCTCTTTGTAAACGGCCTCATCTCAAAGTAAAGTGCGGAGAGACGCGTCTCAGGATCCTGGTTCGCGTAGTAGTAGCCCAAGCCGGTTTTTAGGTTGTAAACATCCATCCAGCCCATCGGCATGGCTCCGGGGTAGGTAAAGCTCGTAGCGTCGTAACGGATGCCGAGATTGCCGCCTCCGTAGCTTCCGGCCTTGAAGGAGTGAAACAGGGCCGGCGCCAGTTTGAGAAAACTCCCGGCACCAGCGACTGCGTATCCAAGCGGTCGCCAATCCCCTTCAGCCCGCCCAGAATTCCGTAATAGACCTCTGCCAAAGGCCGATCGGTGGGGTTATCAACCGTGATGGAAAACTGTATCTGAGAGCCGGCGGCGCGAATCTCGTATTGCACCTTGACCGGCAACTGTTCGTCGTCCCTCCGCAGCGAATCGTAGCTGCAGACCACGCCGTCGGCGGTGGCTTCAATGCGGCTCACTTTCTGGTCGCGGCTATTGAAGTAGGCAGCTTCGTATCCAGGTCTGGGCAGCAAAAGTCGAAAATTTTCACCTAATCGAGGTTCGGCAACAATCTGGAGCGCCGGCGCTTTCCAATCGAGTCCCACCAGGTCGCAGGACTCTGCATTCAGCCGCAACGTAGCGTTCCGAGTCTCAACTGTTCGCACTGCGGCGACGGGCATCTGGGCCAGTGCAGGCAAAGCAAGCGAAACCGAAAGCCACAGCAATAACAATCTATTCATGGGAATTCTCATTCGTCGCGTCTTTCTATGATTCGAGCTTGAGGCTGCATGCAGTCAACCTGTCATCTTTCCACATCGCGGCGCTGTTGTTCAAATCTCACGCAGGCGGATCCGGCCTTCTTAAGATCTGAAAACAGGGAACCCACAATCACCTCCGCTCCAGCCGATACACTAGGAATGAAATGATTCAGAGCCAGCCTTCATCACCAGCCCCAATCGCCCGCAAGCAGCACTCTGAGACCAGTTTGCATGGCGTGCTCCTCACCGACGACTATGCCTGGCTCCGCGACAAGCAGGATCCCGAAGTCACGGCATACCTTGAAGCCGAAAACGCCCACACCGAAGCCTGGATGGAACCCCTGGCCGCCCTCCGCGAAGACCTCTACCAGGAAATGCTCTCGCACATCAAGCAGACCGATGTCTCAGTTCCCTTCCGCTATGGCGGCTGGTGGTACTACATCCGCACCGAGGAGGGCCAACAGTACGCAATCAACTGCCGCAAAGCCGCCATCGATCAACGAGCTTCACACGACCCAAAACTCCCAAACGACTGTCATCCTGAGCGAGCGCAGCGAGTCGAAGCACCTGCTTCCGGCTTTTCGGACGATCAACCCGAACAAATAACCCTCGACGGCAACCAGTTAGCCCAGGGCCATGCCTTCTTCTCCTTCGGCGCGACCGACATCACCGACGATGGCCGTTGGCTGGCCTACACCACTGACACAACAGGCTTCCGCCAATACACGCTGCACATCAAAGATCTCGAAACCAACGAGACGCTCCCCGGCGAAATCGAGCGCGTAGGCTCCGTGGTCTGGGCCGCCGACAATCGAACCCTCTTCTATACCGTTGAAGACGAAGAGCAGAAGCGCCAATACCAGCTATGGCGTCACCACCGCGGCACTCCGCATTCTGAAGACGTCCTGATCTATCAGGACGACGACGAGCGTTTCAACCTGGGCGCAGGCCGCACCCGCGACGGCAAATTTATCGTCCTCGAATCGGCCAGTCACATCACCAGCGAGTCCCATGTGCTTCCTGCCGCCAACCCTGAAGGCGCCTTCACCCTCATCGCTCCCCGCCAGGACGATCAGGAATACTCCGTGGACCATCGCAACGGCTTGTGGTTCATCCGCACCAACGACCGCGGCCGCAACTTTCGCCTGGTCACGGCTCCAGTGGCTACCCCGAGCCGCGAATATTGGACCGAGCGAATCCCCCATCGCGACTCGATCATGCTCGAAGATGTAGACCTCTTCGCAAACTTCTTCGTAGCCTGCGAGCGCGAGGATGGGCTTCCCCGTCTGCGCATCCATCGCTTCAACGGAGACGGTCCTGAAGCCAAGCCTGCCGGCGAAATCACATTCCCAGAGCCGGCCTACAGCGCCCATCCTCACGTCAACCGCATCTTTGACACACCCACCTTTCGCTATGCCTACCAATCTCTCGTCACGCCTAATTCGGTTTACGAGTACGACGTGGCCACAGGCGCATCCACTCTTCTCAAACAGTTGGAAATCCCCGGCGGCTTCGACCGCACTCTCTACGCCAGCGAGCGCATTCAAGCCACGGCGCCCGACGGCGTAAAGATTCCCATCTCAATCGTCTACCGCAAAGACAAACGCAAAGCTGAAAAATCCGAACTTGTGTCAGGGCACGACTGTCGTGCCGTAAGTGCCGCAAAATCACCACTTTAGCCCCTGAAACGGCCGATTGGGAGAAGGACTTGATCGGAGGTTCCAATGAGGGATCGAACCCTCTCTACGTTTACGGCTACGGGTCCTACGGCTATTCGCTCCCTCTCAGCTTCAGCAGCAACCGTCTCAGCCTTCTCGATCGCGGCGTAGTCATGGCCTACGCACACATCCGCGGCGGCGGCGACCTGGGAGAGCCCTGGCACGACGCCGGCAAGATGCTCCTCAAGCGCAACACATTCACTGACTTCATCGCCGCTGTCGAGCACCTAACCGCCTCCGGTTACGGCGACCGCAATCGAGTAGCCATCGAAGGCGGCTCTGCTGGAGGATTATTGATGGGCGCAGTCACAAACATGCGTCCCGATCTCTTCCGCGCCGTAGTCTCTCATGTTCCCTTTGTCGATGTAATGAACACCATGCTCGACGCGACACTCCCCCTCACCGTTCCCGAATACGAAGAGTGGGGCAACCCCAACGAAGAGACTTACTTCAAGACCATGCTGAGTTACTCGCCCTATGACAATCTGAAAGCCGCGAGTTACCCCGCCATGCTGGTAAAAACATCGCTCCATGACAGCCAGGTCATGTACTGGGAGCCGGCTAAATATGTGGCCAAACTCCGCACCCTCAAAACCGATAACAACCCACTGCTGCTGCTAACTAACATGCAAGCCGGCCACGGCGGCGCCAGCGGCCGCTACGACTATCTGAAGGAGATCGCCTTCGACTACGCCTTCCTGCTCCGTAACTGGGAGTTGTATGATGGAGGCATTCTGCTGAGTTAGAGGTAAGCTTATGCGGAAGTGCTCAGTAATTGTGCTAAGCGCTCTGCTGGTAACAAGTTATTCCGGCGGACAACAAATTACCCAGACCGTGACTGGCTTGCAGGCAGATACGCAGCCTGCACCGGTGAAGGTATATGCTGTCGGACCGGGCGTATCGGCTCCTGAGTTACTACCGCTCGACCTGGGGCCCGTCCCCATGGAAAAGTGCAGAAGAAAGGTAAACGGTAAATTTGCGCTTTCTCTCATCGTGGACGAGACAGGCAAGCCGCGCAACATTATGTTTCTTCACCCGCTGGGCACAGATTTAGACTTGTTTGCGCTCAAAATTGTGGGCGCGGATCGGTTCAATCCGGGTAGATACAATGGCGCGTCCGTCGTAATTGGACAATCTGTGGAAGTATCCCTGCAAACCTGCGTCGCGCAGACTAAGGATGACAAAGCCAATAAATTCTTTCGATTGCTTCTGATATCCCAACCGGAACAGAACTTCGGAGAGCTCACACAGCCGCTGGAGGAGGCCGTACTCGCCCCGGACTATACTTCGGGTTCGGCTGAAAGCATCGATGCTGTTACTCTCAATCTCGCAAAAAATGGAATCAGCCCTCCGGCCCCTCTGATTTGGCCAGAAGCGGAGTTCTCAGAAGCTGCGCGGCAAGCAAAATACCAAGGGACGTGTCTGATTTCGTTAATCGTCGACCGCAACGGATTACCGCAAGACCTTCGTGTGGTTAAAGCCCTGAACTATGGTTTGACAGAGCAATCCATTGGGGCTGTCAAGAAATACCGATTCAAACCTGCAATGAAAAACGGCGAGCCTGTCCCGGCCAGGATCGCGGTCGAGGTGAATTTCAGGCTTTACTGAGGAACCCATTCTGAGCAGTACCGAAAAAACAGAGCCCGCGAACCCAGCCGAATCCACCGGCGCCGATTCGCCGCGCATATTCGGCGGCTCATCCCACGCCTGGCGCGCGCTGCGCCATCGCAACTTCCGCCTCTTCTTCGGCGGCCAGACCATCTCGCTCATCGGCACCTGGATGACGCGCATCGCCACCAGTTGGCTGGTCTACCGGCTCACCGGATCGGCGCTGCTCTTAGGTACGGTCAGCTTCGCCGGCCAGATTCCCACTTTTCTCTTCGCGCCGTTTGCCGGCGTATGGATTGACCGGGCAGACCGGCGCAAAGTTCTCGTCTGGACGCAGACGCTCTCCATGGTGCAGTCGCTGGCGCTGGCCGCGCTCACTCTGTCCGGCTGGATCACCATCCCCTGGCTGCTGGCTTTCAGCGTGATGCAGGGCATCATCAATGCATTCGATATGCCCGGCCGCCAGTCTTTCATGGTGCAGATGGTCGACGACAAGCGCGACCTGGGCAACGCCATCGCCATCAACTCCTCCATGGTGAATGTGGCGCGCCTCATCGGCCCGTCGCTGGCCGGAATGCTGATCGCGGTCTCGAGCGAGGGCTGGTGCTTTCTCATCGATGGGATCAGTTACCTTGCTGTGATTGCCTCGTTGCTGATGATGCGAGTGCGACCGCGGCCGGTCGAACGGCGGGTTACTTCGATGCTGACCGAGTTGAAGGCCGGCTGGACCTATGTTTCAGAATTCGTTCCTGTGCGCACCATTTTGTTGCTTTTTGCCGTCGTCAGTCTGATGGGAATGCCCTTCGTGGTGCTCATGCCCATCTTTGCGGCGAAGGTGCTGCATGGTGGCCCGCACACTTTGGGTTTTCTGATGGGCGCAATGGGCGTGGGCGCGCTGGTCTCCGCGCTCTCGCTGGCAGCGCGCAAGAGCGTGCGCGGCTTGATCCGCATGATTCCCATCGCCGCCGCTGTCTTTGGCCTGGGACTGATCGGCTTCGGCCTCTCGCACGTCTTCTGGCTCTCGATGATCATGGTATTTGTTGCCGGGATGGGAATGATGCAGGGCATGGCCGGCAGCAACACCGTCATCCAAACCATCGTCAGCGAAGACAAGCGCGGCCGTGTGATGAGCTACTACACTATGGCCTTCATGGGCATGGCGCCCTTTGGCAGCTTGCTGGCCGGGACCATGGCCGACAAAATCGGCGCTCCATGGACAGTCGTCATCAACGGAGCCGTCGTAGTTCTGGGCGGCGCATGGTTCGTGACGCGGCTGCCGGCACTGCGGCGAGTGATTCGGCCCATCTACAGAGAGATGGGAATTCTACCCACACAGGAGGGAATTCAACAGTGAGCGATCTCAAGCTCGACCCAAAACGAACGGCCGTCTTGGTCATCGATTTGCAAAAAGGAATTGCCGCAATACCGGGAGGCGCGCCGCATTCCAAACCTTCGGTAATCGCCAACAGCGCGCGCCTGTTGGCCGCGGCCCGTCAGGCGGGAGCGCAACCGATTTTGGTGCATGTGGGCGGCTCTGCGGATGGAGCCGACCGGCTGAAAACTCCCACCGACCAGCCCATGCGGGCCACAGGAACCTGCCGCCGGATTGGAGCGAGTTGATTCCCGAGCTCGAGCAACAGCCGAGCGACGTGGTGATTCTCAAGCGCCAGTGGGGAGCATTCTACGGCACTGATCTCGATCTGCAACTCCGCCGCCGCGGGCTGACGACGATTGTGATCTGCGGTATCTCCACCGAGGCCGGCGTGGAGAGCACGGCGCGTGACGCCTACGAGCGCGGATACGAGCTGATCTTTGCAGTGGATGCCATGACCGGCCAAACTGCGGAAAGCCATGCGAACTCCGTGGAGCGCATCTTTCCCCGCATCGGGCGGGTGCGCTCCACCGATGAGATTATCGCGGCCCTAGCTTAATTGCGTGGTTCCGCAAATATGTACGGCGAGCCCCAACTCTGCCATCATGGCGGCCTTGGTCGCAAGAGCCTTGTCGGCAGCTTCGGCTGTGGGCGCATACGCAACGTTCACGTGATTGGCGCGGTGGCGAGCCATGAATTGATTCTGGCTGACGCCGTGGAAGACGGCATTCACGATAGGCCATTGATAGGTGGTCTGCTTCCAGCGGCGCTCCGTCTCGGTCGCAGGCAGCGTGACCACGGTACCCCGTCCCAGGTCGGCATGCAGCGCGCCGTCCTCGACAAATACGCGGCTCCAGACGATCTCCCCCGGCTTGCCGACGCCCTTCAGCGATCCGCCGCCGAGAGGAAAGTACATAGCCGGCTGGCGCTCGCTGCTGGCTCCGGCATAGCCGCCAACAAAATGATTGGCCGGTGCGGCGCCGGAGATTTGCAGCAGCCACACAAACGCGTCCAGTCCGTCGTCCTTGTATTGCTCGCCCCAGCGAACATCGTGCAACGTCGTCGATGGATCAAGCCCAAGCGCCTCCAGCAGCAATTGGTAATCATCGCATCCACGCCGGCGCATTCATCTACCTCGTTAAAATGCACCACCGGCCCGCCCGCATAGAGCTCCTCTTCCCGCCCTCGGCAAAGACCGGCGGCCGCTCGGCATTGTTCAGCAGCCCCTCGGCCAGGTCCGACGCCGGCGCCATATCTTTCAAGCCCTGCTGATACTGGATGCCGATTGCATCGCAGCCGAAGTCGTGTGCAATCCGGACCGCGGCGACATACATTTTGCACTGCTCAAGTACTTGCTCCAGAGTCAGCTCGGTAGCTGAATCCTTGCCGAGCGAGAACTTCACTCCTTTAGCCACCAGCCACTTATAAACGGCCTCCGCCTCGGTGTGGCTAACCGTCCGCATCTTCGCCACCAGCGCGGATTGGCTCAGACGCTCCTTGAAAATCCCCGCAGGGTTCAGCAACTCGTCGTCGATGATGGCGTTGTACATTCCCATGCAGCCTTCATCGAAGATGCCCATGATTGCCTTGCGCCGCTTCAGGTCACCGGCCAGTGCGGCGCCCAGCTTCGCGCTTTCGGCCGGAAGTTTACCCCGGTCCAGAGCGTGAACATGAGACTGATCGTGCGTGATTTTTCCGTCGCGCAGCCATTCCGTCAGCGCGGAGAGAAAATAATCGTCGGTGAAATGCTTGCTCCAGATGGAGGAGAACTTTTTGCCGGCCTTGACGAGCGATCCATTCAGGTTGAGCAGGCCCACCAATCCTGGCCATTGACCCGACCAGTTGGCTACGGTCAAAATCGGCCCCCGATGGCTGCGCAGACCCGGCAGCACGTGATGCGTGTATTGCCATGCGGCTGTGGCGAAAACCAGCCTGGCCTCAGGATGAATGTTCATGAAAACGTCCATCCCCATGCGCTGCGATGAAATGAAGCCGTGCTTCTCCGACTCGTTGTAAGCATGGGCGCGGACCAGCTTGATGCCCTTTTGCGCGAAAGCCGCGGTCAGCTTCTCTTCCATTTCCTTCTGCGCGGGCCAGCACTCCTGGTTGGCTGAAAGCCTGAGATCACCGCTGGTAACTAGCAGTACTTCATTCGCAGCCGGCGTCACCGCCTCATTTTTTCGCTCTTCCATTTCGATCCTCTTCTTAGTAAATCGTTCCGATTCGCCAGAAAGAAATCAATGATTTTCCCCGGGCGATCTTTAGTAGCCTGTTCAACCGCGCCCGTCATTCAAAGCCGCATTCGAGATTTCAAATCCTCATCCTTTTCTAGAGAGCCGAAAATCTCGCGTTGAGAGAGTTGAGCTTGGTTTTGCCTGTGCAGCTTCAGGGGTTTGCGGATGGCGCTGGATGAGCAGGCGCAATTCGTGAATGCCGGCGTCCTTCTTGCCCTCCTGCAGCAATGCCAATCCTTTGCGCAGTTGCGCGGCCGGGGCCTTGGAATTGCCGCTGAAGCCTTCCAGCACAGCGTTATAGCTCTTGATCGCATCAGCGTAATTCTTCTGGCGGTAGGCGATCTCTCCCAGGTAGAAATTGGCGTTGCCGGCCAGGTCGTCGAGCGGATAATAGTGCAGCACATCCTGAAATTCGCCGGCAGCCACGTCGTAGCGCGCGGCGTTGTAGTCGCGCACGCCAGCCTGAAAGGTCTCCTTTCAAGCGGGGGTGCCTGCCCGGTGGTCGTTGTGCTGGCCGAGGGCGAAGCCGCAGCGGCGGATAAATCTCCCGCCGGCGGAGGGGTAGCCGGTTCCGCGCTGGGGCAACAGGACCTGCGCCGTGACGAGCACGCCGGCGGGCGTAGGCTGCGGGGTTTGCAACTGGGTCTGCATATCCTGAATCGATTTATCCAGCTTGGCGATGCGCGACTTCAACTCGTCCACCGAGTCGTTCAAGCGTTTGCACCTGGCCGGAGACGGTGTCCAGCTTGCCGTTGCCGTTCTCGTTCTGCGCGTCGAGTCTTCTTTTTGCAGATCATTCACGGCAGCCGTCATCTGGTTGACGGTGTCCGCGCTCTGCTCCACCAGGTGTTGCAGCACGCCAAAGCGGCTGTCCATCGTGGACTGCAGCCGCTGCATATCGTCCAGCAGCTGCTGCACCTGCGTTTGCAGCTCGATGATCTCTTTGGAGGCGGCATGCGCGGGAACGGGCATGGAACGCAAAAACCATTGCAAACATTGCCGCGCCGAGGAAGCGATTGCGAAGTGTGTGTGGATTCTGCATTTTTCACCAGTGAAATTCGGGAGTCGGAGTATAAGGGATCAGAGGCCGCTTCGGCTTGCGAGCCTTCGAGGCGTCCCAGGTCTTCGACTCGAAGACCTGAGGCACCCGTTCTTACTTTTCTGCTCCGAGCGATTCGTTACCGGTCCAGCGTAAAGCCCCCGCGGCGATTCTGCTGCCAGCAGGCTTCGGTGGATTCGGTGCAGAATGGCTTTTCCTTGCCGTAGCTGATCACGCGGATGCGGTCGGCGGCCACTCCGGCCGTGACCAACGCATTCTTGGCTGCGTCTGCGCGGTTCTGGCCCAGGGCCAGGTTGTACTCGTTGGAGCCGCGCTCGTCGCAGTAGCCGCCGATGACGAACTTCACGTCAGGATGGCTGACCAGATAAGAGGCGTCCTTCGAGATTGTGGCCTGGGCATCGGCGCGGACATCGTAGGTGTCGTAATCGAAGAAGATGTCCTGCACATTGGCCTTGAACTCTTCTTCCGCGCTCATGGTGTTGGTGGGCACGACCACGGCCGGCGGTGCATTGACGGTTACCCGCGCTGAAGCGTCAGCCGATGCCGCCCGCACCGCGGGCAACCAGGTGATAGCTGGTCGACTCGCTCGGAGTCACGGTCTTTATGCCCGAGGTAGGAACGTCGCCGATACCATCGATCGAAGCGCTGGTGGCGTCCGTGGTCTGCCAGGAGAGCTGAACCTGGTCTCCGGCCGAAACCACGCTGGGAGTAGCTGTGATCTGCGCTGTGGGTGCTGCGACAGCCCTGCTGGTGCCTCCTCAGGCGGTGGAAGCGGCTTCTTTTTGCAACCTGCAACTGCGAACAAGGCAACTAGCAGGAGCAATCGAGTTGAACGAGGTACAGGAAAACAC
>CAWIVA010000016.1:0-42778 GCA_963839225.1 uncultured Acidobacteriaceae bacterium
AGGCCAGTTTTTAACGGAATGTGACAACCAGTCACTCGTAACACCTACTACTACGTTGCGCTGAACTTAAGGACAACGGACGGAAGTAGTCAACAGCGCAAGTTTGGGCAACCGGGCAGTTCCACTCTTGGCCGGAATAAAATGCGGACGGAAGGTCTGGCCCTCACTTCGCAATCTTCACCGCAATCCCCCCGTTATTGAGACTTTGCTGGGCTGCATTCATGAAAGCATAAATCTCCAATGTCTCCTGGTTGGGGACGGGTGGAGAGCCCATTTTGGAAGAACGTCACAATTTGCCTTACCAATGGAGGATAGGTGTTGGACACATCGTTGTAGACGGTTGGCAGTCCATTGTGGTGGAAAACGACTGCGCCAAATGTGCTGTAAGGCCGTATGGCGCGGACCGTTCCGATACGGCCATCCTTAGATCCGGTCAGCACATCGGCATCGGGGGTAGAGGTGCGCGTTACCCGCTCTACGCCGGGTCCCATGATGGTGAAGAGCATCTCGATGGAATGAATTGCGTCCAGGAAAGATCGAGCTGCTGATGTTCTTCAAATGGCCCCGGTCCCCAAACCGAGGCTCCGGAGATATCTGGAGTGCGCATTGCCGAGACTGCTCCAAAGCGCAAGGACGAGGTGCTGAACCATGGAACTTTGTGGGCTTCCGCAATTTGAGCGATTTTCTGTGCGCCGGCGAACGTGGAGGCGAGGGGTTTATCGATGAATACAGGTTTTCCGCAGACCGCGGCTTGCCGGAACTGGTCGAGGTGAACTCGGCCATCCCGCTCTCAAGCAGAATTCCATCAACGAGCGGACAGAGATCGCGAATCTGGCTGACGAGCCGGACGTGCCATTTGTCTTTGAGTTCTGCGCTGAATCCTTCGACCCGATCCCGGCTACTAGGTATGTCCGGGCTGCCGCCTTTGAAGGCTGCGACTACGCTAGCGCCGGGTACATGATCCGGGTTGGAAGCGTCGTTCAGAAGCTTGGTGAATTCCAACACGTGAGAAGTATCGGTGCCGATAATGCCCACCCGCATGTCGGTTGCGAATGCGCAAGAAGTGAAAAGAATCCCGGCCAGAATGCAGCAGGCGAAGGAGGCGATTCCATACGGTGTCTTTCTGGTCTGTATCATTTGAAACGTCCGCCTAAAGGAGTTTTGACCGGCTGCGAAACCGGTCAGTTTGATTTGCCAGATCTCTCACCGCGCGATTTTGTATGTGGGTCTGAGAATTTCCAGGTTTCAAAATCGAGAACCCCGGACCCCGCACCCGTGTGTCGTTTTGCAAATACCCTTTCACACGGCCAGAGACCTGGAACCAAGGAATCTCCATTTTGCTTTCCCGGCGGCGACAGTATACCGCCAGCCGCGGCTGGCGCGCTCGATTCACGCCATGCGAACGACCGGTTATTCGGCATGAACAAAATCGTCTCAGGCGATTCGAATTCTCTATCTAAGTAATCGATTCTGAAGATTATGGCGGAGAGGGAGGGATTCGAACCCCCGGTACCCTTGCGAGTACGTCTGATTTCGAGTCAGGTGCATTCAACCGGGCTCTGCCACCTCTCCGCACTTTGTTTACAATAACTTACATACCTGTGGAAAACTGCTCTACCTGCCGGTATCAGTTGTGGCGTCAGTTCCATTCCCAGATTCACCCTCGTAGAAAGCGTCGACGACGTGGCTGGCAAAGGTGTTGGCCTCAGGCATAAGGTGAGTATATCGCATGGTCATCTGTGTCGTAGAGTGCCCGACGTACATACCAACAGCTGCTAACGGCACTCCTCCCATGACCCACCAGCTGCAGGCCGTGTGGCGCTTGTCGTGCCAGGTGTAGTCCTTGATGCGGACTACGGCGAGAGCCGGCTTGAACCAATCGACATCGGTCATCGGCGTGACCTCGGTGTTCATGCACAACAAGGCGCGCTTCTTCTTGCCCTTTGCCAACTGCGAATGAGCCTCAACACCTACGTTGCCCAAAGGTGCATACCGGACCATCGGCTTGATGGGGTCCTTTTTCAGATGCAACTGCCAGCACGAAACTCTTGTTCAATGGATTCTGTACAGTACTAAAGTTTCTCTTATTGGTTAAATAATTGTTTACTTTGTCGATTTTACCCTCTATATCGTTTTACTGTATCGATTTAGCGACCTGCAGCCAATTCGTGCGTGATGGTCAACAAGGAGAACCACATGGTGTCCAGCGGAAATCTTCGCATTTTGGTGAAGTCTACTCTTCATTTGCATATGTTCAGCCTGATAATCCTTCTCGCAGTTTTTTCCGGCGGTCGGGTAGCATCGGCCCAAACGGTCGCCACGCCGACTTTTAGCCTTGCGGCTGGCACATACAGCACGCCGCAAACAATGACCATTAGCGACTCGACCCCAGGCGCGACTATTTACTACAGTGCAATCGGATCCCCGGAGATTGGTGATTACGGAACAGTCCAATATACGGGCCCTATCAATCTGGTTTCATTTTTCAATGGTTATGTTCCTGCGACGTTGTATGCCATGGCCGTAGCCACAGGCTATACGCAGAGCGCGACTGCATCTGAAGCCTTTGACTTTGTTGTGGGTACTCCAACTTTCGGCCCTTCGGGGGGAACGTATTCCTCGGCACAAACCGTGACCATCAGTGACGTAACTCCCGGAGTGGGCCCGAATGAGAACCTCTGGTACACGACAGACGGGACTACACCGAACGCAGGCTCGCTCGTGTATACCGGCCCTATCCCTATCACTGCCTCGACGACGTTGCAGGCGATCTCTGAATATGTGACGGGCTATAACAACAGTGCGGTAGGCACGGCGATTTATACGCTCCAGGTTGCTACGCCGACCTTCAGTCCAGCTGCAGGCACGTATTCCACGGCGCAGACGGTAACAATCAGCGATTCCACATCTGGCGCTACCATCTACTACACGACAAACGGTAGTAGTCCGACGACCGCTTCACCGGTATACTCGAGTGCCATCACGGTTTCATCTACTGAGACACTGAAAGCGCTGGCCACGGAAACCGGCTATACGAACAGCGCAGTGGGTTCTGCGGCTTATACCCTCCAGGTTGCTACGCCGACCTTCAGTCCGGCTGCAGGTACATATACCAGCGCGCAATCAGTGAGCATCAGCGACACCACCACTGGCGCAACTATTTACTACACCACCAATGGAAATACGCCGACAACCGCTTCGTCTGTTTACTCGAGCGCGATTGCTGTCTCAGCCACGGAAACGCTGAAGGCGCTGGCCACACACAGCGGAGTAGCGAACAGCGCGGTAGGTTCGGCGGTTTATACCATCCAGGTTGCCACGCCAGGCTTCAGTCCAGCGGCAGGAACGTATACCTCGCCGCAGACGGTGACGATCACCGACTCCACCTCAGGAGCAAGCATCTACTACACAACCAACGGAAGTACGCCCACGACAGCTTCAACGCTCTACTCCAGCGCGATTGCGGTCTCTGCCACGGAGACGCTGAAGGCACTTGCCACGCACAGTGGCCAGGCGAATAGCGCGGTTGCTTCAGCGGTTTACACGATCAGGTAGCCACACCGGTCCTCAGCCCCGGCACTGAGGGAATTTACGCGCCACAATCAGTCACCATCAGCGACGCAACCACGGGCGCCACGATTTACTACACGGTCGCTTATTCCTCCACTGGAACCACGCCGACCACCGCGTCGACAAAGTACACCGGCTCCTTCGTCGTCAATCCAGAATCGGGCAGCAACGACTTCGGCATCGTTACATTGGAAGCCATTGCCGTTCTCAGCGGCGATACAAACAGCGCGGTGGGTTCGGTAGTTTATCAGTTTGTAGTGCCATCCCCCGCTTTCAGCCCGGCGGCCGGGACTTATACCTCGATACAGACTGTGACCATCAGCGATTCGCTCTCTGGCTCGACCATCTATTACACCACCAATGGGACCGCTCCATCGACCGCTTCGGCCGTCTACAGTACCCCGATCACCGTCTCGGCTTCAGAGACGCTTGAGGCGATCGCCGATAATGTACCGGCCGGCTGGTCGGTCAGCTACACAAGTTCCGCAGCGTACACCATCAACTTGAGTTCGGCAGGTCTATGGGGCTGGATGAACGGCAGCAGCGCCACGTTGACGGGCTGCACAGCCTCGCCCGACTGCGGCCAGCCCGGCGTTTACGGCACTGAGGGTACTTTCGCCGCCGGCAACACGCCAGGGGGGCGCGACAGCGCGGCCAGCTGGACTGACAGCAGCGGCAACATCTGGCTCTTCGGCGGCGAAGGAATCGACGCCAACGGAGATGCGGACGGCTTTGTCAATCTCAACGACCTGTGGGAGTTCAATCCCTCTACCAAGCAATGGGCATGGATAGCCGGCAGCAGCACGGTTACAGGCGGCGGCATCGCCGGTGTTTACGGCACTGAGGGGAGCTTTGCCTCGGGCAATCTTCCCGGCAGCCGCACCTGGCCGGCAACAACAAAGCCAGATAGCAGCGGAAATATCTGGCTTTTTGGCGGAGACGGCTACGGCGCCAGCGGGGGCCTTAGCGATCTCAACGACTTGTGGAAGTTCAACCCGTCCACCAAGCAGTGGGCGTGGATGAGTGGAAGCACCACCGGCGGCCAGCTTGGCGTTTACGGCACGGAAGGAACCCCGGCTGCCGGCAACGTTCCCGGAGCCCGCGACAGCGGCTCGTCCTGGGTTGATAGCAGCGGAAATATCTGGCTCTTCGGCGGCGAAGGTTTTGGCAGCGGCGGCTATTGGACCGTCCTCAACGACCTGTGGAAATACAGTCCGTCGTCGGGCGAGTGGACGTGGATGGGCGGAAGCAGCGCCGGTACTGTAGCCGGAACCTATGGCACGCTGGGAACACCAGCAGCCGGCAACATTCCAGGCTCCCGGACGAATCCATCAGTCTGGACCGACAGCAGTGGAAACTTCTGGCTCTTTGGCGGCTGGGGATACGACTCAACTGACGCCGTGGGCTGGCTCAACGATCTTTGGAAGTACAATCCCTCGACGAATCAGTGGACCTGGATGGGCGGCAGCAACACCGTAGGCAGCAATGGCGGTCAGCCCGGAGTTTATGGCACATTGGGAACGCCTGCTGCCGGCAACATTCCCGGAGGACGCCAAAGCTCAACGAACTGGACCGACAGCAGCGGCAACTTCTGGCTCGCCGGCGGCTGGGGATTCAGCTCAGCCGACGTTCAAGGCTACATGAACGATGTATGGGAGTACTTGCCCGCCAGCAATAAATGGGCATGGATGGGCGGAAGCAATACTCTGCCTTCGTGTTCAGCGGGCGCGCCCAATTGCGGCCAGTCAGGAGTTTACGGCACCGAGGGAACACCTGCTTCCGGCAACATTCCGGGTGGACGCATCAGCCCTTCAAGCATGACCGACGGCAGCGGAAACTTCTGGCTGTTTGGCGGCCAGGGCTTCGACGCCAGCGGCAACTTTGGCGAGTTGAACGACATGTGGGAGTATCAACCTTCTGGCGTTATCGTTGTTGCCACACCAACCTTCAGCCCCGCGGCCGGAACGTATTCGTCGGCGCAGTCGGTGACGATTACCGATGCAACTTCGGGCGCGACGATCTACTACACCACGAACGGAAGCACGCCGACGACCGCTTCTTCCGTTTACTCCAGTGCGATTCCGGTTTCTGTTACAGAGACGCTGGAGGCGCTGGCCACGCACAGCGGCGATACAAACAGCGCGGTTGCCTCGGCGGTGTATACGATCAGTCTGCCGGTGGTGGCGACGCCTTCGTTCAGCCCGGCTGCGGGAACTTATTCTTCAGCGCAATCGGTGACCATCACCGATGCAACTTCGGGCGCGACGATCTACTACACCACGAACGGAAGTACGCCAACGACCGCTTCTTCCGTTTACTCCAGTGCGATTCCGGTTTCTGTCACAGAGACGCTGGAGGCGCTGGCCACGCACAGCGGCGATACAAACAGCGCGGTGGCCTCGGCAGTGTATACGATCAGTCTGCCGGTGGTGGCGACGCCTTCGTTCAGCCCGGCTGCGGGAACTTATTCTTCAGCGCAATCGGTGACGATTACCGATGCAACTTCGGGCGCGACGATCTACTACACCACGAACGGAAGCACTCCGACTACCGCTTCTTCCGTTTACTCCAGTGCGATTCCGGTTTCTGTCACAGAGACGCTGGAGGCGCTGGCCACGCACAGCGGCGATACAAACAGCGCGGTTGCCTCGGCGGTGTATACGATCAGTCTGCCGGTGGTGGCGACGCCTACGTTCAGCCCGGCTGCGGGAACTTATTCTTCAGCGCAATCGGTGACGATTACCGATGCGACTTCGGGCGCGACGATCTACTACACCACGAACGGAAGCACGCCGACTACCGCTTCTTCCGTTTACTCCAGTGCGATTCCGGTTTCTGTCACAGAGACGCTGGAGGCGCTGGCCACGCACAGCGGCGATACAAACAGCGCGGTTGCCTCGGCGGTGTATACGATCAGTCTGCCGGTGGTGGCGACGCCTTCGTTCAGCCCGGCTGCGGGAACTTATTCTTCAGCGCAATCGGTGACCATCACCGATGCAACTTCGGGCGCGACGATCTACTACACCACGAACGGAAGCACGCCGACGACCGCTTCTTCCGTTTACTCCAGTGCGATTCCGGTTTCTGTCACAGAGACGCTGGAGGCGCTGGCCACGCACAGCGGCGATACAGAACAGCGCGGTTGCCTCTGCGGTTTACACCATCAACTCAGGCTCAAACACCACAGAGACTTTAATTACTACGCAAACGCCGGTGACGCTCAACCAGAACAACACCGGCACTCCCGGCGAGCAGGGCATGTTCTTCATCAGCGACGTTGCTGGGCAGATCAATGCAATCCGTTTCTGGAAGGACAGCAACGAAACCGGCACGCACACTGGGAATCTCTGGCTGCCGAACTCGGCCGGATCGCGGGGACGTTACTTGACATCGGTAGCCTTCACCAGGGGAAACGTCGTCCGGGATGGCAGCAACAGAACTTGACGACTCCTTATGCCATCGTCGGCGAACACCACATACATTGTTTCGGTCAACACCAACAGCGCGCACGATGTATACGCAATTCGGGATGAAAGCTCCGTAACCAATGAGGATTTGAGCACCGTTACCAGTAGCACGATCAATGGCGGCGCTTATTCCAATACAGTTGGCACCTTTCCTTCAGACTGGTGGAACGGCGCAGACTTTTTCCGTGATGTGGTGTTCCAGCCGACGGGCGGCTTGCCGGTTGCCACGCCTTCCTTTAGTCCTGCGCAGGGCACATATGCATCCACGCAGACGGTGACCATCAGCGACTCGACGCCAGGCGCGACAATCTACTACACCACGAACGGAACCACGCCAACGACGGCGTCAACGAGGTATACAGCTCCCATCACCGTTTCTTCCACCGAATGGGAAGTGGTGCAGGCCGTTGCCGTAGCTTCCGGCTACAGGCAAAGCCTGATGGGCTCGGCCGGCTATACCGTCGGACTCAGCGACGCGGAGACGCTGATTACAGGACAAATCCCATACCAAACAGGCGTTCTCCAGACGAACTATCCCAACGAACTTGGCACCGTCTTCACCAGCGATCTTGCCGGAGAGATACGAGCCATTCGCTACTGGAAGGACGTCTCCGACGTCGGCACTGTGCACACAGGAAATATCTGGAATTCCTCCGGAACACTGCTCACTTCGGTGGTATTCAACAACGAAACGGCATCCGGCTGGCAGCAACAGAGTCTGCCCACGCCGCTGTCGGTAGCAGCCAGCACGCAGTACGTGGTATCGGTGAACGCCGGCAACTGGTCCGACATCACGCCGGGAGGAATGGCGAGTGTGGTCGCCAACCAGGATTTGAGCAGCGTATCCGGTGACGACGGCGTTTATTCCAACTTCCCTGGATCATTCCCTGTGTACTCTACCGGTATTAATTACTTCCGCGACGTGGTCTTCACGCCGGGAAGCGGTAGTCTGCCTGTCGCGGCTACGCCGACGCTGAGCCCGTCTGGCGGGACGTATACCACAATACAGACAGTCACCATCAGCGACGCGACGGTGGGAACGACGATCTACTACACCACCACTGGTATCGGGCCGTCGACCTTCTCGCCGGTATATTCAGGGCCGTTGACTGTCTCCGCCAACGAAACGGTAATGGCGATCGCCGCGTCCTCCGCTTACCAACAGAGCGGAGTGGCGTCGCAGACCTATGTCATCAACCTGCCGGTGGCGGCCACACCAGGATTTAGCCCCGCGGCCGGAACATACTCCTCGGCGCAGACGGTAACCATCACCGATGCGACATCCGGCGCGACCATTTACTACACGACCAACGGAACACAACCGTCAGCCTACTCCACCAAGTACACCGGCCCTGTCGCGATCAACGCTACGCTGACGTGAACGCCATTGCTGTGGCTACCGGCTATAACCAGAGCGCGACAGGCTCTGCCATCTATAACATTGGTTCAACCAAGGCAGCCACTCCGACCTTAACCAGCGGCGGCACATTTACTTCGCAGCAGACAGTCACTATCAGCGATGGAACCTCGGGCGCGACTATCTTCTACACCATTGACGGAAGCACCCCCACCTATCCGGTGACTGGAACGACAATACATTATTATGCGCCGTTCCCCGTCGATGCCACTGAAACTGTGAATGCGATCGCTACGGCTCCCGGCTATCTTGACAGCAACGTGGGTCGGCAACGTATACCATCAACAACCCGGCCGGAACCTGCCAGGGCATCGACCTCGGATTGTCTTACCAAGCCAACAACGCAAGCCTGAATGGATTTATTCCGTTCCCATCGACCAATGCCTTCAACACCAACATCGCAAACGCTGCTGTCGATCCGAATTCGGCGACCATCCTCGCCGCCAACGCGGTAAACGACGCTTTGCATCCATCGTTCGAACCGGCGTTGCGGGTGGTTATGACTACATGGTCGTTGACACTACTCAAACGCCGGCACTATCGCTTCATGAGTATGGCTACACTGACAGCAGCGATAATATCGTAACACCAATCCCAACTGACTATCCCGGAGGCAACTTCAATCCCGATTGCGAGGGCTGGCCCAGTTCCTACATTGGCGATCAAATCGATGTTGTGATCGACCGTGCGCAATGCTGGCTCTATGAGCTCTACCAGGCACACCGCTGCAACGGAGTTTACTATGTCGAGAACGAGGCGATTTGGGACCTGTTGAACTACAATGACCGTCCATGGGGCTGGACTTCGGTCAGCGCCTCGGGGCTTGCCAAATTCCCGCTTGGGTGCGTTACGAGAGGTACTTGCCGGGGCCATCAATCATGCTCTTCCATTCGAAACCCCCAACACGCTGGGTGATTCAAATGGCGGCTATTGGGTGCAGCCGGCTACTCATGCGGCCAGTTATAACTCGACCGCCAATCTCGTCACCATCGGAACACGTCTCCGGCTGAAAGCCAGCTTCAATATCTCAGGCTTCTCGGCCGCCAACCAGGTCATCCTGAAAGCGCTGCAGCAGTATGGGATGATCGATGTTGACAATTCCGGCGGCCCTGGCCAGTGGTTCCTCGATGGAGTATCAAACCCGAACTTCAGCAACGATGACCTAGCCAATCTGAAAACAATAGCCTCCTCGAACTTCGATATCATCCAGGCCACCCCGGAGTTCCCGGGACTGGATGCAGTTACCGCATTTACTAGCGCAAACCCCCAATATACCGGGGTTATGCCGGTCATCAACAGCTATAGCGCGTCGTCGACGAGTGTAAGTCCAGGGACCGCTGTGACCTTCAGTTACAACGTGTCTAACTCATCATACGATTTTATCGACATGATTGGTCCGGTAAGGCTCACTTCCGACGCCGGATCTGTAACTATCTACCCGACAGCCACTCAGACTTATACCTTGTACTCGACGAGCAATGAAGGACAGGTCGTGAGCACGCCCATTACAGTCGTGGTGCCAGGATCGGTAGTAACTCCACCGGTCTTCGAGCCCCCGGCCGGCACTTATACTGACGCGTTGACGTTAACACTCAGTACACCGAGTTCGCCGACAGCGGACATTTACTTCACCACTGACGGAACAACACCGACTTATCCCATCTCCGGCACCACGCAACAATTCGCGCCCATCGCCAATGGTGGCGAGATCCGATTAACATCTCCGTCAGTCCCACGACGGTATCGGCCATTGCGGTGATTCCAGGCAATTCAATACCCAGCGTAGTGAGCACAGCAACTTACTACGTCGGCAATGGAACCACTGCCAATACGCCAACCTTCACACCGCCGGCGGGAACCTATACGACGGCGCAGACGATAGTTGTGAGCGCTTACACACCGGACACCGACTCCACTGGGTCAACCGTCTATTACACAACTGACGGTACCGATCCGGCTAACTCATCGACCGCAATTCAGTATGTGGTTCCGATCGCCGTCTCTTCCACAACAACGATCAGGGCCATCGCCGACGAAGCGGGCTATGCCAACAGCGCGGAGAGTTCGGCAACTTACACCATCAACTAGGCGCCATCATTAGATGGATTTAGGGCTGAAAGAGCCCGATGTACAATGCCCGGGCTCTTTCGTTACATCCGGCCCGCCAAGCATTCTAACCTGGAGATGAATGAGGCTATCCCGTCCAACAGCTCCACCCGTTTAAGTCGCCATGAGGCAAGCAAGTCGGTTTATGCCTGCCGCGATTTGTGTTGACAATCTGCGCCGTGCCGATTGGCACGCTCGGTTTAATCAGCAAAGAAAGATTTTGTCACGAAAAAGGCGAATGAAAGAGGAGCGTTATGTCTCGCATGAAATCCTTGTCTCAAATCCCCACTATTAACGCCGTTATCACACTCAAGAGGCTTTCCGTCTTGTTTTTGTTCGCTTCTTCGATGTCGGGTGCAGCCGCCCCGGTGATCTTCCGAGCCCGCGCCAAATACTCCGATTGACACATGTGCCGAAGTGTTCTAGTGTTTTTGCAATTTGATTTTCATTCTGGAGGCGCGAGTGTTTGTGTTCGGGAAGAATTTCGCTTTTAGTGGTCTGACGATTAGGGCGGCTGCAAGCCTATTTATTTTCACAATGATAGCGGCTTTCAATCTATCCGGTTGCTGCGGCAATTCCGCGTCGCCGAGCGTTACCGTAACGGCCACACTGACGACAGTGGATGGTTCAGGTGGCGCCTCAGGATCGGGTGGCGCACAGACGTCAACGCTAACAGCGACCGTCACCAATGACAGGAACACAAACGGCACGCCCGACGGTGTTAGCTGGACCGTGAGCGGCGCTCCTCCTCCTCGCTCTCCAACACATCGACCACCGGGGCGACCTTTACGGCGCCCGCGGCCACTTCGTCGGCGCAGAAGGTGACCATCACAGCAACCTCGGTGGCGGATCCCAGCGTGACCGGCACGGTGACGATTACCGTTCCGGCACTGATAGCGAGCACCACAACGACCCAGCAATTGACCGCCACGGTAGGGACGGTGTTTTCGCAGCAGTTGACCGTTTCGGGCGGCATCAGCCCCTGGACATGGACCACGACCCCGGTCAGCGGCTCGCTGCCGCCGGGCTGGACAATCAGCACGTCAGGCGTATTGTCCGCTCCCACTGCGCCCACGAACGGGCAGGCAGGAACATACAATTTCACCGTCGCCGTGAACGACTCCGGCACGTATAGCGCGAATCTGCCGCTGACGGTGACGATCAATCCTGCACCGGCGATCGCCTTCGGCGCGGCGCCGACGGCCGCCGGAACCTATAACGTCGCCTATTCCAGCGGGGTCTCGGCCACCGGCGGCGCTGGTGCGCTCAGCTATAGTTCCGCCAGTCTGCCTTCATGGCTGACTCTCGACCCAAGCACCGGCGCGATCATCGGAACGCCGACGACCGCGGCGGAAGTGACCACTTACAACTTCACTGTCACGGCGTCGGACAGCTTCGGCGACTCGATGATCTCTCCGCAGTACACGATTGCGGTCAGCTATCCGGCAGTGGTTATCGCTCCGGCGACCGGAGCCTTGCCCGTCGCCTATGCCGGCTCAGCCTATTCAAGCGGCAACCTAACGGCCTCTGGCGGCAGCGGAACGGGTTTTATCTGGTCAGTGGCTTCCGGTTCTTCTCTTCCCGCATGGTTGCACTTCTCCTCGACGACCGGCTCCGCGACCACCCTGACCGGCACGCCGGCCACGGCGGCCAGCGCGGCCAGCTTCACGCTGAAGGTGACAGATTCGGCCGGCAACAGCCAAACCGTCAATTACTCCGTGACGGTGGATTCGGGAATCAGCATCAGTCCGGTGACCGGGGCTTTGCCTGTGGCCTATGCCAACCTGGCCTATTCCAGCGGCACATTGACGGCCTCTGGCGGTAGCGGAACAGGCTACACCTGGTCGACGGTCAGCGGCTCCCTGCCCCCCTCATGGCTGAGCTTCTCCACGACCACCGGCGCTGCTACCACCCTGACCGGCACGCCGGCGGCGGCGGCAAGCGCGGCCAGTTTTACGCTGAAGGTGACAGATTCGGCCGGCAACAGCCAAACCATCACCTACTCCGTGACGGTGGATGCGGGCATCACTCTCAACCCCTCAGGCGGAGCTTTGCCCACCGCATACGTCAACTCGGCCTACTCGACCACACTCGTAGCGAACGGCGGCAGCGGGTCGGGGCAGAATTGGACGGTGGCCAGCGGTTCCACACTGCCTTCCTGGTTGAGCCTCAACGCCACGACCGGCGTCCTCTCTGGAACGCCCGCGGCGGCAGCCAGCGCGGCCGACTTCTCGACTGAGGTGACCGATTCGGCCGGCAACATGGCCACCGGAAGTTACTCCGTGACCGTGGTAGCGGGCGTCTCCCCGCCGACCTTCTCACCGGCGTCCGGAAAGTATACCTCCATTCAGACGGTGAGCATCTCCGACGCTACGACAGGCGCGGCGATCTATTACACCACCGATGGGTCGACTCCGACGACCGCTTCGTCCGCCTATAACGGAGCAATCACTGTCTCAGCCAACGAGACGTTGCAGGCCATTGCCTCAGTGGCCGGATATTCAACCAGCGCAGTGAGTTCGGCGGTTTACTCCATTACTCTGCCTGCTTCCACGCCGACCTTTTCGCCGGTAGCCGGGACATATACTTCTGCGCAGACGGTGACGATCTCCGACACCACCACAGGCTCTACGATCTACTACACGACCGACGGAACGGCACCAACAAGCAGTTCGACGGCCTATACAGTTCCAATCACTGTCTCTGCCTCTGAAACGGTGCAGGCCATTGCCACGGCGGCTGGATATTCGACCAGTTCGGCGGGTTCGGCGGTTTACACCATCAACCCGCCGAGTACGGCAGACCTATGGACCTGGATAGGCGGCAGCAGCAGCACGGTAGCAAGTTGTACAGCAGGTTCGCCCCACTGCGGCGTGGCCGGCGTATACAGCAATTTAGGATCTTTTGTCTCGGGCAACATGCCCGGAAGCCGCGACAGTGCTTCGAGTTGGACCGACAACAACGGTAATCTCTGGCTCTTTGGCGGAGAGGGAATCGATGCCAACGGAAACGCGGACGGCTTTGTCAATCTCAACGATCTTTGGGAGTTCAATCCTTCCACACAGCAATGGGCGTGGATAGGGGGCAGCAGCACGGTCAGCAATGGGGGAGAGCCCGGCCTTTACGGCCCGATAGGAACTCCCGGTACAGGATACATTCCCGGAAGCCGCTCATGGCCCGCCACCGTCCAGGCCACCGACAGTAATGGCAATGTCTGGCTCTTTGGCGGCTACGGCTACGATGCCAGCGGGACTCAGGACGAACTCAGTGACCTTTGGGAGTTCAATACTTCCAGCAAGGAGTGGACATTCGTAAGCGGCAGCAGCACGGCCGCGCAACCGGGAGCCTATGTCACTCAGGGCTCGTTCGCTGCCGGAAACATGCCCGGAGGCCGCGATAGCGGTCCGAGTTGGGTCGACAACAGCGGTAATCTCTGGATATTCGGTGGCGAAGGCTACCCCAACGTCGTCAGTTGGTCCGTCCTCAACGATCTTTGGGAGTTCAATCCTTCCACAAAACTCTGGGCGTGGATGGGTGGAAGCAAAACTGGTAACCAGTCCGGGTCCTACGTCGCGCAGGGAACATTTGATCCCGGTAACTATCCCGGAGGCCGCACGAATCCTTCGTACTGGACTGACAGCAGCGGGAATTTCTGGATGTTTGGCGGCTGGGGCATCGACTCCAAGGGCAATTTGAACTTACTCAATGACGTTTGGGAGTTCAATCCTTCCACAAACCTATGGGCATGGATAGGCGGAGGCACAGTTGTCAACCAGCCGGGAGTGTATAGCCAGCAGCCGGGAACACCTTCCACCGGATACATTCCCGGAAGCCGCCAGAGTGCGCCCAGCTGGACCGATAACCTGGGGAACTTCTGGCTTGCCGGGGGCTATGGTTACGATTCCAGCGGCAATGCCGGCGATCTCAACGACCTATGGGAGTTTAATCCCACCACAAACCAATGGACGTGGATGAGCGGAAGCTCCACGGTAGGCAGCAATGGCGGTCAATCCGGAGTTTACGGCTCGCCGGGTCAAACTACCGCCGGAAACACTCCCGGAGGACGCACCAACGCTGCGGGCTGGACTGACAGCGCCGGAAATTTCTGGCTCTTTGCGGGCCAGGGCTACGACTCCGCAGGCACCTTGGGCGGGCTCAACGATCTATGGGAGTTCCAGCCTGGAATCGTCGCCAAACCGGTCTTTAGTCCGGCGGCCGGCGCATATGCCACGGCACCAACGGTCACCATCAGCGACGCTACCCCAGGCGCAAAAATCTACTACACCATCAACGGAACAGCGCCGACGACCAGCTCGTCCGTGTATAACGGGCCAATCGCCGTCGCTGCCACAGAGGTAATAGAAGCCTTCGCCACGGCAAGCGGCAATACGCCCAGCGGTGTAAGCTCAGCGTCGTATACGATCGGGCCGCAGGCGGTACCACCGTCTTTCAGTCCAGCAGCAGGGACTTATACCTCGGCGCAGACGGTCACGATCAGCGATACGACTTCAGGCGCGGTGATCTATTACACCACCGATGGGTCGACGCCGACGACGGCTTCGTCCGCCTATAACGGAGCAATCACTGTCTCTGCCAACGAGACGTTGCAGGCCATTGCGACAGGTTCCGGCCTCTCACCAAGCCTGGTAAGTTCCGCAGTCTATATCATCAGCCTGCCGACAGCCACGCCTGTCTTCAGCCCGTTGCAGGGGACATATGCCGTGGCGCAGACGGTGACGATCAGCGATTCGAACGCAAATTCTACCATCTACTTCACCACCGACGGAACCACACCAACGACCAATTCGGCCGTCTATAACGGACCAATAGCGGTCTCGACTTCAGAGACTGTGCAGGCTATCGCTGCAGCTCCCGGCCTCTCGCCAAGCGCAATTGCTTCGGCTGGCTACACCATTGGGGGAGTGGCGAACGCGCCGACCTTCAGCCTTCCGGCGGGTACGTATAACACGCCGCAGACGTTGACCATCAGCGATACGACTCCGGGAGCGTCAATTTATTATGCCGCCAACGGAGTCCCTGTACCCGGCAACTACGGCACAAACCTTTATGCCGGTCCCGTTAATCTGCTCACATTTTTCAATGGATACGTTCCTGCAACTTTGGAGGCCATTGCTGTAGCTCCCGGGTATTCGCAGAGTCGGCAACCACGGCTAATTACAATTTTGTAGTTGGTACTCCGGTCTTCAGCCCCGCCGGCGGCACCTATAACTCAGCACAGTCGGTAACGATCAGCGATGTAACTCCGGGGGTGGGTGCATATCCTGCCGAGGGGGCAGTCTCTGGTACACCACAGACGGCTCTACACCGAACGCCGGCTCGGCGGTTTATACCGGACCGATCACGGTCACCGCTTCGATGACCTTGCAGGCCATCTCTGAATATGTCGCCGACTATAACAACAGCGCGGTGGGTTCGGCTGTTTACGTCATCGGCACGGTGACGGCGACGCCGTCCTTCAGCCCGGTGGGCGGAACTTATACCGCGACGCAGACAGTGTCGATCAGCGATTCATCTCCAGGAGCAACAATCTACTACACTACCGATGGATCCACGCCAACGACGACTTCATCCGTTTATAACGGGCCGATCACGGTGTCGAGTTCCGAAACGCTTGAGGCATTAGCTAACGCTGCCAGCCTCACTCCAAGTACGGTGAATACGGCAGTCTACACGATTCAAGTGGCAGCCACGCCAACCTTCAGCCCGGCGTCCGGTGTGTATTCCTCTGCCCAGACGGTAACCATCACGGATGCGACCTCGGGCGCCACCATCTATTTCACCACCGACGGAACAACACCGACCACCAGCTCGCCCACTTATAGCACTGCGATCAGCGTGCCGACGACAATAACAATACAGGCCATCGCCGCGCTCTCAGGCTATGAGCAAAGCCCAGTGGGTTCGTCGGGATATACCATCGGTTCCGGCAACACCGAGTCAATTCTTACGACGCAAACTCCTGTCACCCTGCATGCCAACAACACCGGCACTCCCGGCGAGCAGGGCACGTTCTTCACCAGCGCAGTTGCCGGAAACATTACTGCGATCCGCTTCTGGAAAGACAGCAGTGAAACTGGCGCGCACACGGGAAATATCTGGAGCACGAATGCGACCGGATCGAGCGGGACGTTGCTTACCTCGGTAGAATTCACCAACGAAACTGCGTCGGGCTGGCAGCAGCAAAACCTCACCACTCCATACCCGATCGCGGCCAATACACCGTATGTGGTATCGGTCAACACCAATACCGCTCATCCATACACGGCGTTTGGGATGATGAGTTCAGTTACCAATCAGGATTTGAGCACCCTCACGAACAGCGCTCAAACGATCAACGGCGGCGCTTACTCCAACACTGTTGGAACTTTTCCGGCGGCTTGGTGGAACGGTGCTGACTTCTTCCGCGATGTAGTCTTTGAGCCGGCGGGCGGCACACTTACAGCCACGCCGACCTTCAGTCCGGCGCAGGGCGCCTATGAATCGCCGCAGACAGTAACCATTACCGATGCGACGGCGGGTGCAACTATTTACTACTCAACTGACGGCACGACCCCAACGGCTGCCTCGGCGACGTATACCGGCCCGATCACAGTTCCTTCTACGGAGTGGGAAGTGATACAGGCCATCGCTGTTGCCCCCGGCTACAGACAGGGCCCGATGGGTTCGGCCGGATATACCGTTGGCGCGAGCGATGCGGAGACTCTGTTCACCACGCAATCTCCATCTTCAACCGGCAACCTGCAGACGAACTACCCCTATGAGATGGGCACTGTCTTTACCAGCGATATTGCCGGAGAGATCCGCGCAATCCGCTTCTGGAAGGACGTCACGGATGTTGGCACGGTAAATACGGGACGCATCTGGAATTCGTCCGGTACGCAGCTTGCCTCCGTAGTATTCAATAACGAGACAGCATCCGGCTGGCAGGAACAGAGCTTGCCAACTCCGCTGCCGATCACGCCGGGCACACAGTATGTCGTTTCGGTCAACGCCGGCAACTGGTACAATGACACGCCGGGAGGGCTTTCTGCAGTGCTGGTCAATCAGGATTTGAGCAGCGTCTCCGGGGACGACGGCGTTTACTCGAATTTCCCAGGATCATTCCCGATTTATTCCACCGGCATCAACTATTTCCGCGATGTGGTCTTTGCGCCGGGAAGCGGCAGTCTTCCAATTGCGGCAACGCCCACCATCAGCCCGGAGGGGGGAACGTACAATTCGGTGCAATCGGTAACCATCACCGATTCGACGCCAAACTCCACCATCTACTACACCCTGAACGGAGTTGAGCCGTCGACTTTCTCGCAGGTTTATTCCGGGTCGATCAACGTCTCCGCGAACGAGTCTGTGATGGCCATCGCTGCGGCTTCGGGTTACGCGCAGAGCGGAGTGGCGGCGCAATCCTACATCATCAATCTGCCAGTGGCGCCCACTCCGACCTTCAGCCCCGCTGCCGGAACTTATAGCTCAACGCAGACGGTAACCATCAGTGATTTGGCGTCTGGTGCGACCATTTACTACACCACCGATGGCTCTGTTCCCTCGGTCTACTCCGCCAAGTACACCGGACCAATTACGGTCAATGCAACGCTGACGCTGAATGCCTTCGCCGTAGGTTCCGGCTATAACCCGAGCGGAACAGGATCCGCCATTTACAACATCGGTTCCACCCAGGCAGACACGCCGACGTTAACTGCCGGCGGCACGTTTACATCGCAGCAAACGGTCACTATCAGCGATGGAACATCGGGCGCGACAATTTTCTACACCATTGACGGAAGCACGCCCACCTATCCCACCACCGGCACAACACGGCAATATTATGGGCCATTCGCAGTCGATGCCACGGAGACCGTGAATGCTATTGCCACGGCCCCCGGCTATCTGGATAGCAACGTGGGCTCGGCAACTTATACCATTAACAACCCGGCGGGAACCTGCCAGGGCATCGACCTCGGCGTCTCTTATCAAGGGAACTACGCAAGCCTCAACGGATTCATTCCGTTCCCATCCACCAATGCTTTCAACACCAACATCGCAAACGCTCCCGTTGATCCGAACTCGGCCACCCTAATGGCGGCTAACTCGGTAGCCAGGGCTTTGCATCCCTCCTTCGGGGGCGGTGTCGCAGGAGGCTATGACTACATGGTCGTTGACTCTACCCAGACTCCCTCTGTACCGCTCCAGGAATACGGATACACCGCGAGCAGCGACAATGTGGTCACGCCAATTCCGGCCAACTATCCCGGAGGCAACTTTAATCCCGATTGCGAGGGCTGGCCCAGTTCCTACATCGGGGATCAGATCGATCTTGTCATTGACCGCGCACAATGCTGGCTATACGAACTCTATAACGCGCACCGCTGCAATGGCGTTTACTATGTCGAGAACGAGGCGATTTGGGATTTGCTGAACTATAACAACCGCCCCTGGGGCTGGACTTCAGTCAGCGCCTCTGGACTTGCCAAATTCCCGCTCGAGGTGCGTTGGGATGAAATAGCTGCCGGGGCAATCAATCACGCGCTACCTTTCGAAACAGGCCGTACGGCGGGCGATTCGAATGGCGGGTATTGGGTGCAGCCGGCTACTCACGCTGCGAGTGTAAACACAACGGCCGGTTTGCTCACGATTGGGACACGGGTTCGGTTGAAGTCCAGCTTCAACATCAGCGGTTACTCTGCTACCAACCAGGTTATCCTGAAAGCTCTGCAGCAGTATGGGATGATCGATGTTGACAATACGGGAGACACAAGCCAGTGGTATCTCGATGGTATATCCAATCCAAATTTCAGCAATGAAGATTTGGCCAATATAAAAGTAATTCCCTCCTCGAACTTTGAGATCGTGCAAGCAACTCCTGAGTTTCCGGGCCTGGACGCCGTATCGGCCTATACCAGCGCGAACCCGCAATATACCGGGGTTCTGCCGGTAATCAACAGCTTTACCGCATCGGCAACAAGTGTAAGCGCAGGAACGCAAGTCACATTCAACTACAGTGTGACCAATGACTCCTTCGATTACATCGACATGATAGGTCCGGTCAGGCTGACTTCCGGAAGCGGAAGCGTGACCATCTATCCCACCGCCACCCAAACCTATACCTTGTATTCACTGAGCAATGAAGGTCAGGCTGTAAGTACCCCCATTACAGTTGAGGTGGCAGGATCGGTAGTAACTCCACCGGTTTTTGAACCCGCGGCCGGTACTTATAACGATGAGCTGACAGTCACGCTCAGCACACCGAGTTCTCCGACGGCGGCAATCTACTACACCACAGACGGAACAACACCAACATATCCAATGACCGGTACGACGCAGCAATTCGCACCCATCGCCAATGAGGGTGGACAGCCGATCAATGTCTCTGCCAGCCCCACGACGATTTCGGCTATTGCGGTAGTTCCAGGCTATGCAGCACCGAGCCTGGTGAGTACCGCGACTTACTACACGGGTCCTGGGACGACAGCCAACCCGCCAACCTTCACGCCTCCGCCCGGGTCGTATTCCAATGCGCAGACGGTGGTGATCAGCGCTTACACACCCGATACCGACAGCAACGGATCGACTGTTTACTACACCACTGACGGAACCGATCCCGCGACCTCGTCAACCGCAGTTCAATACCAGGTTCCGATCATTGTCTCAGCAACTCAAACGATCAGGGCCATCGCCGAAGAACCGGGCTACGCCAACAGTGCGGAGGGCTCGGCAACTTACACCATCAACTAGAAATGATCTCGATAGACTAAGAGGCGAAAAAGCCCGGGCTCAATTGGCCGGGCTTTTTCGTTTCGGGAGGCATTTTGAAACAGCGACGACGTGCTTGTGGATGTCGTTGATTTCTCCGCGTAGCCGTTTGAATTACTGAGAGAACGACTCTTCGCCAATATGGGCGTTCTCGAGTTGACCGCGGAGATCATCATTGGGCTGCTCAAGACACTTGCGATGACGGAGGTTATCGCCGCAGGCTTCACCGGCGATGAAGCCGAAGGCAACTGACAGCAAATCCAGGCGGGCCTGAGAATACGCAAAAATTGAAGGACGACCAATCGGCGCTCCAATATACGCATTGAAGTACGGATGCTGAATTGACCGTGAGAACGCCGGCGAGTGAAACTGAATTGGATCAAGCTGCACATTTGAAGTGAGGGAAACAATGCATCGGAGACTTTGGGCAGGAGTGGATATCGGCGGCACCAAGACCGCTCTAGTGCTTTCATCTTCGCCGCCAGAAATACACGAGCGCGTTGAGTTTCGTACGTTGCCGGAACGGGGTCCTGAACCGGCGATAAGAGAGATCAAAACTGCAATGCACGCGATGTTAGCCGGACAAGGTGCGACGTTGCAGGCGCTCATGGGAATTGGCATTAGCTGTGGCGGACCACTGGACCGGAACAAAGGCGTAGTTCAATCGCCTCCCAATCTTTCCACCTGGATCGAGGTTCCAATCGTGGAGATTCTGACCAGTGAATTCCACTGTCAAGCCAGCCTGGAAAACGACGCCAATGCGGGTGCCGTTGCCGAGCATCGTTTCGGTGCGGGACGAGGCTATCACAACATGGTTTTTCTAACGTTGGGCACGGGTCTTGGATCGGGAATCATCATCAACGATTACTTGTATCATGGGGCCAACGATATGGCTGGCGAGATCGGCCATGTGCGCCTGACGCGCGGCGGACAAGTCGGATATAACAAAGCAGGTTCTGCGGAAGGCTGGGCGAGTGGAGCAGGGATGGCGCAGATTGCCGGGCGTGTTCTCAAGGCAGCGCAACGAAGCGGGCGAAAGACTGCGCTTCTGGAAAAATTTGAAAATGACCGCGTGAGTGCCCGGGATGTGGGACTGGCGGCCCAGGCGGGGGATGCCATAGCGAGAAGCATTGTGAGGATGAGCGGCAGAAAGCTCGGCGAGGCCCTCGCAATTTTAGTCGATATTCTGAATCCGGAATGCATTGTAATTGGCGGATTGGCGGTGCGGCTTGGTGAACTGATTCTGGGACCGGCCAGAGTATCGATGCGCAGAGAAGCGCTGGGACCCGCGGCGGCGGTGTGCCGGGTGGTGCCCGCGATGCTGGGAGAAAAAATTGGAGATGTTGCCGCATTGTGTATTGCGATGGATGCAAGCACGCAGAATGCAAACGGTGCAGGGAAGGCATAAAGACAAAACTGGAAAGTGAGCGGTAATGTTCCGGCAGAGTGTCAATCTGCTTTACTCTGCGGCTGTGAGAGTTAAATTTACGACAACAGATTCAGCATGTAAACGTTCGCTGGCGCCTCTGGCGGGTCACAGAGAAGCTGTGAACCGGCGATGGCCGATGCGTAGTATTCGATGCCTCGATCTCCCACGTTGAATGGTCCAAGATGCACGGCATAAACATCGCGCCCTGCATGAAGCGCAGCTATTGATTCCCAATGCGAAGCACCCTGGCGTCGGGTGTGAAAAGTCACGGCACTGCCTTCTTCCAACCCAGGAGCGACGATGAAGATGCGGAGCTCTTCACCGGGCTTAAGCAGGGAGGGTCGCGTGGGAATAAACAAACGGGGCGTCATTCCTTGCTCGGGCGCGATGGCCGACTCATAGGATTGCTCCATCTCCGGTGGCAGCTCGTCGACAAACTCCTTGATGGAAAGCCGAAGCCGCTCAAGGGCGATGCGCACCAACTTATTCTGCATGGATGCAAGCTGCCCAAGATCGTTGCGCGTGGCAATTATATGTTGAAATTCAAGCATAGTGGCGCGCACATCCGGCGCCATGGCAAGCCACAACGGAATGCCGTGTTGCACAACCTCCGCGCGAGCGTTCCCCAGCTTGTTTGCGGCTCTCAACTCGACTGCATGTTTCAACACCGCGTCAAGTTTGTGTGCTGTCTCAAGCGCGTCGCAGTAGGGAACCATGAGGCCGACAAAACCGGCGAAGTAGCCGATGCGTTCCCGCTCCAGTGCCGTTGTAGCCTGCGATGCCAATCGTCGGAAGTGGTCAGCCATCTCGCGCTGTTTAGGAAGAACCGCAAGCTCCGGTTCTGTTTCAGAGTAGTTGAAGGCTTCAGAATAGTCGCCGGCGATCTCATTGCGAATGGCGAATCCTTCTTTGTCAAAGGCGCCCAGAAACGTGGACGAGATGGCATGATTGCGATCGCAATCATCGAACAGAGTGGCGAGCTTTTCAGCGCGCTCTCCTGAGGCTTGGGCCGCGCAGAAACTACGATAATGATTGGGCGCGGTTAGCTCCGGGTCCCAGCAGGCGCGGGCCAGATAGGTCGCAGTTGGATCGACGACGCGATGCCTCCAGTGAATTCCGAGGATTCCCTGACATGCAAAATCCTGCGCGCGCTTCATGTCCGACTGGAAACGGCTAGCTCGAAATTGCGGAAGCCACATGGACGGATCGTCCTCGATCCATGGAATCGGCCAGCGTTCACGCCCGCCCAATTTGCCGAAGGCCTCATTCACCGGATCCCAGCCAAGCGAGTCGCTCAATGCAGAGAAGATGATGTCTTCAGGCAATCGCTGATTTAGAAACTCAAAGTTACGAGTAACTCCGCCCCAACCGGCCAAGACGAGCCGCTTTTGGGGTGCATGGCGCTTAAGAAAGTCATGCGCCTGGACGAAAGGAGCGATCGAGAGCGGCACGTTCTTTTTGCGGCTTTCCCAGTTCGAGCGTTCGTCTTGCCACAGCCATACATAGTCGACCATGGGATACCGCTCCAGCAGGTCAGCCAGTCTGTGCTCCAACAAGTCGCGAGCAGTTCTGGACTCAATAAAACCGCCGGGACAGGAGAGCGCCTCAGGCGGAAGGGCGCGCACAATCTCAACCGGATTCTGGTACGGTTCAAATCCAATTCCTGTGCGGATACCGAGTCTCACCAGCAAAGTTGAAGGCTTTGCGCAGCATGGTGGTCGTGCGTTGTGCGATGTCCCAGGTATCCGCGCCGAGCCTTGTTGCATCGGATCCGAACGTATCGGTATCAAAGAATCGAGCCGCGCCCATCTTGAATGTCGAAGTTCTCTGCGGCAGATAACCCCACGATTCCATCGTCGTATCTTCCAGCGCCGCACGATGACCAACGCCGGCGAACTCGAATGATAGATACGATTCGGCCATGGGCCCGGGAATATTCTCTGTGTAAACATGCATGCCAAACATATTCAAGCGCATGCGTAACATGGCGGCACAATATGCTTTGAAATCCTCGTCGTTATAAACGCTGATGCAGTTGAGAAAATCCGGCCACGGCAATAGTCCTCGCACAGCAAAGCGCGGAGAAGCGTTCCACGGCAGACCCTCTTCGGGCAGATGCAATCCGCGAGGGGGTTGAATCGGCGCCATTGCGCCATCGATGCCGAAAACCATGCCCTGCCGCTCAAGAAAGTCGAAGACGGCGTAAAGAAGCGCCTGATCGCTGGCCGCGTGGATTGCTGCACCTGGGCCTGTGCGCGCGATCTCATAATCTTCAGTGTGCTTGAAACGGGAGGCATCCACGGTCAGTGCGATCTCAAACGCTGTGCCGTCGTCGGAGTCGACAATTATGCCGGGCGACTTCAAAGCACGCAGTCCACTCAGCAGTTCCTGTTCCGCAAGGCGCGTCTTTACGCTATCCGCTGAAAGCGTGCGAATCGCTATTCGCTTTGCGTCTTCGCCGTTTGAACGAAGGGGATTGCTTCCCAGCAAGCCGCTCGCCGAAAGCATTGCACTGGCCCTTAAGAAATGTCTGCGGTCCATCATCACCCTCTCCGGATCAGTAAATGAATGCACGTTAGATTATTCAAGCAGTCGAGCGGCGGAACAGAAACGCGACTACCTGGCTACCAGCAGCAAGGATGAGCCAGCATTCAAACTGACGTTTGCGATGGTTCTGCCTGATTCGATGGTAACCGGAACGGTGTTTCCAGTGTCCGCATTGATTACCTGATGAACACCATCGAAACTAACAGTCACCGTTTGCGTCTCACCCCAGTTGGAAAGAATGGCGAAGGAAGCATCGGCTCCTATCAAACCGCGAAGTATCACTTTATTAGAAGCGTTCTTTAGTCGCACAGGCATCTTGTCCACTTGTGCGACTGCGGGCTCGATGATCCACTGCTGGACGAGTGGGTCGCCACGACGCGCGTATGCCAAGGAAAGAGCCGAGCTGAAGTAATAGACCTCTCCTTTACCGAAACGATTCTTTACAGCGAATGGATTACCGTCACTGTCGCGCAGGACAACTTCAGCGCCTTTTAGCTGCAGTGGTAACTTCCAAAGTTCTCCTCCCAGCTCGTTTTGAGAAGTGACCGAATAAGGCCTGCTTGCTTGAATGGGATAAATCTCGTCTGCTTCAGCACCTACAAGGTCAGTTAGGCCGCCGGGAACAGTTGGGCGGACCTGTGTCGTCTCAGTCTTCCACGCCAGAAGTCCATCGGCCCACAGAGTTCCGCCCTGCTTCACATAGTCTTTCAGCGCTTCCAGCCCCTGGTCGTCGATAGCGTACGAATCTGGTGCATAAAGAACAGGGAACCTGGTGACCTCGCCTTTTTTTAATTGATCGATATCGACAAACTGCGTAGGAATGTGGGCTCGCAGCAAGGCAAGGTAACAGCCGAAGAGCGCCTCCTCAACTTCTTCCTGGCGATCCTGTTTTCGGCCATCGATATTGTTCACGACTGCCGCTTGGCGATTGAATAGAATTGCTACGCGTGCTGGCTGAGTGTGAGCTTTGGCAAGGGAACTGTTTTTCTTAAGAATATCTGCCACGGATTTGACTGCGGTGAGCCGCGCATTGGGAGAAGCATCTGAACCGACTAATCCCCACTCGCCTCCCTCGGTTCCTATATCTCTTGGGTGCCAAAGCCAAAAGATGACTGCGTTACTTCCTGCGCCATAAGAATCCCACATCCACCTGCTCAAAATCTGTGGTGTGACTGTAAAAGGGAAGTGGCCTGTATAGAGCGTGGGGCCGCCTTGGAGGCTCGGTTACCCAAAATGGCTTGCGCGGCTCACTCTGGCTTGCGTTTCCGATAAGATCCAGTCGAAATGCGTAGCGCTCTCCAAATTCGTTCTCAGGAGTGGTCACAGGGAAGGCCCAGGCGGCATGCATGCTGACGCCGAGAATGTCGGGGACCTGTTTTTCGAGCCAGATGTCCTGGTCCTTTGCGTCGCCAAGCGGCTGGGTAACATTGAAATGAGTGGGATGAACCGGGTCGATGGCAAGAACCTGCCCTCGAATCCACGCCAGTTCATCGATAAGGTGATCGACATTGAAACTTTTCCAATCAATCAATGCCTGCGGATCTGTCCAATAATCTGATAATTGTTCCGGGGCTATCTTTACGTCGGCAAAGTTATCCAAGGGATGGAACCAATGCTTGTTTAGCTCAGTTACGCTTCCATACTTCATTTTCAGCCAGTGGCCGAAGGCACGGAATGTGGCGGAGTCCGTATCATACTTCTGGGGCTCGTTCATCAGCAACCAAACGCCTTGTGCCGGGTGATGCTTGTACCTGTCGACCACTTTACTCAGATAAATGGATGCGTTGGCGCGGTTTTCGGGAATATCCAGATTTATGTAGTGATGATAAAAAGACGTCTTCTTTTTCCATCCCGGTGGATCTTCAGAGCAAAGGGTCGCCGCTATTTTGATTCCGTTTCTCCCGGCGGCATCGTATATCCAGTCGTATTTTTCGAAGTTCCATGTTCCGGGCGTACGTTCGATATCATCCCATATGATGAAGATACGAACCAGAGTGAGTCCATTGTCGTGCATCACGCGGAAGTGTCTTTCGATGGACTCTTTAGTTTCTGTGCGGTTCAGAAAGAACTCTGTTCCTACGTGGAGTTGATCCGTGAAACTGTTTAGGATCGTGAGCCGGCCATTGCCTGCAAATGAGGGTTGCTGGGCGAATGCGAAAGAAATCGTTGTCGATTGGATGACAATCAAGGCGATCATTAGCAAGACAATGTTAGGAATCAATAGCCTTCCAGCAGGAGGACTGAAAGACTGATGTCGGGAGGTTCTTAGAATGGACATTTTATAGCTCATCTCACTCTCCGGGTTCTAACTCTTGTTGATCATCACATTGCAGGTTATGAATGAGTTATAGCAAAGGATCGATCTCTTGGACGCACAAAAATGTGTAACTGTGCGTCAAAGATCACATCGACATTGCTCCAGCAAAACGCGCCAGCGCTGTGCCAGTGAACAGAATCCCAACTATGCCCTGGGCACAAAGCGCTTTGCTCGAAATACCCCGAGTCATCTCCTCCGATTCCGAGCGATCCGGGCAGCAGTTTTCACTCAAGAGTCCGATAATTGTATGCTTTCACTTCTGATACAATTTATCAATATCAGGGCTTTGTCAATTCATTCTTGCGCCGGTTGATCATGACTATGAGCTCGGCCTCGTGTGAGAGGGAAGCTATTTTGACCTGAGGGGTTAACCCGTGCAAAAAATTGGGATTATCATGAACGGCGTCACTGGACGCATGGGCACAAATCAGCATTTGGAACGATCCATCGTTGCCATTCGCCAGCAGGGAGGGGTAAAGCTGAGCGACGGCCGGCAGTTTTTGCCGGATCCGGTCTTGCTTGGCCGCAATGCGGATAAATTGAGGGATCTGGCACGCAGATATGAGATCGATCGCTGGAGCACCAATCTCGATGAATGCCTCTCTGATCCTCAAAACATAATCTACTTCGATGCACAGGCAACTTCGCTTCGGCCCGAAGCGGTGCGGAAAGCGCTGGCTGCTGGAAAGCATGTCTATTGCGAAAAGCCGCTTGGCGATGACCTTGAGCAAGCATTGGAACTGGCCCGGTTCGCGACGGCTGCGGGACTTAAACATGGCATTGTGCAAGATAAGTTGTTTCTACCCGGGTTGCTTAAACTCAAGCACTTGATTCAAAGCGACATTTTGGGGCGCATTCTTTCAGTGCGGGGTGACTTTGGCTATTGGGTGTTTGAGGGCGGTCCTGAGCCTGCGCAGAGACCTTCCTGGAACTACAGGACGGAGGATGGCGGAGGAATCATTCTGGATATGTTTCCACACTGGCAGTATGTTCTGGATGGTCTTTTCAGCCCAATAACGGCGGTGTCCTGCCTGGCTGCAACACATATCCCCGAACGCGTGGATGAATCTGGAGCAACCTATACCGCGACCGCCGACGATGCGGCCTATGCGACCTTTCAGCTTGAAGGTGGGATTATAGTGCAGTTGAATTCATCATGGTGCACGCGCGTGCACCGCGATGAATTGTTGATGCTGCAGGTTGATGGCGACCAGGGCAGCGCCGTGGCTGGACTGCGTGAATGCGAGGTCCAGCTAAGAGCTGCGACACCGCGTGCGCTATGGAATCCTGACACACCGGACGAGAATAACTACCTCAAAGGCTGGCAGAAGATTTCGGCCACGGATCAGTATGAGAACGCATTCAAAATTCAATGGGAGATGTATCTCAGGCATGTGCTGGAAGATGCGCCGTTCCCCCACGATTTTGTGCAGGCCGCACGCGGTATTCAAGTGGCTCAAGCAGGCTTGCAGTCATGGAGAGAGCGCAAGTGGGAAGATATATCTCCATTGGCAATGTAAGTCCTGAGAGACTCTGATGCGCATACGGTTTTCACTTTCAACCGGCATCAATTACGGAGGCAGCACGCGATGACCATGCCGGAACTCTCTCGCCTAAGCCTGAACCAGATTACTACCGAAAATTACACGCTCAAAGAGACTGTGGATGCCTGCGTAGCCGAGGGTATTGAATGGATTGGCGCGTGGCGGCACAAGATTGAACCTGCCGCAACGGCTGCCAGGGTTATTCATGACGCCGGTGTCCGCGTTTCCAGTCTTTGCCGCGGAGGGTTCTTTCCTGCGGCTACTGCCAGCGAGCGCAGAGAGCGAGTGGAAGATAATCTGCGCGCTATCGATGAAGCCGCTGCGATTGGGGCTGATTTGCTGGTGCTGGTTTGCGGACCCTCGCCGGATCGTGATCTGGACGCCGCCCGCGCGATGGTTACGGAGGGAATCAGCCGCATCGTCGACCATGCGCGCCAGCGTGGAGTTCGTTTGGGCATTGAGCCGCTGCATCCCATGTATGCCGCCGAACGCTCCGTTATTGTCACTTTGAATCAGGCCAATAACATTGCGGAGCAATTTGACGCCGCTGTCGTGGGCGTTGTCGTGGATGCCTATCACGTCTGGTGGGATCCGCAAGTATACTTCGAGATTGCCCGTGCGGGCCGGCGCATTTTCGCATTTCATGTATCTGACTGGATGGTTCCGACCAACAGCCTGTTGATGAGCCGCGGAATGATGGGCCAGGGCGTGATCGAACTCCGCCGCCTGCGTTGCGCCGCGGAGGAAGCAGGATACCGCGGTCCCATTGAAGTGGAGATATTCAACGAGGAAATCTGGCGCACACCGGTGAGAAAAGTCGTCGAGACGGTACGGCAGAGTTATATGGCTGCGGTTTAGATGTAAGGAGCATAATGAATAAAACTGCGGAAGACGGTGGAGAACCGGCGAGGGTCTTATTACTGTGAAGAAAATAGCTGGCAGGCCGACAGCCCTTGTGTCCTCCAATGCCATCCTCTTTGAATCGTTCTTCGATGCCGGGCTCCTGAGCCGCCTGACGCAGTTGACCGATTGGAAGCGCAATCCGGCACGCGCCGTTACGCCTGCGTTACGGAAGGCTCTGCGCAATGCTGAAGTGCTTATCACCACATGGGACAGTCCGCCATTGTTCACTGAAGAGCTCTCTGGATTGGGCACCTTCATTGCGCTTGATTTCGCATTGCGGAGGCAGCGTAAAGACACATTTTGCCCGCCCGCTCTTTGAACGCCTGGTGATTACCAATGCTCCCGATCCGATGGCCCGCCACGTTGCAGAACTGGCAGTCACTTTTTTGCTCTACCTCGCTCGGGATGTGGATCGCTATCGCGAACGTCTGCGTCGTCCTTCGAATGACATTTATGAGCAAATGCATCTCTCCGGCGGCGACGAGCAGACGATTCTTGGCAGCGAGGTGGGAATGATTGGCTTTGGACGGATCGGGCGCGCCATTCAAGAGCTTCTGGTGCCTTTCGGCACTCGACTCCTGGTGCACGACCCGTACCTTGATCCCGCCACTGCTCCGCCGTTAGTGCGCTTCGCGCCGTTGGAAGAAGTTCTTTTCGGCTCGCATTTTCTGATTCTTGCCGCCGGGCTGACCAGTGAGACGGCCGGGCTGCTGAATCGCAAGCGGCTGCGGTTGTTGCCCAAGGGCGCCGCGATCATCAATGTTGCTCGCGGAGGAATCATCGATCTGGACGCTCTCACGTCGATGGTTCTCGGTGGCCGGCTGCGCTGTGCGCTGGACGTGACCGATCCGCTTGAACCGTTACCTGTGCGCCATGCGCTGCGAAAGGCGGAGGGAGCCATTCTTACTCCGCATGTGGGCGCTATATCACGATCGGTGCGCCATGCGATTGCTTCCGTAATTCTTTCCGACATTCAACGGTTTTTCTCCGGTGAGCCGGTGGCGAATCGAGTAACTGCGGCCATGCTCGACCGGATGACTTAGCGATGAAAATCAGTTTTTCCACTCTCGCGTGCCCCTCATGGACGATGACAACCGTGATCGAGCAAGCTCATGCGCTTGGCTATGACGGCATTGAGTTGCGCTTCATAGAGAATAGCGATCATCTGTGGGAGCTTCCAGAATTGTGCGGATCAGGACTGAAGCAGACGCGTGAGCGGCTTGCTTCCACTGGTCTGGAAATTCCCTGCGTGGATACGAGCTGTTTTTTTCATTTTCCGGAAGAGAGCAGGCGTCTGCAGTCGCTGGAGATGGGCCGCGCGATGGTCGAACTTGCCTTTTCGCTCGGAGCACCGGGCATTCGCGTCTTTGGAGACCGAGTGCAGGAAGGAGCAGATTTGTCTTCGACGGCTGCATGGGTGGCAGAAGGAATTCATCAACTCGCGGAATTTGCACGACCCGCGGGCGTCGAGGTCTGGCTTGAAAGTCACGGCGAATTCGCACGCGGAGCTGAGACTATGAGCGTGCTGCGTATGGCCGATTGCGCAAACACCGGCGTGGTGTGGGATCCCTTGAATGCTTACTCGGAATTTGGCGAAGAACCCGGCGAAGGCTGGTCGCAGGTTGCAGGAGCCGTGCGCCACGTGCACATCAAGGATGCTCACCGCATCGACGGCGTTCCGCTCAACGAACCCTGGGACCCGGTTCTCATTGGAGAGGGTGATTTTCCCGCTCAGGAATTGGTTGCGCTGGTCCGCCAAAAAGGCTACCAACGATTTATTTCTCTGGAGTGGGAGAAGCGCTGGCACCCGCACATACCCGATCCGGAGATCGCTTTGCCGCACTTTATACGGTGGATGCGCGCGGCGTCAGAGAGCTGAGCGAACCCGCAGCTGCAACGTCGGTCAAGTGATTGATAGAAGAGTCTTGCCAATCGTTTGCTTCGCCGGCCGACAGAGCGAGGCTGCTACTTAGAGTTTTACCACCTATTGATTGGAGTAATCGGTGAAGACCGCGAATTCGCTGGATTTTATTATCATCGTGCTCTACATGCTGGCCATGGTAAGCATTGGGTTTATCTTCATGCGCTTCAACAAAGGCGCTTCGGATTATTTCAAAGGGGGCAACCGCATTCCCTGGCTGGTAGCGGGACTGAGCTGTTTTATGAGCGGTTTCAGCGCCTGGACCTTTACTGGCGCGGCCGGTATAGCATATCGCGATGGGATTGTGATCGTTTTGCTCTACATAGGGAATGCGCTGACCTTTCTTCTGGGCTATTTTGTTTTTGCAAAGCGCTGGCGGCGCACTCGAATCACTACCACCATGGCTTACCTGGTGGAACGCTTTGACGAGCCCACCCGCCAGACTTTTTCCGTTTGTACCGTGTTTTTACAGCTTTTCACGGGGTCCAGCGTACTTTATGGGATGGGGCTGATGGCAGCTTCAACCTGTGGGTTTCCCATCGTCTGGACCATCACGGCTTCAGGTGCCCTGGTTCTGCTTTACTGCATGCTGGGCGGGTTATGGGCAGTGGTGGCTGCCGACTTTCTTCAGGCGATGATCCTACTGCCTTTCTGCCTGGTTCTGATGGGCACGGCTCTCATCAGAGTGGGTGGCTTCTCCGGCCTCTACCATTCTCTTCCGCCGCAGATGGTTTCATTTCACCTGCATGGAGTTTATAACTGGACCTACGTCGCGAGCTGGGCCGTGATGACCTGCGTTGGCTACAACACGGGAGTCATGGCGCAACGGTACTACAGTGTGGACAACGAGCGCTCGGCGAAGAAGGTTGCCCTGCTCTGCTTTCTGCTCTTCATTCTTGGATCGTTCATTTGGTTCATTCCGCCGATGGCCATGCGCGTCGTTTATCCGGAGCTGGCAAAGGTGCTCCCGACCTATGCCAACCCGCATGAAGCTGCCTTTGCGGCCGCCAGCCTTACACTGCTCCCCAACGGGCTGATCGGAATTATGCTGGCGGCCATGTTCAGCTCAGCCATGGCAAATCTTTCAGGAATGTTCAATCTGAACGCGGGGATTATGGCAAAGGATGTTTACCAGACTCATTTTGCACCTCGTGCGGGCGAACGAACCATGCTTCGCGTAGGTTGGGTAGCCACCGCAGCGGTGGCCATCTCGGTAACAGCTCTTGCGGTTCTGATGGCTGTGACGGGAAAGAGCATATTTTCAGTTATGGTCACCTTCAATACCATTCTCGCGATTGCCTATGGGCCACCCGCACTGCTCGGCCTGGTGATTAAGAAGACGCCGCACTGGTCGGGTATGGCCTCGTTCATCGCCGGCCTCGCGCTTGGAACGATCGGCACGTTCGTTTTTGATTGGGGAATGGTGATGAACGTGGTGATTGTAGGACCTATCTCAATACTCATATTTATTGCCAGCCGATGGTTTGACCGGCCCGGGAACCCCCAGGTGGAACGCCGCGAGAAACTCTTTGTGCGGTTGGCGACTCCAGTGGACATAAATCGCGAACTTGCCGGATCAACTGACCAGACCACGCGCGTGTTTCGCTTTCTCAGCCGCGCCACTGGCGCTGTCGGATTGCTGGCCCTGTTGCTCCTATTCACCGTGCATCCCTGGGATCGAGGGGTGGTGCTTGCTTACTCAGGTATTACGCTTATCGTTGCAATTGCATTGACTTTCGTCCGGGGCAAGGAGCCGATCAGCAATTCCTGACCGAGGGTGGCAGCCGGGTGAGGCTGGAATTGATTTCCGTGCGGCCAAGCGTAAGTTCATGAGGATAATCCGGTTAAGAGATTTAACTTGACAAATCAGGTGTACGGATCAAAACTATGACCCATAGTCGTAAATGCCTATAGGTCCGAAATGAGCAATAGTCATTATCTTCGAATCGCCGATCTCGCCGAAACCCCTGGCGCCGCCTCCGTGCAGAGTGATAAAGGCATGGGACGCCGCGAACGGCGCGCAGCGGAGACCCGCGTGCGACTGTTCAGATGCGCTCTGGAACTGATTGCCGAACGTGGCTACAGCAACGTAACGGTTGAAGACATCACCGAGGCAGCCGATGTGGGCAAAGGGACTTTCTTCAATTATTTCGCAACCAAGGACCATGTGCTGGGCGTGATGGCGGAGATTCAGCTGGGCAAGGTGAAAGCGGCTCTGGCGGAAGTCGGGCAGGACAGCCAGTCTATCTATTCCGTGCTTCACCGGATGGTGAAGCGCCTCGCCGAGGAGCCGGGACGCAGCCCCGGCCTAGCACGCGCCATGATTTCTTCGTTTCTGGCCAACGAAGGCGTCCGAACCCTCATAGAACGGAATATGCGGGAAGGCCGCAAGTTAATCGCCGAGGTCGTCGCCGAGGGGCAGAAGCGCGGTGAGATCGACCCTCATCTCCAAAAGAAAAAGGTAGCACTTCAGCTTTTGCAAACGTGGATGGGAACCATTCTGATTTGGTCGCTGCACGGGAAGCCCGCGCTCGATGCTTGGGTCGAAGACAGTTTTCAACACATGTGGAGAGCGATCGCCGTCTCCAATCAAGAGTCGAAACCATGAATAGCATTGTTCGTACTGCCGTCCTGATGATGCTGGCGAGCTTAACTTCAAGCGCAGCTGGCTTTGCCCAGCAAACACCGTACCGGCTCACTTTGCAGGAGGCGATTCAAAAGGCGCTCCAGGCCAACCTGAATGTGCTGGTTGCCGGGACGAGGGTAGATGAAGCCCAAGGTACTCGCGAGCGGCGTTTGTCGGCTGCATTGCTCCCGCGCATAAGCGCGCAAACCTACGCCAACTATCAAAACCGGGATCTGCGCGCATTCGGTATCTCTTTGCCGCCGATCCCTGGTTTTGCGGGTCTCCCGAGTGTAGTGGGGCCGTTTTCAAACTACGATTTCAGGGTTTACGCGCAGCAGAACGTGGTCGATGTGGAGAGCTATCGCGGATTGAAGGCCAGTGAGCGGGCTGTCGATGCAAGCAAAATGGACGCGCAGGACGCGCGCGATCTGATCGTTCGTGCGATTGCAGCGCTATATCTCAATGCGCAATCTGCCGAGGCCCGCGTGAACGCCGCGCAGTCGCGAGTGACTGATTCGAGCACTCTGTTGAAACTGGCCGGGGACAAGCACGAGGCGGGGACGGCGACGGGTGTGGACCTGTTACGCGCCCAGGTACAGCTTGCCAACGACAAACAGTCGCTGCTTGTGGCCCAGAATCAGTTGAAACAGTCGCTGCTAGGTTTGGCGCGGAACCTGGGAATGAGCCCGGGCACACCGTTGGAGCTTGCCGAGCCGCTCGACTATAAAGCTCTGCCCCAGACTGAATCTGAGACCCTCGTCGGTGCGGCTCTGCTCGCCCGAGCCGATTACCTTTCGCTTGCCAGCCAACGTGCGAGCCTGGTGGAGCAGGAGAGCGCCAGTCGCGCTCGGTACTATCCGAAGTTGAGCGTGAATGGCAACTTCGGAGGGATCGGGCGCAGTATCGGCGGCGCTGCGCCAACAGGTTTGATTCAGGGACAGATCGACTTCACGGTTTTCGATCACGACCGCAACGGCGAGGCGGAGGAACTGGCCAGCCGCGTAAAGCGCATCGACGATCAGATTGCCGATCTGCGGCGCGGAATCGATGAGGATATTCGCGAGGCGCTGCTGAATCTGGATTCCGCAGCCGAGCAGGTGGCAGTTGCCCGGGAAGGTCAGGATCTGGCGCAAAGGGAACTCGAAATGGCGCGGGATCGTTTTCAGTCAGGTACGGCCAACAATGTTGAGGTGGTGACCGCTCAGGACGAGCTGGCACGCGCGCAGGAGAATTACATTCTGGCTGTTTCAAGCCACGTGGATGCTAAGTGCGCGCTTGCTCGCGCCATGGGCGATACGGAGAAGAACCTGCTGCAGTTAATGGGGAATCCATAGGCGGGATTTGTCGATTGGAGAACAGTTTGAATTACCGGTCGCGAGGTTTGCTTTTATGAAACGAGTGATACCAGTTCTGATTGTGTTGGCCGCTGCGATTGCAGCCGGAGTATATTTTTATCCGCGGTTGATGAAGAAACCGGAGCCCGCGAATCAGCTCACGCTCTCCGGCAACATTGAAGCGCATGAGAGCCTGGTGAGCTTCAAGGTGCAGGGACGCATTGTCGAACTACCCGTCGAGGAGGGCCAACAGGTGAAGCAAGGCGATCTGCTGGCACGTCTGGACGATGCCGACTACAAGCAAAAAGTGCGGATCGATGAAGCGGGCGTTGGCGTGCGCGAATCGGACCTTGCACTCACTCTGGCCGGCACGCGCGAGCAGGAAGTGAAGGCATCGCGGCAATCGATGCTGGATGCGCAGGCCGATCTGGATGAGAAGAAGATCGACAATGACCGCGCACTGCAGCTTTTTGCCAAAGACGAGGTCTCTGCCCAAGATCGCGACCTGGCGGCAACGGCGCTGAAGCGCGCCGAGGCGACGTTTAAGGCGGCTCAGCAGCGTTACAACGAGGCCGTGGAGGGTAGCCGCAAAGAAGATATCGCTATTGCGCGCGCCAATCTAAACCAGGCCAACGCAAACCTGGGACTGTCGCGAGTGAATCTGGATTACGCCACTTTGCGCGCACCCTCCGCAGGCGTGATCACCGTGCGCCAGGTAGAAATTGGAGAGGTGGTTTCGCCCGGCACACCTGTGGTCACACTCGCCGATCTCGACCACATCTGGCTGCGTGCGTATATTGCCGAGACCGACCTGGGCCGGATTCACTGGGGCCAGGAAGCCGCTATCACAACTGATACTTATCCAGGCAAGCAGTACCACGGGCGCATCTCATTCATCTCCTCAAGCGCCGAGTTCACGCCCAAGAGCGTGCAGACTTATACGGAACGGGTTACGCTGGTCTACCGCATCAAGATCGACATCGACAATCCGAATCGCGAGCTCAAACCCGGCATGCCCGCAGACGCTCACCTGGTTTTGGCCGGCACGCAGGCCAGTGCACCGGCTCAGGCAAAGTAGTGATGGATCAACTCACGCGCGCGGTCGTGGCTGAGGGGCTGACAAAGAGCTTTCCCGGCGTGCGCGCTGTTGATGCGCTCAGTTTCGATGTGGGCTCAGGAGAGATATTCGGCTTGGTGGGTCCGGATGGGGCAGGGAAGACGACGGCGTTGCGTATGCTGGCGGGCATTATGCCGCCGGATGCGGGCAGGGCTACGGTTGCCGGCTTTGACGTATTTCACGATGCGGAGAGAGCGAAGCACGCCCTCAGCTATATGCCACAGCGGTTCGGCCTCTACGAAGACCTCACCGTGGATGAAAATATCCGCTTCTATGCCGATTTATTCGGAGTGCGAAAAACCGAGCGCGAAGGCCGCTCGATAGAACTGCTTCAGGCGGCAGGCATGAGCGAGTTTCGCAAGCGGCTAGCAGGCAAGCTTTCCGGCGGGATGAAGCAAAAGCTTGGGCTGGTGTGCGCTCTCATTCATCGGCCGAAGGTGATTCTGCTCGATGAGCCGACCACCGGAGTCGATCCTGTTTCGCGCCGCGACTTCTGGCGCATTCTTTACGATCTGGCTGCGGAAGGGGTCGCCATTCTCACTTCGACGGCTTATCTGGACGAGGCAGAGCGCTGTCATCGCGTTGCGCTTCTCAACCAGGGCAAGCTGCTTTTTTGCGATACGCCGGCAAACCTCAAGGCTTCATTAGGCAAGGACGTTTTGTCGATAACCTCTTCCGATCCGCGCGGCTTGCGTGACCAGCTCGAACACGCAAACGGAATCTCAAGCATGGTTCTCACGGGCGACGGTTTGCACATCGTTGTGGACGATGCAATTCGCCGCATTCCCGAGTTTGCAGCACGACTGAAGAGCGCAAATGCGGCCTTCGATGCCATTCAACAAGTGGCGCCAACGATCGAAGATCTCTTTGTCGATGCAGTCGAAAGCGGAGCATCGCGCCATGCCTGAACAAAAGAATCAGTCGTGGTGAAGAACCTGATCAAGCGATTCGGCGATTTTGTGGCCGTCGACAGGATCAATCTCGAAGTCAGAAGAGGAGAGGTCTTTGGATTTCTGGGGCCGAACGGGGCCGGCAAATCCACCACCATCCGCATGCTCTGCGGATTGCTGAAACCAACTTCGGGCAGTGCGCAGGTTGCGGGATACGATGTGGCGCGCGAACCGGAAGCAGTGCGGCAAAATATCGGCTATATGTCGCAAAAGTTCTCACTGTATAACGATCTCAAGGTGATTGAGAATCTGCGCCTTTTCGCTGGACTCTACAGCGTGTCCTCTAAGTAATTTGCAAGAACGAATTGAATGGGCGCTCGAAATGGCAAACCTAAAAGGCCAGGAAAACCTCATCACAGGCACACTACCGGGCGGGTGGAAACAGCGGCTGGCGCTGGGCTGCGCAGTACTGCACAAGCCGCTGATCCTATTCCTGGACGAGCCAACCTCTGGCGTCGATCCGATCTCGCGCCGCCAGTTCTGGGATCTGATTCACCAGATGGCAGAAGAGGGCGTGACCGTTTTTGTAACCACGCATTATATGGAAGAGGCCGAATATTGTAATCGCCTGGCGCTCATCTTTCGAGGCAAGATGGTTGCTCTGGGCACGCCGTCCGAGCTTAAGCGTGACTCGATGAAAGCGAACTGCTGCTGATTGAGTGCGAGCCGCTGGGCAAGGCTGTGGAGGCCCTGCAATCCGCGCCGGACGTGCATGGATGCGGCGGTATTTGGCAACGCGCTGCATCTGGTGGTGGCGGATGCTGCCGCAGCCGAAGCCGCGGATGGAGAAGTATCTTGCGGACAACGGAATCACCGTGAGCCGCGTAGAGAAGATTCGCCCCAGCCTGGAAGATGTTTTTGTTTCTCTCACAACGGCAGGCAATGCCGGAGAGGAGCGCAGAGCATGAGCTTTACTCGCTTGCTGGCCGTGGCCAGAAAAGAAGTGATTCAGATTCTCCGCGATTCGCGCAGTCTGGCGATTGTCGTCATCATGCCGGTGACGCTGATGCTGCTGTTTGGCTATGGCGTCAATCTGGATCTGAAGGGGTTGCCGGTTTATGTGTTCGACGAGACGGCAGCCAGCAGAGCCAGGATCTGCTGAAGCATTTCCAGGCCAGCGAATATTTTCATGTAGCGCGCGTGGTAAACGATTATCCGGCGATTACAAAGCGCTCGACGATGGCCACGCCAAGATGGGGATTGTCATCCCGTGGGATTTTTCTTTGCAGCTGCGCCGCGGCGGCCCTGTTCAGATTCAGGCGCTGGTGGATGCACGGACGACAACACGGCCAATGTGCTCATCGGATATGCGCAAGCTGTCGTGCAAGGCTATTCGGCGAAGGTGCAACTCAACTGGCTTCGCCAGCGCGGACAGTCGATCCAGCCGGCGGCGGTGAGCGTTGAGACGCGCACCTGGTACAACGAAGACCTGGAGAGCAGCGCCTTCATCGTTCCCGGCGTGCTGGCGCTGGTGATGTCGGTGATCGGCGCGTTTCTCACCTCGCTGACCATCGCGCGCGAGTGGGAGCGCGGGTACGATGGAGCAGTTGATCTCGACGCCCGTGAGCGCGATGGAGATCATGCTGGGCAAACTGGCGCCATATTTCGTGCTCGGAATGTTCGATGTCGATGGTCTGCTCAGTGATCGCGATCTACTGGTTTCACGTGCCTTTTCGCGGCTCTTATCTCACACTGCTGGTCAGCTCCGCGCTGTTTCTTGTGGTTGTGCTTTCGCTTGGATTCTTGATTTCCGTGCTTGCCAAGAACCAGTTCGCGGCCAGCCAGATTGCGCTGCTGGTTACGTTTCTTCCCGCGTTTCTGCTGTCGGGATTTCTGTTTTCCATCGAACAGATGCCCGTCGTCTTGCAATGGATCACGCGCATTCTGCCGGCGCGCTACTACGTTTCGGTACTGAAGAAGATCTTTCTCAAGGGAACGCCGACGGCCATGCTCTATGCCGATCTGATTCCGCTGGCCATGTTTGCAATGGTGCTGGCGATGCTGGCGACGCGCACCTTCCACAAGAGGCTGGAGTAAAGGAGAGACCGTATGCTGGGGCGCCTGAAGCAGATGTTGATCAAGGAGTTCATCCAGGTCTTTCGCGACAAGCGGACGCGCTTTATCCTCATCGGTCCGCCGATCATCCAGATGCTGGTTTTCGGTTATGCGGCCACGTTCGAAATTCATCATGTTCCGACGGTGGTGCTGGACCTGGATCACAGCCAGGAGAGCCGCGAGTTGATTTCGCGATTTACGTCGAGCCCTTACTTCGACGTGCAGCGGCAACTGACGGACTCGCGGCAGATTCGCGATCTTATCGATCGGGGCCAGGCGACCGTAGGTCTGGAGATCGATGCCGGCTTTGCTCAGAAGTTGCGCAGGGCCAGACCGCGCCGCTGCAAGTGATTGTGGATGCGACTAACTCGAATACTGCGCTGATCGCCTCCAGTTACATTTCACAGATCGCGCTCGGCTTTGCGCAGGACGTATCAGAAGGACCGGATTTATCGGATTGCGCCGCAATTGGTGGAGACAGATGCCCTCCTTCGAACTGGAGGCCCGGCCGTGGTATAACTCGGGATTGAGCAGCCGTGGTTTTTTGTGCCGGGGGTGATCGGCAGTCTGACGCTGGTGCTGGTGATTACGCTGACGGCTTTTGCGGTGGTTCGCGAGCGCGAGATCGGCACTCTCGAACAGATCATGGTCACGCCCATCCGTCCCATCGAATTTATTCTCGGCAAGACACTTCCGTTCTTCCTTATTGGCCTTTTCGACGTTTCACTGATTGCGACGGTGGGAACACTGTGGTTCCAGATTCCATTCCGCGGCAACATTCTGGTATTGCTGACGGGTTCGGTACTTTTTCTTTTGTGCATGCTGGGGGTGGGCCTGCTTATTTCCACCGTTTCTTCCACGCAGCAGCAGGCGATGGTGACCGCATTCTTCTTTATCATGCCCGCCATCAGCTTTTCAGGGTTCGGATTTCCCATCAGCACCATGCCGCAGTGGATGCAATATTTCACCTATCTGATTCCATTGCGCTATTTTCTGGTGGTGCTGCGCGGGACTTATCTAAAGGGCGTGGGCATGGAGATTCTGTGGCCGCAGATGGCCGCCATGGCGGCGCTTGGAGTTAGCCTGCTGACTATCGCGGTTCTCCGCTTCCATAAGGCGCTGGATTAGCTTTTCATGTGCTCGGCGAAGTGCCGGGCGAGATCTTTCACGTTACGATGCAGATCATAGTGCTGGAGGATTCGCTTCCGGCCATTGCGGGAAAAGCGCTTGCGCAGAGCGGCATCGTCCATTAATTTTGCCAGGGCCTCAACCAGTGCATCCAGATCGGAAGGCGCGACCAGCAGGCCGTCGGTCCCGTTGCGGATTAACTCCGGAATGCCCGTAATATGCGTTGATACGCAGGGAATCCCCATGGCCATAGCTTCCATCAGCACCACAGGAAGCCCCTCGGCAAAGCTGGGAAGGCAGAACAGGTCCGCCACAGCATAAAAAGTGCGGATGCGATCCTGATTCATCGCGCCTTCGAAGATGACGTAGTCTACGATTCTGTTCTGTGCGGCCTGCTTGCGCAGCGAAGTTTCATCGGGGCCGCTGCCCAACAGGCGAAGCCGCACACGCCGCCCTTGCTGCGTCAGCCGTTCCACGGCATCGATCAATATGTGCTGCCCTTTGGCGGGGGTGAGACGGCCGACGCAGAGGATATCAAAGAATTCCTTCTCAGTCTTATCATGCTGGGGGGAGAAGAGCTGCGGATCAACGCCGAGCCGCGAGACGATGAACTTGCTCCAGTAGATATGGGGAGAGAGCATCATCAACTGGCTGCGGGCGAAGTTACTGATGCAGATGATAAAGTCGGCCGCCGCAATTTTTTGCGCAAGGTACTGACCTTTCTCATCGTAGAACTCATCGGGCCCATGTAAAGTCATCGAGAACCCAAATGCGAAGACAGTGCGCACATACAGGCCCACGGTCGCCGCCTGCTGCGCAAGATGGCAATGGAGGTGCGCCAGTCGCCGCCGTCGCATCCATCGACCCACCATCAAAGCTTCAGTGAAATACATCAAGTTGAAGAATAGTTTCTTCAGGTCGAGCCCGCCCAGGCGGAAAGCCAATCGAAGGCCGCGCCAGTAGCCGATGAAGTTTCGTAAGAGGGCGAGCAAATGAGCGTTTACGGCGCCTGTGAGGCCGTGATCCTTGACGCAGTACGTGCGTGCCGCTTCCGCGGCTTCATCGTCCGTCATTTGGTCCACAGTTCGGTCCGGCGGATTGATGGAGGCGGTCTGAATTCGCAAACCCAGGGCGCGAAGCGCAAGAACCTCCCGAAGGACAAAGATCATCGAAAGGGTTGGATAGGTGCTGACCAGGTAGGCGAGGGAGATGGCCGGTGTTCCTAAGGACGGTTGCGTGCCGGGTACATCGAACTTGTTCGTGTCTGACATACCGTTTGTCCTTGCGGTTGAGAGGCGAATGCTCAAAACGGCTCTCAAAAAGTATAAGACTTTTGCTATGTCTCGCGATAGAAACTAGAAAGGGGAAGTTTTTAATTGTTCTTCATTCCGAGTGCCTTCCGGATTGGATTCGACCGTTAACGGCACACACAGGTTAAAATCAAAGCTTCCAGCGCCTTCGCACTCACGAATGCGTCTTGTTATTAGCCCGGTTTCCTTATGATGGAATTTCACATTTCGCGAACTGCGCGTGACCGCTACCAGTTTGAGGATTCCCTTTTCTCGTTTACCGGGAACGTCGTGTTCGCCAATCTTGCCGGAGTCGAGATTTTGCCCGGCGCATGAACCTGGTGCGCGACGTCGAAAAGCATCCCGAGCAGGCGGTTCATGCAGGCGCGCTTTACGCGATGGGCTTGATCGACGAGGCTAGTCACGTCCTGATGGCGCGCTATCGCGAGCAATTCGACCCCGGGGTAATGACCTCGGCGCTGGAGTGGTTCTCTGCACAGGTGGGCACGGAAGAGCTGGACAAACTGCTGCTCACCTTTGTCGAGCAGTTCCCCGGTTCAAGCGTGATTCGAGGCCTGGAGACGCCGCGGAAATGGCTGGCGGGCTCGACCGATGGCACTCTCCATCGGGCTGCCGCATTCGAGGAGTTGATGCTCCTATGGACAGCCAACCGCAACGAAGCTTTCCAGCCTTTCGAGGAGCTTTTCGCGGAGAAGACCCTGGCCGAGAAGACAGTTTACCGCCAGGTAACGAAGCAGTTGCCGGAGTACTTTGCTACCAGGCCCCTGGTGCCGCTTGCGGACTCAAAGCCCGTCAGTCTGCTGGAGCTGCTGCGCGCGCCTGCAATGGGCTCACCCCGTTCCCTGAGCGATCAACTTGCCCTGATCCGCCGGCTCTGGAAGCCGCTGCTGGGCGATAGCCTTGCGCGCTTGCTGCTGATGGCCGGAGAAGTTCTGCATGAAGAGGAGCTTGCTATCTGGGTGCAGTTCAATCCGCCCGGTTCGCAGGCTGCTGAGGCAGCGCGCCGTGGCCAGCAACAGAACGGTCCATCGGTGGTCAGCCATTCCGAGGTACCGGTTTTCGGCGATCCGGCGCACGAGTATGAAAAGTTCAGCCAGGATACGGCGTGGATGCCCACGGCAGTGCTGATTGCCAAGAGCACTTACGTTTGGCTGGCGCAGCTGAGCAAGCAGTATGGCCGCGCAATCAGGCGGCTGGATGAGATTCCCGACGAGGCGCTTGGAGAACTGGCCAGGCGTGGACTCAATTCACTGTGGTTGATCGGCATTT
>CAWIVA010000017.1:0-51948 GCA_963839225.1 uncultured Acidobacteriaceae bacterium
GTGTGTTCCCGGCGGGGTCGCGCAGCCCAGCGTAGGAGAGCTGCGAATCCTTGATCGAGTCGCGAACAAAATTGAAAGTGAACGGGCCGTTTCCCGGTCTCCACTGCGCACGACCGGTGAAGGTGGCCACCAGGAAACCGTAGGGCGTGTATCCGCCTGCCAGCGCCAGATGCGGGAAGATCAACTGCAGCTCGCCGGCTAGTCCGGAGGCGTTTTGCTGCGCGGGCGTGGTGGTAATGGGCATCATGCTTCCGATCGGCTTCGGCATGGTGATCAACGCCAGCGGAGCGCTAGGCGTTGCGGCGCCCTGAACGGTAAGAACGGCATTGCCGTTGGCCTGCCCGGAGTCAAGGAAGACGGGCTTAACGACAAATGCGATGCGGGCATTGTAGCCAAGCGGCGCAGAAGCCTCGAAGGGGGCTTCCAGGTTAGCAAGCTGATCGTATCCGGGCATTCCTGCGCGGTAATTGACGATTCCGGCTGCACCCAGCCATCCGCTGTATCCGCTCTCAATGGAGCGCAACTGCATCTCCGCCTCTTCGCGCGGGCTGAGGCGGCTGAGCATCGCGCTGGATGCGAATCCACGGCCCGCGCAGCGGCGGCAGGTTGCGCTGCATCAGTTCCTGATCTGTGAGCCCGGCGCCGGTCGCCGGCTTCGGCTCGGCCGGAACTTCAACCGGAGCCTGCACCTGCTGGGGAGATTCCTGCTCAGCCGGTACGTGATCGAGGGTTGGGGCGGGAGCGGGTTGCTCGCTCGGCACGGCAGTGGGCTCGTTTTTCTTCTTTGCGCGCTTCAGGGCCAAGTGCTGTCTGGGTGACGGCTTGGCGGCGTGCGGAGATGGCTTCTGCGCGGCGGGCTGCTGCTGCGCGACCGGCTGCTTGGGTACGGAATAAGCGCCTGTAGCGGCTTCCTGAGCGGAGGGGGGCGGTATTGCGCCATCAAGTATTGGCTCTTGCGGTTGGCAAGCGCGCTCAACGAGGCAGGCGAGATGTCAGGCACGGGAATGGATGGCCGTTGCGGAACCCTGTGTGAGCTGGCTGTCTGTCTGTTCGGCAAAGAGGGCCTGCGCCTGGTACGGCCAGGCTGTTCATGGGCTGGGATGTGATGCGCACACCCGGGACCGTGCTCGAATCGCCGGATTCCTGGCCGGCATCCTGCGTGGCGCTTTGCAGGATAAAAACCGGACGGACGGAGGGCGGGTGCTGCGTCAAGCTCTGCGGAACGTAAACGGGGGCGGGTACTGTTGCGGACGGACTTGGCTGCATGGCCGGAGCCGTCGAGTCATTGGCCGGCGCAGCGGGCTGCGCGGCTAGAGGAGGGTAGATCGTTGCCGAAGGCATGGGAAGCGGATTGGCCGAGGGCATATCGACCCACTTGCTCTGCGGCGGAACTGCGGCAGGCGCAGAATACGTGAGTGGATAAGAGGGCAGAGGCGGTTCCTTGGTGATGTGCGCGGCCGGATCGTTGTGTGGATCGAGAAGGCGCTTCAGGTCGCCCTGGACGGGAGCATGGTAGGAGTCCGGGGGATAAACCAAGCCGGTTTCCAGGCTTTGGACGGCAGAACCCGGAGGCATGGCTGCGAGGGCTGCGCGCCAGAAGTCAGTGGCGCGTTGATTGTTTCCTCTCGCCTGCTCAAAGCGGGCGGCAAGAGCCAGAATCTGCGGGTCGCTGGGATAGAGCCCGAGGGCCTGGCGGATCCAGGTTTCCGCCTGTGCCATATCGGCGGACGCAAGAGCCGCCCCGATAGCTCCCTGGTAATCGCCTGAGCTCCGCGTTCTCCATGGGGATGGTCTTGAAGATGGTGAGCGCATCCTTGGGACGGCCGGTCCTGGAATATGCGCCGGCAACCGCGCGGCGAACGCCCAGATCGTCAGGGTATTGCGCGGATGCGGCCTGCAGAATCTCAACTCCGCGCAGCAAATGGCCGTTGTCCATGGCGGCAAAAGCCCGGCGTACGGCCCAGTTGGCCCACAGAGCGTCGACCTGCCTGCGCTGATCGGCGGTGACATCGCCTCGAGCATCAAGACGCCGCAGGACCGGATAGAGCGCGCGGTCGTCCTTCACGTTGTAGAGCAGCCATGCGTGCTGAATCTCAAGCCCGGCAGGCGGCATGGTCCTGCGCAGGAGATAGAAGTCTTCCGTGCGGGCCATGAATTCGAGGGCCATCGGGGCATCGCCGAGGGCGGCGTAGAGAGTGGCTTCGCCCTGCACGAAGTCGGGATCGGCTTCGAGCTGCTTGCGTACATCGGCCGGCATTTTTTGGATTTCCTGAAGCGCATCCTGGTTGCGCCCGCCGGCCATCAATGAAAAGACCAGGCCCTTCCAGGCATCGGAGGCCATGGAATGAGGTCCGTTGGCCGAGAGTGGGATGGTGGACTGGCCCGTGGACTGAGCCGGCTCGAAGCTCGACTCGCTGCCGGCATTCAGCAGCCTGAGCTGGGGGTATTCCGAATTGCGGGAGCCGGGAACCTCAATGTACCGTTCACCCTGCTGGAAGAAGTTTTGGGGCGGGGCGGCCTGGGCGGCTGGAATCGTTACGATAGCAGGATTGGAATCGGGCGCTGAGGGCGGTTGATTCTCCCGGGCGGGCGCATTGACCGGAGGCGCGTCTTGTGTAGAGGATTGCGGGGTGGGCTGCGGATCGGACTTCTGCGGAGGAAGGACTACGGGGGCCGAGCCGTTGTAGGGGTCCTGGCCATAAGCAGGCAAGGGCGGCAGCCGGGTGGTCTTTGAAAACGGTTCGTAGTCCGGATCGAGCAGTCGCTGCAGGTCAGCGGCGGTTACGGCGCGATGAGCCTTTGTGTCCTGTTCAGGATAAACCAGCGCGTGAGCCAGCCTGTCAGTGGGCGAGGCCAGCGGCATGACGGCCAGCGCGGCGCGATAGTAGTCGGCTGCGCGCTGATTGTCTCCGCGAGCCCTCTCAAAGCGCGCGGCAAGAGAGAGAATGGCGGGGTCGCGGGGATAGCGATCGAGTGCCTGGCGTAGCCAAGCTTCGGCATGCGTCTTGTCGTTGGCTGCCAGGGCCGCATCGACGGCGCCCTGGAAGTCGCCCGCGGTTGCGTCCTGCATGGGGATGGTCTTGAAGAGGGCGAGCGACTCCTTGTACCGGCCGACCTTAACGAGCCCGCCTGCGACCGCTTTGCGAACGGTGAGATTGTCAGGGAAGGCCTGGTTTGCGGCGTCGAGAATGTCCACAGCGCGCGTGACGTTGTCGTTATCCATCGCCATTTCAGCGCGGCGTACGCTCCAGTTGGCCCAGATGTCCTGAATCGTTTCCCGCTGCGCAACAGTCAGGTCCTTGCGGCCTCCCAGTCGCATCAGTGCCGGATAAAGGGCGCGGTCATTCTTGGTGTTGAATAGCAGCCAGGCGTTCTGAACGTCGATATCCGGAGGTGGCAGCGTCTTCAGCCCGGCATAGTGAGCTTGAACGCGAGCCATGTAATCGACGGCGCGGGGAATATCGCCGGCGGCCGCGTAGAGGCTGGCTTCAGTTTGCAGGAAGGCAATATCCGCTTCCAACCGCTTGCGCACCGATGCGGGAATCAAGTGAAGTTGCTGGAGCGCCTCGCTATTGCGATTGGTGGCCATCAAAGTATCAATCAGGCCTTTCCAGGCATCGATGCTGTCGGGATGCGCCGTCAGTACCCGGCTATAAATTTCGTAGGCCTGGGTGGGATAGTTGCGTTGCAGATAGATGGCCGCCAACTGCAACTGGATGGCAACGCTGGGATGGCCGCCGGCGGCGATCTGGAGCTTTTCAGAGCGCTCCAGCACTCCCTGTGCGACCTCAAACTGGTTGGCTTGCTGATAAATTGCGCCCAGCATGGCAAGAAACCCGGGATCGGCGAGCGCGGCCTCGTAGGTGGCCCGGGGCATCTTCTGCACGTCAGCGATGGCCTGGCTATCCTGACCCATTTGATGATGCGCGCTGACCAGGCCCATCCATGCGGGAAGGTTGCCCATATCGGCGGTGAGCACCTGAACGTAGAGCGCCGCGGCCTGATCGTAGTGCTTGGCATCCATGAGCAGGCCGGCATACTCGAGCTTGGTATCGGTCTTAAGGGTTGCGCCGTTCTCGGGGAACGGCAGCGTCAATGCCTGTTCGAGCACGCGCTGGGCATCGGAGTTGCGGTTCTCGGCATGGTAAATGGTGGCCAGTGTGCGCAGGTACTCAGGATCTTTGGAAAGTGCGGCCTTGACCGCCGCGGGGAAACGAGCGGAGACGGTCAGCGCCTTCTGGTTCTCGCCTTCGCGCGCATAGGCGAGGAAGAGACCGCGCCAGGCATCCGAGGAGCCCGGCTCAACCATGATCAACTGCTCGTAGATTGCCGCGGCTGCCGAGTAATGCTGTTGCCTGGTCAGCAATCCGGCCAGACCGCTGAGAGCCTCAGGGCTGCGGGGGCGTAGATCCAGGGCGCTGCGAAATTTGGTTCCGGCCAGGTCTAATTTATTTTCATCGAAGGCCTGCGTGGCCTCGCCCATGCTGTACCAGAAGCGCGAGGTGAGCAGCCCGTCCTCGACAACGCGGGTCTTGTAGCCGTTTTGCTCGGCCTGCGTAAGATAACTGATGGCGCCGCTGAAGTTTTTCTGCTGCATGCGCAGGAATCCCATGCCGGCCGCCAGACGGCCATTTTTCGGGTCCTGATCGAGCAGCGCGGTGAATCGGTTCTGCGCCTCGTCGAGCCGGTGCGCGTTAAGGGCGGCAAAGGCGGCCTTCTCTTCCGGCGTGCGCGCGATGCCGGACTTCATCTGTGCCAGCTTGCGTTCGTCTTCTTTCAGGCGGCCTGGCGACTCGGTGTCCTGGGGATGTTCCTTGAGATATTGCGCAGTTCCTCAGCCGAAGCGGGATTGGCCGAATCCCAAACCAGTGCCTGGCGCAGGGCGGCCTGGCGCTTCAGGGTCCTGGGGATGCTGCCTCAGGATGCGAATGCCCTCAGTGCGGGTTTTGGCATCGTAGGTCAGCATGGTGCCCAAAGCGATGGGATAGCGCGGATCGCCGGGATTGCGCTCCGCCAGGGCGCGCATGCCGGCAACAGCTGCCTGCTTGCCTCCGGCGGTGCCAGCCAGCGTTTGGTAGTAGGCCAGCGCGATATCGCCATCGGGAGGATGATCGCCATAGAGCTGGCGGTAGATGCGCATGGCCTCGTCGGCTTGGCCCTGCGCGGGCCAGATCGCCGGCCTCGACTGAGAGCGCTCGCTCTGCGAGCGCATGCTGCCATGCGCCTCAATCTTGGCGATATTAGGATCGTTGGGGTTGATTGCGCGCAGGCGGCCCAGTGCCTCGCTCGGATTTTTCAGCTGCGCCGATAAGTTTGTAATCCTTGGCCAGGCCGGCCAGGGCCTCAGTGTTTTTAGGATCGGAAAGAAGAATCTGCTGCCAGATCTGGATGGCCATGTCGGGCCGTCCGCGCGACTCCAGAGCGTGGGCCTTCTGGACTAAACGGCGCGCGTGGCATCGGCCGAGCTGACGCCGCAGGTCTTGTTTTGCGCAAGACCCACCTGGAGCGCCACAACCAGGCAGCCCGCAACAACCAAACTCTTTCTGATAGCCTCGCAGCCAAGCCTCATTCGCGCTTCCATTCTACTTTCAGTTCCCCCTCCGGTCCAAACCGGAATCTGCCGTCCAGAAAACCGGTAGCAAACAGGGCAAGATTCTGATCGTAATATGCCAAGTCCTTACCATACAAACCCGTAGACGAGTTTCTCTGCGCACTCATGCGGATTGTCTGCTTTGCGCTAAGCCTTCCGAGATTCAGGAAAGGCCCTCAGGTAAGGCAGCACGGCCGCTGAAAATCCCACAGGTCCATCTTGCTCCAATGGAATGCCCTGGTCACTTACCTTTTCAGGGGGGGCATCATGGTCGGCAAGGTAGACGCGCATGGCCGGAACGGCGTCGAGCAGTGCGGGCGCGTGTTTTGCCGCCGCCGTCGAGCATCCCCGCCCAGAGATAGACGCGGATAGCGTCATAGCTGCCGCCGGGAGCATCGGACTCCTTGTTTCCTGGATGCATTTCGGTAGCAGGATAAAAACCGTCGCCGGGCATGTAATCCACCCAATCCATGGCATACCCGTGGCGCGCGCTCTGCTCCAGCATGACGCGGGATGCCCAGGGCAATCAGCCGCCACGGACCCGCCGGGTCAACGGCGGCCATCCGCTCAAAGATAAACAGCGGCATATAGCTTGGATTCAGCGTCCAGAAGCTTGTCATGCTGGAAGCCTGCGGACGCCGGCAAAAGCATGGGGCCAAAGCCGGGCAGATCGGCCACTTCGTCTCTTGGCGATCTGGGCCATCATCTTGCGGCCTAGGTGCGAATAGTAGGGGGACTTCCACAGACGGCCGGCCTCGACCAGCGTGTAGGCCATCCAGACATCGGCATCGGCGGCGGAGTTGGGATCGATCGTCTTCCACTCGCCGTCCTTGTTCTTGCCCCACAGCCACGCCGGCAGATGGGTCTCAAGATCGCCGCCGGCCAGATTGGCCCGGGTCCAGTTCAGCAGGCGGTCGAAGCGTGGCGCGGTCATTGGCGGCCAGCGCAAAAAACATCGCGTAGGCCTCGCCTTCAGAGGTGGTGCGGCCGGCGCCCTGGGGATCGACCACCCGGCCCTGCGCATCGATAAAGCGGGCTGAATACGAGTTCCACAGCGTCCATGGGCCCTGCTTGCAGCCGCCGGTGGCGAAAGCAGCAAAAGAAATGCGATCAGCCGCCAACGCTTCGCCAGCGGGATGTCCGAAGGCTCATCGATGCGTCTCCAACAAGGGGTGCGTTGCCTAATCGCAACGCCGGATGCCACCAGTTCGGCATCTCCACAGACGACTGCTCATGACCCAGGTTCCGGCAGCGCCAAATGAAGAACCGCTCCGGACTTCACAGACGGCGTACTAAGTCCTCTAGTCCTCAATCATCTTCAAGCGGGCCCTGGCTTTGTTGCGCAGCCATTGCCTTGTCCAGATAGCAAGCAAAAACGCCAGAAGAATGACCACGACGGCGACCAGCCAGGGATACTTCCGTGATCCACAGGCTCAGCCGCGTCCACCACGGAAGCACGCCTACATGATAGACCTCGGAGCCGATCCGGAACGACTGGAACTGCGTTCCCGTGCAGAACCGCAACCGAGCCGGAAATATCGCTGGACTGTTGCACCTGCATGAATGTATCCATGAACGGCTAAAGACGCTCGCATCCCTGAGGTGAATGGCCACAATGCTGCGGTCGCCGATCGGATCGTATGGCGATTTGATTCCTTCAATCACTGCGTCGGGCGTGCCGGCGGCGGCCAGGTCGCCGGATTCGGTGTGCTCGTCGGATCGCAGCTTCCACCAGGCATGATGCAGCAGCGGAGCAAAGAAGCCCTGCGTGTCGTGCACCTGGATCTGGCCGCTGCGCAGCGGCAACGGGCAGATCGTTGGCCAGCTTGTCAAAGACCGGCTGATCGTCGCCTGTGCCGATGATCAGAAAGTCCGTCTTGGCGCCCTGCTGCAGCGGCCTCGGGGCCGGCCACGGTAACGCGCAGAGCCGGGAAGCCGGTCTGGCGGCTGAAGTGGCCCATCAGCGTGACAAAGGTTTCAATCTCCTGCTCGGTGGGCGCGGGGGGCAGCACCACCGTGGTCTCGCTCAGGTCGGCAAAGCGCGTGAAGGGGAAGCCCGCGTTGGCAAAAGTCTCCAGGTTGGGCAGCGGCGCGTAGTGCGGATAGCCGCGCAGATCAAGGTAGGAATCGCGCAGGATCGCGCCCTGCATGTTGATCGGCGTCGTGTCCTGGCAGCCGCCCTTCTTCAGCAACTGGAAGGTGAAGTCGAAGGAGAGCGAGTTGGAGAATGGGCGCAGGTTGACCACCGGAACCGGCACGTCGGTCTCCATCTTGCGCGAGGCCTCCTGCCCGGGAATCAGCGGAACCGAGCCCAGAAAGGCATTGTTGATGCGCACCTGCATGCTGGAGATGGGACCGATGGGAATCGAATTGTAGCGATAGACCAGCTGGAGCACGGCGTTGGGCCGTGTCGGCGTAAAAAATGTCCGGCGGGATGCGGAAGTAAACGTTCAAGCGGCGCAGTGCCATCGCCCTGCAACTGGTCGGCCGTGGCGTAATCCCAAAGCGCAATGGTCTGGTCGGTGCGCGCCCAGCGCGGCGCGCCATCGGGCTGCTGCTTGCCGGCAGGCTGAGGTGTCGATGCTGGCCTGCGCCCCGGCAAGCATGTCGCTGTGCAGGGCCACGGCCTGGGCCGCCAGCAACCCTGGTCCGCGTCGGCGCCGGCCACGATCAGAATCTTGCTGTATGGATCGTTGGGGTTGGTGCGCATGGCCACCGTTGGCGAATTGACGGTGGGCAGATTCAGGCTCGGCGGGCAGATTGCCGGCATTGTCGGAGATCACGATCGCATTGCCCTGCGGGAATGGCTCCGATGTGAACCGGAAAACGCACCGGCCGGTTCTCAGAGATCATGCCGAAGTAGCTGGTCACCACGCCCGCCGCCTGAATCGCTTTGTACGAAGGCGCGGAGGCAAAGACGACCGGAATGCTCAGCGGCTGAATGACTGCCGGGTCGAGAAACGGCATGGGCAGCTGCTTCAGATCGTCGGCCAGGGGCAGCAGGTCGCCACTGAATATCGAGATAGGTGGTGCGGTGAACGCGCGCCCACAACGTAGTGTTGGCCGGGTCCTCGCAGACCATGGTGTAGTGGCCGATGAACTCGATGGTCAGCGTGTTGTTGTGCACCAGCAGATCGGGCGGAATGGTGAACTCCGCCTCCGCATCCCGGCTGTCGGAGCCGCCCACCTGCCCGGGCGTGGGCTGGATGGTGGCGAAAAGCGTTCCATTCATAATCAGCTTGAGGTGGCTGAGCTGCGGCAACAGGCTGGGAGAAAAAGCGTAGTAGACGTGAATCTTGGCGGTCCGGACGACGTGCGTCTGCGGCAGCGTGAAATAGATGTTGTGCATGCTGTCGATGCCGTGCAGCTCGATTTGCGGCGAGCCTGCGTCGTTCAGCGTGAATGTGTCCGGAATTGTCCCGGAGGAACGGGCGCGATTCTTGTCGGTGGCTCCGTTCGGCCAAGCGCGCCGGCATACGCCCTGGACCTGCCCGCGCGCGCTTCTGAGCGCCGCCGCATGAGCAGCAGCGGCCAGCGCGCAGAATCACGCGAAGCTGCGGCAATCGAAAGCGAGTTCGATTTCTGGCCTGCTTGTCTCTGTCGGTAAACAGGCTCTGGAAGGTCGATGCCAGTCCGTGCATGGAGATCTGGAAGATGCGGCCCAGGCTGCGCAGCACATTGTCGCTTTCGCGCGACTCGCCCCAGCCCAGCCACGAGTCCGCTCGGGAATAAAGCACCATGGTCAACACTTCCTGTTCGGCAATCGTTAAATCTTCAAAACGCACCCGCAACACGGACCCTTCAGAGGAGACCACGGTGGCGGGCAGATCGGTGCCGACGGCGGGCAGCGGAAAGGCCAGGCGCACCTTGCGATTGCGGCGCAACATCCACCGGCTTCGTTGAACCGGATGCTGGTGCCGCCGCGGACATGTCGATCGTTTCCCCTGGCAATCGAGCCGTCCGTCCGGCAGTTCTGCGCCATCACCGGCGTCACCACACTGATGCGCACCGTGGTGCGCAACTGCCTCATCTCGCGCGCCACCGCCGTGCACACACCCAGAATGACGATATTGAAGCAGCACCAGATCACATTCATCAGCACCGTGCCCGGACGGTCCCGATCCCAGATGAAGAAGCGCGGAATGGCGACGAGCAGCCCGGCGATGTTGAACAGCAGCATGATCAGGAACGGCTGCGCGATCCTGGTGTCGAAGAATGTGCGCTTCACCACGCCGCCCTTGGCGGTCACGTTGAACTTGCCCAGCTTGGGATTGATGAGCGCCATCATGGTGGGCAGCAGAATATAGGGCGAGAGCACGGTCTCGTAGATCTCGTTCCAGAAGGAGTGCCGGTGCTCGCCCTGAATGCGCGAGTTGGTGACGTTTGAAAGCGTAAGGTGAGGCAGCGCGTAGGCCAGGATCGCCGCCCAGTATCCGGGAATATTGGTGTGGTTCAGCAGCAGATAGATCAGGGGCGCGGTGAGGAAGATCAGCCGCGGAACCGCGTAGAGAAAGTGGCCATGGCGTTGAAGTAGCACAGCCGCTGCGGAAACTTGAGACCCGGCGCAAAAAGCGGATTGTCGGTGCGCAGAATCTGAATCATGCCCCGGGCCCAGCGAATGCGCTGGCCCACGTGCGCCGAGAGCCGCTCGGTGGCCAGTCCCGCCGCCTGGGGAATGTTGATGTAGGCCGTGCCCCAGCCGTTCATCTGCATGCGCAGCGAAGTGTGCGCATCCTCGGTCACGGTCTCCACCGCGATGCCGCCGATATCGTCCAGCGCGGTACGGCGCAGCACGGCGCAGGAGCCGCAGAAAAACGATCGCGTTCCAGAAATCGTTGCCGTCCTGCACAATGCCGTAAAACAGCTCGCCCTCATTGGGAATGACGCGAAACTGTCCCAGGTTGCGCTCAAACGGATCGGGCGAATAGAAATGGTGGGGCGTCTGCAGCATGGCCAGCTTGGGATCGCGCAGGAACCAGCCCATGGTCATCTGCAGAAAGCTGCGCGTGGGCACGTGATCGCAATCGAAGATGGCCACGTAGGGCGAATTCATGGTCTTGAGCGCGGTGTTGATGTTGCCCGCCTTGGCATGCTTGTTGTCAGGGCGGATTTTGTAGCCGATGCCGGCCTCAAAGGCGAAACGCTCAAACTCCTTGCGCCGCGCCGTCGTCGAGAATGTAGACGTGCAGCTTGTCGGCGGGCCAGTCCATGTTGAGCGCGCCCAGCGCGGTGTAGCGCACCACATCCAGCGGCTCGTTGTAGGTGGGAATCAGGACGTCGATATGCGGCCATTCTTCGGGTGTTGTCGGGCAGCGCCACCGGGGCGCGCCGCAGCGGCCAGATGGTCTGAAAGTAGCCCAGGAAGAGAATGACGAAGGCATAAATCTCGGCCAGAAGCAGGCAAAAGATGAAGAACGCGTCCAGCGCGCCCCAGTGATTGGCCGGATCCTGAAAGAACCGCACCACCTGCGAAATGCGCCAGTATCCGTAGCGAAAGGTGCAGAACATCGACATCATCATCAGGGTGAGCGTGATCAGGTAGGAGTCGGAGCTGCGCGCCAGGGCCAGCGACATCAGCAGGGTCAGCAGTCCCAGAACCGCCTGTTGCGGCCAGGTCAGGGGCAGCACGGCCAGAAAATAGAAGACGACTGCCGCGACAAGCAGGAAGAGCAGGCGGAGAACTCTGGTAAGAACATTTTCCCCTGCTCCAATATCCTGCCAAAGGCCCGTTGCGGTCATCGTTCACTCCAGCGCACGCCGCGATAAGCTGGTGCTCGCGGGAGCGGAAAGGCTCTTCACCCATCCCGCAAGGCTGCCGAAATCCTCGGCCACGGTCGAATTGGGAGCATAATCCATCACCGTCATGCCCTCGGCCAGCGCTTCGCTGACGGCAGGTGCGCGGCGCAGCGCAAAACGGAAGCAGGCGGTCGCCTAACTGCTCGCGCAGCACCTCGCGTACATCAAGATGCAGCGGAAGAGAGGGATCGAACTGATTGAGCACGTAGTAAGGCAGCGCCGGCTTCACGCCGGGGCCGCCGTTGTGCTGGAAGAAGGCGTCGATGGAGCTGACGCTGACCACCGAGTTCATATCCGGAACCATCGGCACCAGAATCAGGGGCGACAGGCGCATTATCCTGCGGGTGGTTGCGCCGGAAGCGGTGGCCAGATCGACGATCACGCGGCTGATGCCCCGCGAATATTTGCCGATCTCGGCGGTGAGAGGCTCCTGCCCTGCAGCATCTCCGGGCCCGAGGGACTCCGGATCGATGGCCACCATTTGAATGGGTGCATCGCCGCTGGAGCCGGGAGGGCTGAAGGTTCTCAACATGGCCGGGACGCTGATCGCGGGCGCCAAAATAAAAAGGCAGCAAACCGAAGGCCGCGGTATCGATGAGCAGCACGCGTTCGCCGCGAGCGGAAAGCGCGCGGCCCAGCGTAGCCACCAGGCTGGTCTTGCCCACTCCGCCGGCCAGCGAAAAAACCGCCACTGCCGGAGCGCGCGCAGGAATTGGAGCAGGAGCTGTTTCAGCGGGCGCCTGGGCTCCTTCGAAAACGCTTCTCAATGCAAACCAGCGCGAGGCCATGCGGTCGCGCGATCCCTGAAGCGTATCTTCAGAAACCTGCCTGAACGCGGCGTTAGGCGCCGGCGGCCCGGGCATATCCCCCCGGTGTTCTGCAGAAAGCCACGCCGGGCGGCTGCCGGTCTCCCGCGAATCGGGTTGACCCCACGCGGGGCTGGACGGCGCGCGACCTTCGTCATAAACGGGAGCATACTGCGGCGGGCCCGGTGCCGGACGCGGCGCGGAGGACGGGGTATATCCGGGATAATCGAACGCCTGCGGCTGTGGCGGATAAAACGGCCTGGAAGAAGGCACAGGCGGAGCCGGGGAAGCTTGGGCATGCGGTGCGGAGAAACGACCCTGTTGCTGCCATGCGCGCTGCTGCTCAGACTCCTGCGCAGCCTTTTCCGCGGCCCGTTGCGCGGCCTCTTGCGCGGCGACCTCAGCCTGCCACGCTGACTGTTGCGCGGCTTGCTGGACGGCAAGTTTGTCGGCTAGTTGCTGTGCGGCCAACCGGGCGGCTTGCTGCGCAGCAAATTCCTGTTGACGCAGCGCAGTTTGCTTTGTAATCTCCGCCGCTCGCTCCGCCTCAGCTGCACGATCCGCTTCAGCCGCACGAGCTGCTTCTGCCGCCGCTGCATCTTCACGAGCCCGGCGACGATCCGCGTCAATGGCATCTTGCATACGCTGCCGTGCCTTCTCTCTGGTCTGCGCGCGCGAGGCCGAAAAATCCCGGTATTTGGCGCCATGCAAATTGGCCCAGGAATAAAGGGTCGCTACATCTTCCGGCGTTTCGTACTGATCACCTTGTGTATTGCGATCTGTCATCTGCCACCCTTGGCCGTCTGTTTCTATCACCCTTGACCGACCGCTGCCAGAATTCAAACTTGAGATTCCGCTGCCTGCAACTCAAGCGCGAGGACCACACCGCGCCGGTCATCGCCGCACGAGGACGCAATCTCTCTTCTGCCGAATCCTAACTCCTTTGCTGTTGTCAGAACAATAACACTTGAACGCTTAGTTTCCTACCACTTTCTTGCCATTCGAAATGCATAAATTGCTTCGTTTTCATTGTTATACGAACATTGCAACTTAGGTAATCTGTTTCCGGGAAGCGCCGGTTACCATCGCGCCTCAGCCAGGAGTATCAAGGTGGGATAAGTGCGGCGGGGGTCAAGATAATCAACTTCACGCCTCGAACGAGAAAATCGGAAAGGGGCTAGTTGGGCAGCGCAGGTTTTCGGCTGCCGGAATCGTCGCCCGAGCCTCGACAGAAGAGCGCGGAAGCGGCAGAACTCTCCTTGTGTTAGTTTTGAAAGAGCGGCCTTGAACGAGCTCGTAGCTCAGCAGGTAGAGCAACGCCCTTTTAAGGCGTGGGTCCTGGGTTCGAATCCCAGCGAGCTCACCATCCCACCCGGCCGCGAAACCTCACAGTTCACAGTAGTTAGTCCACAGTCACCAGCGGTCAGTGATCCGTAAGCCATCTCGACCGCAGCGAACGATCTGTTGTTCCCTATTCCCTTATCCTAAGAACAGGCCTCTGTCCCATGGACCTCTACGAGAAAATCCGCACCCTTCCCACCCAGCCAGGCGTTTACCTTTACAAAAACGCCGAAGGCGAGGTCATCTACGTAGGCAAGGCCAACAACCTGCGGTCTCGTGTCCGGTCGTATCTTCTTGAGGCCGCGCAGGCCAACGCCAAAACCGGCTCGCTGATGCGCGAGGCAGTCGATCTCGACTACATTCTCGTCGCCAACGAGCACGAAGCGCTGGCGCTTGAAAACAATCTCATCAAGCAACGCAAGCCGCGCTTCAATATCCTGCTGCGCGACGACAAGACCTACCCCTACGTCAAGCTGACTCTCGCCGACCGCTTTCCCAAAGTTTTTGTCACCCGCCGCCTGCGCAAGGACGGCGCCGCCTACTACGGCCCTTATTTTCCCGGCAACCTGGCCTATCGCATCGTCGAGCTCATCCATCGCAGTTTTCTCCTTCCCAGTTGCAAGGTCGATCTCTCCCGCTACCATCCCCGCGCCTGCCTGCAGTACTACATACACCGCTGCCTCGGCCCCTGCGTCGAAGGCCTGACCACGCCGGAGATTTACTTGAACGCTGTCCGCGATGCGCAGCTTTTCCTTGAAGGCAAGCACGCCGAACTGGAGCGCGCGCTCACTGCCCGCATGATGGCCGCTGCCGAAGCCGAGCAGTTTGAAGCCGCTGCCCGCCTGCGCGATCAGCTCTCCACCGTTCATCAGCTTCAGGAGAAGCAGCGCATCGCCACTGTCGAGCAGGGCGACGAAGCCGACGTCTTCGGCTATCACTATGAAGATGGCTCGCTGGCGGTGAACCTCTTCCACGTCCGAAACGGCAAGATCGTAGACCGCCGAGAGTTTTTCTGGGAAGACTTGCCGGATTTGCTCGAACCCGCCAAAGAGGGACAGCCTGACTCATCACAAAAGCCGGGTGCCCCCGGTCTCGATTCTGAGACCGGGGATACCACTGATGCTGGCCACGAGACAGGCGTTTTGAAAGGGCACGGCTTTAGCCGTGCCAAAATCGTTCCACAAGAATCTAGGGCTTTAGCCCCTGAGGGAATCACCGACCAGGATCAACCCTTCCACGCCGGCCCCGTCTTCAGCGCCCTTCTCAAGCAGCTTTACATCGACCAGCAGTACGTTCCCCGCAGCATCCTCGTCCCGGTCGACTTCGACGACCGCGAAACTCTGGCCGCTTTACTCAGCGAGCGAACCGGCCATCGCATTGAGCTGGCCGTCCCGCAGCGCGGAGAAAAACGCTCCCTCGTCGATCTCGCCGGCCAGAACGCCAAACAGTCTTACACGCAGCGATTCCGCGTACTCGAGCCTTCGCGCAAAGCCATCCAGGAGGCACTCGCCGATGCGCTCATGCTTCCCGAGCTTCCCCGCCGCATCGAATGCTTCGACATCTCCCACATCCAGGGCGCTGAGACCGTCGCCTCGATGGTGGTTTGGGAAGACGGCAAGATGAACAAGCAGCTCTATCGCAAATTCAAGGTGATGACGGTGCTGGGCGTGGACGATTTCGCCTCTATGCGCGAAGTAGTCACGCGCCGCTACCGCCGCCTCCTCGAAGGAATCAAAACACCAGGCACAGAGTCTGTGTCAGGACACGACAGCCTGCCTGAAGGAATCAAAGTACCGCAAGGAGTCCACGAATCGCCGGAGAGCGCGCCGGAGGCGCAGAGTTTGTTAGCCCCGCGCTTCAGCGTGGGGAAAAGGAATTCCACAAATTCATTACGGAGTCCCGTAGGGACGGCGCAGGACATGATTGATGCAGGAACCGATAGCCCGCACCTTGGCGAGCCAAAAGATTCCGGGGCTTTAGCCCCTGAGGGAAACAACTCTCGCAAGAAAGAACCCACCACCATGCCTTCCCTCATCCTCATCGACGGCGGACTCGGCCAACTCCACGCCGCTGCCGAAGCCCTCGAATCGCTCGGCATCACGTCGCAGCCGCTCGCATCGATAGCCAAGCACGAAGAGGTGATTTATCTCTACGGCAACGAAAACGAACCTATTGTGCTCGACCGCCGTTCGCCGGTGCTGCATCTCATCCAGCTCATCCGCGACGAGAGTCACCGTTTCGCCATCGGCTACCATCGCCAGCGCCGCGCCATGCGCGACCGCGATTCAGAGCTGCTGAATATCCCCGGCGTAGGCCCACAAACAAGACAGCGCCTGCTCACCCACTTCGGCAGCCTGCGCGACGTGCAGCAAGCCACGGCCGAATCGCTTGCCGCCGTAGTCTCCCGCAAAACCGCCGAAACCATCTGGCGGTATTTTCATGAAACCCAAATCTCATCCTGATCATTACCCTGCCGTCCTCGCGCATCATTTTCACTCTCACGTCAATAGACCTCAACTTGAGATCGTATCAAGGCAAATATATTCGCGATCTGGTATCCTCCCGACCAAGGGCATAAGAAGGAATGGAAGAAAAAATTCAAGAGACGATCGTTGCCAAATACGGTACCGAGCTCGAGCGCGCCCGCGAAATGATGGACCTAGCATTCTCCAGTGGGGCCTCGTCTACGAATGCTCCTGAAGATAAAGTAGTGTTTCCACTCCTAGTTTCATGCAGAGATAGCATCGAAGAGATTCTGTTCGCAATTAAGGACGGATTTGGACGTGCAGCTCTGCGGGCAACCCGCACAATGTACGAATGCCTTGTTGTCGCGCGCCATCTGAACCTACACCCCGAGAAAACAGAATGACTTCCTAAATCTGTTTTATATCGAGTGGGCAAAGATTTGCCAGGAAATACCGGCGTCCGAAAGGGGCGCTGCCATGGACGCAGAAATTTGCGCGCACGTCCCGAGATATGCGCGAGGGGAGCGTGTCAGAACAAAGGAACTCGAATGGAGCGGGAAATATGTTCAAGAAATGGCGCGTGAAGCCGGCCCGCTCGCCGAACTTCATTCGCTTGTCTTTACTCTTGCCTCCGCGTACATACATCCCGGCGCAATGTTTTATATTTCAGCGCTATCAACGTCCGGACCAGAATGACGCGGTCTTAAAGGTCAGCGAAAAAAGCCAGGACCCGGAGGCAAGGCACGCATTGCGAGGAGCACATGACCTCCTTTTGAATGCAGTAGACCTAAGGCTCAAATACGCTCCATCGTCGGAATTATCCAGCCTCTTTTTTGAGTGCAAGGACGATTTTGTAAGGATCTGGGGCTATCAACCTCACATTTGATGATGCACAACTGAGCACGGTGGCCGGGTGCCCTGTCCTGCGCCTTCTTTCTAGCGAAGGTACATATCAACGCCGTCTGCTCAACCATTTCGCGATATCGGTCGGCAATCACAGTTCGCGTTTTATAAACTATTTTGTATAAACTAGACGCGAGGGAGTGATGACCACCAGGCAAACCCACATCACGAAAGGCGACGTACTCGACGACCTAGGCTTCACCCGCGCCGAGGCCTCAGCCCTCAAGATCAAAGCGGATCTGCTCGACGCCATCCTGCGCGAAATCGAAAAGCACGGCTATACGCAACGCCAACTCGTCGCCCTCCTCGACGAATATCAGCCCTCCGTCAGCATCCTGCTCCAGGGCAAGATCGCCAAAGTCAGCATCGAGAAGCTGCTCCACTACTCTGGCCGCCTCAACATCCGCGTCAGCCTCTCGACCGAAACCGCGAAGCGGCCACTAACCGTCAGCAAGCCGCCAGCCGCACACGCACCCGGCAGATTAGCCAGTGCCGCGTTGTGAGTAATTCAAGGCTCAAAATGGCTCTGTAAGACCACCGACTGGGACCCATCGGAGTAGCTCGGCAGTCCCGCGGCTATCGCCGCCTATCTTGAAGCCGCCTTCGAAGACGGCGACCCATCGCTGATCGCAACCGCACTCGGCGATATCGCGCGCGCCAAGGGAATGACCCAACTCGCAAGTCAGGCAGGAGTCACGCGCGAGGCTCTCCACAAATCTCTTTCTCCACCGAAGGTAGTTGGCCCCACCGCAGGTGGCTCGGCGTGATGAAGGCCCTCGGCATCAAACTCACTCCCCACGCCGCCTGAATTCCATTTGCAGATAATTACCTTCCCCCGGCGCACAATGTTCATACCATCTCTTAAAACTCGTGCAACCTGCATGCAGCTTTGGGTGAACAGGAAGCGAAGCTTTCCAATAGAGCGCCTCTAACCCCTTATTTCTCAGGATTTTGAATAGTAACTTCAACATAATCAGATACTTGCAGCCGATCACCCTCCAGCATCCCTTTTAAAATGAGGAATTTGCGTAAAAGGACGGGGGTGGGGAGTGGGGGGTGAGGAGATTCCAATTTCGAGCAACATCATGCCCGTCGCCGGGCCACTTCGACATAAACAGCGGCGTATTCCTTCGCTGGGCCGGCCCAACCAAAATTGCGCGCCATTCCGTTGCGCATCAGTTTTGCCCAGCCGTTTTTATCCTGGAACGCCGCCAGCGTGCGATCGATTGCCGCCAGCAGAGCATCGGGGCTCAAGCCTTCAAACTTGAAACCCGTTCCTGTTCCCAGCTTCGGGTTCCACTCCTCGACCGTGTCGTCGAGTCCGCCTGTGGCTCGTACCACAGGCACAGTTCCATATTTGAGCGAGTACATCTGGCTCAAGCCGCAAGGTTCATAGCGCGAGGGCATAAGAAAAATATCGGCGCCGGCTTCGATCTTATGGGCCATCGCTTCGTCGTAGCCGATCTCGACTGCCACCTGCCCCGGATTGCGGCTGGCCCAGTCGCGGAAGAATTTTTCATACTCCTCCTCGCCCGATCCCAGCGCCACCACGGCAACATCCCGCTCCGTCAATTTGCCGGCAATCTGCGCCACCAGATCAAAGCCCTTTTGCACGGCGAACCGCGAGACGATGCCGATGACCGGCGTCGAATCCTTCATTTTGTCCAGTCTGAAGGAATGCAGCAGATCGGCGTTGCAGGCCTGCTTGCCGCTCAAATCGTCCCGCGTGTAGTGCGTGGCCAGATACTTATCCGTCGCCGGGTCCCACTGCGCATAGTCAACGCCGTTCAAAATCCCGCGCAGGTCCGCCGCGCGTTGATGCAGCACGCCGTCCAGCTTTTCTCCGAACTCCGGCGTCTGAATCTCCTGAGCGTATTTGCGGCTTACCGTAGTCAAAATGTCGGCGTAAACCATACCGCCCTTGAGAAAGTTGAAGGTATCGAACTGCTCTACCTTGTCCATGGTGAAGATCTCCCATGGAAACAAAAGGCGCTGAGTTGTGGAGGGAGGAAACCAGCCCTGGTAGCCGGCGTTGTGAATGGTCAGCACAACGCCCGCGTGGCTCAGCACTGGGTCAGAGCTGTAGACGGTGCGCAGGTAAACCGGAATCAGCGCCGCCTGCCAGTCGTGCACGTGGAAGACCTGCGGAACGCCGAGCTGTTTCGTAGCCTCAATCACAGCGCGGCAAAACAGGCCGAAGCGCTCCCAATTGTTGGGATAGTCGCCGTCCTTAGTGCCATAAAGCCCCGGCCGGTCGAAAAGCTCCGGGCAATCGACAAAATAGTATCGAACACCGTTGCGCTTGCCGCCGTCCACGATGCCGGCGAAACGGTTGTAATTCTCAAAAGGAATGGTGAGGGAGCGGACCGCGTAGGTGCATCCCTCGGAGAGGTGGGGCTGCACGGCCCGGTAGAGGGGAAGGTAAACCGTAACTTCGTGGCCGAGCCTGACCAGTTCTGGAGGCAGGGCGCCAACAGCATCGGCCAGCCCGCCAGTCTTGGCAAAGGGGACGCACTCCGAGGCGGCAAAGACTATGTGCAAGAAAGCAGCTCCTTTGTGAGGCGCATTACCGGGAAAAAGGGGTCTGACTCCTGGCCAAAGGGCCAGTTTACTACGCATGCTTTAGAAGTAAATAAGCGGGCGGCATCCTCTACCATCAAAATAGCAAATGCCGGCCAAACCAAAGCTCGGGCAGAACTTCCTCGTTGATGCGCAGGCCGTCGAGCGCATCGCTGCTTCGCTGGGCGATCTCTCCGGCCACACGGTGGTGGAGATCGGACCCGGAGCCGGAGCTATTACCGGCGCGCTGGCTGCGCGCGCCGCACATGTGCTGGCGGTGGAACTGGACAGTGGACTCGCCGCGCATCTGCGCGCAGAGTTTCCAGCCGATCGCGTTACCGTGTTCGAGCAGGACGTGCTCAACTTCGATTTCGCGGCGGCCTCGGCGGCTGCGGGCGAGCGGCTGGCTGTGGTGGGTAACCTGCCGTATGGCATCACCTCGCAGATTCTGCTCAAGCTGGCCGCCAGTCACGCGGTACTGGACCGCGCCGTGCTCATGGTTCAGCGGGAAGTGGCCGATCGCATCACGGCAGACCCCGGCTCACGCGACTACGGCCTGCTCTCTGTCACCGTGCAGCTTTACGGCCCGGCGCAAAATCTCTTCACGCTGCCGCCGCGATCTTTCTTGCCACCGCCAGACGTGCACTCGACCGTCTTCCGCTGGCGGTTTGAGCCGCGCTTTGCGGAGCTGGGCCTTAATGAGGCCAGTTTTCTCCCCTTCGTCCGCAAAATCTTCGCTCAAAAACGCAAGACGCTGGCCAACAATCTTCGCGCAGCAGGCATTGCACCCGCCGCCGTGACGCCCGCGCTGGCAAGTGCAGGAATCAACCCACGGGCTCGCGCTGAAGCTCTGACAGTGGAAGCATTCGCGGCACTCTGGCACAACCTGAACGAATAAAGGGCCGCTTCGATTGCTGAAGCAGCCCCCTCTTCAATGTTGACCGATTAGCGGTGCGTTCCCCCCCCGCCGCTTGCACTCGCACCACCTCCCTTGAAGCCACCACCGCCTGAATACCCCCCTCCGGAATATCCGCCGCCCGAAGAACTATGGCTCACCGGTGCTGACTGACGCGGACTGCTACCGCTGCCGGAACTCCTTGTTGCAGGCGAACTCGTCGGCCTGCTGCCGCTATATCCTGACCCGCCGCTGTAGCTGGACCCACTGCCAGTACCCGTTCCGACGCCATAACCAGGCCCGGTTGACGTTCTCGGTCCTTGATTGGTGATGGTATAGCCCGACGACGTATGAGTGATGAACGCCGATCCCACGCGGTCGTACTGCGGCCGAGCGCTCAGCGGGCGCAGAGGCTGCACTGTGTGCCCGGCAATAATCACCGGAGTCGACCGGTCGCGCGCCGGAAGTGCGCCAGGCCCGCTGATCGAGCGCCGGTTCACGGCAACCAATCCCATCGTCGCACCGCCATTTGCCCCGTTCTGGCCGGCGTAAGCGTGCCGGCGCGGAGGCTGCGGCGGACGATAGCCGGCAAAGCCAGTGCCGATGTTGGGACCACCATAACGGCCATTCCTCCACCAGGGCGTGCAGCCGTTCGCACCCGGAGCCCAGCCCCATCCAAAACTGTTGTAGTAGTTCCACGTTCCGCAGTGGTAGGGCAGGTAGCCCCATCCATAGCTCGAAACCCACGTGGCCCCAAACAGCGGCATGGTAAGCCAATAGCCGTTTCCGTACGGGTCCCAGTCGGAGCTCGAGGCGTCATTGGGTGACCAAATGGCTCCCTGGTCCGGCGCGTTATACCAGGTTCCGTTTGCGTCCAGATCGTTCCACGCGGGATTGCCGCTGTCTTCGAAGTCATTTTCCACGTCAGTCCGCGCAGCCGCCACGGACGACAGATCTTGATCGCGATCGGAGTTCCATGCATCCCAGGAATCCGGCTCGATGGATTCAGACAGATCATAGTGGCCAAGGTCGGTGCTGCTCATAGTTACGCTCTCGCCGCCGTGCAGGTCGAGGACCAGCGCGCTGCCGCGCTCCATGTGCGCATTCCCAGAAAAAATCGCAAGTGTGCCCGGTGGACTATCGAGATTGACCCGCAGGATAGTTGGACTGCTCGCGGTGACCACGCTGTCGCCGAATCTTATGCGTATCGCCCCGGCTTGGCCTGAGCCCATCAATTCAAAGTAGCCCAGTCCGCCTTCCAGCTTGATCTCCGCATCGCCGGTGCTGCCCTGCCCGCGCAGAACCGTCAGTGCAAAAGAACTGTTCGGCGAGAGCCGCGCCACGCTGCCGTCTTCAAACTGAACCTCCGCCCGGCCGTCATCTCCGGTCACCACTTCGGTGCCCTCAAAGAGCGGCATATTCGGCACCGCCTGATCGGCAACCACCTGCTTCTTGAACACGAGCCGCACCCGCCCATCCAGACTGCTCAGCCGCAGAGCCCTCACCGGCGAGGCCGCATCGTCGGCCAGCAGAAGCGGCGCTGAACAAATTGCTCCCAGAGCAACTGTCAGCAGCCCAGCGCCCAAACCTATTCCAACCAACCTGCTGCGATTCCCCATGCGATTCATGGCGTTCCGTCTTCCCTCACGCCTGACACAGATTACCGATGCTGTATAGATACACTCTTTAAGACACCCAGGCGCTCGGAAAAGTCACATCAAAACCATGCCGGCGATGGATTTTTCCCATTACTCCCTATTCCCTATTCCCTATTCCCTATTCCCGATTCCCGATTCCCTGCTTCTTTATTCCCTGCCCTTGCAACATCAGCGTCTGCGCGGTATGAATGTGGCAGATCGCAATGGCGAGCGCATCGGCTGCGTCGGCGGGTTGCGGCGGCTGGGCCAATCCCAGTAACCGCGCCACCATAAACTGGACCTGTTCTTTTTTTGCCAACCCGTAGCCCACCACGCTGGACTTGATCTTGAGCGGTGCATACTCGGCCACCGACAGCCCCAGCCTGGCCGCAGCCAACAATGCCACGCCCCGCACCTGCCCAAGTTTGAGCGCCGACTTGGCGTTGACCGAATAAAAAACCTCTTCAATGGCCACTGCGTCAGGATTTGAGCTTTCCATCTCCGCTGTCAGTTCGCGGAAGACCTGTTCCAGCCGCTGCGGCGTGGTGAGCGCCTTCTTCAGACGGATCGCGCCCATCGTCTTCAGCACCAGCCGAGGTTCCCGCCCGGTATCGTCGCACTCCACGACGCCGAAGCCCGTTATTTCCGTCCCGCAATCGATTCCGAAGACGCGCATCGGCTGTCAGTTTACCGCAGCGGGCCGTGCGCCGGTCCGCCCGGCGGAGACCTGCGCAACCCGCAGCTTTTCGGCCTCACTCAGCTTTGCCAGCAACCTCTGAGGGAACGGTCTGCACGCGCAGTTTTTGGTGTGCTCTATATGCCATTCAATCCGCTGCTTCTCTGTTGCCCCGCTCGGCATCGCGTGCTGCTTGTGCCATTCCCGGTTCATCGTTCCTCCTGCGGACTCACCGCCGATACTTTATCCCCACAGCATAACCCGCCGCAAACGTAACAACGGCCTGAGCACATCGCCCAGGCCGCTGCCGGTTAACTGTTGGGATTGGACTGGAGGCCTTCGCGCTTTCGCGAGTGCCAGAGCCGTTGGCGGAACTGCCCTCCGCCGGGTCTTATCTGGGGCTGGGGCGCAAGGGCCTCAGGCCTCAGTCACCTCACGTAACAAACTACTATGACAATCACTCTTCATCAGCTGGATCAACCTCCTTTCCCGTGTACCGCTAAATTAACCTGACGGCGGCTGCGCGTCAAGGGGGGCATTCCAAGATCGCCCCCTTCTAAGTACTACCAACGGGCCCGCGAGTGTACCAACTAAATCTCTTTCGATATATGTTAGTCCATTGGATGACGCAGCATTTAGCCTCATCCGAGATTCGGTGACCTCTACATCGCTCAAAATGCCGATGCGGAAATGCAACCATCCATCGTTTTTTTTCGTGTTGGAAAGAGAAGTTTCTAATGGTGGCATGGCTTTATAAAAATAATTCCGTGCACTACGAAGGTGCTGGAAGTAGGACTTCTCAATTACTTGCCATTCATGAATGTCATTTATCAATTCAGCCCTTAGCGTGTTTCCTTTGATGATTAAATCAAGAGCATATTCAACCTGAACGGATGATGGGATACGGAGGTATACGGAAGCCTGAATGAATATGTCCGCGTATTGCCATCTATCCAGTTCGCCCGCTGTCCTGTGTCTCACAAGATCTTCTATCTTCAATTCAATTTCCGGCGGAGTCCTCCTTACCTTTTCGTATTCTCGGTATTGCTCTCGCCAAGCGAGGAAACTCGCAATAAATACAAGAGCTGCAAGTATCCCTAGATATTGGCCGACTGTAATGGAGCGTTGAAGAAAGTGCTCTCCTATACCAATGAATAGTGTGAAAGCTGCCCCGGTGACGAGGACCTTCCACTGCCGAAGGACACTCCACAGAAATTTAATCAACTCAGCGATCGTGCACACCTCTTCGTTCGATTCAGAGCTTGAAAAATGATCCGCCACAAAATGACGAGATCAAATTCAGCTTGATTGATAATTCTATCTCCTACGGCTAGCTCATGACTCCTCAACGTTACCAGCTATGCAGCCACTCTTCATCGCGGCGGATGCGCACCGGGGTACGGAAAAGTTCGCTCAGCCTGGCTTCAGTCAGTAACTCTTCCCGCGGACCATCGCCTACAATCCTGCCGCCGCGCATCAGAATCACTCGCTCGATCTCGGGCAGAATATCGCCAAGGTGATGAGTCACCAGCACCAAACCGGTTCCCTCTTGCGCCAGATTGCGCAGAGTCTCCCGTAGTTCGCGTTGCGCCGCCAAATCGAGCGCGTTGGAAGGCTCGTCGAGCAGCAGTTGCCGGGGGCGATGCACAAGCGCCCGCGCGATCAGGATGCGACGCTTCTCACCGGCCGACATTTCGCCGACCCTACGGCCAGACAGCTCTTGAGCTTCCATTCGATCAAGCGCTTCAACGGCGCGCTCGCGCATCTCTGCGGTCACGCGGAGATTGGGCCACAGCGTGGATGCCGAAAAGAAGCCCGCAATCACCGCATCGAGGCCCGTGGTTACGGCGGTCCGCTCTCCCGGCAACTCGGCGCCGACTACTCCGAAGTGCTTGCGCAACTCAGTCAGGTCCCAGCGCTCGCGCCCGAAGATGCGCACCATCATCTCTGGCCCCACGATGGGATAAATCTGGCAGGTCATGGCCAGGATCAGCGTTGACTTGCCGCACCCATTCGGCCCCAGTATCGCCACATGCTCGCCAGCGCGAATGGTAAGGTTCACGTCATGCAGCACCACCCGATCGCCGCGCGCCACATTCACCGCGCGCAGCTCGAGAAAATCGCTCTGCTCCGCCAACTCCGTCCCGCTCGCGCCGCTCTCCGTCATCCCACCCCTCACCTGCTAGATTAAATGGGTTAACGAAAATGTCTGACTCTTCTCAATTTTCTCTCCCTCTCGGCTTTCGCTTCGGGGCCGCAAAAGCGGAGCTTAAGAAGAGCGGCCGCACCGACTTTGCCCTCATCGTGGCCGATGCACCGGCCAGCGCGGCCGCCGTCTTCACCGCTAACCGCGTCACCGCCGCTCCGTTGATTGTGGACAAGGAGCACCTGCGCGCCACTGGCGGCAAGGTTCGCGTAGCCGCAATCAATGCCGGCAACGCCAACTGCGCCGCCGGCCAGGCCGGCCTGGACGCTGCGCGCGCAACTTGCGCCGCCGTTGCAGAGATTTTTGGCTGCCCGCCGGAGCAGGTTTTTCCTTCTTCCACCGGCATCATCGGCGTTCCGCTCCCAGCGGAAAAGATTGTTGCGGTGCTTCCCGGCCTGGCAAAAACCATCGGCGCGGATTCCGATCATTTTCACAGGGCTGCGCAGGCCATTCTCACCACCGATACGGTGGAGAAGATTGCCTGCGCGAGCATTGCGACCGGCGGAAAAGAAATTCGCATCGCCGCCTTTGGCAAGGGCGCGGGGATGATTTTCCCTCAGCTCGTTCCCCACGCCACTATGCTGGTCTACGTGCTCACCGATGCCGCTATCGAGCCATCCATTCTTGAGAGCTACCTGCACAAGGCTGTCGAAGTCAGCTTCAACCGCATCTCGGTGGACGGCGATACATCCACGAACGACACGGTGTTGCTGATGGCTTCGGGCGCCAGCGGGGCAGTTGTTGGCGCAGATAACTCGGAATTTGCCGCCGCGCTGGCCCAGGTCTGCACATCGTTGGCCCGGCAGATTGTCGCTGACGGCGAGGGGATCAGCCATGTGGTGGAGTTGCACATTGAAGGAGCAGCAACCGACGCCGATGCATTCACGATTGCTAAAGCCATCGCGCACTCGCCGCTGGTCAAGACGGCGTGGGCGGGAAGCGACCCCAATTGGGGACGGCTCATTGCAGCCGTCGGCTACTCCGGCGCACAGGTCGATCCAGACGGCATCGACATCAGCTTTGGCAAGCTACCTATCTGCCGCAATGGAGGGCGCGCCGCGGAGTTCGACGAGGCCGCTGCTCACGACTATATTGCGCAGCGTGAGTTTTCCGTCTCCATCCAGCTCAACCAGGGTTCAGGCTCGTGCGTCTTCTGGACCACCGACCTGACTGTCGAGTACATCCATATCAATGCCGACTATTCAAGCTGACTTCAATCGCAGCTCCGCGCGGATATTTGGAGTTACTGGCTGACAGTAATCCTGTCGATGTCTACGTTGCCTTTTCCTCGATAACTGAACTCGATTGAGTTATCTCCTTTATTCAGCTCGACGGGAATTTTTGCGTTGCCATAATCATCTCCCCGCAATGGTATATCCACCGGTTGAGCTCCGTTCACGCGCATTTCTACCTTCTTGATTCCTACTCCGCTATAGATATAGGCAAGGTTCATTGAATACGTGCCTGCTCGCGGCACGCCGATCTGCGAGAAAACGAGGGAGCTGCCCGTTGACCCATCCCCAATACCGCGCAACGATACTGCATAGTCCCTACTGCACTCATCGGGACAAGGAATCAGCACCGCATCCCCGCCGCGCGTATTCCCCGGCCACTCAGCTTCGTAACTTGCGCCATCCTTCCATGAGAATTCCCCGCTCACCTTCAGCAGAACGGATCCATGCGCGGGCAGGTGCGTTTTATAGCCGCTTGGAAATGAGCCCAAATCTTTGTGCATCCATAGATCGCGCACCTGGGCTTTGTCTTTCAGCCCCAGGCTGCTCCAATCGACAGCAATCTCCACCGGAGCCGCATTCAAATTCAGCACCAGCACGGCATCCATACCGCTGCCAACGGCGCCTAGCGGTTTCATCCACACCTCGACGCCGCCTTCATCCTCTACCTTTTAGCTCCGGCGCCCAGCGGGTCCTGATCGACGGCAATGGCTTCGGTATTGGTATAGATAGCACGAGTGGAATCGCTCATTTGCGTCAGATCGTTACCCGCCCAAAGTGGCGCAGCAGAGATGACCCACATGGAAAAATGAGATTGGGCCTCGACCGGGGTCAGCCCCGGATTTCCAACTTCGAGCATATCGGGATCGTTCCAACTGTTGGGCGCGGTGAAGACGGAATGCTTGTTATTCAACTCAAAATTTCTCACTGTCCTCGCCCACTCCACATGATTTTTTTCGTTGCTGATATCGCCCGTGGTTCTCCAAAGCTGCGCGGTGCCTTGCGCCCATCTCCAGGGGCTTTCACTGCCCCAGGCGCAGAGATAGAAGACCATGGGGCGCCCGGTCTTCTGGATTGCCGCGGCCATGCGCTCATAAATTGCGCGCCCGGTTATGTCCGCAGGATGGTTGCAAAAATCCATCTCAATAAAATCCATTCCCCAAGCGGCAAAGGTTGCGGCATCCTGGTCTTCGTGCTTGTAACTGCCTTGATAGGGCGGACCAGCGCAAGTATTGAGGCCAATGTCGGTATAGATGCCGGCCTTCAACCCGCGCGAGTGAACGTAATCTACCAGATCCTTCATTCCATGCGGAAACCGCTTCGGGTCCACGATCAGCGCGCCGTCGGCATTGCGTCCCTGAGTGAGGCACTCCTGGATCAGCACATAACGGTAGCCGAGGTCGCGCATGCCGCTCGATACCAGCGCGTCAGCCTGATCACGGATGGTCTGATCGTTGTAGTCGCAGAAGAAGCGGTTCCAGCTTGCCCAACCCATGGGCGGCGTCGGCGCCAGGCCCGGCTGGGAAACTGCCGCGGCTTGAGAGAAAGCCGGCTGGCAGGCGACGGCCAAGACAAGGAGCAAGGCAAAGGCTGCGAAGGGGTAGGAAGGCGCTGTGACTTTCATACGGTCCATGATATTCCGTCTTTCAGCTTGTTGGTCTCCCGGGTCTCAAAGGCGAAACCTGGGGCACCCGGTGCTCCGCCGGATTATGCTAAGGTTCAAACCGTGAAAGATGAGAAAGAGGAACGAACGAATAAGGTGAAGGCGGCGAAGCGTGGGCGGTTGTTGCCCGGGCTTAAGGTGGGGGACGGCTTCATGCCGCATCCCTTCGACCTGGAGTTTGGGACCAGGACCAGCGGGCTGATTGCAGGACGTCACCTGAAGAGCGGTCACCGGAACGACCGGTATAGCACAGCTTATTACGCGGTTGCGCCCTCGGTGATTCAGGGGCTTATTGTGCTCTGGCGGAGGAGCCGGCCGATCGCGCCCATCGATGAATTTACGTTTGTGGACCTGGGCGCGGGAATGGGGCGGGCGATGCTATTGGCCTCAGAGTATCGGTTTCGCTCGGTGGTGGGGGTAGAGTTGAATCCCACGCTGGCGCGGATTGCGCGGAAAAACGCGGCGTTGTGGCGGAAGGCGGGCAAGAGTCTGGCGCCGATGCGCGTTGTCTGCCGGGATGCGGAGGAATTTGAGTTTCCCGCGGGACCTTGCGTGGCCTTTCTCTTCAACCCTTTCAATGCCCGGATGATGCGGCGGCTGCTGGGCTCGCTGGCGAAGAGCTTTGCCGGAAGGCCGAGGCAACTGGATATCTTGTATGCGAACAACGAGCAGGAAAAGGAGTTGGAGCGGCAGGCCGGGTTTACGAGGCTGTTTCAGGGCCAGGTGAAACGGTCGCGGACAGATGCGATTGCGGATCACCGGATTCTAGCCAACCAGCCGGAGGGGGAGTATGCCTCGTCAAATTGGGAGGACTGCTCGATTTGGCGGTGGGACGGGAAAACAGGGAGTAGGGAATGGGAGTACACGGTCCCGCGATTGTAGTTCGCGAGGCCGCCGATAAGAGAAGCGCAATTTTCATACGGAATGTGTTGACGAACGAGGCTCCGAGGGAGAAAGCTGTTTGCTGAGCAGTCGGTGCCTCACTCCGCAGTGAGTGGGGCCGATGAGTACACGAGCCGGCCGCCGGAGCACGACCATGAAAGAGTCGCGTCTGATCCTGGGGTTAGGTGAGCTATTGTGGGATGTGTTGCCGGAGGGGCCGCGATTGGGCGGTGCGCCGGCAAACTTCGCCGTAATGGCGGGGCAGCTGGGCAACCATGCTGCTCTACTGAGCCGCATTGGGCGTGACGATCCGGGACGTAATGCTGTGGACAGGCTGGACCTGCTGCCCGTGGATGCGAGCCTGCTGCAGGTGGACCCGGCGCGCGAGACAGGGCGCGTGACGGTCTATTTTGAGAACGGTCAGCCGCGCTTTACCATTCATCAGCCATCGGCGTGGGATTTTCTTGAGCTAACAGACGAGTGGGTGCAACTGGCCGAGTGGGCGGACGCGCTTTGCTTTGGGTCGCTGGCGCAGCGATGCCTGGAGTCGCGGCAGACCATCCAGACGCTCGTGGCGCAGAGTTCGTCGGCTTGCATCCGGGTCTTCGACGTGAACCTGCGGCCGCCGTTTTACTCCGGCGAAGTGATTCAGGAGTCGTTGGAGTTGGCTACGGTGGCAAAGATGAACGACTTTGAGGTGCCGCTGGTGCTGGGGTTAATGGGGATGCCGGTCAGCGAAGGAACGGCCGAGGAGGTTCTGCGTCTGGATGCGGGGCGGCTGCTGGGCGAGTTTCCGTCGCTGGGAATGGTGGCCGTGACGCGCGGCGCCAACGGGAGCCTGCTGGTGACGCGCGATCGGTGGCACGCGCACCCTGGGATTCAGGTGAAGGTGGCCGATACAATCGGCTCGGGCGATGCGTTTACGGCGGCACTGACGCACTACATGCTGCGCGGGGCAGACCTGGCGGCTCTAAATGAGGCTGGCAATCGATGGGGCGCGTGGGTGGCGTCGCAGGTGGGAGCTATGCCTGCTGTGCCGGATAAGGTAGGGGATCGGATTGCGGCGATAATTGAGAATGAGACGGCAAGTTAGCAAGCCCGCAGGGTTCGCGCAACAAAGGTAAGCAATCAATTAGAGTTAAATTATTGTGATTGTTAACCTGGCCAGGCGCGCGCACGATCATAACTGGGAAGTGGATCCGATTACTCGTTCCCTGCTCGATACGGATTTCTACAAGTTGCTGATGCTGCAGTTCATCTGGAAGCGCTTTCCCGCCGTTCATGCTTCTTTTTCGCTAATCAATCGCACGGCTTCAGTGCGGCTCGCCGAGATTGTCAACCTGGTTCAATTGCGGGAGCAACTGGAAGCGACCAGAAATCTGCGCTTTCATAAGTCGGAGCTGATCTGGCTGGCGGGCAATACGTTCTATGGAAAGCGCGGCATCTTTGAGCCGGAGTTTCTGGAGTGGCTGGAGCGGGACTTCCGGCTCTCCGATTTCGAGCTTTCAGTTCGGGACGGGCAGATATCTCTCAGCTTCCACGGTCTTTGGACGGAGACGACGATGTGGGAGATCTATGCGCTTTCGGCGATCGACGAGTTGAAGACGCGCGCTAGTTTGAAACGGCTGAGCGAGTTCGAACTCGATATTCTCTATGCGCGGGCCAAGACCCGGCTGTGGGAAAAGATGGAGCGGCTGCGCGGGGTTCCCAGGCTGAACGTGAGCGATTTTGGGACACGGCGGAGGCACAGCTTTCTGTGGCATGAGTATGTGGTGAAGGCCATGAGCGACGTGCTGGGCGCCAGCTTTATCGGCAGCTCGAATACTTACCTCGCCTATAAGCACGATCTTGAAGCGATCGGCACCAACGGCCACGAGTTGCCGATGGCTTTGGCGGCAATGGCCTCGAACGAGGAGGAGCTGCGCTCGGCACAGTACCGGCTGCTGGAGTTATGGCAGCAAACCTACCAGGGCGAGTTGCTAATTTTGCTGCCGGATACCTTTGGAACCACACAGTTTCTTGAGAACGCGCCGGAGTGGGTGGCGGACTGGACGGGCCAGCGCATCGACAGCAAAGATCCCTTTGTGGCGGGCGACGAATATATCGCCTGGCTGGAGCGGCGAGGGCGCGACCCGCGTCAGAAGCGTCTGATTGCCTCCGACGCGCTCGATGTGCAGGAGATTCTCGGCCTCCATGCCTACTTTGGCGGGACGCTGCTGAACGGGGCGACGCCTGGAGATTTTGAGCGGGCCAGCGACTTTGCGGATGAGCGCAAATGGAAGCCGGCGCGGCGAATCCGTTTCAGCGGGGGTTGGGGCACGTTTTTGACCAACGACTTTCGCAACTGTAATCCGTTGGGAGATGAGGGCTTCAACCCGGTGAGCCTGGTGTGCAAGCTCTCCGATGTGGAGGGCAGGCCGGCGGTGAAGCTTTCAGACAACTACTCCAAGGCTCTGGGTGAGGCTGCGGAGGTGGAGCGCTACCGGAGGATCTTTGGAACGGCGGGCATGGCGGAAGCGCCGATTGTGACGTGATGTCAGCGGAGAGAGCTAGCTGGTACGCAAGCGAACTGCGGCGGGAACTGGGACTGCGGAACCGGCTGTGGGCCAGGGGACGTGCGCATGTGGAGAGCTGCGGCAACCCGCCGGTGATTGTTTACGCACCTTACCAGCCCACAGGCGAAGGCCTGCCTATGGGAACTCCGGCCAAAGATGAACGCCACGGAAACTTTTTCGATGCGGCCTATGCGACGATTGCGGGGCGGCCGGATTGGATGCGGCGCTTCAACAAAATTCACGCGCAAAAGCGGGCGCTTCCGAAGGCGGAACGAAAGTGGAGAGAGGCTCGATTCGTCGATGAGTCGGATGCGCTGCTGATGAATGTGTTTTGTACTCCGGGGGTCGCGGAGGCACCTCAAGTGCGGCGGACCCTCGGAGTGGACGTGGAGGATGCGCCGCTATTCGGGTGGAAGGCACGGGTGCCTCTGGCTAGTGGGCTGCTTGATCGCACCGAGGTCGATATGCGTTGGGGCGGCCTCTTGGTGGAGGCCAAGCTGACAGAAGGGGATTTTCAAACGCGGGCTGCAGCGGTGGTTGAGGGGTACCGGGACTTCGATGCCGTTTTTGAGCGAGAGTTGTTGCCGCGAGTGGAGTTGAGGACGGGAAGGCGAAAAGAAGCGGCGGAGTTTCCGGAGGATTATTCGCAGGAGGCGGAGGATATTCCCGACCAGGCACGGCTTTTGCTGGGATTGAGTTCCAGACCTTTCCCGCCGAGGGCGTTTTCATCCAAGTGCGAACACGGTTATGCGGGCTACCAGCTGATTCGCAATGTGCTGGCCGCTTATGCAGAGGGAAGCAGCTTCTGCGTGATTCACGACCAGCGCAGGCCGGACTTGCGGGAGGCGTGGTTTCAAGTGATGGCGGCGGTGAAGAGTGCGGAGATGCGTGTGCGCTGCAAGGCGCTGACGTGGCAGGAGCTCGCGGCATTGCTGCCGGTCGAGCTGCAGGAGTTCCTGATCGGAAATACGGGATTGTGGGACCGGGAAAAACGGCCTCGGCGCTGGAGTAAAGAGCCTCCTTCAACGCAGATGGGTCCAGGTTGTTGCAGATTCCCACCCTTGCTCAGGGTTTTTTCCGCGCTGTTCACCGGGGAATCAATGTCGAACAAATGAGGTCGACGGTGGGGGATGGGCACATGACCATCGCCAGAAAGAGCCCTGAACTGTTAGCTTTAATGAAGAAGGATTCTTTCCCAAGATGGCCTCAAATCCTTATTTCTCATCTGACAGTTCTGTTCGTGGCGGCAATGGGCTTTGGGCTGACGCCATTGGCGCTGGCTTGGATTTGGGGAAAGGTCTTTTCGCCCGCCAAGCCGAACGCAGTGAAGAACGCGATTTACGAGTGCGGGCTGGTTTCAAAGGGCGACGCCTGGATGCAGTTCCGCTCCGCCTACTACCTCTATGCCATTATTTTTCTAATCTTTGACGTGGAGGCGGTCTTTCTGCTGCCGTTTGCGGTGGCGTTTACCGGGCTGGGCGCGGCGGCTTGCGTGGCCATGCTGGTCTTTGTGCTGATGCTGATCGAGGGGCTGGCTTGGGCGTGGGCCAAGGGCGTGCTGACGTGGATATAGAAGCAGTGTTAGTTATCAGTGGTCAGTGTTAGCTTGTTTAAGTGCAATGAGTGGTTAAACGGAAAGAGAAATTTACGAGCGTAGGCGGAGGGCGATGTTGGCCGGCAAAGCAGGAACAAAGCTGAGAGCTGAAAACTAAAAGCTAAGAGCTAACTGGAGCGAAGCGACCATGGTTGAAGAAGGCTTGAAGATCGAACTCGGCAAGCAGGGCGTCTTCGTAACGACCATCGAGGAGCTCTACAACTGGGGGCGGCGGAGGTCGATCTGGCCCATGCAGTTTGGCCTGGCCTGCTGCGCGATCGAGATGATCGCCACCACCATGGCGCGATACGATCTGGCGCGCTTCGGGGCGGAGGTCTTCAGGCCGTCGCCGCGGCAGGCTGACCTGATGATCATCTCCGGAACGGTGACCAAGAAGATGGCGCCGCAGGTGGTGCGGCTCTACAACCAGATGGCGGAGCCGAGGTACGTGATCGCGATGGGGGCTGCGCCATTTCCGGCGGCCCGTTCAAGCAGGGGTACAACGTGCTGAAGGGGATCGACCGCTATATTCCTGTGGACGTGCATATTCCCGGTTGCCCGCCGCGGCCTGAGGCGCTGTGCAGGCGTTTATGACGTTGCAAAAGAAGATCGATGCGCAGCCTTTAACCGGGGAGGGACGTCCGCGGTTTCTCGATGCGAAGGCGCAGGGCGAGTTTCCGGTGCCGGAGTTTGGAGAGCACGATCTGGAGCCCTCGTCGAACAAGGGAGTGTGGCCGGTGCCGATAAGTCAGGGACTAGGGACTAGGGACTCGGGCTGGAATGATGACGGTCGAAGGAATCAAGACGATGATCGAGGCGGCTCTGCCGGGCTCGGGGGTGGAGATTGTGCCCAACCCCAGCCCGAGCGGGCAGCACTCGCTGCGTCTCGACCCAAGCCATGCGGTCGCGGTGGCGAAGTTTCTGCGCGACGACGAGGAGCTGGCGCTCGATTACCTGTCGAATGCGACGGGCGTGGACTGGCCGGACAAGGAAGTTACGGAAAAAGTGAAGGTGACCCGGCCGGTGACGAAGACCGTGGACGGCGTGGAGCAAACCACTGGAGAGACGGTAGAGGAGACGCGCAAGCACGTGGAAACTGGCTGCCTCGAGGCGGTCTATCACTTGTATTCAGTGGCTATAAAGCAGGGCCGGTGGTGATCCGCATGAGGACGGTGAATCGCACCGACCAGGTGGAGCTGCCGTCGCTGACCCCGATTTGGCGGTCAGCGGAGTTTCAGGAGCGGGAGATCTTCGACCTTTTCGGGATCGTCTTCAAGGGGCATCCGGATTTGCGCCGGCTCCTGATGTGGCCTGAGTTTAAGGACCACCCCATGCGGCGGGATTACGTGGAGCCGGATGACTTTGAATATGAGCCGACGGCGCACGACGAGGTACTGAAGAGGGCGAGGCGCAAAAGCAGGCCCAAGAACTGCAATCGCCAGGACTAGGGATGGTTACCGAACGATGACCATGGCTGGATTGCACAAAACGAGAAGGTTGAAGGTTGGAACCGTCCGCCGGCGATGAAGCCGGACGGCGATGGGGAGCTGCTGGAAGTGGCCATGGGGCCGCATCACCCATCGACGCACGGGGTCTTCCGCATGGATGTGTCGCTGGACGGAGAGCGGGTGATTCGGCTGAAGCCGGTCTTCGGCTATCTGCACCGCAACCACGAAAAGCTGGCCGAAGGGATGAACTACCTGGGCTCAATGCCCTTCACCGATCGGCTGGATTACATCTGCTCGCTGACCAACAACTGGGCCTATGCGCTGGCGGTGGAGAAGCTGACCGGGCAGGCAGTTCCGGAGCGCGCCGAATACCTGCGCGTGATTCTGGGCGAGCTGACGCGGATTGTGAATCACGCTTCGTCGATCGGTTTTTTGATTCAGGAGATGGGGGCCAGCGGAACGCCCCTGATGTACGCCTTCAAAGCACGCGAAACCATTCTCGACCTCTTTGAAGCTCTGACCGGCGCGCGCATGATGTGCAACTATATGCGCTTCGGAGGCTGCCGCGTGGATGCCTCGGCTAAATGGCTGGACGATACGCGCACAGTGGTTGCGGGATTGCCACAGTTTGTCGATGAGTTTGAGCGGCTGCTCACATGCAATGAGATTCTGATGGCGCGTTGCCAGGGAATCGGGATTCTGAAGCCGGAGCTTGCTGTGAATGCAGGAGTGACGGGGCCGATGCTGCGGGCGTCAGGCGTGAACTACGACATTCGCAAGGTGGATGGGTATGGAATTTATAACCGCTTCCCGTTCCGCGTGCCGCTGGGCGATCATTGGGACGTTTACGACCGGTTTATGATCCGGCTACTGGAGGTGCGGGAGTCAATCAAAATCCTGGAGCAAGCTTTGAAGGAGATTCCCGCCGGCCCGGTGATGGATTCCAAGGCGAAGATTCGCGGCTTCCGTCCCAAGCAGGGCGAGGCCTACGGACGGATTGAAGCGCCCAAGGGAGAGCTGGGGTTTTATCTCATCAGTGACGGGGGACCGAATCCATACAGGTATCGCGTGCGCCCGCCGAGCTTGATCAATCTGACCATTCTTGAAGATATGTCGCTGGGGCAGAATGTAGCCGATGTGATTCTGATCTTTGGCAGCGTGGATATTGTGCTGGGAGAAGTGGATCGGTAGCTACTAACTCAAAGTAGGTCGAGCCCTGCAATTGCAGGCAGATAAGGAGAGGTCGAATGATGATTCAGAGAGTACAAGGAATGCTTGTTGCGGCTGTTGCCCTGATGGCGAGCCTGAATTCCTACGCGGCGAACAAAAACAAAATCACTCCAATCGGCACAGAAAACAGATATAACTTCCGTTGCGTGGGGCCGGTGCTGGATCTGACGCTGAATTCGTTCACCCTGCCCATCTCCCGGCCTGCCGCAAACGCCGCGACTGGGTCTGGGGCGGCAAAGATCCCAACTTCCGCTTTGACGATTGAGTTTGCGGCGAACAAGGCGTATTCGACCTTGTATTCCCAGATCATTCACGGGGATCACTATAGTTCTTGCACTCTGGTCGAGAGGGTGGTTGCACCGGCCGCCGCCGGCGATGAAGCGGGCACGTCTGTGTTTACCTGGACCTTCAGCCAGGTGACCCCGACTGTGGTGACCGCGGTCTGGAAGGATGGATCGGAGGCGGGTTCAGCAAACCCGGGAAATTCAGGAGCGAATGTTCCGGTATCGCTGGTTCGAGTGACCTTGACCTTCACCGAAGTGAGATTTGAAGACAATACCGGGACCAAATCCGGCGGGGCGGTAGATAGCTGGACGCAAACTCAATGAATTCGATTGCGGGAATTATATGAAGCTGGAAGCTCAAGGTTTTTTCCGGAGGGGTAAGTGCTGGGCGAGGGAATACTGAAGGGACTGGTAGAGACGGCACGGAATTTTGCCGGCAGCTTTGTCTCCAGAGAGCGGCTGACGACGGTGCAGTATCCCGAACAGCGGATTGCGCCGATCGAGGCAACGCGCGATTTTCCCTTTCTTGTTTACGACGGCAATGACTGGCAGGCGGGGATGCGCTGCGTGGCCTGCCAGATCTGCGAGAAGGAGTGCCCGCCGAAGTGCATTTACATCGTCAAGAGCACGGATAAAAAGCCGGACTATGTAGGCAAGCCGCAGTTTTATCCGGCGCGCTTCGACATCGATATTTCCGTGTGCATGAGCTGCCAGATCTGCGTGGAGGTTTGCCCGTTTGAAGCCATCAAAATGGATACCGAGTTTGAGTTGAGCACGACGGACCGCTTCGGCGGATTACTCTTCGACCGCGAGCGATTGGCCAAGTCGAACGAGTATTACCACCGGATTCATCCAACAGAGGCTCAGGCTGTGGACGCAGTGATGGCAGAGGGCAAGGCCAAGGCTGAAGCGAAGACCACCACGGCGGCGATTGCTTCAGCCGTCAAGGGCGCGGAGATACCGGCGCGGCCGGCCGGAGGCGGAGACTAGCCGATGACCGAAAGACTGGACCAGATCTTCGTTTTGCTCGAACATTGGCTGGTGAGCTTTTTGCCCTTTGCGTGGCGGCCAGCAGCATCTGTCGTGTTGAGCGTGGTGGCTATCATCTGTTTATTTCCCGCGCTCTTTGCACTTACCACGGTCTTCGAGCGCAAGGGGCTGGCACGCATACAAAATCGCATTGGGCCCAACCGCGTGGGGCCGCTGGGAATTTTGCAGCCGATCGCCGATGGAATCAAGTCGCTGACCAAGGAAGATATAGTTCCGCTGAGCGCGGATGCAGCGGTTCATTTTCTGGCTCCGCTGCTGCTGGTGGTGGCTGTCTTCATGGGTTTTGCGGTGCTGCCCATGGGGCGCAACATGGTGCTGGTGGACATGGACGCCAGTCTGCTGTTTTTCTACGCCATCGGCGCTTCGACGGAGCTTTCAGTCTTCATGGCAGGATGGTCGAGCAGAAACAAGTATTCGCTGTTGGGGGCGATGCGGGCAGTCGCGCAGATGATCAGCTACGAGGTCCCGCTGCTGATGTCGAGCGTGGCAGTGGTGATGATTACCGGCTCGCTTTCACTGACGAAGATTGTGGCGGCGCAGAACCAGTACACCTGGGGATTGCCGCACTGGTACATTTTCACGCCGTGGGGACTGGCGGGATTTCTAATGTATGCCATCGCGGCTACGGCGGAGACCAACCGGTCGCCGTTCGATTTGCCTGAAGGCGAGTCGGAGCTGGTGGCGGGCTATCATACGGAATACTCGGGTTTCAAATTTGCGCTGTTTTTTCTGGGCGAGTACCTGGCCATGTTTTCCATCTCCGGACTGGGGACGACGCTGTTTCTGGGCGGATGGTCTGCGCCGCTTCAGATTCTGAGTTGGGTTCCATCGTGGATTTGGTTTTTCTCGAAGCTGATGCTCTCTATCTTTGTGTTCATCTGGCTGCGCGGAACGCTGCCGCGGCTGCGCCAGGACCAGCTAATGAACTTTGCCTGGAAGTTTGTGCTGCCGCTGACGCTTGTGAACCTGCTGGTGGCCGCGGCGTGGAGGTTTTTGGGCGACGGATGGGAGCGCTGGGTGGTGTGCTCGGCCGTTGTGGTAATGGCTTACGTAGGGATGGGCTGGTCAGGGATGCGGCGTGGACATTTTGGGCCGAGGAGTTACCGCTATGCGGAGTGAGGGCCGATGAGCTTTGCGTTCTATTTGATTTCGGCGCTGACGCTGCTGGGTGGGCTTGCGGCGGTGCTGTTGAAGAACACGGTGCACTGCGCGCTGGCGTTGACGGTGGCCTTTGCCGGGCAGGCCCTGCTGTTTCTTGATCTGGATGCGCAGTTCGCCGGGTTTGCGCAGATTCTCGTTTATATCGGCGCGGTGGCGATTCTGGTGGTCTTTGCGATCTTGCTGACCAAGGGATCGGAGACTCCCAAAGGCAGCGTGTACAGCAGGCATGCGCTTGCCGGGCTGGTGATTGCGGCAGGAGTTTTTGCCATGCTGGGCTGGGCGGTCATTCATAGCGTCGCTACCCTTCCGCGAGGGCCGGCGACGACTCCAGCGGTCACGGTGCTAGATATTGGCAATGCACTGATGAGCCGCTATGTGCTGCCGCTGGAGATTGTGGCGCTGCTACTGACGGCGGCGCTGATTGGCGCGGTGATTATCGCCATGCACGAGAAAGAGAGGGCCAAATGAACCCTCTGACTGGATTTCTCCTGGTGGCCGCGCTGTTGTTTTCGATCGGACTGGCCGGTGCGCTGACGCGGCGTAATGCCATCCTGGTGTTGATCGGAATTGAGCTGATGCTGAACGCGGCCAATTTGAATCTGATCGCCTTCTGGCGCTACGGGCCGCATCCTGAGGCGCTGACGGGAATGATGTTTGCGATTTTTTCGATTGCCGTGGCGGCGGCCGAGGCTGCGGTGGGACTGGGGCTGGTGATCCATCTCCATCGCCACGCACATACGACGGACCTGGACGCGATGAACAGGATGAGAGGATGAACGGTTGATCGAAGCAGCAATTTCATTCACTCCGCAGTTGACCGCATCGCCGATCACCGGGACTGCTGTGGCTGATTCCCGCCGTGCCGATGGTGGCTTCTGGCTTGATGGCGCTGCTCAAGCAGCCGCAACGCAGGATTTCGGCTGCGCTTTCCATTAGTTCCCTTGGTTTTTCGCTGCTGCTCTCATTGATTGCATTTGGGCACGTCCTCGCCGGATGGTCGCATGGAGCTGCCGTGCGCGAAACCGTGAACTTTACCTGGATTCAAACAGGCACGGCGCATGTAGATTTGGGATGGGTGCTCGATCCGCTGTCGGCGGTGATGCTGGTGATGGTCTCGCTGGTGGGATTGCTGATCTTCATATACTCCGTCGGTTATATGGAGCACGACGAGAACTTCACCCGCTTCTTCTGCTTCCTGAGCCTGTTTGCCGGAGCGATGCTGGGAGTGGTGATTGCTAACTCGCTGTTGCTCCTGTTTATGTGCTGGGAGATAGTGGGACTTACTTCCTACCTGTTGATTGGGTTTTGGTATCAAAAGCCGGCGGCTGCGGCTGCGGCGAAAAAAGCATTCATCACCACGCGCGTGGGCGATATTTTCTTTCTCCTGGGAATCGTGTGGTTGTTCGCGCAGACGGGAACGCTGCTGTTTTATTACGGCGGGTCGGGATCAATGGAAGCGGGAGCGCTGGCTGGATTGCTGGCGCAACCGGCAGCACTGGGACTGACCGCGGCGGGCGCGATTGGACTTTGATCTTTTGCGGCGCGGCGGGCAAGAGCGGGCAATTGCCGCTGCACGTGTGGCTGCCGGATGCGATGGAGGGGCCAACGCCGGTCTCTGCGTTGATTCACGCAGCGACCATGGTGGCTGCGGGCGTTTATCTGATTGCGCGAGTCTATCCGCTGATGCAGGCCGGGGCGCTTACGGGCGGAACGACGGCTGCGCTGACGGTGGTGACATGGGTGGGCGCTGCGACTGCGGTTTTTGCAGCGCTGATTGCCGTGGCGCAGAACGACATCAAGCGCATCCTGGCCTACTCGACGATTTCGCAACTGGGATACATGATGGCCGGCCTGGGCATGGGCGGCGTAGCCGTGGGAATGTTCCACCTGATCACGCATGCGTTCTTCAAGGCGCTGCTCTTCCTGGGCGCGGGAGCGGTGATTCACGGCTGCCACGAGGAGCAGGACATCCGGAAGATGGGCGGGCTGCGGTCCGATATGCCGTTGACATTTGTGACTTATGCGGTAGGCATGCTGGCGCTGTGCGGGTTTCCGCTGCTGTTCTCCGGGCTTCTGGAGCAAGGATGGGATTCTGGAAGCGGCGCAGCATTGGAGCGTGGCGAAGACGCCGTTTTACCTGCTGGTCTTTGGCGCGCTGCTGACTGCGTTTTATATGACGCGGCAGGTGGCTTATGTCTTCTTTGGCGACTGGCGCGGGCAGCAAGCCTGCGCACGAGAGCCCGGCGGTGATGACGTGCCGCTTGTGATTCTGGCCTTCTTCGCAATGGCGCTGGGATCGATTGGAACGCCGGCATGGCCGTGGTTCCGAGGATTCCTCGAAAGCCGCGCGGCGGGCTTCGACTGGCATAGATTTGCGAGCCTGGGTTGCTGGCGCTGATGGGAATCTCAACTGTGGTGGTTTTTCTGGGGCTCGGGCTGGGCTGGAGGCTCTACGGCGACCGATCGCCCAAGCCTGAGGAGCCGGATGTGCTGGAGCAGGCTGCGCCGCGATGTGGGCTGGCTGCGCGACCGGCTCTATGTGGATGAGTTGTACGGCAGTGACGGTGATTGCATTCTATGCGTGGTGGGCGCGCGTTGCGGATTGGCTGGACCGCCGGGTCTGGGGCGGAGCGGTGGCCGGGGTTGCTGGGTCTTCGCGTTGTGGGCGCAGTTGAATCGCTTTCTCGACACGAACTGGGTGGATGGCGGCTTTGACAAAGGCTGCGACGAGCTGGCTCGACGGGCGGCGGCCTGCTCTCGCGCGTGCAGACGGGCGCGTGCAGAGTTACCTGAGAATTCTGGCGCTGGCCGTGGTGGCGCTGGCCGCGATTTTGATCTGGAGCAGCCGGCGCATGAACGGATTTCCAATATTGACGCTGTTGACCGTGCTGCCCTTGGCTGGGCGCGGCGATTGCGCTTTTCTCGGGCAAGCACGCGCGCGCGGTGGCGCTGATACTCGCTTGCCAGCCTGGCGCTGGCGCTGTTGTGTCTGGACGCAACTTGCCCGCGATCGGCGGCTATGGACTCGTCGAGCAGCCGCGTGGGCGCCGTCGCTGGGCATCGAGTATCACCTGGGCGTGGACGGGCTGGGCGCGCTGATGCTGGTGCTCTCGGCGATCGTGACGCTGATGTCGGTGGATGCGGCGCATCGCGTGCATCATCAGCCGGGGCTTTATTTTGCGCTGGTGCTGGTGCTTGAGGCGGGACTCTTCGGCTCGTTCACGGCGCTGAATTTCTTCCACTGGTTCTTGTTCTGGGAGCTGAGTCTGATTCCGGCGTTCTTCCTCATCAAGCTGTGGGGCGGGGCGAGGCGCGGACCGGCGGCGACGCAGTTCTTCGTCTACACGATGGCCGGGTCGCGTGGCGCTGCTGGTGGCGTTTCTGGCGGTCTTTCTGGCGACCGGCAGCATGGATTTTCGGCACCTGACGCTGCTGGCCTCGACCGGCGAGCTGGAGCAGATGGTCACGGCGCATCTGGGTCCGGTGATGCTGTGGCTGGCGATCGGCGTGCTGGCCGGGTTCGCGGTGAAGGTGCCGATGGTTCCCATTCCACACCTGGCTGCCCGCGGCTTACGCTGAAGCGCCTTCGCCGGTGACGATGCTGCTGACGGGCGCAATGTCGAAGATGGGCGTTTACGGTTTGCTGCGGATTGCGATTCCGCTCTTCGGCGCGCAGATTGCGCAGATGCGCACGCCGCTGCTGGTGCTGGCTGTGGCCACGGTGGTGATGGGCGCGTGGGCGGCTGTGGCGCAGAAGGATCTGAAGCGCGTCTTTGCGTACTCGTCAGCGTGAATCACCTGGGCTATTGCCTGCTGGGAATCTTTGCGCTGGCGGTTCCGGCGTGACGGGCGCGGCGGCGCTGGCCAGCCAGGCCGCGGCGCTCAACGGCGTGATCCTGCAGATGTTCAACCACGGGCTGACGGCGGCGGCGCTGTTCTGGTTTGTGGCCATGCTGCAGCAGCGGACCGGCGGGCATCGCGGCATCGACGATTTCGGCGGACTGCGCAAGCCGGCGCCGGTGCTGGCGGGGCTGATGGGGATTGCGCTGTTCTCGTCGCTGGGACTGCCGGGGCTGAATGGATTTGTCGGCGAGTTTCTGATCTTCCGCGGCGTCTTTTCGCTGGCGTGGGTTGCGGCGACGGTTTCGATTCTCGGCCTGCTGGTGACGGCGGCGGTGATTCTGACTGTGATTCAAAAAGTGTTCACGGGCCGGTGCCGGAGCGGCTGGCGCAGTTTCCCGACCTGCATCACGGCGAGCGGATGGCGCTGGCGCCGGTGATCGGGTTGATGCTGCTGATTGGCATTTTGCCGCAATTGATTGTGGACAGCGTGAACCCGACGGTCAAGAACCTGCTGGCGCACTGGAGATTTTAGATGTTGGCGTGGACGATCTATCTCTCGTTTGCCGGAGCGCTGGCTGATGGCGCTGCTTGCCCAAGGGCAAGCGTCGCGCTGGCGCGCTGGCTTGCGCTGGCGGTTGCGGTGGCCGGGCTTGTGCTGGCAGTGGCGGGTTTTGTTGCCGGCATGGGGCAGGGCCGCTGGTGATTGTGGATAGCCCTGGGTGCCGTCGATGGGGATTCACTTCCTGCTGGCCGCCGACGGAATCAGCCGCGTGCTGGTGCTGCTGACCGGGCTGGCTGCGGTGGCGGGCGTTTTGTTCAGTTGGAATATCGAGCTGCGCACGAATGAGTTTTTCGCATTTTTCCTGGCGCTGATCGGCGGCGTCTACGGCGTCTTTCTCAGCTTCGATCTGTTTCTGCTCTTCGTTTTTTACGAGATCGCGATTGTTCCCAAGTATTTTCTGATCGCAATCTGGGGTTCCACGCGGCGTGAGTATGCGGCGATGAAGCTGGCGCTCTATTCGTTTGTGGGTTCGGCGATGGTGCTGATCGGACTGCTGGCGGCTTATGCGACGGCGGGTAGTCACTCGACCGGGCTGATTGCGCTCGCGCACGCGGGCCTGCCGGTGAGCTTTCAGATGTGGTGTTTCCCGCTGGTCTTTGCGGGCTTTGCCATTCTGGCCGGCATGTGGCCCTTCCACACCTGGGCGCCGACCGGCCACGTCGCCGCGCCTACGGCCGCGTCCATGCTGCTGGCCGGGGTGGTGATGAAGCTGGGCGCTTACGGATGCCTGCGCGTGGGGATTGGACTCTTTCCGCACGGGCTTGATCCGTGGGGATTTTCCATTCATCGGGCTCGGCTCGTGGCGAGACGTCTTTGCGCTGCTGGCAGTGGTGGGCATTGTGTATGGCGCGCTGGTGGCGCTGGCGCAGACCGACTTCAAATTTGTGATCGGCTACTCGAGCGTCAGTCACATGGGCTTTGTGCTGCTGGGGCTGATGACGCTGAATCAGATCGGCGTGACCGGCGCGGTAATGCAGATGTTTTCGCACGGCATTATTGCCGGCCTGCTCTTCGCCATTGTGGGCCGCATCGTCTACGACCGCACGCACACGCGCCAGTTCGCGGAGCTGGAGCCGATGCACCTTTCGAAGCGATTGCCCTTTGCCGCCTGGGCCTTTGTGATTGCCGGAATGGCCTCAATGGGGTTGCCGGGCTTCTCGGGATTCGTGGCCGAGCTGCAGGTGCTCGTCGGCGCGTGGAAGGTGAATCCGTGGTGGGTTGCCGCGGCGGGCGTGGGGATTGTGGTGGGCGTGGCTTACACATGGAGGGCGGTGCAGAAGGCCTTCTTCAGCGATGCCCTGCCGACCGCGCACGTGCTGGAGCAGGAGCAGGCGCATCCATTCGCCGCCATTACCTGGCCGGAGATCACCGGCGTGACGATGCTGGTGGGGGTGAGCTTGCGGTTGGCCTTTACCCGCGCATTCTGCTGGATCAGATTGAACCGGCAGTGAAGGCGCTGCTTGCGGGAGGGGGACAATGAACTACGCAGACCTCTTTCGCGTGACGCTGCCGGAAACGGCGCTCGAAGTGGCGGCGCTCGTGGTGCTGATCGTCGATCTCGGATTTTTGCGCAAGGCTGCGCTGAAGGTGCGGTTGGCCGTGGCGGCGCTGCTGGGCGTGGCTGGATGCGGGGCGGCGCTGTGGCTGGTGATGCGGCAAGGAATCGGGGGACTGAGCTACCAAAACACCGGCGAACTGCTGCTGACGACAGGCGGATTTACGCTGTGGCGCAGGTGGGCATTCTGGCGTTGACGGCGATTACGCTACTGCTGTTGATCGATGCGGATTTCACCCGGCATGTGGGTGAGTTTGTGGCCGTGGTGCTGATGGCGGCGACGGGCGGGTTATTGATCACTGGAGCGCAGGATTTGCTGGTGATCTTCGTTGGGCTGGAATTGCTGAGCCTGGGACTTTACATTTTGACGGCGTTTGCCAAGAGCTCCGGCAACAGTGCGGAGGCGGCGCTGAAGTATTACTTGTTCGGCGGAATGCGCGCGGCGTTTTTGCTTTTTGGGTTTAGTTATTTTTATGGATTAAGCGGCACAACGAATCTGATGGGAATTCAGAGCGCAATCTTCAGGTCCGGACCGAGCCCACTGCTTTATGTGGCGTGGATTCTTGTTGTAGCCGGGCTTGGATTCAAGGTGGCAGCGGTGCCATTTCATCTATGGGCGCCGGACACCTATGAAGGCGCGCCCTCTCCGGCGGCGGCGTTTATCGCGTCAGTTTCAAAGGTGGCCAGCTTCGCGCTGCTTGCTGAGCGTTTTGGGCGGAACCTTCTTCACGATTCCCGCCAGGGGATATATCCAAAGTGAGATCGACCGTTTGTTTGACCTATATACCACGTCTGGACCCGTCTGATTCAAGTCGTTCTTATCGTCTCTGCGGCCTCGATGGTCGTCGGGAACCTGGCCGCGCTGGCACAGACGAGCGTTCGCCGCCTCATTGCTTATTCGGCAATTGCTCACGCGGGATACATTCTGCTGGGCGTTGCCCGTTGCCGCATTCCAGCCGTGTTCCATTCTCACAAGTGCAACTGGTTGGCTTAGATGTTATGACGCAGTCTCTCATCGACCACTGCTCGACCCGTACTCTACTACATCCTCACCTACGGCCTCACCACCATCGGCGCATTCGGCGTGGTTGGGGTGGTCGAGCGGGCGACGGGCAGCGACAGGCTCGACTCGTTCCTCGGCCTGCACAAGCGCAACCCGGTGCTTGCCGCCGTGCTGCTGGTGCTGTTCTTATCGCTGGCAGGGATTCCGCCGCTGGTCGGCTTCTGGGCCAAGTTCAATCTTTTTGCCGCTGTGCTTGGGGTCTCCGCAGGTCCGGTTCCCTTTGCGCTGGTGGCTCTGGCCGTGGCCTTGAGCGCAGTCTCGCTCTACTACTATCTGCAGGTGCTGAAGCGCGCCTATGTAATGCAGGCGATCGGACGACGCCCCTATCAATGCTCATCCCGTTCACGATGACCGTGCTGGTGGGGATTGCCGCTGCTGTGGTGGTGCTGGGATGCTTCCCTGCGCTGCTCCAGGGGTGGATCGAGAGTTTTATTCGATAGCGTAAATATAGGACAAAACCTGCCAGGAAAATCGGAGTCGAGGCTGCGCTTATGAACCGAAATAGGTTAAAACTATTTTCATGACTTCAAAACGAATTTAGAAATCACTTGATCTATGTCGTTGATTCATACGAATTTCGTTGTGGAAATATGGTGCACAACGTTAGAGTTGATTTTCCCGGTCGATTGTATTTCTTGTTGCACTGGAAGTTCCTCTGCACGTGTATGAGGTATTTTTTATGGTCTGTCCGAAATGTCAGTCAGCTTCAGTATCGATTATCCCGGCGGAGATCCGGCTATATCGGAATAGCCCCCGTACTCTGAGTCATCCACCCATGACGCCTTCTCCTGATGTCCGGGTTTGCCTGGACTGCGGCTGGTCGGAATTCTGGATTCCGCAGTCGTGGCTTTCGGCGGGGTGGTTACGCTCCATGCGTCCGCCGGTTGTTTTGAGCGCGCCGGCAATCACACAGCCGAATGTGGCTGTCGTGACTTCATAAAGACAGCGCGCCTCAAAATCTGGGCTCGAATGTCTCGCCGCTTTCACTGGCTTGCCTGATGATTCCCTGTCCCCATGTGCCGGATCGAGGTCTTGCTTTCAACTTAGATAGAAGCTGCGCCCGGTACTTAAAAGTTTCTCATCGTGCCTGACGATTGGATTCGTATCGGCATTCCTAATTTCAACGGGATGGTTTCTTGTCCCCTCAGCTTCCTTCGATTTGAATTTCGAAATAAGGCGGCAAGCAGGCGGCTGAATAGAATCAACGTCAACCACATATAATGATGCGATATGACGACAAAACCCTCCGTTGCTCAGGCGGCCGTTCCCTCTCAACCCAGTGAGTATTTACGCAATTTGGTCCGGCGCAACCGGCAGGGCGAGATGGCCGGAACTTACGCCGTTTGCTCGGCGCATCCGGCGGTCCTCGATGCCTCAATTCGTCAATCGCTCGCGGACGGAATGGTGCTGCACGTTGAATCCACCTCCAGCCAGGTGAACCAGTTCGGCGGGTACACGGGAAGCACGCCCGCCATGTTTGCCGCAGAAATTCGCGGCGCCGCGGAGGAGTTGGGACTGCCCGCATCGCGGGTGCTGCTGGGATCGGACCACATGGGGCCGTATTACTGGCGTAAAGAGCCTGCCGCGACGGCAATGGCCAACGCGCGCGAGCTTACCACGCAATGCGTGCTGGCCGGGTATCAAAAATTTCATCTTGATGCGAGCATGGCCTGCGGTGGCGATCCCACAGTGCTGCCCGTTGCGACGATTGCCGAACGCACCGCCGAGCTGTGCAAGGTCGCGGAAGAGAGCTTTACTTCGCTGCCAAAAGGTTCGCCGCGGCCGCTGTACGTGATCGGAACGGAGGTTCCGGTGCCCGGCGGAGAAGTGGCTGAAGGCGAAGCGCCACTGCCCACTACGCTCAAGGATCTGAATGAGTCGCTGGATGCGTTCAAGTCGGCCTTTAAGGCGCAGGGTCTCGAATCGGCGTGGGAAAACGTGATTGGCATGGTCGTGCAGCCGGGAGTGGAGTTTGGCGATACCTCCATCTTCGAGTATGACCCGCAGAAAGCCGAGCACCTGGTGAAGGGATTGCCGGCCAGCCCAGAGCTGGTCTTTGAAGCCCACTCCACCGACTACCAGACGCCATGAGCCTGGCGCGATTGGTGAAAGATCACTTCGCCATTTTGAAGGTGGGCCCTTGGCTGACCTTCGCTTATCGGGAAGCCATTTTCGCGCTGGGCTTTATTGAGAGCGAGATGGCCGAGCATAAGCAGCCGTCGCGGGTGCGCGAGGCGCTGGAGGCCGAGATGCTGCGCAACCCGGCAAACTGGAAGCCGTACTATCACGGCAACGAAGCACAACAGAAGTTTGCGCGCGCCTACAGCCTGAGTGACCGCTGCCGCTACTACTGGCCGCAGCCGCCGATTCAGCAGGAGGTGGACCGTCTGCTGCAAAATTTGAGCGGGCCGCTGCCGCTGGCGCTGCTGAGCCAGTACCTGCCGGATGAGTATGTAGCTGTCCGCAACGGCAGCATTGAGAATTCGGCCACTGCGATCATTCGCCATCATATCCAGAGCGTGCTGAAGGCGTATGCGGCGGCTTGTGGGGCTAAAAAACAATGAATTTTCTCCGCACTTTCGGTGAGTTTACGCCGGATACAGGAGTTCGCCGACATTTGAATCTTTGGTCACTTGAGTGTCGATGGAGTTTTGATTTCCGCCGATGAGAGAATGAAGTAGGGACAGAAAAATGCAGACCTTTGCACACGAAATGTTGCGCGAGATCTACGAGCAGCCTGAAGCGCTTGTGCGCACGGTGGCGCTTTATCTGGCGGACAAGAAACTGAAGCAGGAGGTAACCAGCAAGCTGGCGAAATGGACCACGCCGGAGGGTGAAGTTCTGATAGCGGCCTCGGGTTCCAGCCGCCACGCGGGCGTGGCTGGAGAGATTTTGCTTGAAGACCTGTGCGGACTGGCGGTCGACGTGGAGTACGCCAGCGAATACAGCACCCGCCGCAGCAAGGATCATCGCCACCCCAGCGTGCTGGTGCTCTCGCAATCCGGAGAGACCTCGGATACTCTGGCCGTGCTGCGCGAGGCGCGCCGGCGCGGGGAAAAAACCCTGGCCATTACCAACGTGACTGACTCCACCATGGCGCAGGAAGCTGACGTCTCCATGCCGTTGGGCGCCGGGGTGGAAAAGGCGATTCCCGCCACCAAGAGCTTTACCTGCCAGCTAGCCGCGCTGTTTTTGCTGGGGCTGTACGAGGCGCGGCGGTTGGGGCGGTCCGATGCGCCGGAGATCGCGGCAAACATTGAGCGGCTGACGGCGCTGCCCGCAAGCATTGAAGAGCAGCTCGACGGCTGGCGGCAGCAGATGGCCGAGATGGCCGTAAAATATAAATCCGCCTCGACCTTCCTCTTTCTGGGCCGCGGAATCCATTACGCCATTGCCCGTGAGGGAGCCTTAAAGATGAAAGAAGCTTCCTACGTTCCCGCGGAGGGCTATCCGGCGGGCGAGCTGAAGCACGGGCCCAATGCGCTGGTCAGCGACCAGTTGCCTCTGGTGGTGATGGCCACAGTGGACCGCGCACTGGAAGGCTCGGTGTTGCGCTACGAAACCACGCTGCAACTGCTGCGCGACCTGAAGGCACAGGGAGCAAAGGTGATTGCCCTTGCCAATGCCGGGGACAAGAAAGTGCCGCACCTGGTGAGCGATTGCGTTGAGGTGCGTCCGGCCACCGAGTACCTGCTGCCGATTTCCGAAGTGATTCCTCTGCAACTATTCGCTTATTTCATGGCGCTGGAGCACGGCGTGGACGTGGACCGGCCCCGGAATTTATCGAAGGCTGTGGTGGAAAGGTAGCTCAGCAGCTAGTTCGAGTTGATGAAGGTCGGCTTATAAAGTCTGACGATCGTGCTATTTACTCCGGGAAAAACGCGGGTGCACGCCGTTCCCAGCGGCGCTTAACGTCTGCGAAACTTGCGGCAAATATCGTATACTTGTAAATAAGCAATCATAAGCCCACCAAAACAAGGAGATTCCTACATGCTGGACCAGAAATTGAGCGTGGCTTTCTACGGCCACACGAGACAGTACCACAATATCAAGGCCGAAATCGACGCTGAAATCAAAGCTGTTTTGGAGAGCGGCCAGTACGTGATGGGACCGGTCGGAAAGCGGTTTGAGCAGGAATTGGCGGCGTTTCATGGAACCAAGTACGCCATTGGCGTAGGCAACGGCACGGATGCCATCTGGCTGGCGCTCGAAGCACTCGGCGTCGGCGAAGGCGACGAAGTCATCACCCACACCAATACGTTTTTCGCCACTGCCGAAGCCATCTGGCTGCGCCGTGCGACCCCCGTTTTCGTCGATTGTGACCCGAAGACGAAGTGCATCGATCCCACCAAGATTGAAGCGGCCATTACGCCCAAGACCAAGGCCATTATTCCCGTGCACCTCTACGGGCAGTGCGCTGACATGAAGGCCATCAAGAAGATCGCCGACAAGCACAAGCTGTTCGTGATTGAAGACAACGCTCAGGGCATCGCGTCCGCAGGCGACGGCTTCAAGGTGGGCGAATTGAGCGATGCGGTCGCCACCAGCTTCATCATCCAGAAGAACCTGGGATGCTTTGGCGATGGCGGAGCAATCGTCACCAACAACTCTGAGATCGACCGCATCGTGCGCAAGCTGCGCAACCACGGTTCGGAAAAGCGTTCCTGCCACAGCATCGGCTACAACAGCCGCCTCGACGATCTGCAGGCCGGCGTGCTCAGCGCCAAGCTGAAGCACATCAACGAGTGGAGCGACCAGCGGCGCGCGTGGGCAGCTCGCTACACCAAGGGCCTTTCCGGCGTGAAGAACCTGACGCTGCCCTACGAGACTCCCGGTTACCGTCACGTCTATCACCTCTACGTCATCGAGACCAAGAACCCTGCGGTTCGGGACACGTTCCTCAAGTTCCTCAATGACGAAGGTATCGACGCCAAGTGCCACTACCCGATCGCGATCCACCAGCAGGAGGGTTATCCCTGGGGCCGCGAAGCCCGCATCGTCGGGTCACTTGCGCACTCGGAGTGCAACGCCGCCGCCTGCATCTCGCTGCCGATGTTCCCCGAGCTGACCGCCGAGGAAGTGGACTACACCATCGCAAAGGTCCTCGAGTGGGACGGGAGGACTAAGTGAGCAAGAAGTATCAGGGTCGTGGTTGCGGCATGGGCAAGCGGGGCATACATCATGCCCGGCGTTTCAGGCCAATCGACCGCTTTGAGGTAGTGGGAGTCTGCGATATCGACCCCGCGCGCCTGGATGCGGCCGCGGCCAAGATCGGCGCAGCCAAGCGGCACGGATGCCGCGAGTTGTGCGAGGCAGGTCAAGCCCGACGTCTTTTGTTTCTGCACCCTCCCCAACCTTCGCACCCCCATGATAAGGCGGGCATCGAAGGCGGCGCGCAAGCTCATCGCCTTCGAGAAGCCCGTGGCGCTCACCACCACAGAGGGCTTCGAAGTCAAGCAGCATGCTGACGCGAGCCGGGGTAAAGGCCGTGGTCAGCCATCAGCACCGCTACGGCGAGCACTACCGCAAGGTCAAGGAGATCATCGCCAGCGGCGCGTTGGGCCGCGTGCACACGGTCTATGGCACCTCCACCGGCTGGATGATGCACATGCTGTCGCACCTGATCGACTACACGCGCTGGTACAACGCTGAGGCCGAAGCCCAGTGGGTGATGGCGCAGGCAGCCGGCCGCGGCAAGCTGACCGACAACCATCCTTCGCCGGACTACATCGCCGGCTTCATCCAGTTCGCCAACGGCGTGCGTGGCGTCGTCGAGTGCGGCGCCGGCGCGCCGGATGTTCCCGAAGTCGAAGACTGGTGGCGCAAGTGCCGCATCGGCGCGCAGGGCACGGACGGCTTCGCCGAGGTGCTCACCGGCGGCGGCTGGCGCGCGGTGACCAAGGACGGCGCTTCTTCAGGGCCGGGCTGCATGAACTACGAGCTGGACATGCCGCCCTACATCGCAGGAAATGGCCGACTGGCTGGACGACGACAACAAGGTCCACCCCTGCAACTTCGACAGCGCGTACAAGGGCTTCGAAATCATGATGGGGCTTATGCCGCTCAGCCGCATTGGGTGGGCAGGTGGCGCTTCCTCTGGTCGGCGCGATGGATGAGGTCGAGCTGCTGAAGACTCATGTGGCCGACCGTCCGGTGCTGGTTTCGTCACCGGTCAACGCAAAGGAATACGGAGTCGCATAGAAACACTGTCCTCTCAATCAAGTAAGGAACCTGCGCCATGCGGGTTCCTCATTTTTTGCGCAAGACAAAATCATCAAGCGCTGGCCGACTTCCCTTCAAAGTGAGCTTCAATCTGTTCCAGCGTCAGGCCTTTGGTCTCCGGAAGCCAGAATGCTGCAACGAAAAAGTAAATCACCGTGAGGCCGGCAAAGAGGAAGAAGATGGAGGAATATCCATAGCTGCCGACGAATGGGAGAAAAATCGCCGCCAGCGTAGTGGATACCAACTGGTTGATCGTCAGCGCGATGCTCATTCCATTGGAACGAATACGCGTGGGCATCAACTCTGAAAGAGCAAGCCACACGCAAACGCCCGGCCCAAGCGCAAAAAACGCCCTGAACACATAAAGCCAGAATGCGACCAGCCATCCGTGACTGGCATCCGGAACCCTCCCACCAGCGCCTTCTCAATCTTCAGCGGAGCGTTTTGAGCCGCAATCAAATTGCCAAGTGGATTCTTAAAAAATGCCGCCACACGATTAGCGGGAATGCAGCTTGCGCGCGTCATCTTCAGCGGTACGGACCCCGAGTCGCCGGAACGCACATAAGTGGTTGATGCAGTGAAGTCTCCGTACGAGTAAATCACGGCAAGCGATGCGCGATCGCTGCCAATATCGCTTCCCGTATAGCCCTCCGCCGCCAGCAGCCTGCTCGCCTCAGCCGGGTCAAAGCGCAGGGTCAGCTCCTGGCTCGGGCCCACCATGGTTTGTATC
>CAWIVA010000018.1:0-5472 GCA_963839225.1 uncultured Acidobacteriaceae bacterium
GATAGTCGTGATAGGCCTTGCAATCCTTGTTTCCATATTTCGTGTTGACCGTGTCCACGGCTTCCTGCAGGTGATCTTTGTGCAGATCGCAGGCTGCGACCACCTGGCAATCGTTCTCCGCCAAAAATGCCTTGGTGTTGCCCGGCCCCATCATGCCCCAGCCGATAATGCCCAGGGTGATTCGATTGGAAGCGGATGGGCGGTCTGTGCTCCATGCGCTTGCGGGCAGCATCGCCGCGGCTCCAGCTGCTTTGATAAAATCACGCCGGTTTAAATGCGACACCAGACTTGAACCCAGTTGCTGTTTTTTCATCATCGTCTCCGAGGGTTTATCTTTTATGCGCCAAGCACTGGCACAGCGGTGCTGAACTCAGGCCATGAAATCGATGGAAATTGTTGCACAGGAAGATTAGCATGCGGAAGGAAAGGCACGTTCCGCACTTATTGGAAAGCTGCCTTTTTATTGCGCAAGCCAACCGCCGTCCACCGGAATGGACGCGCCGGTGATGTTGCTCGCCGCTTCAGAACACAGAAAGACCCCAAGCGCGCCGATTTGCTCTTCCGTCGTGAAGACGCCGGAGGGCTGTTTTTCGGCCAGAAGCTCCCTCGTGGCGCCTTCCAGATCAACGCCTGCCGCTTCAGCCCTGACTTCAATCTGGCGTTGAACAAGCGGGGTGAGCACCCATCCGGGACAGATGGCGTTGCAGGTGATATTTTGGCCGGCCGTCTCTAGAGCTACGACCTTTGTGAGTCCAAGCAGCCCATGCTTTGCGGCTACATAAGCGGACTTCCCCGGAGATGCGACCAAGCCATGAGTCGAGGCGATATTTAGCACGCGCCCCCACCTATGAAGCCTCATTGATGGCAAAACTGCACGGATGGTATGAAATGCAGAGGAGAGATTCAGTGCCAGGATTGCGTCCCAGCGATCAACTGGAAAGCTTTCAATCGGAGCGATATGCTGGATTCCGGCATTGTTAACCAAAATGTCCACGCGGCCCAATCGTGCTTCCGCGTCCGCGATCAGGCCGGCGCACTCGTCCGGGTGCTCAGGTCCGCTCCGTTGTAGAGGCATTTCACCTGGTACGTTGCGGCGAGATTGGCCCTTTGTTTCTCGATTGCATCTTGATCGCCAAAGCCATTCAGCATCACGGAGCAACCTTCTGCCGCCAGCGCTTTGGCAATCCCCAATCCAATTCCACTTGTCGAGCCTGTTACAACAGCCACGCGATCTCTCAGCATGGGAAACAGCCTCTCTCTCCGATTGCGAAAGTATAAAGGCAGGAATCATTATCTTGGCATAGAAATAAGGAAAAGATTCAGAGGGCAAAATCTTCACCACTGCGACGATCCATTTCAAGTGATATCGACAGCTGGTTTCCGAGTCATGAGCAAATCGGCGCCCGATGCAAAGCCCCTTCAGAAGAAAGACTCATTGAAGAGCGAGAACGCTGTTGCTCCGCATGGCCTCAATCTCATCATGCGTCTGATCGGCGGCGATGCGGCGGTCTGTATAGACGCGCGGCTCGCCGAACTGCACAACGGCGTGGAATCCGGCCACGCCCAGCACCTTCCAAAGATGGTTCGTGAACGTCTCGTCGCCGTACCAGCAGAGTCTCTATCTCGGGGGTGCCGTCGTCGATCACATAGCGGACGCAGGCTGTGGTGATGGGTGCGCCGAGCGATGTAGCGGGGTCAATAAGCCTGGAGTGGAAGCGAAGAACCGAACTGCCGTCGGTGCTGGTACCCTCGGGAAAAAGCAGCACCGGAATCGGAATGGAGAGTTTGAGCCGCTCTGTCATCTGTTCGGCTACTGACATGGCGCTGGCCATGCTGGAGCGATCAACAAAGATGGTTCCACCGGTGCGTGCTGCCCTGCCGAAGAAAGGCCAGCCACCGACTTCGACCTTGGCGACAAAAAAGCAGGGCATGGCCGCAGAGAGAACAAGAATATCAATGTAGCTAAGGTGGTTCGAAACCACCAGTCCATGCTGGGCGGCCGGCCTTCAACCTTGTATTGAACTCCCAGGGAAACAAGCACCATGCAGGCCGATTGCTGCACCCAGACGGCGCGCCGCTCAAGGGTGAGCGGGCCGCGCAAGCGGAGAAGCCAGAAGCGAAGAATGACGAGGCCAAGAGTGAAGACCAGCGCCACAGCGCGCCGGAACCGGCGCAGGCTCATTGTACGAGCGGGGCGAGGAAGCGATTGCGCGCCGAAGGCGAGACCGACTTGAGATCGAGCAGAGTCAGGAAATCGATGGTGCCAAACTCCCGGTCCCAGGCCGGAGGGCCGCCGATGCGGGCGCCAATGGCCAGGTAGGTCTTCAGCAGCTTGGGGACCTTGACCGAGTCGGCGGAGTTGAGTTCGCAGGGTCTGATCCTCTGGCTGGGCCGGCGGCTGTGCATGCCGGCTCTCGTGCTCGATGGGGCAGGCATAGGCGGCGGTCGGCACGGTCTCGAAACTCCGGCGAAACCCGGTATTGCTCAAGCTGGCGATACATCTGCCAGCCCTCCGCCGGGTCTTTGGAGTTCAACGAAGAGCAGCCGATCAGGTAACGCAGCCCCATGTCGGTAGCATACTGCGCGATACCCCTCCACAACAACATCAGCACCTCGGGCGTGCGGTGTTCGCGGTCGATGGAGGCGCGGCCCAGTTCCAGAATGCCGGCCCGCAGCGGCTCATAGGGGGCAAAACTGAACTCCTGCTCGGAGTAGTAGCCCAGATTGCGCTCGGCGGTGATGCCGGATTGCATGCGGTAGGTGCCCACAATGCGGCGCGCAGGATTGTCTTCCTGCTTGTCCTCGACCAGAAGATGCTCGCAGACGTGATCAAAATGGTCGGTATCCAACCCGGTTTGATAGGAGCTCTCCAGCCCCTCGCCCAGCTCGATATTGAAAACCTTGAAGCGCAGCCGGCAGGCGGCCAGCGCGATCTTCCGCGGTCTCGGCAAGCCGTACCCGGTACCGTCCAACCTCCGCATGAATCCGCGGCTTGGCTACAGGCGAAGGCAGGGATGGATCGATAGTCGGTAGAGAAATCTCCACCAGAGAGGTGGAACTGGAAGCGAGCTTCAGCGGAACCTTCTGCCCTGTATATGGAATCACGGGAGTAGTATCCGCCAAATATTGTAAGAGGAAAGTGAATAGGATGCAAATGCTGTGCAAATATCTTGTTCAAACCGTAACCAGCCAGTAACAGAAGACACAGCCCTAATTGGTGTAAACACGCACGTAGTCCACCAGCATCTCGGCAGAGAACTGGGTGCTCGAGTCGGGATTTCCCGGCCAGTCGCCGCCGATGGCCAGATCGATGAGGATGAAGTTGGCCTGGTTGTCATCGAATGGCCACGCAGCGCCAGTACGGCCCTTGATGCTCTCAGGGGTGAAGGTGACGTAGGGGTGCGCTGGATCGTCGATGTAGTAGGCAATCCTGCCCGGAGACCAGATCATGCCGTAGGTGTGCCAGCCGGCTGCCGTCTGACCGGCGGGAAAATCGTAGACGGCTCCCAGGGCGGGGCCGATAAAGCCGGGACCGTGAATCGACCCTTGATTCCAGTCGGGTGATTTGGGCGCATTCGTCCGCTCCAGCACATCCATCTCGCCGCAGGCCGGCCAACTGACGGTGACGATGTTATTGCCCATCAGCCAGATGGCAGGCCACATTCCCTGCGACTCCGGCACCAGCGCGCGCACTTCAAACCGGCCGTACTGAAAACTGAAAAGCCCCTGGGTCTTCAACTGGGCTGCTGTATAGACTCCCGCCGAGGGTTGCTCGGCGACGACGTGGAGGTACCCATCGGCGCCCACATACGAACTGGGGTGGGCGGTGCTGCACGGCGGCGAATTCTCGCCCCAGGCGCAGTTGTTCTCCAGTTCCTTGTTGCCGTTGGTTCTGGTGTCGTAAGTCCAGATCTTCGGGTCGGGCCGCGCGACGGCGTCCGTGGGGTTGGTGAACTCGTCGGACCATACCAGCGTTCCAGACGGGATTTTGAGATCGAACTTCCTGCTGGCGATGGTGCTGGTCACAAAATCGTCGGCCGTGGCGATGGCCTTGACGGTGACCTTGGAGGCGATCAGGAAGGGCGCATGGTAAATCTGCGAAGAAGCGCCGGGCGTAGTGCCGTCCAGAGTGTAATAGATGGTTGAACCAGGAGTGGTAGTGGCCAGGCTGACTATCACCGCTCCGTTTTGAGCGGCGGTGGCGGCAATGATGGGCGCGGCTGCCCGTGCCGGATAAGCGTTGGCGCTCTGACCTATCCCAAATACCAAAAGTCCGCACAAAAGAGTCGCTGCCCTCATAGCCCACCGCCCCTGATAAAGATTGCGCCGGACGAGTACACTGCCCATCCCGGACCATCCATGATGCACCGAGGGAACCTAAACGTCAAATAACGAAAGAATTAGAGGCGGGAACCGGCATCCGAATCGAAATGGATCTGGAGCAAAAAATAGTGCGGCCCCGCCAAACGCAGAATCGGCCCACATTTTTCCTTCGACCGTTTGCAGATAATTACACCATCATGCGCACAATCGAAATGGAGAACCTTATGAAAAACGCTCCAGGAACGGCTACCGGTTCAAGGTGTCAGGATGTGACCGGTCCATACCCGGAATTTGAATGTACCCTTCCCCAGGGGGTCTAAATCCCCGATTGTTCGCCTTTCTTGGAGCGTAAGTGATTGATTTTATTAGATAATGAGTGCAAATAGACATGTCATTTTGGGGCCAAAAATGAGGGCTTAGGCAGCTCTGAACATAAAAAACACCTCTGCGGGCCGCAAAATTGACCTCGGAAACTCTACTCCGCGGGATCGTAGTTGAGATTCTGGCCGAGCCAGCGCTCGACCTCCGGCACGCTCATCGCCTTGCGTTCCGCATAGTCGGCAACCTGATCGCGGCCGATCTTGCCCAGCGAAAAATACCGCGACTCCGGATGCGCGAAGTAGAGCCCGCTCACGCTTGAGCCGGGCCACATGGCGAACGACTCGGTCAGCAGCATTCCGGTGTTTGCCTGCACATTGAGCAGTCGCCACAACGTGCCTTTTTCCGTGTGATCGGGGCAGGCCGGGTAACCCGCGGCCGGACGGATGCCGCGATACTTCTCATGGATTAGCTCGTCGATGCTCAGGTTTTCATCGCGGCCGTATCCCCATTCATCGCGCACTCGCTTGTGCAGGCATTCGGCAAAAGCTTCCGCCAGGCGATCGGCGATGGCCTCCGCCATGATGGCGTTATAGTCGTCCTGCTCGGCGCGGAAACGGTCGCATAGTTCCTTGAGCCCGATTCCGCTTGTTACCGCGAAAGCGCCAATGTGATCCGGGAGACCCATCTCTTTTGGCGCGATGAAGTCTGAGAGTGATCTGCACGGCTGGCTGCTCTCCGTGGATGCCTGCTGGCGGAGAAAATGGAATCGCGTGAGTGCCTTGTTGCGCGAATCGTCGGAATACAGTTCCACATCATCGCCCACTGCGC
>CAWIVA010000019.1:0-18864 GCA_963839225.1 uncultured Acidobacteriaceae bacterium
CCCTTACCTTATGGAACGGCCGGATCGTGTAGATCCGGCCGTTGATTTTGTTGGGTTTAGGAGAGGGGTTTTCAGACCCCTTTTTGAACGGTGATATCGGCAGGCATTTGTTCGTGGACGACTCTGTGGACGGTTGACGGGAATGCGGTGAGTCTTGGCGGTCTGGTTGAGGCTCTGGCCGTGTTGGCGATCCCGGACGATGGCTTCCCGATCGAGATCGAGCGGCCTGCGTCCGATTTGGCGGCCTTCCAGGCCGGGCGCGCCGCATGCCGGCGCGACTCGCTCGATGATTAGGTTGCGTTCCAGTTCAGCCACCGCGCCGATGATCACCACGATAGCCCGGCCCAGCGGACCGCCGGTGTCGATCTGCTCACGGAAGCTGACGAACTCGATGTTGAGCCGGTTCAGCTCATCGAGCACCTCGAGGAAGTGCCTGACCGACCGGGCGATTCTGTCTGATGCCCAGACCAGGACAACATCGAAGCGGCCGCGGCGTGCATCGGCCATCATCTGATCGAGCCCCGGCCGGCGGGCCTTGGCGCCGGAGATCCGATCGGTGTATTCCTTGACGATCTCGTAGCCGCGCTGGGCAGCCATCTGACGCAGGTCGAGGAGCTGGGTCTCTGGGTGTTGATCCAGGTGGAGACCCTCATATGTAGGATAACGCGCTTCACTTGCGCCGCCCCTTCGGTTTCGCTGAGTACTTCATGATGTAGTTCTGGATAAACTCCAGCAACACATCGGTCATGTTCTGTCCCTGGGCAGCGGTGACCGACTTGAAGCCGTTGTGGAGTTCGATGGGGACGTTCAGGTTCATGCGCTTCACCTTCTGTTCTTCAGCCTTGCTGATCTGACTCACCTCCTCTCTTAGAAGATGAGCTTATCCGGTTATGAGTACGGTGCGCCAGCGGGCGCCCCGTTTACAGTTCCCAAGCCTCCCTGCAGAGCACAACCAGCATGGCGATCCGGTCGAAGCCGATTTCCATGACGGCGGCCATTGCACGCAGCCGGTTCTGGTCCTGGGGGACATAGCCATCTTCGATGGCCGTCCAGTCTGAGACCTCCATGCCGGACAGGGGGGCGGCTTGCTCAATGAAGAGGCCCGCGCCTGCGGAATTCCCGGATGCCGAGGCCAAACAGCCGGCCCCAGGCCTCGCGGCGCAGTTCGGGGAGATAGGAAGGGGGAAGGGATGCGAACATCTTTTTCTCTGTGCTCATATACTCATTACTCCTAAAGGGCCGGCCTGTCAAGCGAAACCGGCCCACATGGATGAATTTAACTACACGATGAGTATGTGCTCACGCTGGATATTTTCCAAAGCTCCAGGCCATCAACTATTCGGTTACCCGTGAAAAGGCACCCGTATATACGATGGGCAGCCCGGATGCCCGTGCCTACTCACGCAACAAGCGCGGTATCGCCGGCAGTCTGATCTGGATCAACTTCGACCGTCATGCCCTGCTCAACCTCGTTCAACAGTGCGCAGGCATGTTTGTCGCCGACATCGACGAGATCCGTCCCCAGTACAGCAACGTAACTCAAGGCGGAGCGGTCTTCCAGTCCTCGGTAGTGCGTGGCTCCGGATCCCCTGTCAGCGCCAGTGCGACGATCGATGCCATCGACCAAACCACTCTGACCGCAGCCGGCCAGCAATCACAATTGGCTACGCCCTGGTACTCCGACCAGGTGCTGCCCTTCGATGTCACCCTCTCAGGCGCCAACGAATACGGCGCTGCATGCGCGGTCAAGATCTTCGGCGTGGAAATCCTCAACGAGGGCATGGGCATCTCGATCGACGATGCTGTGACCGAGATGCAGGCCACCTTCGTGGCTCGCGTGGTTGAGCCTATGTCGGCTGTGACGAGCCCGTTCCTATTGCAGACTAGGTCTTGCCGTCCTGCCGGACCCAAAACCTCTCGCGCGCGTGCGCCAGGCCGAAGCCCCGTTCGTGATCAGGCTCAACACTGTCTCTCCTGCCGGTTCTCCCGCCCAGGTGTCCGACGCGCCCCATCGAAGCAAGGCAAACTTGTCCAGCCTGACAAGCTCTCCGTTCTCGACCATACCGACACTTCGCACGTGGGCGAACCAGAGCCGGTCTCCTGCACTCAGGCTCGTCACTTCATTGCTTATCTGGACTGTCAGTGTATTGCTGATGGTTGATGCTGATTTGTTCTCTGGCCTGGCATCGAGGTTGAATGGATTTATATATGTTGATGATTACTGGATAGGTTGATTGGCTCGATGCTTCTTCGTTGCGCCCGCTCGCTCTCTTTGACGCCCCGGAATCCCTAAAACGGCCTCTGCGCCGGCGGCGCGACGGCCCAAAACTGCCCGAATTGTCCCCACTATACCCCATAAATCGTGACCTCGCATCTCGGTCGCGTTTTCTGTATTTGAGAGCTAGGGGAAGGCGTTTTCCCTACGTAGCCTTGACACTTATGGACGGAAATCGGGGTATAACGGGGACTTAGACAAACACAGCCAAAACACAATATTTGACCTCCATACGAATAATAATGTCCCCGTATATACGCAAATTGCTCCGTTGGTTTTCCAGCGCATTGTCATACACTGGTTGCCAAGAGCTTTTTGACAACTTTGACGCCTGAAGAGAAAGCCCGCGAGACCATCGACGGCATGTTATTAGCCGCTGGATGGCTCATCCAGGACCGGACCGACGCCAATATCGATGCCGGCCGCGGGGTAGCCATCCGCGAATTCGCCCTCGGTCACGGCTTCGGAGAGGCTGACTGCCTCCTTTTCGCAGACGGGCAGGCCGTGGGCGTTATCGAAGCCAAGAAGGAAGGCTTCACCCTTACCGGCTTTGAAGTCCAGACCCAGAAATACAGCGAAGGCATCCCAGCGGCCCTCCCCGCCCCGCGGCGTCCCCTGCCGTTTTGCTACGAGTCCACAGGCATCGAGACCCGGTTTACCAACCTTCTGGAACCCAACGCCTCCAGCCGGGCCGTTTTCAGCTTCCACAGGCCAGAGACCCTGTCCGAATGGCTGAAGGATGAGCTGGCCAGCCCAGGTTCTACGTTCAAGGCACGCCTGGCTTCCATGCCGCCGCTGGTGCGCTTTGGCCTCCGCCCGGCCCAGGTCACCGCCATCGAAGCCCTCGAGGATTCACTCAGCCATGGCCGCCGCCGCTCTCTGGTCCAGATGGCCTCCGGCGCCGGCAAGACCTACACGCATGCAATTCCCTCTACCGGCTCATCAAATTTGCCGGTGCCCGCCGCGTCCTCTTCCTGGTCGACCGCGGCAACCTCGGCCGCCAGACCCTCAAGGAGTTCCAGGCCTTCCGCACCCCCGATGATGGCCGCATCTTCACCGAGCTTTACAACGTCCAGCTATCTGCAATCCAGCCGTATCGATCCGGTAGCCAAGGTCTGCATCTCCACCATCCAGCGCCTCTACTCCATGCTTAAAGGCGAAGAGCTTGACCCCGAACTGGACGAGCTCTCCGGCTCTTCGCTGGAAATCCTCCAGCGCCCGCCGGATCCCATCACCTACAACCCAGCCATCCCCATCGAGACCTTCGACCTCATTGTCACCGACGAGTGCCACCGCTCCATCTACAACCTCTGGCGTCAGGTGCTGGAGTACTTCGACGCCTCGCTGATCGGCCTCACTGCCACGCCGTCGAAGCAAACCCTCGGATTCTTCCATCAGAACCTCATCATGGAGTACCCCTTTGAGCGGGCAGTCGCCGATGGTGTCAACGTCGATTTCGAACTCTACACCATCCGCACCCTCATCTCCGAGCACGGCAGCGTTATCAACGCCGGCTTCCATGTGGACTACCGCGACCGCCAAACGCGCAAGATTCGCTGGGAGCTGGCTGATCAGGACATCCCCTACGATGCCGACGATCTCGACCGGCGCGTCGTCGCCCCCGACCAGATCCGCACCATCGTCCGTGCCTTCCGCGACCGCCTCTTCACCGACATCTTTCCCGGCCGGACAGAAGTTCCTAAAACCCTCATCTTCGCCAAGGACGACAGTCACGCCGAGGATATCGTGAAGATCCTCCGCGAAGAATTCGGCAAGGGCAATGACTTCGCCCAGAAGATCACCTACCGCACCGGGGCCGCCAAGGTCCGCACCAAGAAAACCGACAAGGACGGCAACGAGTACGAGGTCGATGAATGGGTCTCCTCAAACATCAAGCCGGAAGACCTGCTCAGCCAATTCCGCACCTCCTACAATCCCCGCATCGCCGTTACCGTTGACATGATCGCCACCGGTACCGATATTCGCCCGCTTGAAATCGTCTTCTTCATGCGTGCCGTCAAAAGCCGCACTATGTTCGAACAGATGAAGGGCCGCGGCGCGCGCATCGTCACCCCAACCGAACTGCAAAACGTAACTCCGGATGGCCGCTATAAGGACCACTTCGTCATCGTTGATGCCGTTGGCCTTGAGCCGGATAAGATGCAGGACACGCAGCCCCTCGAACGCAAGCGCAACGTCAGCCTTGAAAAGCTCTTCGAACTGGTCACCTTCGGCAATCGCGATGAAGACGTGCTCAGCTCCATCGCCGCCCGCCTCGCCCGGCTTGACCGCGAGCTCACCCCCAACGACCGCACCGCCCTCACCGAAACCGCCAACGGCCAGACCCTTGCCGCCATCGCCGGCGACATCGTCTCCGCCCTCGATCCCGACAACCAGATCAAAGCCGCCCGTGCCGCCGTACCTCTTCCCGCGGATGTCGAGCCCGACGATGAAGAGCTGGCCCAGGCGCGCAAGCTGCTGCTCAACCGGGCCGCCAAACCGCTGGCTGCCAATCCCGCCCTGCGCAACCTCATCCTCGGCATCAAAAAGAGTTACGAGCAGATCATCGACACCGTCAACCAGGACCAACTCCTCGAAGCCGGCCCCGCGGAAGTGGTCCGCGAACGCGCCCTGCGCATGGTGCAATCTTTTGAGCAGTTTCTCCGTGACCACCGCGACGAGATTGAAGTGCTGCAAATTCTCTATAGCAAGCCCTACGCCGTGGGCCTATCGCTCAAGCAGGTCAAGGCTCTGGCAAACCTGATTGAGAAGCCGGTAGACGGCAGCCCCGGCCTCAACCCTAACCAACTCTGGCGCGCCTATGAGCGTATCGATGCCGCGCACGTCCATGGCAGCCGGACTGAGGTAGCCGCCGACCTGGTCAACCTCGTTCGCTTCGCCCTCAAGCAAAAGGATGAACTCGTGCCCCGCAGCGCCGAAGTCGAGTCCCGCTTTGCCGCATGGCTCAAGGAGCAGCAGAGCGCCGGCACAGACTTCCGCCCCGATCAACTCCGCTGGCTTGAGGCCATTCGCGACCACATCGCGTCGAGTCTCGCCGTCGAACCGGAAGACCTCGAACTGATCCCTTCTCCCGCTGGGGCGGCCTCGGCCGCGCTCAACAGATCTTCGGAGACCGTTTCCGCCCGCTGCTCAACGAACTCAATGAGGTGCTGGCGGCATGAGCGAATTGCCGAAGGGGTGGGCGGACGCAAAGCTCTCGGATGTTTGTTCAGTTTTGTCCGGTTACGGGTTCCCTGAACGTCTCCAAGGACGCATCGAAGGCGATCTCCCGTTTTACAAGGTTCGAGATATTTCGGAGTCATGGAAGAGGGGAGAGCTTCTTCTTGACCGGGCAGAGCACTATCTTAATTTCAATGAGGCTCAAGAAATCCGGGCACATCCTTTTCCCCCAGGCACCACCGTCCTTGCGAAAATCGGCGCTGCAATTGGCCTGAATCGACGGGTGATGCTGACCGTCCCATCTCTCGTTGATAACAACGTAATGGGGTTAGTTCCAAGAAGCGGCTTTTTGAACTCAAAATACGTGTTCTTCTTTTCTTGCACGCTCCGGCTGATGGACTATGCTCAGGCAACAACCGTTCCCTCTGTGCGCAAGACGGATATCGAGAGGATTCCAATTCCAGTTGCTCCCCCCGATCAGCAAGAGCGTATCGTTGCGGAAATCGAGAAGCAGTTCACGCGACTGGATGCGGCGACGGCGGCGCTGGAGGGTGCAAGCCAATCTCAAGCGGTATCGCGCCTGGGTACTCAAGGCTGCCTGCGAGGGACGCCTCGTTCCCACAGAAGCCGAACTCGTCCGCAAGGAAGGCCGCGACTACGAACCGGCAGACAAGTTGCTCCAGCGTATCCTCCTCGAGCGCCGCACCCGCTGGGAAGCCGACACCCTCGCCAAAATGCAAGCCTCCGGCAAGCTCCCCAAAGACGACACCTGGAAACAGAAGTACAAGGAACCCTCCGCCCCCGATACATCCAACTTGCCTGAACTCCCCGAAGGCTGGTCTTGGGTATCGTTGGAAACCCTCATCTATGGAATCACGGCGGGAAAAGACTTCAGATGCGAAGAACGTCCGCCTGAAGAAGGTGAATACGGAGTCGTTAAAGTCAGCGCAGTCACATGGGGAACTTTCGATGAACTTGAGAGCAAGACGTGCATGACCCGATCTCCATGGATTGACGCTTACCGGATTTGCGAAGGTGACTTCCTCATTAGCCGGGCGAACACCATTGAACTTGTCGGTGCTTGCGTCATTGCCGGTGAATTGACCCGCCGATTGATGCTAAGTGACAAGATTCTACGCCTGGAAATCGTTGTCCCCGGCCTGAAGAGCTGGCTGCTGGCGGTATTGAGGTCAAAGTGGGGGCGGTCAGAAATCGAAAGGCTATCGACCGGAAATCAGAAATCCATGAGGAATATCGGCCAAGATCGGCTACGAAATATTCGTGCTGCCAATCCCGCCTCAGCACGAGATGGAACGAATCCTAGCGGCTGCGGAAATGTGCGAAGTCGGTTTCGGAAAGTTGCGCGATTCTGCATTGGCTCAGACTAAGAGAGCCCAGCGTATGCGCCAGGCTATCCTCCAGGAAGCTTTCACCGGCCAACTCGTCCCCCAAGACCCAACCGACGAACCCGCCTTAGTGTTGCTCGAACGCATCCGCGCCGAGCGGGCCAGAAGCGGCGGAATCAAAACCGTTCGCAGCCCGAAACAGCGCCGTAAAACGTAATGACATGGTCATTACGATATGCTATGCTAACGGTGAGTCTGAAGTTTGTTTACAAAATAAACTGTCATCCTGAGCGAACGGGGCCCCAGGCGTTCTCTTCAGCCTGGGGGTGGTGAGTCGAAGGATCTGCTGTTGTTCTTCAATGAACTTCTGACTCATCACACTAATTCTTTACCGGAGGAATTTCGATGGCCATCGCCCAGCAGGAAAAAAGCAGACGCGAGACGCTGAATCTCCGTATCAAGCCGGAACTGCGCGGGCTCATCGACCGGGCCGCAGTTGCGACCGGCAGGAACCGGACGGATTTCGTGCTGAATGCTGCCCGCCATGCCGCCGAGGATGCGCTGTTGGACCGCACGGTGTTTACGGTCAATGCCAAGGCCTACGCCGAGTTCCTGGCGCGCCTGGATGCGCCGCCGCGGCCCAATCCCCGGCTGCGCCGCACGATGAAAATGGCTGCGCCATGGGAGAAGTGAACCGGCTGGCGCCGCCCGAGCCGCTGTCGGGTAAGCATGAATTCGAGGGGTTCTGTTGCGGTGAAGAATCGCTGGACAATTGGTTGAAACGCCGTGCGCACGCCAACCAGGCAAGCGGCGCATCGCGTACTTACGTTGTGTGCGAAGGCGGCCGCGTGATCGGTTACTATGCGCTGGCCTCCGGCGTGATCGCGGTCGAAAACGCTCCGGGCCGCTTCAGGCGGAATATGCCCAACCCCATCCCGGTCGCGGTATTGGCCCGCCTGGCCGTAGATCTGGATTGGCACGGACGAGGCATCGGCCGCGCTCTCTTTCGTGATGCCGCAGGCCGCGTGGCGCAGGCCGCCGACGCCATCGGAATTCGCGGCATAGTGGTTCACGCAATATCGGAGCAGGCCAAGAGCTTTTATCTTGCGCTTGGCTTCGATCCCAGCCCCATTGAGCCGATGACGCTGATGGTGACATTGGCTGACATTCGGGCAGTTCTTTCAATCAAACCCGCTTCTTAGCCGGATTCAAAGAAAGAAACGAAGATGACCAGCAACGCCATCGTCCAAAAGCTCTGGAACTACTGCAACATTCTGCGCGATGACGGCCTGTCGTATCAGGACTACATCGAGCAGCTCACTTTTCTGCTCTTCCTCAAGATGGCCGACGAGCGGCAGAAGTTGTTCCCGAGCAGGACAATCCTGATTCCTCGCGAGCTGGACTGGCAGAGCCTGGAGCGGCTGGACGGCGACGCACTGGATGCACATTACCGGCACATCCTGGTGGAACTGGGCAAAAAGTCCGGCATGTTGGGCACGATCTTCCGCAAGGCGCAGAACCGCATCCAGGACCCGGCAAAGCTGAAGCGCCTGATCAGCGACCTGATCGGCCGCGAGACATGGACAACTCTGGGCGTGGACGTAAAAGGCGACGCCTACGAAGGGCTGCTCGAAAAGAACGCCGCCGACGTGAAGGGCGGCGCAGGCCAGTACTTCACGCCGCGTGCGCTGATTCAGGCCATTGTGGATGTGATGCGCCCCGAGCCGGGCCAGCTAGTCCACGACCCCGCCTGCGGGACCGGCGGCTTTCTGCTCGCCGTGCACGACTACATCAGCAACAACAACAAGCTGGACAAGGACCAGAAGCGCTTCCTCAAGGAAAAGGCGCTCTCCGGAATTGAGATCGTAGACGGAGCCGCGCGGCTCTGCGCCATGAACCTATTCCTGCATGGCACGGGCGGCGAAGAGTCGGTGATCGTGCGCGATGCACTCAGCAGCAAAGGCTCGGTTGAATACGAAATGGTGCTCACCAATCCCCCCTTCGGCAAAAAGTCCAGCATCACCGTGATTGGCGAGGACGGCGACGAGCAGCGCGAAACACTGACAATTGTCCGCGAAGATTTCTGGGCGACCACAAGCAACAAGCAGCTCAACTTTGTGCAGCACGTGCGCTCAATATTGAAGATCGACGGCCGCGCCGCGGTGGTTGTGCCGGACAATGTGCTCTTTGAGGGCGGTGCGGGCGAGCTGATTCGCCGCCGCCTGTTGCACGATTGCGATGTGCATACCCTGCTGCGTCTGCCAACTGGGATCTTCTACGCGCAGGGAGTCAAGGCCAATGTGATGTTCTTCGACCGCCGCATCGCCAGCGAGAAGCCCTGGACTAAGAAGCTGTGGATCTATGACTTCCGCACCAACGAGCATTTCACGCTGAAGACAAACCCATTGCGCCGCGAGAACCTGGATGATTTTGTTGCCTGCTACCACGCCGAAAATCGTCACAAGCGCAAGGAAACCGACCGCTTCCACGCCTTCGCTTACGACGACCTGATCAAACGCGACAAAGCCAGCCTGGACATCTTCTGGCTGAAAGACGATAGCCTGGAGGACGCCGCCAATCTCCCCGCCCCCGACGTAATCGCCGCCGAGATCGTAGAAGACCTCCAAGCCGCCCTGGACGAATTCGCCCTGATCGCCGAGGACCTGAGGAAAGCCTAGGATACTGAGGGACTTACCGTCGACAGAATGCTTGATGGCTTTGCGCTGCCGGCAACCAGCATTCGTTATGTAACGCCCTTTCGTTAGATCAAGTGAGAAAGAAAAATCCATCGCATTCGAAGAGCTCAATTCGGCAAGATTTCTAGCGGAGCTGCAAAGTGGCTCCCTCCCGGCGTTTGAACATTTGGCAAGAGAATTGTTCAAGCCGCTTTGGCTGTTTCTTATTCACCATGCGTTTGTTCCTGTTCCTGAGCTCGATGCAGAAGAACTCGCGCAGGATGTGCTGATGAAGGTGTATTCCAAGGTGGGTACGTTCCACAGGGATGGTCGAGCTCAGTTGACGACCTGGATCTTTCAGATTGCCGAAAACTGCGCGATCGATTTTTGTCGTGCAGCGCGCAAAAAGCAGCTAGAGCTGAAGGAGAACGATAAGCAGGTTAAATGGTATGGAGAATTCGCCGGTCGTAACGAGCCTCTGCTGGCTTGGCTCCGAGATGAGCTTGAAAAGCTAACAGCTGAGGATCAGCAAGTCCTGCTTTGGCGAGCTCAAGATTTCAGTTATGCCGATATCGCCCGTTGGCTTGGTATCAAAGAGGGTACGGCAAGGGTTCGATATCTTCGGGCGAAGAAAAAGCTTGGGGTTCCAGACAACCAGCCGGAGTTGCTCGAGCCAACCGGCGGTTATGAAATGCCGGGATCAGGAGGCGCGCATGAATGACAAACTATTGAAAAAGAGTTTGCTGCAACTGGCCGGTCAAGGATGGCACGTTGTCGAGATCACCGACGAATTTCTTGATAATCTGCTTGGCCTGGAAATTGATCCGCCTTCTGAAGAGCTCAAGGAGCATTTCTTATCTACGCTGCGAGTACGCATCCAAGATGCGGCTATGCAGCAATCGGGAGGCAACCGACTTGGCTTAAATAGTGGCAATCAAGTTCGTTCACCACGCATTTACAGTTACGAACATAGACAAAAAGGCAAAGGGATATGAACGATACAGCAGGAACTTTTATGACCGACCCAGCCCCCACCTTACCGGTGGGGAAGGCAAGCTTGCTTACCTTCCCCAATTCCAACCGGCCAAAGGGGCCATATGCCTACAATTGCTCAACTACGCGACCAGAATCCTCTGCTTCGTCCGCGCACTAACCCTCCTGCCGCAGTTCAACCGCAACCTCCATCTTCAGTTCCATCTTCCCATCCGGCAGTAGATCCAAAGGCATCTCTTCCGAGTGGCGTCTCCATTCCACGGCGCACCCAGATTCCTGCAATTTATTTGACCGTCGAACGACTGCCCATTTCGACATACGACGACAATCCAATTCTTGATGGGCACGGCGCAGCGGCGCTCCTCGGACTGAGCCGCGAGAGGCTTAAGAAGTGGCGCCAGCGTGACCAGGGTCCGGACTATCTCCAGTACGGACCGGCCGGCGCAGTTCGCTACGAACTTGACGCGCTGATGGCATTTCGGGCTGCCCACAGAGTCAAGATCGGGTCCGAACGATGACCAATTACAGTTTTGCAATCGCTGATCTGCAGTCTCGCTGGTGCACCCTCAATGACCTCGATCGCGCACAAGCAATCGGTCTTGCTCGGCTGCTCGGGCTCTGGATTTCCGCCAGGATCGGAGATATTCAGGCTCGCCAACGAGCTCTTGAGCTTGTGTACGAAGCACTGACCGGAGGGCAGGGGATTTCACCCTAGCCCCCGGGGGGTAGGGCCGCGCCATCCATTTCAAAACCGATGCGTGGCGCGGCGCAGCGCCAATTATCACTAACCTCTATGAGTTCAGACCCACACCCAGGTGCGTGACAAAAGGCTAAACAAGGCTTTCTAACTATCGGGAGGAGAAACAATGCGAGTGGACCAACAGGGCTGCGTTACAGAAGCCAGGAATGAAATCACCAAAACGCCGTTACGAGTGCCGGTTGAACCGGCCACCTCGTAGTGGAGGAAAGTCTTGACGCAACATCAGATCCAACTTGCCGAGATGCCAGTCCCGGCGTTTCTGCCCCTGCTTTCAGATAAGGATCTTGCCCAAATCCTTGTGATGACAACCGACTGGGTACGCTCCCATGCCCGCGAGATTCCCGGCTTCCAGAGGCTCGGATCCTATTTCCGATTCTGCAGCGAGAGTGTCGAGCAATGGCTAGGCAGCCTTGATCCACTCTTCGAGGCGGAGCGGGTTGCAGAGCTTTTGAAAGTCCCCGAGTCCTGGGTGTACGCAAACGCAGATGAGATTCCCGGCGTGCTCCGCCTGGGCCGATACGTGCGATTCTGCCCGACAGCCATCCACATGCTCCTCGTGGGGTCGGAGGTTGTACAGTGACGGCCTTTGATGCTACAAAGAGACCGCGATTGAAGCACCACGGAAGGAGGACCGTGGTGCAGCAGGAACGCTATCAGCGGGCCCAGGTGCAAGATCTTGGGTCCAAGTGGAAACTTTTCTATTGGGATTACAACCGAACCCCGCGTCAGAGACGAACGAAGTCCTGGGCGAAGAGCCGGGTGCCAGGTCAACGTGAGGCACAGCGGCTCGGCGACCAGTTCATGGAGCGAGTCAATGAGCGGAACAACCAACCACACCTTTTTGCAAGCGACGAGGAAACCGTGCAGGCCGTCTACAACAAGTGCCAAGAACTGACATGGCCACATCTGAAGAACTCCACGCGCAAACAGTACGAGGAGAACTTCAAAACTCATCTGCTGCCTGAATTCGGCAGTAGTAAAGTCCGCAAGCTGACAACGATAGATATCCAGGAATATTTCAACACGTTGTCTCCCGGGCTGTCCCCGAAGTCGATCCGGCTGATACATGGCACGTTCCGCGCCGCTCTGAACCAGGGCATTGCGTGGAGCATGCTTGACCGGAATCCGGCGGTTGGGGTGAAGTTGCCGAGAAAGCATGCGGTGAAGCCCACTGTTCTCCTTTCGTTGGCGGACATCCGCCGGATGATCGAGACGGTGAAGGAACCGACGAAGTCGATGATCACGCTGATCGTCTTCGCATCCATGCGTCCGGGTGAAGTTCTTGCCCTACGGTGGAAGGATATCCTTCGTGATCGCATTGTCGTCGACGAACGTGTTTACGACAATGAATTCGACGATGTGAAGACGGATGCCGGCAAGCGTGAGGTGCCGTTCGACAAGCACGGCGTCATTCTGGCGGCGGTGCAGCGCATGTGGGCCAGCAATAAGAAGTTCCGCAAGCCAGACGACCTCATCTTTGCCAACAAGACCGGCAAGGCGCTTGATCGGCATAACCTGCTTCACAGACACGTGAAGCCGGTTGCGGAGAAGCTGGGGCTTTCAAAGACCGTAGACTTCCGGAGCTTCCGGACCATGCACGCCGGCCTGATGCGGCGCTTCGGCGCTCGCCTCGAGGTCGCCCGCGACAACATGGGCCACGCAGGGAGCTCGGGCAGCATCACTTTGGATGTCTATTCGAAAACCTGGTGGAACGAGCGCGTGGATGCGGTCAGCAGAGTCGTCGAGGCTGTCTTTGCAGAACCGGACAAGCAGGATGAAGAAAAGGAAGGAAACGCCACTCCGTTGGAGGGCCTCCCCAACAGCGGAACTGGCGAAGATGTGGGAACCCTTTTGGGAACCCCAGGCTGTTTTGCCTGGCCAGAAATCAGTGTAAGTTATTGATTTTATTGGTCGGGGAGAGAGGATTTGAACCTCCGACCCCCTGGTCCCGAACCAGGTGCTCTACCAGGCTGAGCCACTCCCCGAACTTGGGTTGCAGAGCGTATCGTTGGGGCGCGGCCTGGCGCGTTCTTCCCCTTGATTACGCTTCGACCAGTGTAGCAGAATCCGGCAGTTGCGGGATAAACCCTTCCCGGCCTCACGTCTGCCCGCAACTCCCTGTTTTGATTGTCATCCGGAGCGCAGGGAGCCCAAGGACCTACGGTTGCTTTCCTCGTAAATCATGCACTTCAGGTGTAGGTTTCTAGTCGCTCTTCGAGGAATTATTATCCAGCCCGGCGGGCAAATCCAGCGCCACGAGGGCAAACCGCGTCTGGCCGCCCTTCGCTTCCTCGAAGCCCACAATGTGCTGGTGCCGCCTGGAGCCGGCCTTCAGCTCCGGCCCGTTTTTGCCGGAACTATAATCGCCGCGGTTAACACGCACATGGTTGCCATTGTCGTCGGAGCAAGTTAAGCCTTCTGAGGTTTTGGTTGGGGTTCCTACCGGCTGATTGCCCTGGCAGGTAATCACGTCACCGTAACGCCCCAGAGCCTTCTTATAGAAAGCGACCACCTGCTCCTGCGTGTCTGAAGTACTGTAGCTCACCGCCCGCACCCGCATCTCCCACTCTCCAAAGCCCAGGTGAACATCGGCAGATTTGTGCTTGTCGTCATCCGCCCTCTGCTCCGCGCCTGGGTACACCGGCAATCCAAGGTCCGATGCTGACGTCTGGTTGGTATTCACATGAACGCCGCCAAAGGGCGTTTCCACCTGGACGTTCTTATCCTCGCCGTTTGAGTTTTTATCTACATTCACCCAGCATCCCGTCAGCCCGGCAGCCAGCGCCAGCCCGGCAAGCAGAATTGTCGTTTTCCTCATCATGCCAATCGCCCTCGTTCCCCGTTATACGTCTGGAAGCCAGAAATAGTTCCGGAAATCTGAACTGGTTCCGAATATCGGCGGGGAGATCAGTGCGTCTGCGGCCCGTCTTCCTCGCTGCTGGTGCCATAAAGAATCGCCGCCACAAATACAACCACAATGACGGAAATTACAAAGTAGGGGGAAGTAATATCCATTGCGCAAGCTCCTTTGAGCTCCAGAGTACCAAAAAAGGGCCCCGTCTCCGGAGCCCCTTTGGTCATAATCGAGCAGTCCCTACTTCTTCATCCCCCCGCCCGGATAATCCACCCGAATCGTCAATATCTCATACGGATGAATAGGAACCTTCACCACATCGCCGGCAACCGTCAACGGCGCGCCCTCCGGCGTCTCCATCATATTGGTAACGGTCGCGCCGGTCGCTCCCGCCGGCACATAAAACTCCGCCGTAGTCTCTTTGCCCGCCCACTCATAAGCGCGGAAAATCAACCCATTCGCATCCTCAGCCTTCTTCACCGCCGTCAGCACGACGTTCTCCGGCCCTACCGAAGCAAACGAGTGCTCCGCCGGCAGCGACCCCGCATGCGCCGTAGTCACCACTGCCGTCAGCGGATAATTGTACTCGTACCCATGCCGAACGGTCAGCGCATCCTTCCAGGTTCCCGCATGCGGATAGAGCGCGTAGTGGAAGTGGTGATGCCCCTGGTCGGCCTCGGGATCGGGATCGACAGGCGAGCGCAGCAGCGTAAGCCGCAGCACATTCCCCACCGCGTCGTACCCATACTTCGAGTTGTTGATCACGCTCAGCCCATGCTTGCCGTCGCCCAAATCAGCCCAGCGCATCGCCGGAACCTCAAACTGTGCCTTCTCCCACGAGTTATTCCGCGTAGTAACCCTGTCGATGGTCCCATAAGGAATCTCGTAAGTGGCAAAGGGACCGGAAGCCGCCAGCGGAAAAGCCGCCTTCAGCAGCACATGCCTCTCGTGCCAATCGATGTCGTTCTCGATGTCGACGACATCCGAGCCATCGGGAATGCTGATCGTTTGCACGAATTTCGACTCTGCCAATGGCGCACAATTCGGATCGCAGGAGCGCCGCCTGCGTTTATCAGGTCATACACATCGTCAGTCTTCCCACTTGTTGCCGGTGCTTCATCGAGCGTTCCGGGATCAATATTCCAAGCGTCGTAGTCCTTCGGCGTATCTTTGAAGAACTGGAGCTGGTTGCCGCAGGCGCCGGAGGCTAGAGACTCTACCTGCGTGCGAAGATCGAAAAGGCTTGTGATGCATCCTGTGGATTTGTTGACCCTGACACTGAGAATGGAGTTATGAACAACAATGCTGTCGGCAGACTGTCCCCCACTGGGTGTCGCGCGCACCCAGACTCGCCCGCTTGTTGGGGCAGGAGCAACGCGGATCTGAACCACCTTATAGCCGAAAGCTGGAACTCGATTGACATGGAATGTAATCTCCGCCACTCCAGGCTCGACATCCCATTTGGTCGATTGCACCAGCGGGGTCAGATGATCCGCAGAACTGTCATTTTCGCCGATCACACTGAAGACACTTTCGCCCTTTGAGCCCGGCACCCTCGCACTTACGTAGCCCGATCGCTCCCAACCCAACGGGTTGAAAACCAAAATCGGAATCGTCGTACCTTCTTTGGTGTGCGTATCGACTCCCGCCGCTATCGTCTCCAACGCTCCAGCGTCAATCTCATTCGTCGACCAGCGCACCACATCGTAATCCTTCTGCGCATCCTTATAGATCACCCCAATCCCTGACCCCGCCGCCAGATCGTGAAACTGATTAAAGAGCACCTTCTTCCAATCCTCGGTCAATTCCTTTCCCGGATACTCACGCCCATCCAGCCACGCCAGCGAAGCCCACTTCTCCGCATTCAGCACCTGCTCTTCGGCATCGCGCATATTCCGCTTGTGGTTAGCCTGCGTGGTATACACGCCGCGATGATATTCGAGATACATCTCGCTGTTCCAGGTAGGAATGGCCACTTTCCCCGCAACCGCCGCAGGCGCCGTATACCCTTTGGCAATCGACTGGTAATTCCAGGTCGGACTATCCGGCGCGATCTGCTTCTCAATCGAAGCAAAGAAACTCTGCGCCGTGCCAAATTCATACTTCGGCGTCACATGTCCCGGCTCCGCCCAGTGCGAGGCCACATCCAGCATGGCTCGAGTAGGCCCGCCGCCGTGATCGCCGATTCCGTAGAGATCCATCATCTCCAGCATCCCCGGCGAGCGCTCGCGCGCCACCTTCAAATCTTCCGAGAGCCGGTCCGGCTTCATGTTCAGGTTCACATAATCATGCGGAAAATAAGTCAGCACCTTCGACCCATCCGGCGACTCCCACCAGAACAGCTTGAACGGCAGCTGGTTGGTATCGTTCCACGTCATCTTCTGCGTAACAAAGTAGTCCACGCCGCTCTTTTTATAGATCTGCGGCAACTGCCATGTATACCCAAACGAATCCGGATTCCAGCCGATCCTCACATCCACGCCGTAGGCCTGCTTGTACCACCGCTTGCCCACCAGCAGTTGCCGCACCAGCGATTCGCCGTCGGGCATATTCAGGTCCGGCTCAACCCACATGCCGCCCACAATCTCCCAGCGGCCCTTCTTTGATGCGCCGCGCAATATCAGCATTCATCTCCGGATATTTATCGGCCATCCACTCGTTGTAAGCCGCCGCCGATTGCGTATAGGTGTAATCCGGATACTCATACATCAGTTGCAGCGCGGTGCCAAATGTCCGCTTCACCACGTCCACCGTCTCCGTCCACGGCCAAAGCCATGCAGCATCAATATGCGCATTGCCGGTCAAATGAAACGTCGCCTGTTCCAGCAGCGGCTTCAGCGCTTCGAGCCGTACGCGAGCCGCCTTGAGCGATGTATCGAATTCAAACTGCGATTCCGATTTCGTAACCAGCGTCCGATTTGGCATGGTCCAGCGCCGCAATATTCACCGCCTGAATCGCCGCATTCAGCGTATCTATCTTTGCCGTATCCCCGGAGCAAGCGAAGGCACCAGCAGCGCCGCCGACAAAAATTCCTGCCGCAAATCCCCAGGATTGGGCCGGTTCTCCGGAAAGTCGATCTTCAGCGTAGCGCCATGAAACCTCTTGGTATCCACCGTGTGCAGCAGCTTCACGGCCACTGTCACCTTATCGCCGGGCTGCGCATCGTCAAACAGAACCACCGGCTCCAGATCGTCGCCCATGGCCACGCGCCGGCCGTTGAAGTAGAGAATCTCCGGCATGGGCCCGTTGGCCATCGGCGTGGAATTGAAACCAGATCCGCGCGCCGGTCAGGTCGTAGCCATTCAGCGTCGCCGGCACCTGGTAAGTCTGCCGAAACCACACCGCATCGTTGCGGGCCTTGTCCCCACCGCGATCGGCTGCCATGAACTCTCGTCCAGATGCAGCGCTTCACCGTGGGCCAGGTCGCCGCTATGCATCTTCCACGCGCCATCGGGCAGCGCCTCTAAACCAGCGAGCCGTTCGATAACCGTGCTCGACGCAGCCGTCAGCCCCGCGGGCATCTTTTGAGCCGGGTCGTCCTGGGCCATAACACGACCGGTGAAGAGCAACGCTCCCGCAGCCACAAGGAGCACAAATAGAAGATGACGCAATTTCAAAGCGGAAGTCATGGCGAAAAACCCTCCGCAGCATTTTAGGTTATTTGTGTGCTTTCTGGCATATGCAAGATCCCACGAAGAAGGCTGGAAGCCACGGGAGCCACTTGCCCGCCCGTCCCTGCTCCATATATTCCACATAAGCCAGCAGCGCTCCCCAATGGTAAAATCGATCGCTGCTATACACATCGTCACCCGTGCCCGCGATGGCATTGTAATTCTCATACACGTGGCCTTTTTCGCTCCACTCTTTCAGAAACAAGCTATAGGACTTCCCGGCAAACTCCTGGCCAACTTCCGTATCGCCATAGTTGCGCAACCCCAGATAAACCAGGTAGTTCATCGGCCCCCAGATTCTGCCTCGCCAATAGTTCTGATCCGCAAATGCCGGATCGTCCCGCGCAATCGAAGGAATCACCCACTCGCCCCAGAACTCCTTCTGGTTGAGCAAGTGCTTTTTCACCATAATGTCAGCCTGTTCAGGGGTAGCAGCTCTGGCCAGCATGGGATAAAAATTCGTAGGAGAAAGCCGCAAACTCCTTTGCCCAGTATGCAGATCCTTGTTGAGAAAAATTCCCGCCTGCTCGTCCCACATCGTCCCTAACTTGGCCCGATAGCGTGCTTCGCGCTCGCGCAGTTCCTTCGCCTCCGCCGGCTTCCCAGCTCGTCTGCAATCTCCGCCAGCGCATCGCAGTCGGCAATATACATGCTCATCAGGCCCACATCGGCAATCTCCAGCAGATGCGACTGCGAGTTATAAACCGCCTTGTCATACATCGGGCTGTTATCCAGCCCCGACTCGAAAATCGCCCCTTGTCGAGTCCCACGCGGAGCTATCGTCCCGGTTCTCCGGCTGGTTGTCTCCGTCGCTTCCCCACGCCAGGTACCCCTGAGTATCGCGATGCTCGGCCCACCAGCGATTCCAACGGATCAGCGGCTCAAATGTCTTCCTCAAGCAGCCAGCGGTCGCCAAATTTCTGCGTAAAGCCCCAGGACCGTGATCGCACCCACCGGCGGTTCCGACCGGTCGAAGCTCTTCCATCCGCCCGGCCGCGCGAAATTCGGCACGAATCCCTGCGGCGTCTCCTCGCGAAGAATCTCAACCGTGTTTGCATAAGCCAGATCGCGATTGCCGATAGAAGCCAGCGTAGCCGCAAAAAATGTAT
>CAWIVA010000020.1:0-40797 GCA_963839225.1 uncultured Acidobacteriaceae bacterium
TGGCGGAAGAATTCCCCGACGTCGCTTATGCCGAGCACCTCATCGACAATACCTGCATGCAGATGGTGATGAATCCCTGGCAATACGATACATTGCTGCTTGAAAATCTCTATGGCGATATCGTCAGCGACCTTTGCGCCGGCCTCGTTGGCGGACTCGGACTCGTGCCCGGTGCCAACCTCGGCCTGGAGTGCGCGATCTTTGAGGCGGTGCACGGATCGGCTCCGGACATTGCAGGCAAAGATGTGGCCAACCCGACCGCGCTGCTGCAGTCCGCCATTCTGATGCTGCGCCACCTGGACGAAATGGCCGCCGCCGATAAAGTGCAAAAAGCTCTCGAAGCGGTTTATGCTGGGCGCAAGACCCTCACCCGCGACGTCGGCGGCACGGCCGGAACCACACAGTTTGCGGATGCGGTGCTGGAGGCTATGGGGTAAAACCAGCGGGCCGCGATTCGGAGGAGCTGGACGGCGAGTCTGGCGGAACCTGGAGGATCGGCGATGAAAGCATTGGTCAAGAGTAAAGCGGAACGGGGTCTGTGGCTCGAAGAGATTCCGGAGCCGGCCGTCGGCATCAACGACGTGCTGGTGCGCGTGCATAAGACGGGAATCTGCGGCACAGATGTTCACATCTACCAGTGGGACGACTGGGCGCAAAAAACGATTCCCGTGCCCATGGCTATCGGGCATGAGTTTGTTGGCGAGATTGTTGCCGTGGGTTCGAACGTCAACGACTTTTTCCCCGGCGATATCGTCAGCGGCGAGGGGCACCTGGTCTGCGGGCGCTGCCGCAACTGCCTGGCCGGCAGGCGCCATCTCTGCGCTTATGCGCAAGGCGTGGGTGTCAACCGCCCCGGCGCATTTGCCGAACTGATCTCGCTGCCGATGACCAATATCTGGCGTCATCACGCCGGCATCGACCATGAGGTCGCGGCCATCTTCGATCCTTTCGGCAACGCGGTGCATACGGCGCTTTCGTTTCCGCTGCTTGGAGAAGACGTTCTCATCACCGGCGCGGGACCGATCGGGCTGATGGCGATTCCGGTGGTGAGGTACGCGGGCGCGCGCCACGTGGTGGTGACGGATTTGAATCCATTCCGCCTGGAACTGGCGCGCAAGATGGGAGCTACGCTGGCCGTGAACACCGCCGATACGCCGCTGGCCGCGGTACAGAAACAGCTAGGCATGGTTGAAGGTTTCGATGTTGGCCTCGAAATGTCGGGCAGTACGCGGGCGTTCCGGGAATTGATTGATAATATGTGTCACGGAGGAAAGATTGCCGTTCTGGGCATTCCCGCGAAAGAAACTTCTCTGGATTTTCGCAAGGTGATCTTCAATATGCTCACCATCAAAGGCATCTACGGGCGGGAGATGTACGAGACCTGGTACATGATGTCGGTGATGATGCAGGCAGGCGTGAATATTTCCCCGGTCATTACGCATCGCTTTGACTACACCGATTTCGAACTGGGATTTGAGGCAATGATTTCCGGGCAGGCGGGCAAGGTGCTGCTGGATTGGACGAGCCTGCACAAATAGCTCGGCCGTCGCGCGGCATGTTAGCGCGGGAAAGGGAAGTTATGTACGGCAAGATGCAGGAGTTTCTGCGAGATAAGATCGCCGGGATAGAAAGCGCGGGCCTCCACAAGCGGGAGCGAGTAATCACGGGGCCGCAGCAGGCCAGGATTTCCGTCGCCGGCGGCAATCCGGTGCTCAATCTTTGCGCGAACAATTATCTAGGCCTTGCCGATCACCCCGCGATCCTTGCTGCGGCGCAGGAGGCTCTGAAGGAGTGGGGCTACGGCCTGGCCAGCGTGCGCTTCATATGCGGTACACAGAGGGTTCACAAGCAGCTTGAGAAACGGCTCAGCCAGTTTCTCGGCACTGAGGACACTATCCTCTATGGCTCTTGTTTCGACGCCAACGGCGGCCTGTTTGAAACACTGCTCGATGAAGAAGACGCCGTCATCTCCGACGAGTTGAACCATGCCAGCATCATCGATGGCATCCGGTTGTGCAAGGCGGCTCGCTTTCGATATCGCAACGGCGATATGCGCGACCTTGAATCGAAACTAAAGGAGTCCGCATCGGCGCGGCATCGGCTCATTGCCACTGACGGGGTTTTTTCGATGGACGGCTTTATTGCCAAGCTGGACAAGATCTGCGACCTGGCCGAGAAGTACGATGCGATGGTAATGGTGGACGATTCGCACGCGGTTGGCTTTATGGGCGAACACGGGCACGGCACCCCGGAGCTTTGCGGCGTTGAGGACCGGGTGGATATCATCACCGGTACGCTTGGCAAGGCGCTGGGCGGAGCCAGCGGCGGTTACACCAGCGGGCGCAAGGAGATTGTGGAATTGCTGCGCCAGCGCTCCCGCCCCTATCTTTTTTCGAACTCCGTCCCGCCGCCCATCGTTGCGGCTTCGCTCAAGGTCCTCGAGTTACTGACGGAATCGGTCGATTTGCGGAGACATTTGCGCGAGAACACTGTCTTCTTTCGCCAGCGGATGAGTGAGGCAGGCTTCAATATTCTGCCCGGAGAGCACCCCATTGTGCCGGTGATGTTAGGCGACCCGGTGGTGGCTTCGACGATGGCCGAACTGCTGCTGGCAAAAGGCGTTTATGTCGTTGCGTTTTACTATCCCGTGGTGCCGCAGGGCAAGGCTCGCATCCGCGCACAGATTTCCGCCGCCCACTCCCGCGCAGACCTCGAATTTGCGCTTGAGAAGTTTGTTGAAGCGAAGGAAGAATTGGGAATTTGAGCTATACTGGCGGCGAGGGCCTGGCTTAAGAAGGATGCTTTAATCTGCATTTCATATAATGATTTTGGTTTACGGCGGCAGAATAGTTCAGTAGACTCAAGCAGTTATTCGCGGTTTCCCAATTCAATCCACAGGAGGGTTTTCCCCATGAAACGAGTTATTCGCTACGCATTGGCAGTTATTGGAGTTTCACTGGCGATTGCGACGGCTGCGCCGGCGCAAGTTGCCTACAACGAAGGTATGGTGAGCCGTGTGGTGCTGGTCAGCATTGCGCCCGGCCACTTCAGCGCTTTCATGGCCGATCTCAAGAAAAACATTGTTCCCATCTGGGAGTCGGAGAAGAGCGTCGGACTGATTGTCGATTACCACATGTTCCTGAACACCACCAGCAACGGGCCCGAAGATTGGGACATCGGTTATACCATCACTTACAAGAACATGGCTGCCCTGGATGGCCTAGCCGACAAGGTGTATGACATACGCATGAAACAATATGGCGACAGGTCTAAGGAGCAGAAAGTCATCGACCAGCGGGTTGAGAATGCCCACGTGGTCAGCAGCATGCTGGTGCGCGATATCACGCTGCGTTAGCTCGATTCCAGTCGGCCAACACCGGCGGCGCAATGCATAAAGCGGCGCCGAAGCTTGACGTGCAGTTTTATCGCGGCATCCCGGATTAGAAGTTGAACTTCAGCGCTCCCTGCAAAATGCGTGGCGGCGCCGCGCTAATGGCGTTGCCAAATGTGGAGCTGCCGATATTGCCGTCGACTGAGCCTGGGCCGTTGAACTGCGTGTGGTTGAAGACGTTAAATGCCTCCACGCGGAAGAGCAGGGACTTTGACTCGGCAAGCGGCAGCTTCTTGCGAGCGCCATATCGTAGTTATCCTCGCCTGGGCCATAAAAGAAACGCCGCTTCGAGTTACCCGGCAGTGCCCAGCGCATTCATGCTGAAGGCGGATGTGTTGAAGTAGTTGTTCCCGTTTCTGCGCGGGATTGTGATTCAGATTGAGCGGCCCGCCGTTGTAATCGGGCTCGTCGATGCTGCTGTTGTTCACGCCATTCGGATTCGTTCCGATCAGCGAATTGTCTCCATTGTTGATCATGGTGACCGGGAAGCCGGTAGCAAAGCGCGTGATGCCGGAAATCGACCAGCCCGGGATGAGTTGCTTGAGGCCCGGCGATGAGAATGCAGGAAGCGCTCGAAGGGCAGCTGGTACTCATAGCTCAGGACGAAGTTATGTTTCACGTCAAAGGATGAGAGGGCGTAACTCAGCGAAGGGTTGAACGGATTGACTTCTTCGCCGATGTTAGACGACTGATCGAGTGACTTGCTGTAAGTGTAGGCGGCCGATAACTCAAGGCGGCCGCTGGCATGGCGGGCGCTTAACTCGAGAGCGTTGTAGCTGGCGTGCCCGATGGTCGACTGCAGCGCATCGCTGCCGAAGTTTGCTCCCAGCGGCCCACGTGTTCCATTCACCTGGCCCCCGCCGATGGGATAGTAGACCGTGTTTTCTCCGCCGGCGCCGCAGGTGAGCGTTCCGGGTTGCACCTCGGCGGGCTGGCTAAGGCTGAGGCAAAGCGCGGGATTGCCTGGATTCGCCTCGATCAATACGCTTTGGCGATGGCTGGTTGTGCCGATATAACTGGCGCTGAAAACCGTCTCCGGTCCGGCCTGGCGCTCGATTGAAACCATCCACTCTTCGGTATAGGGCACACGGTTATGCATGTCGTACCCTGGAATTCCGCTGATCGGCTCATAGGTGCTCCAGTCGATATTTGTGTCGGGATTGCTGACGTGAAGAATTCAGCGGTGCAAGCGTATACGGAAATGGCTGGCCATAGTTCTGCGCCGTTGGCCGCGGCAATAAACGGCGTGGCGAACAGCGGCGGAGCCGGGCTGGTGTATGTGGTGCCATAGGGCGCGTTCGCGGCCAGCACGCTGATTGAGAGTGCGTCGATGGCGGTGTAGAAGTTGCCAAAGCTGGCTCGCATGCTGGTCGACTCCCGGAGAGCCCCAGAACCTTCGCCAGCAGCGCTGCCGGAATGAGCCTGCGGCGACCATGCCAGCGCCCAGACGTGGCGAGAATTCAGATTGCCGATGGGGGCGAGAGTGCGCGGAACTCCGGGGTCTCCTGGATAGAGAATGCCCGCGGGCGCGTCCGGGAAAGAGCACCGACTGCGCGCCCGCTTCGAAGGTAGAAATCTGATTGTATTTTTCCGTCCAGGGAGCGATGCGGTCCCAGCGAAGGCCGTAATTCAAAGTCAGATTCGGCCGCGCGTGCCAGCTGTCCTGGGCAAACAGGCCAACATATTTGTTGCGCGCATAGAAAGGATTGAGCTGGCTCTGGTTGTACTGGCTGGGCACGCCGATGAGAAAGTCCGCGAAATCCACGCCGGTTTCCGTGCCGGAGAATACAAAGCTGCCGTTGAACTGCGCAATGGGATGGGCGTTCACCTGGTCGGCGTGAAATTCAGCTGCCGAACTTCATGGTGTGGCTGCCCAGCACCTTGGAGAAAGTATCGGTTGCCTGATAGGTGTTGTTGGCTTGAATAAGTTGATTTGCCGCGGCGCCGGTGGAGTAGCCGTTGAAGTTGAGATTTTCCACGCTCTGCCCCTTGGGATCGAGAGCCACAATGCTGGCGCGTGCCGTTCGGCATTCTCGAAGCCCTGCGAGATCAGGCTCACGCCGCGCCCGCCCACCGGCTGGCCGAGATTGGTAGAGTCGCGCAGGTAACTCAGGTGCAGTTCATTTACGGTGGTGGAGTTAATGGTCTTGGTATCGCTCAATGCAAGTAACTGCGCCCGGCCGGTGGTCAGCGCATTAAAGCCGGGAACGCTGGCTCCGCTCTGCGCTACTGGATAGGGATTTCAGATTGAAGTCGTCGATGAAGTAGTAAGCCGCCAGCAGGCCCCAGCGGGTATTCGCATCCATGCGCAGCGCCCGCCTTGTCGTCGCGCAGAGTTTGGTTGTAGGCGGAAGTGGAAAAGCCATTGGCGTTGTTCGGCGCCGGAATGTATTGGAGCATCCGCTGCGCCGGAACAGACCACGCGCTCATGGGAATCTGCGCGTTGTACAAAGACGCATTGTCCGGCCTGCGATTGCGACAGGGTTGTGCAGCCGCGGACAGTAGTAAGGTTCGCCCTGGGTGACCGTATAGCCCAGTTTCTGCGTCAGAAGACTGCGAAGTACGGGCCGCTCACCCGTCGCCGGTGATCAGGTTATTGCCATTGCTGTCGACAAAGTCGGAGAGATCGCCCGTCCGATCCGCATTCGAAGGCACGCTGATCACCGGCGTATCGATGCCCTGCGTCTGCCGGGTGCCTTGATAGTCCAGAAAGAAGAACACCTTGTCGTGACGAATCGGCCCGCCCACGGTTCCTCCGAACTGGTTCTGGCGAAATGCGCCGCGCGTGGGCGAAAAATAGTTGCGCGCATCGAGATCGGTATTGCGCAGAAAATCGAATGCGCTGCCGTGAAATCTGATTGCCGCCGGATTTTGTCACCACGCTGATCTGGCCGCCGGAGAACTCTCCATACTCGGCGTCGAAGTTGCTGGTCACGATGCGAAACTCCGCAATCGAATCCAGGTTGGGAATAATCGCTGTGCCGGCATTCACGTCCTCTTCGGCATCGCTGCCGTTCACGCTGAAGTAGTTGGCGAATTCGCGCTGCCCGTTCACGGAGATGGTGCCGGGGTTGAGCGTTCCCGATGGTCGAGAGCACGGTGGCTCCCACATCCTGCACGGTCGTCGTGCTGATCGTGGTTGCCGGCGCTACGCCCGGCTGCAGCGAGAGAAGATCGGTGAAGCTGCGTCCATTGAGCGGCACGGCGGTCATCTGCCTGTCCGCTGATCACTTCGCCGAGTTGCGTGCTCACCGTCTCCACGTGCAGCGTGTTGTCGCTCACGCTCACAGTCTCAGTGGCGTTGCCGACGTCAAGCGAACATCGAGCGTCAGGGCCGCGTCCGTATCCAGCCCAATGTCCTTGCGCCGGTAGCCGCGAAATCCTGGCGCTTCCACGCCCAGCTCATAACGACCGACCGGCAAAACCGGAATTGCGAAATGTCCTTTTCCGTCCGTGTGAGTCGCCGCCGTCAGGCCGGTGCTCTCCTCGCGCACGGTCACGGTCGCGCCAGGCACTACGCTGCCCGACGCGTCCTGCACTGTGCCGGAGATGCTGCCCCCAACGCTTGCTCTCGCTATCAGGGACGCGACAAAAACAAAGAGGAAAAGCGGATAAGAACGTCTTCGCGGCTTGCACCTGTGGAACAGAGCCATCCTCTTTCTCTTGAAACCTCAGGCCGCTGGACCTATATTCGAGACAGTCCGCGGCCCTTTGGGGTTGTGGTGGCCAGATCCTCGCGGTCTCCGCCAAGAGTTTCCCGCGAGGATCTGGAGTTTAAAGTTTGCTAAATTTGTCGAAATCTCTGCCGAAGAGAAGCCTTGCCTTTTCAGCCGGTTTTGAAGCCTGTCCTTAATATACGACAATATTAGTCCTAATTCAAAAAGAGCCCATTTTGCGTTTCGGATCATGGGATTTTGTCTTTAACAGGTTGGCCGCAAGAGGGACCAATTCCCCACATTGAATGGAGCCGAGAAAGTCAATGCGCGCGGAGTTTCTCGAGGCGCATCTTGGAATGGCCTGGGAGGCAAGCGAACGCGGCGAGTTGGTTCTGGGCGGCGCGCTGGCTAATCCCGTCGACGGCGCCATCCTGTCATTCAAGGGCGAGTCGCTGGAGGTCGCGGAGAAGTTTGCCAAGGCCGATCCTTATGTGGCGAATGGGCTGGTGAAGCGCTGGTATGTGCGCGAGTGGATGACGGTCGCTGGAGAAGGCTCCGCAAATCCCGTCAGGCCAAACACACCGCCTGGATGATTGTTTCGACCGCTTGATCAAGGCGCGCCCCCGGGCAAGTAGGGAAGCGAAGGTTGAATTGGCGGCACGGATCGCCGGCAATCGTCCGCAATCAGCCTGCGCTGCGCAACCTGCGAAGAACGCTGACCACTCCGATGACAGAGCCGTTTTCCGGGTCCCATATGGGCGATGTGCCGAGTTCCACTTCGATCTCTTCGCAGTCACGGTTGATGACGAGCGCCAATCCTCTGAATCGCTTTTCAAGAGCCCCTCGATGGCCGGGGGGATTACTCCCCTGTGCTGACGATGAATCAAACCTGAGGGGCACCCGCTCCTCGATGACTTTGCCGATAAATTCCTCCCTCTTCCAGCCGAGCAGTTCTTCCGCCGCCGGATTGACGGTGCGGATGAATCCCAGTGTGTCGGTAACAATCACCGCGTCAGACAGGGATGCGATCACACTTTCAAGCCACTGGCGCGCATGGCGCTCGTCCTCCAGGGTCTTTCTGCTGTCGGTCACATTCACGAAGACCATTCGTACGCCCGAGGGACGGCCCTCCGCATTGCGAATCAGTTTACGGTGCAGTTCGTAAATGCGGTACTTGCCTGAGCGGTCATAAAGCATGCGGCAAACAGGCGCCGGATCGTCGCCCGATTCCATCAGCGATAAATAAGCAGCACAGCTTGGCTCCTTTTCCCCGGCGAGCATAAAGTCCCACGCCCTGTTCCCGATCAGTTCGCCGTTCTCCCGCGGATGCAAAGCCAGCGTGGCGCGATTGGCACGGGTAATGATTCCGTTCGCATCCATCTCAATATAGGGGAGAGGCAGCTCGTCGATCGGGTCCTGCGTGGCTTCGGCATACTCCGGCGGAACTGGAACAGGGTTATCTCTGATGGGGTTCACAGCTTCACTCCTTGCTGCGTCGAGAGCCGGTAAAGATCTTCCGCGGTGCGCAGCCGGTTGATAGGGGATAGTACGAATTCCATCGGAGTGCGCAACATGATGGCGCGTCCCTCCACCTGGATGCTGCTTTCGCGATTTTGTGAAACAATGCGGTTCAACTCGGCAGTGAGAATCTGTTCGCTGGCCCTGGGCTGCAGAATGACCAGAAGTGAAGAATCGCTCCAGTGGTAGATGGCGTCGTCGCCGCGCAGGCTGGCGGTGAGAAATGCGGAGACCGCCATCAGGCAGTCCTGGGCCGCTTCCGGGCCAAAGCGCTGGCTGATCACATCCAGGCAACTGAGCCGGAACAAAGCTACATAACTGTTGTCGCCGCGCTCCATGATTTTCCGGAGATACTCGACTGCCGCTCCGCCGCCCCGCAATCCGGCCGCATTGTCATTCGCCGTGGAGCGATCCGCCGCATTCAGTGAAGCCAATCCAAGGGCCAGCCCCTGGGTGTCGGGCGGGTGAAGGAACTGCGCCAGATTTTCATTCCATTTCTGAATCTCCGCCGCAGTCGTCAAGCGGGCGATCTCCTGCGCCAGTGTCTCCGCAAGCGGCGATTTGGCTTCATCGGCCAGGCTCGCCAGTAGATCGCCAAACAGCGTCTTCACCGCTGCTCGCCAGCCGGAAAGCCGCTCTCGCAGCGCCGTTTCAGAGCTTTCGCGATATGTCTCGAACTCCGCCAGGATCCTCCGCAGCAGCTCCAGTTTCTCGTTATCCGGTAGCCGGTCAGGAAGCTGCAGCGCCAGGCTGCTCACGTTGATGCGAAACACCTTGTAGCTTTCTGTGTCGATTTCGGGAACATTCAGAGCAGCGCCCTCGACCAGCAGCGTCAGCCACCGCTCGGCATTCGGGATCTCTGCGTCCTTCTTGCCAGAAGGATGAGACTGACCCCACGCAGTCATCAGCCGCAGGTTCATCCGCAAAGCTCCTTGAGATGCTTATCGGCTGATCGCGCCGTTTCATTAGGCATTTGGTCGTATCCGTGCCCATATTCCTGTACACTGGAGTATCTAAGGACATGAAAACCAAACATCCAATTGGCATCCTGGGCGCGACCGGAATGGTCGGCCAACGCTACATCCAACTGCTTGAAAACCATCCGTGGTTCGAGGTCACGTGGATCGCGGCCAGCGACCGGTCGAGCGGGAAAGCTTATGGCGAGGCCGCCAAATGGCGCCTCGATTCGCCTCTGCCCGATCGCATCGCCAACATGACCGTCTCCCCGGCCGAGCCGGAAGGCGCGCCGAAGATAGTCTTCGCCAGCATCGATGCCGCCTACGCTCGCGAACTGGAGCCAAAGTTTGCCGCTGCCGGCTGCGCCGTCGTCTCCAACTCCAGCGCCTTCCGCATGGCTCCCCACGTGCCGCTCGTGCTTCCTGAGGTGAACGCGGAACACCTTCACCTGATCGAGGAGCAGTCCTGGCGCAAGCAGTCGGGCGGCTACATCGTCACCAACTCCAACTGCACGGTCATGGGTCCGGTTCTGGCTCTCAAGCCGATTGCCGACCGCTTTGGAATTGAGCAGATCTTCGCCACCTCCATGCAGGCCGTCAGTGGCGCGGGCTACCCCGGCGTTGCCTCCATGGATATTTTCGACAACGTCATCCCCTACATCGGCAACGAAGAAGAAAAAATGGAAGAGGAATTGCTCAAGCTGCTGGGCAGGCTTGAAGGCCACGCAGTCAAGCCCCTCGCAGCCCGCATGAGCGCAAGTTGCAATCGCGTCCCGGTCGTCGACGGCCACACGGTCAGCGTTTCCATCAAGCTCGCCAAGAAGGCCACTCGCGAAGAAATTCTCTCCGCCTGGGCTGAGTTCCGACCGCTTGCCGGCCAGAATCTGCCCAGCGCTCCTGAACAGCCCGTCGAGTGGGCGCCGCAGCCTGACCGTCCGCAGCCCCGTCTCGACCGTAATCGCGGCAACGGCATGGCCGCAACCGTCGGACGCCTGCGTCCCTGCGGAGTTCTCGATTGGAAGTTCACCGTGCTCTCGCACAACACCATCCGCGGAGCCGCCGGAGCCACAATCCTCAACGCCGAGTTGCTGGCAAGTCTGGGCAAGTTTGAGCCGGTTGCAGCAGCAGTAGCGCGCGCATAAGGCGCGCTCAATCCATGGAAAGATTCGCATGAGCCTGGTAGTGATGAAGTTTGGCGGCACGTCGGTCGAAGACACGGCAGCCATCGGCCGTACAGCGGCGATTGTCGCCGGGCGCGTGGCGTTGGGCAAGAAGCCCGTGGTCGTTGTCAGCGCCATGGCAAAGGTCACTGACCAATTGCTGCGCGCCGCCGCTGCAGCCTCCACCGGCGACCGCACCGGAGCGCTGGCCATCAGTTCGCGTATCCGCTCGCGCCATCGCGACACCGCCGGCGATCTGGTAAAAAACCGTGAGACGATTTCTGCGCTGATTCCGCTGATCGACGAGAAGTTCGACTTGCTCGATGAAATCTTTCGCGGCCTGGCGGCGATTCACGAACTCACCCCGCGCATCTCTGATCTGATCGTCAGCTACGGCGAGCGCATCTCCAGCCGCATAGTAGCCGCGGCCTTCAGCGAGCGCGGCATCGATGCCGCCCACGTGGATGCGCGCGACATCATCATCACCGATTCTCAATTCCAGAAGGCCGCCCCGGTCGACGCTCTCATCGATAAGCGCTCTCAGGAAAAGCTGCTCCCGCTCGTCGCCCAGGGCAAGGTGCCGGTCATGGGGGGCTTCATCGCCTCCAACGAAGCCGGCATTACCACCACCCTGGGTCGTGGCGGCTCCGACTTTACCGCCGCCCTCATCGGCGGCGCGCTCACCGCCGAGTCCATCGAGATCTGGACGGACGTGGACGGCATCATGACCGCCGACCCTCGTGTCTGTCCCGATGCACTGCGCGTAAAAACCATCAGCTTTGAAGAAGCGGCCGAACTGGCTTATTTTGGCGCCAAGGTTCTGCATCCGGCTACCATACTGCCGGCCGTCAAAAAGAATATTCCCGTGCTGGTGCTGAACAGCCGCAACGCCGCCTGCGAAGGCACTCGCATCACTTCGCTCGCCCCGCATTGCAAGAGCCCCTTCAAGTCCATCGCCGTTAAAAAGCGGCTCAGCATTATCGATGTCGTGGCCAGCCGCATGTTGATGACCCACGGTTATCATGAAGGAGATTTTCTCCATCTTCGACCAGCACCACTGCGCCGTCGATATGGTTTCGACCAGCGAGGTTTCCGTCTCGCTCACCGTGGACTCGAACGACAATCTGCCCGCCATCGCCGCCGACCTCAGCCGCCTGGCCGACGTGAAATACGAGGGCCGCAAGGCGCTGATTTGCATGGTGGGCGATGATATTCGCGGCCAGAACGGCATGGCCGCCCAGGTCTTCAATGCCATCCGCCACATCAATGTGCGCATGATCTCGCAGGGAGCCAGCGAAATCAACATGAGCTTCATGATCGATGAAGACGATGCCGACGAAGCCCTGCGCTCGCTGCACGCTGCCTTCTTCAAAGATCCGGATCCCGCGATCTTCGACGTCGAGGCGCGCCAACTCGCGCACAACTCGCTATCTCCGCGAAGCGGAGGCTAACCCGCTAACTGCAACGAACTAGATTCATCATGCTGATACTCGTATTAGGCAAAGGAAAAACCGGAAGCCTGGTCGCCGAGGTCGCTCGTGAACGCGGCCACTCCGTCCGTGCGCTCGACATCACGGAAAACGAGCACGCCTCCGCACTGACCGCGCCCAGTCTTGCCGGCGTGGACGCGGTCATCGATTTCACCGCGCCCCAGGCAGCAGTTGAAAACATGCGCGCGGTTCTCTCCCTCGGCAGCCGCATTGTTGTCGGCACCACCGGCTGGTATGCCCATCTCGATGAGATGAAGGCTCTCGCCCAAAAACGCGGTGGAGCGCTGCTCTATGGAACCAACTTCTCCATCGGCGTGCAAAAACTTTTTCGACTCACGGCATCGCTTGCCCAGCTTGAGGGCTACAAATTCTCCATCGCTGAGACTCATCACATCTCCAAGCTCGATGCTCCCTCCGGCACCGCCATCACTCTCAAGCAGATCGTTGAAGCCGTCCAGCCCGGGGCTGAGGTTGAGGTCACCTCTCACCGCATCGGCGACGCCAAGGGCGAGCATATCGTCACCGCAACCGGCCCCGACGATATTCTGGAATTGAAGCACGACGCGCACAGCCGCCGCGGCTTCGCACTGGGCGCCGTCCGCGCCGCCGAGTGGCTCCACGGCAAACAAGGCGCGTGGGACTTCCGCGAAATATTCGACCAGTTATAAGTGCCCGTTTTGTTTCGGAACCTTCAATTACGCTTGGGATCGAATTCGAATTTCACCAGTCCGTCCCTATAGTCGATGTGGATGGTCAGCAAATTCAGCGTAGTCGCGCCAAGCAATCCGGAGATCTCCATATTGATGCTTTTCGAAAGGCGCGAAGTGTCAAATGAAGGAACGCCTGAATTCTTTTGCGACAGATGCGCAAAATGAAATGTCACATTGTCGGCCGTAAAAACTTTCTCCACTTTTCCGTTGAGCCCTTCTACATGGAAGCTATCATCGGAGTGGACCTTCGTAACTTCTCGCGCCGCTTGCGGCGAGATAGTCGTTGCCCATGAGCCTGTGTCCAAAATAAATAGCTTGGGCTTGCCGCCGTTAACCGATGTGGGCAAGATCAGCGCATGACCGACCCTGTAGACCGGCGTGTAATCCTTCATCTCCGGCGCGATATAGCGGTCGTGGGGCCCGTGAGCGGCAGGCTTTTTCTCAGTTGCATCCTGTCTTGCGGCCCCAGCCGTCAGGCCCGATTCCGTTCCTCTGGCATTCACCTTATCTTTTTCGCTCGATTGAGCGGCATCCGCCGAATCGTCGGAATCGCCCCGCTCCCCATCGCTCGTTTTCAACTGTGGCACCGTAGCGGCTTCTCCCGGGCGCGGCGGCAAAGCCCCAAGCAGCAGCTTGCGCATCGGGTAGTCCAACGTAACCAGAAAATGCGATAACACATCCATTCCGATCAGGCCGTCGGAATCTCCAACAGCACTTCGGCTGCTAAGCACTTCCACCGTGCAATCCTGAAACTCGAGATTCCCGATTCGAATGGAATCCGCATAGGCATTGTAGCCGCCCTTATAGCCTTCATCGCCAAGGCCACTCACTTCCGTTTGCGAAAACGCCTTGAGTCCCGCATGCTTGGCTACCGAACGAGAGACCAGCAGCCCATTCGCGCCGGTATCGATCTGCAAGCGGGCACTATGCCCGTTCAACTTTACGTCTAGCCCAAACGCGGCTATGTGAGTTGCGTCCCGCATGATGTTCACAAAGGGAATTTCAGTGGCTGCAACAGGGGAGACCAGATGGCAAGGCTTATGCGGTTCAGCCTCTCTTTTCTTCAGGTCTTCCAGATATAGCCTCCAATGGCGTAGATCTTCCTCGTCGTTTCCATTCATGACGGAAAGGAACGATTCAGCCTCGGCAATTCTCTGCTTCAACGAAAGAGTATGAATCCATTCGGCTCGAATATCGGGATCGTATGGATCGAGCTTGTGCGCGTCTTCAATCTGCTCGCGGCTCGATGCGTACATTGAATTGATTCGTTCAACATCGGCGATCAGCAGGTGGTTACGCGGATAACACGGGTCCAATTTATCCGATTCAATAGCTGTCCGAAGCGCCAGCCACGGCGTTCCCTGGCGATATTCCACCTCGCCACGCAGCGAAATCAGCGCCGCCGAGTTAGGCGCAATGGCAAGCGAGGCTTTCACTGCATCGGCCGCCTCCTGCACCTTCTGCTCATGCAACAGAGAGCGGACCAATCCCACAGTCGGCTCAGCGTCGCCCGGATGAGAGGCTAACTTGGCCCGGTAAAGTTCCACGGCCTTGGCATAATTCGCCGTTAGCAAAGCCTTTTCAGCTTCATCTGGCTCGTGAGGCTGCGCGATGCTGCAACTTGCGGCGAACAGGGAATTCACCGGAAGGCACAATGCGAGGGAAAAAAGCGCACGCCACAACTTGCGCTGCGGACTCGATCCGGCACAAAGCACTCTGCACAGCCTTTCCAGCGTCAAACGATCTTGCCCATCAGCTTACCACTCGCGCCAGGCTCAGTGCTCGCGCGCCAAACGCAGCATGATCATTGCGGAATGATCCACTCCGCGTTGCCTTCTAGTGCATTCTGAAGATCCTTGTATCCCAGAAATACTCCACCCTTCATGTCCAGAAAGCCATCAAAAAAGGGGAATGCCAGGTCGAATTGCGGGGCTATAAGAAACTTTCCTGTAGCGTCAATGTATCCCCACTTACCGCCCTCGGACGCCACGGCCAGACCGTTAAACAGAGTTGATGCAGTGCTGAATTGTGCATTGACGACTAACTTCCCGGTTTTGTCGATATATCCCCACTTACCGTTGATCTTGACCGGCGCAATGTTGGCCAGGAAGGCTGAAGCATCGTCAAACTGCGGCTTGATAACATAACTTCCGGTTGAATCGATATATCCCCATTGATTCCCGAGTTTCACCCGAGACAGGCCGCCCGTGAATGCATGCGCTTCATCAAATTGCGGCTTGATCGTATACTTTCCGGCCTTATCGATATATCCCCACTTGCCATCTTTCCTCACGGGCGAGATGTCGGCAAAAAATGGCACGGCAATCTCAAACTGCGGCTTGATTGCAAGCTTGCCGCTTTTATCGATATATCCCCACTTACCCCCAAGCATCACCACCGCCAGACCTCCCGCAAAGCCTGCTGCATCGTTAAATCGCGGTTCAATCGTAAACTTACCTGCCCTGTCTATATATCCCCACTTGCCGTGGGTTTTCACGCAGGCCAAACCATCTAGGTAGAACCTGGCCGCCTCGAATTGCGGTTTGACTATGATCTTCCCCGTCTTATCGATATAACCCCACTTATCTCCCACCCGGACCGCGGCAGTCCCACCCACGAAGGGTAAGCCTTCGTCAAACTGTGGAGTGACGATAAGTTTTCCTGTCTTGTCGATATACCCGTACTTTTTATCCTGCACCACGAGTGCCAGTCCATCGGAAAACAACAATGCAAAGTCATACTGGGGTTGAATAACATATCCACCAGACCTGTCAATATAGCCATACTTCATTCGCTGTTTCACCAGTGCCAGCCCTTCAAAAAAAGGCGAAGCATAGTCAAATTGCGGATTGATCACGTACTTGCCTGTTCTGCCGATAAATCCCCATTTGCCGCGGTCCTCTACCACGGCAAGGGCGCCGGCATTTGAAGCACGCAACGATTCTTTCGCGCTCCTGTTCACATATCTCTTAAATCCGAAATAAGCGACAAACAAAAGGCCAGCAAAAAGAAAGATAGCGCCCGCTGCGACAAGTACTTTTTTCACGTTTCAACCTCCATAAGTCTGCAAGCACAGCTATGCAGTTGTCATTTCCTTGACTGCCCGGCCTTGTTCTTCATCTGTGCTTGAGCGCGTTCGAGATTTTGCTCTGCACCCGCAAAATCAGGATCGATGCGCAGCGCTTCGTTGAACTGGACGACGGCTTTTTCATATTCTCCCAGTTGCGCCAGGGCCACGCCAAGACTGTTATGCGCATCAGCATTTGCGGGATCGATCCGCAGTGACTGGGTAAATTCCTCGACTGCTTCAGGGAGTTGATGAGTATTCGTGAGAAGTATCCTGCCGATCTCGGTATGGGGCACCGCCTGGTCGGGCTGGATGGTCAACGATAGCCGGAATTCCTCAATCGCTTCCTGGCTTAGTCCCTGTCTGGCCAGGTTCACTCCCAAATCGTTATGCGCGAGGTAATTATTTGGTTCGAGGGCAAGCAATTGATGAAATTGCTGGGCAGCTTCGTCAAGCTTGTTCTGCGCCTGCAGCGCCTCACCAAGATATAACCGCGCCGTTAATGCAGTTACAGAGTCAGAACCAGTGGCCAAAGCTTTTCCGCTATAACTCTCCGCGTCCTTCGTATTACCCATCATGGATGACCATAACGACATCGCGGTTAGGGCCTCGGGATCGTTCGGCTTAATTCGCAATGCAAGCTCGAGACGCTTTCCGGCAAGCTGCAGATCCTTCGGCTCATGGGTTTGCATCAGGCAAAATGCGGAATAAGCGAGAGTCAGAGTATCGGCGGGATCGTAAGTCAACGCGCGCTCAAGATATGGTTGCGCCGCGGCCATCTTACCCTGCCGCACGTACGCCATGCCCAGGCTTGAGTTTGGATAGTCACCGCGCGGATCGACTGCAAGCACATGGCTGAAAAGCGAAATCGAATTATTCCACACCTTGACCTGCGCATCGGTCTTTAAGGCGCACGCTGCGATCACCGCAACCGCCAGCATCTGCACCGCGACCCTGAGCTTCGGCGAGTTGGCGACGGCATCACCAACCAACCAGGTTGTGGCGAAGAAAAGTCCAACGAACGGAATATAGGTGTAACGCTCAGCCATAGCCTGATCTCCAACCTGCACGATGCCAATGACCGGCGCCAGCGTTCCCACAAACCACAGCCAGCCGGCCAGGCAATAAGGCTTCTGCCGGCGGAAATACCAGCAGGCGGCAGTAACAAGCGCAAGCGCAATGGCAGCTAAAATTGCCGCTGAAACCATGATGTTGGTTCTTTCGTGGTAATAAAAGGCTATAAGCGGGTTGGGCCAAATCATAATCCGCACATAGCGGCAGTAACTGATAGCCGCGTTCGAGAGTCTCACCCACCACGGCAGTGCATCGAGCGTAAATACCGCCCCGCTGGCTCGTTGCGCATGAAAGGTAATCACGCTGGAGATAGCCGACATGATAAAAAGCGGCCACTTCTCAATGCATAACTTACCCAGGGAAGGCAGCCACCGCGCACGATTTTCCGTTGTGAACGTAACTCTGCGCAGCGGCCAATCATCCAGCAGCAACAAAACAAAGGGCAGCGTGACTGCCATTGGTTTTGACAACAGAGCGCAGGCAAAGGCGGAGATGACGGCTGCGAGCCGCTTCCACGATGGCTTACGCACATACCATGCATAAGCGATCAATGCGCAAAAGAAGAAAAACGCGCACAAAAGATCCTTGCGCTCTGAAAGCCAGGCAACGGACTCAACGTGCGCCGGGTGCAACGCGAACAAGGCAGCTACGATTGCGGAGCGGCCGAGGAAACCGGTCATGTACAAAAGCAAGAGAAATAGCAGAACTGAATTGGCAATGTGCAGACCCAAATTAGTTAGATGGTGGCCGCGGGGATGATTTCCATAAAGCTGCCAGTCCACTATGTGCGATATCCACGTCAGCGGATGCCAGTTTCCCTGATCGAAGGAAGTAAACGCCCACGCAATGCTCTGCGCGTTCAATCCCTGCTGCACGTTCAGATTCTCCTGAACATAGCCGGGATCGTCATAGGTGAGGAAGTCGTTGTTGCGCACGCCGCGAAAAGCGATGGCGGTAACCGCCGCAAGAACGATGCAAACCGCGGCAATTTGCCACGGTTTATGAGTCGCGGTTACCGGGGCAACAGTCTTCCCGGCCGTCGCCACTAGCGGGCGCTTACTCTGAATATTGCGCTGGCGTGATTTCTTGGGCATGATTGCCGATCTCACAACATTCTAAACGGCAAACACCTGTATCCAAGGCTACGCTCGGGCTGGCTTTTACTCTGCCGAACCCGGCCATTGACCGGCGTCCCTAGAAAAATCTTCCCTGACGCACACCGCCGGTATAATTTCATTTGATATGGAAACTACTGGATGCGGTACAGCTATTGTTACGCCGTTCAAGGCAGATGGATCTCTCGATGAGCAGGCGCTCAAGTCGCTGGTGAACTGGCAGATCGACTCCGGCATCGATTTTATAGTGGCCTGCGGGTCGACGGGCGAGGCGGCCACGCTGGACGAAGAAGAGTGGCTGCGCACGGTGAGCCTGGTCGTCGAGACCGCGGCAGGACGCGTGCCGGTGTGGGGCGGCTGCACGCATAATTCGACGCGCACGCTCTTGCGCCTGGCAGGCCGGCTCAAACAGGTGCGCGGCATCAGCGCCGTGCTTTCGGCCAACCCTTACTACAACAAGCCTTCGCAGGAGGGCCAGTTTCAGCACTTCCTGGCATTGGCCCAGGCTGTCGCCCCGCTGCCGGTAACGATCTATAACATTCCCGGACGTACGGGCATCAACCTTGAGCCGGCGACCGTCGTCCGTCTGGCTGCGGCTGCCTCGAACATCGAGGCTATCAAAGAGTCGAGTGGCAGGCTGCCCCAGGTCGCGGAGCTGGTGCACAAGCTGCCGCGCGGCTTCAGGATTTTCAGCGGCGACGACAACATGGGGCTGGGCTCGATCGGCGTGGGTGCGCACGGGCTCATCAGCGTGGCCTCCAACGAGATTCCGGCGCAAATGGGCCGCATGATCCACGCCGCACTCAACGGCAACTGGACAGAGGCCCGCGAACTGGAGCGCAAATATGCGGAGTTGCTCGACGCGAATTTCTGGGATTCCAATCCCTGCCCGGTGAAGACGGTGCTCAATCTGATGGGCCGCTGCTCCGATCACGTCCGCTTGCCGCTGGTTCCCCCCCGGCAGCCACTCGAGCCAAACTCGAACGCCTGGCCGAGGAACTGGGGCTGCTCAAGCCTGCCGCCGTATCTTAGAGGATTCAGATCGCTCTGAACGAAGCGAGCTATGAAAGGAGACGGTCGCATGAGTGAGCGATGGAGGAATCTGCGCATTGCAGGAGCTATGGCGGCAACCGCGCTGGCGGTGTCGGTGAACTGCGCACCTCGGGCAGGCGCGCAATCGGGGAGCAAACCGGAGCCGGATCGCTCCACGCTGCTCAAGGTGAAGCCGGATCTTGCGGGATTCCGGAATGGCGTCTTTATTGAGCCCGATCCGATCGATTTCGCTGACCACACCGGTTACATTTCGCTCTTCGATGGCAAGACCCTCAACGGGTGGGACGGCCAGCCAGGGATTTGGAAGGTGGAGGACGGAGCTATCGTGGGTGAAACTGCCGCGGAGATGTTTCCTCCTTACACCTTTCCTAACACCTTTCTGATTTATCGCGGAATCCAGGCAAAGGACTTCGATCTCAAGCTTGAAATCAAGGTGGAGAAAGGCGGCGGCAGCGGCATCCAATACCGCAGCAGCGCCGGTCTTCCAACGGGGCAGGGGATGGGCAAAAGCAATCCCGGCCGCGATCCGCGCTGGGCCATGACGGGCCCCCAGGCCGATTTCTGGTACCCGGTAGATGCGAAGGCTAAACAGTGGAGCGGCCAACTCTACTCGCAAAACACTTCGCGCGGAATCATCGCCTGGCGCGGGCAGGTGGTGCAGTCTCTTGAAGGGAAGATCCCGCAACTGGTGGCAACCATCGGCGACCGCGACAAGCTGGGCGCTTTTGTCAAAGACGGCGCCTGGAACCAGTACATGATCATCGCGCGTGGAGGAGTGATCCTTCACATCCTCAATGGCCAGTTGATGGCGGTGCTGGTAGACGACGATCCGGCTTCATCCAACAACGTTTCTGGTCTGTTCGGCCTGCAGATTGAGGGGGTTCCGTGCAAAGTTTCATTTCGTAACCTGTGGCTGAAGAAGGTCGAATAATCTCCGGCTCGTCAACTCGGTCTATATGCCTTGCCGGAAATCGGTCTATAATCCTTGCCAGAAATCCAAATAGCTGCATGATGCACGTCCCCGGCATCGGCAGCTGGGGAGTGTGCCATGTTGAAGAACTTTCTGCTCTTCTCCGCCGCGATCCTGTTCTGGGTCGCTCCCTCGTTCGGTCCCACATTCGCTGAAGGAAGCATGCCGCAAGAAACGCCGGCGCCCGCCTCCGTTAATCCCGTGAAACCCACCGCTGCCGGGCTGGAAAAAGCGAAGAAGTTGTACCAGGTGGATTGCGCCATGTGCCACGGCGACAACGGAAATGGCAAAACCGACCTGGGCAAAGATATGCAGTTGACGCTTCCGGACTGGACCAATCCAACCACACTTTCCGGTAAGCTCGACCAGTCGTTATTCAATGCTATCCGCAACGGCAAGGGCAGCATGCCCTCCGAGGCGGAGGGCCGCGCAAACGATACCGACGTGTGGAACCTGATTCACTACATCCGCGGAATGTCGAAGGGGCATGCGGCCACGCCGATCAATCCTGACAGTCAGCCCGCCGCACCGGTCAAGCCTGACAATCAGCCAGCCGAGCCGGCCAAGCCGAATAACTAAAGCCGGGCGCCCCACCCTCGGCGCGCCTTTGTCTTTGCGCCCGGGCGGGAAGCGTCAACCAGTTTAACCGTGGCTCTTTCAAACGCTGGAGTACTTTCTGCACAGCTCGATTGTTTTGGCAATCAGCTTGGGCGCACCCGTAACGCCCGGCTCGCCCGTTTGCTCGGAAGAATACTCCACCGCCATATAGCCCTTGTGGCCGGCCTCCGCGTAGATCTTCCATACCCGGTCCATATCCAGCGGCTTGCCGTCGTCCCAACGATCGCGAATGTGTGAAACCGTGGCGTAGGGCATGCATGCGGAAATCTCCGCGTAAGCATCCTGCGCTGAAGTTGCTCTGGTAAAGTGCGTAATGTCCAGGTTAATGCCCGCATAAGGCGAATTCACCCGCTGCATAATCTCCAGGCATACGTTCGCGCTGTTGGTGATGTTGCCGTGGTCTTCAATGCCCAGAGTAATGCCCTTTTCGGCCGAATAATCGCAGCCCGCCTTCATGGTCTCCACTGACCAGTCGATGGCCTGTTGCGTGGTTACTCCGGGCAGCATGTCGCCGGCAAAGATTCTCAAGTGCGAGGCCCCCAGCCGGTCCGTTACGTCCACCCACTTCTTGATCTGAACCAGGACGTCGGCGCGTGCAGCCGCATCTGTCTTTACCATGGTGGCGTTGCAGGCCGCGCCTGAAAAGCTGACAGCGTTCCTATAGGCCAAGCGGCGAAGGCTGTCCAAATATCCGGGATCGGTGCTCTTGAGCCAGTAAACCGTCATATCCACCGCATCCAGTCTTAGCTCGACGGCCTTAAGAATTAAATCCTCATACGTCATTTTGCCGGTGGAAAGCAGTTCCTTGTAGGAGTATGCGCAACAGCTCGACAGCAGCCGCGGCTTCTTGTTGGAGTCAGCGTTGAGATCCGCGGTTTCCGCACGCGCCAGCGATGCTGTCGTGCCCAACCCCGCGCCGGCCAGCGCTCCCACGCCAACCGTCTTCAGAAATTCGCGTCTTGCCATCGTGCTTTTCATGCAGTTTCCCCCCTGTCTGCGTTCAAGTGCTCCGCAAGCCATACTCGTTCCGCGGCGTTTAAATGTCAATTCCGTCGGCGGCCACACTTTGCTTCGGTATTTAACCTTCTTCCCGTGCTTTATCGCTTTATTGACACTCCGGAAGCAACATGTGTTAAGATTCGTGCCGACCTCCCCGCACGAAGAAAGAGGACCCCAACTTTGGGATGCCTCTTTTGTGTGTGGAGGGGCGGATGCATATCAAAGAAAATGAAGGAGTTACATGATTAATCAATTGAGGCAAACAAAACGTAACTTCGTTTTGAGTTTCCTGTTTTTCCTCGGCTTTCTCTGTGCCTTCACAGGCATGGCGGTAGCCCAGGTTGACCAGGGCGCAATTAACGGTGTTGTGAAGGATACCAAGGGCGCTGTTATTCAGGGCGCTGTGGTCACACTCACCAATACGGACACAAATTTCGCTTTGCAGAAAAAGTCCGGTCAGAATGGTGAATACACCTTTTCACCGATCAAGATCGGTCATTACACGTTGAGCGCGACGGCACCCAAGTTTGCGACGACGACTCAGGAAAATATCACCGTCAACATTCAGGATGTGCTGAATATCCCGCTCACCCTGAGGCTCGGCGGCGTAACAGAGAACGTGACTGTAACCTCCGCGCCTCCTTTGCTGCAAAGCGAGACCTCCAGCGTGGGTCAGGTCGTGGACACTGAAGCGATCAACAACACACCGCTCAACGGGCGCAACTGGATCTATATTGCGCAGTTGACGGCCGGCGTCGCTCCGGGCATAGCGGCCGGTGGCGCCCCCGGCGCACTCACCGGAGACTTCTCGGCCAACGGCCAGCGCACTCTGCAGAACAACTTCATCCTCGACGGCGTTGACAACAACAACGACACCGACAGCATGCAGAACGGCCAAAGCTACAACGTCAGGCCTCCACCGGACGCGCTGGCTGAATTCAAGCTCGACACTTCCAACTACAGCGCCGAGTTCGGCCACTCCGCTGGCGCTGTGCTCAACGCCAGCATCAAGTCGGGCACCAACCATATCCACGGAGATCTGTGGGAGTATGTCCGCAATAACGCATTCGATGCAGCGGATTGGGACGCGAATGGCGAAGTCCCCGCATACCATGAGAACCAGTTCGGAGCCACCCTCGGTCTTCCCATCATCAAAAACAAGCTCTTCTACTTTGGCGATGCCGAAGAAAATCGCATTGCCTTTGCCGTTCCCGACACAGGTTTGAATGTGCCCACGGCCAGCGAGCGCAACGGGGACTTTACGGAGTTTTTCAATACGGCTCTCACTGCCCAGACCGACCCCATAGGAATCTTTGCGCCGAATACTGCCGGCCAGGTGCCCTTGACCCAAGCTGGCGGCGCGTTTCCAAACCCGGCAGCGGGGAACCCGGGTAACTGCATCTCATCGATTTGCGCTTGGAACCCCGCAAACCCAGGCACTATCACCGGCGGATACGGCGCTCCTACCACCAACGTACTTACTCCGGGCGATCCCTACAGCGCCACAGGGGCATTGCCTGTCGGGATGATGGATCCCGTCGCCGGGGAGATTCTGGCTGCTTACCCCCATCCGAATGAGGGGGGGTGGAATTCCGCCAATTACGGCACTCCGGGCAGCGGCAATTTGTATAACAACTATAGTGTCAATGTGCCCGTCAGAGACACTACCTTCAAGTGGGATCAGCGCGTGGATTGGAACATTAGCGCCAAGGATCAGACCTACTTGCGCTATAGCTACTCCAATGAGCATGTCGGCCAATCGGTAGCTCCGCTTGGAAGCCCGATTGATGGAGGCGATAATGAGCCTGCCGGTGTTGCGGCTAACACCGTTTTCAACAAGGCTCAGAACTTCATGGCCAGCGAAACCCACCTTTTCAACTCTTCGGTGATCAATGAATTTCGCTTTGGATACAACTACGGCTACTCGATCATTGCTCAGTTGAACGACGATATCCCTGCATCGACCTTGATTCCCGGCATGGGAGGCGTGCCTTTTAGCGGCCCGGGAACGGGCGGCATCCCGCGCGTCCGCCTTTACAACCAGGCGAGCAGAAATACTGCCATAACCACCGCAGGCGGGGGCTACGGCATTCCGTCTCTCCAACGTCAGGATGTCTATCAGATTCTTGACAACCTGACCAAGATTGTTGGGAGCCATTCTTTAAAGTTTGGTTTCCAGTTTGAGAGTATTCGCCCCGCCCTTTCGGCGTCCGTGTTAGGCCGCGGCTATTACAACTTCGATGGCGTGTACAGCGGTAGTTATAGTGCCGGCGGCGGTCATACACCGAAAACCGGAATAGGCGCAGCCGATGCCTTTGAAGATAATGCAGGCAATATGGAGATGTCTCCCAACTGGACGACTGAGTACTATCGGGATTATCGTGCCGGGTATGCTCAGGACGACTGGAAATTCAACTCCAAGTTGACCGTGAATCTGGGCGTCAGGTACGACTTTATTCAGCCGTACAGCAGCAAGGATGGCGCGCTGGCCAACTATATCATCAACTCGGAAGGCGTAAATCCAGGGGGCGCGGCAATCAATGGTTCTTACGTTTACGGCACGGGCACCTACGTCTTGCCCGCCATAGCCGCAGCCGCATTTCCTGTTGGGGCGCCATTCCTGGCTACCTTGGCCGGAAACAACTCCAATCTCGTCTACACCTCCGCCAACCAGCACTCTTTAACCGGCGTTCAGCACTATAACTTTGCTCCGCGCATCGGGTTAGCCTATTCAATCGATCCAAGGACGGTGGTGCGCGCTGCCTACGGCATCTTCTACGGAGCCATTGAATCTCCTGGAGCTGCCGAGCTGGAGACAAACTTTCCATTCGCCTACAACACGGTTATGTACAATCCCTACCTCGGAAACTACGGCGAGTGCTTTCCATCCACCAACGCTGGATATGACAATTACCTGAGCCAATGCCCGTCCAACGGCACATCGGATCTATCTGTAAATAATCCCGGCAATCCAACGCCCGGGGTACCGTCCCAGAGTTCGACCGCCGATTACAGCATAACGGCCGGTTGGAACCCATTCCCATACCCGACAACCCTCGAGACCGGTGCGTCGGGCTATTTGGTGGGTGGCGTCGTTAATCCTGCCAATGCATCGGGCGAGGCAACTGCGCTCGCCATGTCCGACTCCAACGTCAAGACTCCTTACACGCAGAGCTACAACTTGACGGTTGAGCGCCAGATCATGAGGAACATGGTTGCGAGCGTTGGCTACGTTGGAAACAACGCCAAGCACACGTATGCCGGCACCAGCCCAATGTCTCCTCTTACTCTCACCAGCCCCAACGATCCCACCGACATCTATGCGTTCCCAGGCCTGGGCATTTACGCTCACGATCAGCAATGGATCGGCGAAAGCATGTATAACTCGTTGCAGGCAAAGCTCGAACAGCATCTGACTTACGGGTTGAGCTTCCTTGCCACCTATACCTGGTCGCATGCTATGGACGACGCTGGAAACCCCGGAATTGGAGTTGGCCCACCGTTCCGGAACTCGAACCTCATTCCGCTCAAACAAGAATTCACCAACGCCAACTACGATATCCGTCAGCGCTTCACGTTCAACGGCTCGTATGATTTGCCGTTTGGCAAAGGCCGCACCTATATGAACCAGGGCGGAGTGCTCGACTATCTCGTAGGCGGCTGGGAAACAAGCGCCACATGGACCGCGCAAACGGGCATTCCGTTTACGGTTACAAGCGGCAACAATTTCGACGGCGCCCAAGGCATTGGTCAATACAATGCAATCAAGGTCGGCGATCCGTTCAAGGGCGGCGGTACTGCGCCTGCGGCAAACGTCGATATGCTGAGTTCCGGCGGAACCCCACTTCCATGCCCAACTTCGGTGCATAACAGGCAAAACTGGTTTAACCCCTGCGCGTTCATCGATCCACAGTCTGGAACGAATACGGCAGGAGCCGGCGGAACGATACAAAACGGGCCTGGCATCCCGGTTGGCACACCGTTGGTCGGCCTTGCCAACGCCCTTTTGTATTCCGGTTCAAAATCACAACAGATCCATGGACCGGGATGGGAACGCGTCAACATGTCCATCTTCAAGAACTTCAAAACCTGGCGCGACGAGTACGTCCAGTTCCGTGCGGACGCCTTTAACCTTTTCAACACTCCCTCCAACGGCCAGCCAGACAATCCCTCTCTTGGTCCGACTGCCGGTCAGATCATCAACACTCAACCGTTCCAGCTATACACGCCCGATGCGCGGTTCTTCCAACTCGCCGCAAAATACGTGTTCTAAATCGGAAGCTAACCTGCAGGCATAATTGCGCTCTGCAGTTCGAACATCAAAACTCCCGCGGCCGTCAAAACGACCGCGGGAGTTTTGTTTTATCGATTCAGCGTAGAATGAACTACCGTTGCCAAATAAACCAGACGCCCGGCGCGCTGAACCGGGAATAGACCATTTCGCTACAATTTCGGTTGGAGCAGCCATGACCATTAGTCGCAGAGAATTTATAGGATGTGCACTCTCCGCCATTGCGGCGCCTACCATCGTGCCGGCCAGCGTATTCGGAGCCAACGCGCCCAGCAATCGCATCAACGTCGGCTTCATCGGCACCGGCCGCCAGCCTTCAGCGCCAACCTGCCCCAGATGATGGCCGTTCCCGGCGTGCAGGTGGTTGCCGTCTGCGACGTGGATAGCTGGCGGATGGGCGAGGCCAAGGGAGTTGTGGATACGTTCTATGCCAACCGCGACAATCTCCCCACCTACAACGGCTGCCGCGTCAGGTCAGACTTCCGTGAGATCATCGCCGATCCCGATATCGACGCCCTGATGATTGGCACGCCCGATCACTGGCATATTCCGATGGGTTTGATGGCGGCGAGAGCGAAAAAACATTTCGCACTCGAAAAGCCCATCAGCCTCAGCGTGCAGCAGGGCCGGCTGCTGGCCGACGTGGTGAAGAGTACCGGCGTCACCGCCCGCAATGACAGCGAGTTCCGCTCTCTCCGCCCGCAAAACCATGCCGTCGAGCTCGTCCGTAACGGCCACATCGGAAAACTGGAAAAGATCGAAATCGTCTTTCCCTCCGACCCCCCCCCGGTCGGCGTCCAGCCCGATATGCCCGTCCCGCCGGAGCTGAACTACGATATGTGGCTCGGACCCACCGCCGTGGTTCCCTACACCGAAAAACGCGTGCACGACGTAAAGCAAGTTGATCTGCGGCCAAACTGGATGCGCGTCTCCACCTACGCCCAGGGCATGATCGCCAACTGGGGCGCTCACTATTTCGATATGGCTCAGTGGGCCAACAATTCCGAACACACCGGACCGGTCGAGGTCGAGGGGCGCGGAGAATTTCCGGTCAGCCTGTGGAATACGATGATCAACTTCAAGGTCGAGTATCGCTATGCCAACGGCGTGGTTCTGACCTGCCAGCAAACCCCCACCAGCGTGCCCTATATCACCTATTTCGGAAGCGAAGCATGGATCAAGGTCGACAGCTATCCAGGAATCCTGACCAGCAGTAAAGCGAAACTGCTTACCCGTGAACCGGAACCCGGAGAACTCGACTTCTCAAAGACTCTTTGGGATAAGAACGACCTGATCGCCGCCATCCGCGAAGGCCATCAGCCCCTGGAGCCGATCGAGGTAGGCCATCGCGCCATCACCATCGCGCAGATCGGCCACATCGCCTGCGAAGTCGGGGACAAGCTGCGCTGGAATCCTGAGCAGGAGAAATTCGAAGGCAACAACTACGCCAACGCATTGCTGGCGGCGCCGCTGACGAGGCCGCAGTGGCCCATCGCCTGAGCGCCAATGGGTTCAGAATTGGTGATCAGCAGATGTATTTAGCGAAGGAATACTGCATTGAAGTGGAATTCTAAGTTCTCTGGGTTTGGGCGAGCCCAGGGTATATTTGGTTCACGAATCTCTGTGCCTTCTAGCTTGTAATAGTCCTTACCGTTTTCAAATTCATCTTTTATTCGCTTACTCACCAAAACACGTCTACTTGATGGGTCTAGTGTGAGATATCCCCCGTCGAATAGCCTATGTAGGTCGCTTCGCATGAGCAACCCGTTCCACACTTCATGCTTCTGAACAATCGCATATGGTTTGATGTGCGCCGCATCCAAAACCGGCAATGTTCGTTCTCCTGTTACTGCGCAACGTCTGTCATATAAATCGGTTACTAAAATGCGGAATAACCCTTGGCCCAATCGGGGCAGTACAATTTGAGGTTTTCCATATCCCTGCGAGTCAACCGCAGCCAATGTGGCGGGGCTCTGCTCAATCTTTTCTGGGGCGATTTCTCTTAGACGTTCACAAACTGATTCCCAAAGGATTCGACCAACACCAGTCTCCGAATCATATCCTTTGCCTTGTTGGATACTAAGGCTGAAATCGGTTGGTATAGGAATCCAGGCATTTCGTGGCCAGAAAAAAGGTTCGGCCAGCATAATGCACCCGACGGTTGGGTTTTCTGCCGGGCCAATCTTGGATTTTCTGTAATATTCGATTCGTTCGCGCATCTCAGTTAGGGATCTGACACCATTGGCTTCTCTAAATACATCCCAGGCCATATTTACGGGAAGGTGATGAAATCTAGTAAAGAAACCACCACCAGCGATGAAATTATCCGGGGAATGAAGCTTGAAGAGAAGTAGTTCGCCTGCCTGCAGAGCATTAAAGGATGTATCCGGTGATGGTCGCCAGAAGTTCACTTCCTCTACACCAACCGTCGATGCATGGAGTTTGAACCAATTTCTATCCGTAATGGCGACGTACATTCGCATATTTCGGTGGCAAAAGTATACAGTAGGTTCCCTAGATAACAGCGTACATTTTGAATTCTTGATTTACGATGTTTTATTGTTCACATGAACGAGAAATCAGATTGTTCAGGCAAACTGATTGCAAATTCACAACATAATTCACCTGATCACACGCAGGTTCTTTGAGGCATACCGAGCAATATTGCGATCCCTGCTCACCAGGGCCAGCCCTTCAACCGTAGCCTGCGCGATCAGTATTCTGTCGAACGGATCCTTGTGGATTGGCGGCAAACTATGGATTGCGCTGATGTGCTCCGGTTTTAGGGCCAATACTCTTGCATTCAGCTGTTCCAATGCCTCTTGCCACCAGAGGCGCGGGTCGCTCACATCCAGGTTGCCCTTCATGCTCTTGAGCATGACTTCCCAATACGAAACCAAACTCAACACATTCGGCCCGGAGGCGACGGCTTTAAGCGCCGCCGGCGTCAACGCATCGGGACGTTCAAGCGCGAACAAGGTTGTGCTTGTATCGAGCAAGTGGCCGCGCGCTTGATTTTCCTCGCTCAAGCTTACTCACCCAACAGTTCTTCTTCTGTGATGGGGGCGTCCCAACCGGGAAGAAAACGAATGCGGCCCTTCATGCCGCCGAGTACAGGTTTGCGGCGATCAGCCGGAGGCGGGGCAATCTGGGCCACGGGTCGGCCGTGGCGGGTAATCACCACCTGCTCGCCGCCCTCGACTGCCCGGATCAGCTCAGGCAGACGGTTCTTCGCATCTGCGGTACTCACATTCATAAGCTAAATTATAGCTATAAATTATAGCCATATCAAGTCCACTGGTCTTTTTTGCGACTAAGCCCTAGCCCATCAATGAGACCGTTTTTTCCCGATTTCTGTCCTGATTTCCGAGTTATCCTTCCTTTCCCGGAGCCTCCCTTCAGCCTAAACTCTATCTGATATGGCCACCGTCCCCGACCTCCGCCTCGAAGCCGGACTGCCCGCAAACGTCGACGCCGAAAAGACCATTCTGGGCGCCATTCTGCTGGACAATGCCGCCCACGCCGAGGCTGCCGAAAAGCTCGAATCCGACGACTTCTCTCTCGACTCGCATCGCCGCATCTTCCTGCGAATGACAGAGTTGATGAATTCCCAGCGGGCCGTGGACATTATCACCCTGGCCAACGAACTGGGCCGCTACAAAGAGGTCGAGGCCGTCGGCGGAGTGGCTTACCTGGCTTCGCTTACCGAGGGTTTGCCCCGCCGCCCGGTGATCGAGGAGTACATCCGCATCGTCAAGGACAAGAGCCTGCTGCGCAAGCTGATGGGCATCTGCTCCATGGCCATTGCCCGCGCCGCCGACCAGGGCGAACCGGCTCTCGAAGTCCTGGGCGCCGCTGAAACGCAGCTAATGGAGGTAACCGAGAAGGGAATCAGCCAGGGCTTTCAGAGCCTGATCAGATCGTCCAGCAATCCTTCGGGTCGATTGACAATCTGTACAACCAGGGCAGTCACGAAGTCACCGGTCTGGCCACCGGCTTTTACGAACTCGACACCATGACCAGCGGTTTGCAAAAAGGCGAACTGGTTATCATCGCCGCCAGGCCATCGATGGGAAAGACCGCCCTGGCCATCAATATCGCACAGCATGCCGCGGTCAACAGCAAGGCGATTGTGGCCGTCTTCAGCCTGGAAATGACCAAGGAGTCGCTGCTTCGCCGCATGCTGGCCAGCCAGGCGCCGGTGGACCAGCGCAAGCTGCAAACCGGCTCCATCTTCCGCGAGGATCGCGACAAACTTCAGAAGGCGCTTGGCGACCTGGTCGAGACGCGCTTGTTCATTGACGATACGGCAGGCATCTCTCTGGCAGAAATGCGCGCCAAGGCGCGACGGCTGCGGCAGGTCGCCGGCGGTCTTGACCTGGTGGTGATCGATTATCTGCAGTTGATGTCGGCCACATTGCCGTCGGCCGGCGGCAAGCGCTACGAGAACCGCACCCAGGAGGTCTCAGCCATCTCCCGCGGACTGAAGGCACTGGCCAAGGAGCTGAATGTGCCGGTGGTGGCGCTGTCGCAGCTCTCCCGCGCCAGCGAGCGCCGCGGCGAAGACAAGCGCCCCTTTCTGAGCGACCTGCGCGAATCCGGCTCCATTGAGCAGGACGCCGACGTGGTGGCCTTCATCCACCGCGAAGCCTACTACAACCGCAGCGAAGAGATGTCCGAGGACGAAAAGGCGGACTCGGAGATCATCGTCGCCAAGCAGCGCAACGGCCCCACCGGTACGGTCCATCTGTACTTCGTCTCACGTTACACACGCTTCGAAAATCCGGACTAGGACTCACACGGTCTGAACTTCAGGGCAATTTCTTTCACGGCTCATTCAGAATCAGCGCCACGCGGCCTGCCATCAGGTCGCCGGCCGTCTCGCCGGGATCGATCTCAATCAGGTCTACCGGGAAGGCGATGTTGTGCGGGCGCAGAACGAGCCGATTGGAAAGAAAATCTACATAGCGCAGGGTCAGGTGCGATCCATTCCGCACAGCGTAAACGTTGGGCCGATTGGGGCGGTAGGGCATCAGCGAATTGTAGTGGCGATCGAGCAGCACAATGGCGTCGGGCAGCACCAGCGGCTCCATGGGCAACGCGTCGGCGGAGGGAATGCGCACGGCGACAAACCGCTGCCAGGCGCGGCGGGGATGGGAGACGCGGGCGCGGAGCGACTCAATGAATCCCGCGGGCAAATGGAGCATGGACTGAACCGCGGTGCGGCGGATATACGGCTCAAATAGCGCCGTGGCATGGGAGACGACTGGGACCAGGCTGCTGTCATCGCCGTCAGGCGGCATCTCCGGTCTGCGGGTGAAGGGCAGAAGGTCGGCAGCCTCAGGTGCTGGGCGGCGAGAATGCGGTCAATGGCCTCCAGCGAGAGCTGGCGCCGCTGTGAAGAAAATTGGAGAGATGGGATTGGCCAAAGCCGGTTTGGCGGGCCAATAGCGAAACGCTGAGCGTGCCCCGCTGTATCCTGCGCAGCAGTTCCACGCGGAGGTGCTCGTGCATCTGGGTGAAATTCATCTGTGGAAAATCCGCCACCAGCAATGGGGATGATGCCCAAGGTTTCCAGGGGAAATGTAACAGGGAAGATTTGCCTGTATTTCCCGCGCATGTTCGCGGATTGGAAAGCGCAGAGTCAGAAAAGCATCTGGAGACGTTGACGCAAGAGAATCATATATCTACATTGGCTTTACTTAATCTCGCACTGGTTTGTGGGAATCTTTTTGGAGCTGCCTCATTGCCGTAAGGCTGGGCGGGGCGGAATTCTGTCCTCTTCAGAGGCGAATGAACAGAAGCCGGAGGCCTTTGGTCCATTCCGGCGATCCCATCCCTGCCTCGTAGCGCCGATCAGAGGCGCGTGGGGCCGGCCAGTGCGGACATTCCAGGATCTGCGCGCCATGAACAAGAGACGAAACAAGAGAACACGGAGGGCGATCATCCATCAGGGTCGGAGAAACCTGAGTTGCCATGCCTGGTTCTTTTCACCCCGGCGAACAACAAGACTCATGCAAATCCGTCGGGAGAAGACTCGAGTACGGAGAGACAATCATGGAATTGCGCGTGCATTTGAAGGTTTGCGAGGGGTGCGGTTGTCTTTGGTGCCGTTCCCAAAATCAAGAGAGCGTGTATTGCAGGGAGTGTGAAGTCAAGCTGCAGGAATTTCCAACGCCTGAGAGCCGCAAGCGACGCGGCCGCCCAGGCCGCAAACCGCTCAGCAGAGTTTGGGCGATGGTTGAGGCAGCGGGAGGTACGCGATGAGCGCAGCCCTCCAGTTGCCGGTGGTGTGGGGAGCAAGCTATCCGCAGACAGGATGGCAGGAAGATGGGAGGAGATGGGACGAAAAGCGGGTTGCGAAGGCAGAAGTAAAGCCGCCGGCAAAAACGCCGGAGACTGGCCCGGCGGCGAGCCTCGGTTTTTACAGAAAGCATACAGAAAAAACGCTGCGGCGCTACCTCTATGCATCGATGCAGGTAGGCAGGTCGCCGTCAATTCTAGGCGAACCGGTTGCGCGGGGATGGTGTTCCAGCCGGCCGGTGCGCACCTTTGAGGATGCCGTGATCTTTGTCCTCGACATAGAAAAGTGTCTGGACCAGCTGGGATCGCTGGACCGCCAGATGCTGAGCCGGATCGTGCTGCAGGAATATACGCAGGTAGAGACGGCCTTGATGATGGGAATGAGCGTGAGAGCCATTTCATACAAATTTCCGCAGGCCCTTGACCGGTTGACGGAGAAGTTACTGGAAGCTGGATTGCTGGTTTTACCGCACTGATAATGTTCTGCGTTGATTACGAATCGATAAGAGGGGAGCATGCTCGAGCGCTCCCCTTTGTCGTCTTCAGTCCTTCGTCAGAATGCTGGGGAATGCGCAGTCTGTCTCAATATTGATCCGCCCGAAAAATCGGTAAATTCCCACCCGCATCCATTCGCTCTAAGAAATCTCCCATTAAAGTCCAGCAGAGAGGCTAATCAGATGCAGGCAGCATGAATTGCAGGTGAGACCATCCTTGCGATGAGGCAAGCCAGTGATCGTTGATGCGCCGGAGATCACGCCAAAACAGAAGAGTTGCCCAAATGTGCTGACTGGCCGCTTGACCGAGGCGGCACTCAGCTATCAGCGGATGCTGGAGCAGAACCCATGCCGGCCGGATGCGCTGGTGGGCATCAGCCTGGTGGCGCTGGCCAGCCGGCAACACCAGGCAGCTATGAAGATGGCCGCGGCAGCCGTGGCCACGGCGCCGCAGATGGTGGTTGCATGGGTCGCGCTCGGCCAGGCATTGAAGGCCGAGGGCCGCGGCGAGGAAGCCGAGCGAGCTTACGAAGAAGCCATTTCGAGAGACAGCGGGAACGCGCTGGCGCGGATGGGGCTGGGCGAGCTAAAGATCTCGACCGGCCGCGCGGAAGAAGCGGCCAGGGAGTTTGAGCTGGCGATACGTCGGAATCCGTCTCTGGCCGCCGCTCACCTGGGCCTGGGAAACGCGTATGCATGCATGGGCCGCAATGAAGAGGCGCTCGATCAATACAATCGGATGCTGGCTCTGAAGGCGCGGCCTCCGGAGGCCGACTTTGCCGCCGGATTTGTGCTGGCGCGGATGGGAAAGCTGAATGAGGCTGAGGCCCGCTATCGCCGGGCGCTGACGCGGCGTCCTGATTTTGCCGCGGCCTGGATGAATCTGGGCAGCCTGTTGCGGGATCAGGGGCGCGAGGCCTTAGCCGAGACGGCGCTGCGGCGGGCCGTCCAGTTGCGTCCCGACCTGGTTGCGGGCTGGATAAACCTCGCGCAGCTGGAGCGCGAACGCTGCCGTCCGGTCGAAGCTGAGGCGCATTTGCGCAGGGCACTCGCGCTGAACCCGTCTCAGGTGGAGACCCATATCGCCTGGTGCCAGTTCCGCGCCGCCGAGCGCGATCTGGCCGGTGCGTGGCAATGGCTGCGCTGGGCACTCGCCCGCCAGCCCGATCACTCTGAAGCCGTGAATATGCACGGCATCCTGCTGCACAACGACGGGTGCTTTGCCCAGGCCGTGGAAGAATTTGAGCGCGCCGAACGTTGGGAAATCGGGCCTCGGCCTCCAACCGCGGCAACTCCTTATTGGATATGGGCTGGATGGACGAGGCTCTGCACGCGCACGAGGCGGCTGTCGAACAAAATCCGGGGCATGCCGGAGCCACCTACAACCTGGCCTTGACGCATCTGCGGCTGGGCGACTGGCAGCGGGGTTGGCGGGAGTACGAGGCGCGGTGGAGATTTCGCGAGGTGCATCGCAGCCCCGAGAATCTTCAAGCAGCCGCGCTGGCAAGGCGAGCCGCTCGAAGGCCGCCGCGTGCTGCTCCATGCCGAGCAGGGGCTGGGCGATACCATCCAGTTCTGCCGCTACGCCACGCTGGTGGCGGCACGTGGTGGCGTGCCGATTCTTCAGGTGCAGCCGGCTGTGGAGCGGCTGATGCGCTCACTGGCAGTGGTGCGCTGCGGCTGGGCGGAGACGGCGCTGCTTGGCGCAGAAGCCGCCGCACTTCGATCTTGAATGCCCGCTGATGAGCCTGCCCGCCGTCTTCGGCACCACGGTCGAGACTGTTCCCTGGCCGGGCGCTTACCTCGGCGCCGATCCGGAGCTCGCGACCAGAAAGCATGCCGAATTCTAGACGTAATAGATTCAAATCGATCAGTCAAAAAAGCCCAGTGCCCCATCCATCCGCCTCGCTTCTGGGCGAATGGGTGGGATACTTGAACCATTCCGGGCTCGAATCAGAAGCAACCACGCACCTGCGCATCGGTCTTGCCTGGGCAGGCAATCCCCACTACAAGGCAGACCGCCAGCGCTCCATGCATCTGCAAAACGCTGCTGCCACTGTTGCGTCTCCGCGGCATCACCTGGGTTTCCCTGCAAAAAGGCAACGCTGCGGACGCAATTGGCTGATTTGCCCGCCGATATCTTTGTCTGGGACGGGGCGCACGGCGATAAAGACCTGGCCGAAACAGCGGCGCTCGCGCCACGCTGGATCTGGTAGTCACCACCGATACCTGCATCGCCCACCTGGCCGGCGCCATGGGCAAGCCAGTCTGGATTCTGCTACCCCACTCGCGACTGGCGCTGGATGCAGCAGCATTGAGACCACCCCCTGGTACCCCACCGCGCGCCTTTTCCGCCAGCGCACCCCCGGCGACTGGGCCGGTGCAGTAGCTCGTGTTATCGGAGGCACTGAGCGTTCTATAGACCTCTCTAAACAGAGACTTACGGGATAGTCCTAACACCCCGGCTGATTCCTGCTCATATCTGAAAATCATACAGGCCAAAAAAATCGTCAAAATAGTTGTTGACAATTCTTACTCTATTTTTCAGAGTACTCTTTAATAAGGAACACTCTGGAAGCTGCGAGGGCCTTCAAGGAGAATCCAGATGAACACAAACTCTGATGAACTCGAACTGAAAGACAGGCTGAGCCTGATAGAAACCATGATCGCCGAAGGCCGGCGCACCACAGAAAGCTGGGGGTGGACCTTCGTTCTATGGGGCGCTAGCCTACTACGTGGCCATTTCTGGGCCGCGCTGGGCCACAGCTACCTGGCTTGGCCCGTAACCATGACGGCCACCGTAGCCTGATGGTGGGCTATTCTCTGGCGAAGAGGAAAAAGGGAGCCGGCGACTACCATGGGGCGCGCTATTACTTCGATCTGGATCTCGATGGGGGTTTCGGTCTTCATTCTCATGATGTCTGTCGGCATTAGCGGCAGAATGGACGAGCACCTCGAGTTGTGGCGATCATTGGCAGCCATGCTCGGCACGGCCAACGCGGCCTCGGGCATGATCTTCAAGTGGAAGAGCAGTTTGCCTGCGCGGTCGTCTGGTGGGCAACAGCGGTTATTTGCCTGCTTCGGCAGAAGCAAACAGGTGGCATCGCGTTTCTGGCGGCCAATTTCTTCTGCCAGATTGTCTTCGGCGGTTATGCCATGTGGTCGAAGCCCGCGAGCGCAGGCAGGTGCCTCCCATGCCTGAGCTGCCGGAACTCAATCCTGTGATTCACGGGAAGCTGCGCCTGGCCTTGCTCTCGCTGCTCTCTGGCGTCGAAGAGGCGGAGTTTACCTGGCTGCGCACCAAGACCGGCTCGACCGACGGCAACCTGGGTGCGCAGCTCTCGAAGCTTGAAGAAGCCGGCTACGTCGACTGTCGAAAAGAAGTTCGTCCAGCGCAAGCCGCAAACTCTTTACCGCATGACCGAAGCCGGCCGCAAGGCCCTCACCGAATACGTCCAGGCCCTCAAGCAACTGCTCGGCGCCGCCATCGACGCCTGAATCCGCGGGAACAGCCTTTCGCCAACAGTTCTCAAAAATCAAGGAGGAACTTCCATGAACAACGTCACCACAGCAAATCAATCTGCGGCCAGGCCATCGGCTCCATGTTCTTCGCCGTCTTTGGAGCCTTTGGCTTCTTCTCTCGCTCTACGCCGGGAGCGGCTGACGTACCGCAAATCCTTTACCGGCGTGCTGGCGGCATGCGTCTTGCTCTTGCCCGCCCTTTACTCTTTTCGCCAGTCAAAGCGCTGGCCGCGTGTGCCCGATGATCCTGCCATGGGCCGCGCTTTTCGCCTGGATCAATGCCATCCAGTGGATCGCTATCTTCGTCGTGGCCTTCATCTTTGCCAAGCTGCACATCGACGCTTACGTCATGAACGCCATCGCCGCATCGTGGGACTGCATATGTTTCCCGCTGGCGCGCCTCTTCCGCTACCCGCTCGCACTACGCTACCGGGGCGGTGCTGGTTGCATGGGCCTCAGGCCAGCGCGCTGATTATTCCGGCCGATCGCTTGCAGGGCACAGCAGCCCTCGGAACCGGACTCATCCTCTGGCTCAGCGCGGCGGTCACCGTGTTCGTCGCGTTGCAGGCAGCCCGCCAACCCAGCCCGCTGCCCTCCTAATACTACAGTTGTCGATCAGAAAACCCGGAGGGAGCAGGGGGTTTCAACCCCCTGAAAGAGGGCGAAATTCCGGGGCCTTTAGGCCCGGGTCTTTGCCCTTCTCTCCCGAAAAGCAGCAAATACAACTGTAGTACTAATTGCGGGCTGGCTTAACCAGCCAGGGCGAGGCTCGCCCGCACCCGCTCCATGATCCCCAGGTAATACGCCAGATTGTGGATCGTGTTCAGCGTCCCCGAGAGCGCCTCGCCCGCCTGCATCAGGTGCCGCAGATACGCTCGCGAATACCGCCGGCACACCATGCACTCGCAGGCCGGATCCGGCGGTCCCTGGTCTTCCGCATACTGTTTGCTCTTGATGTTCAGCCGGCCTTCGCTGGTGAAGAGCAGCCCATGGCGCGCCGCCCGCGTCGGCAGCACGCAGTCCATCATGTCCACGCCCATGCGCGCATACTGCTCAATCTCGTCCGGATAGCCCACGCCCATCACGTAGCGCGGCTTGTCCTTCGGCAGCAGCGGCAGCACCTCGGCAATCATCTCCAGCGTCATTTCGCGCGGCTCGCCCACGCTCAGCCCGCCAATGGCGTAGCCGTCAAACTCCATCTCCACCAGCCGCTCCGCGCTTTCCCGCCGCAGGTCGCTATACATCCCGCCCTGCACAATCCCAAACAAGCTCTGCGTCCGCCCGCCCAATTCCTCGCGCCACGACAACCTCATCCGCGATGCGCGCGGAAGTGATCCAGCGACCGCCGCGCCCAGGCCATCGTCAGCCGCAGGCTCTCTTCGCGCGCGGCTTCGTTCCGCCGGATACTCCGTGCACTCGTCAAACGCCATCGCAATATCCGCGCCCAGCGCGATCTGCACGTCCATCGAGTGCTCGGGAGTAAAAAAGTGGCTGCTCCCGTCCAGATGCGACCGGAACTCGCACGCCTTCGTCGCGTCACCTTGCGCAGCGCGCTCAAGCTGAAAACCTGAAAGCCGCCTGAGTCGGTCAGCATGCGCCCGCGGCCAGCTCATGAACTTGTGCAGCCCGCCCATCCGCCGGATGGCCTCATGTCCCGGCCGCAGATAAAGATGATAGGTGTTGCCGAGAATGATCTCCGCGCCCAGCGATTCCAGCACATCCTGCGGCACGGCCTTCACCGTGCCCGCCGTCCCCACCGGCATAAACACCGGCGTCTCCACCGTCTGATGCGGCAGCGAACTGTCCGCGCCGCCCGCCGGCTTCGGTTCCCGCAAAAACTTTGAACTTCGAGTCACGCTACGATTCTACGTCAGAGCGCTCCGCCACTTGTCGTACCTCACTCTGGTTGGGATGCGCAGAGCCTCAATCCTAAGGCCTTCCGCGCCCAGCCGCACAGGAAACCCACCCGCGCCACTCGCGGCATGGCCAGCGTCGTGGTGGGCGTCTTGGCCACTTCAATCTGGCGGTTCAGCAGGTTTTCGCCGGCCGCAAACAGCTGCAACCGCTTGCCAAAGTCGTGCGAGGCATAGGCGTCCAGCCGGAAGTATCCGTGCAGCAGAAAAGCATTGGCCTCATCGTCATACTGCCGTCCGCTCAACCGCGCCTGCAAGCTCAGCGTTCCCAGGCCGCCGGTACGCGCGCACGTTCAGCGTAGCCATGTTGCGCGCCACCTCGGGAATCCAGTTGCCCAGATCCTGGCTGCCCTTGGTTACTGTGGCGTGCGCGTACTGGTAGCCGCCATCCACCGTCAGCCAGCGCAGCGGCGTCAGTTCGAAAGTCCACGGACACGCCTCGGCTCTCAATCTGGCCCAGGTTCTCCCGCCTCAGCAGAATCGGCGAGCGAGGTGGCGCATCATCGTCACCGCCGTAATGGGCCGGTTCACCTGGGTGAGAAAGTAGCTTGTCCGCACGGTGCCCCAGCGCCACTCGGTCGCCAGCGCCCGTCTCCCAGCCCGTCGCCCGCTCGCTCAGCAGCGATCCGTTGGGGTAGGTCAGCTCGTTGCCCACCTGCGTCGAGCGGTAAAGCTCATTGGGCGTCGGTGCGCGAAACGCCCTGAAACCCCGACGCCGAAACCGCCCAATGATCGAAGAGTTTCCGCGACAACCCCAGGCGCGGATCGAAGACGCGCTGGCTCCAACTGCGGCGGCTGCATGGCCGTAGGCCCCCAGCTCGTCCCGTTCCACTCCACCTGCTGGCCGTCGTAGTTCTGAAACCAGTCCATGCGTCCCGCTGCCAGTCATCGTCCATCCCTTCCGCACCCACATCGCCTCAGCGTAGCCGGCAGAGTCCCGCTGATGGTCGCGCAGGTTGGTCAGCGCGGCGGTGCTCCCATAGTTCTGCTCCTGGTCCCAGATCCGAACATCGTGCGCATCCGCTCCAGCCACGATCAGCAGCCCTGCGCCCAGCGGCTGGTTCCAATGCGCCGCCGCGCCCAGTTCATTGTCCGGGACGAATGAAAAGCGCGTCGGAGTCTCGCCGCAGCGATAGGAGCAGGCGGGCTCGCCAAAATCCGGCAGATTTGAAATGCTCGAGAAAGTCTGCCGATAGCGCTCGTCCGAGCCATAGAGCCGCGTGATCAAAGTAGCCTCATGCGGTCCTTTCCAGTCACCTCCAGCCGCATAGCGCCAAAGCTGTGTCCTGTTGTATTGATATGGCGTTCCGTTGTGGCGCAATTCATCGAAGCCGCTGCCGCGCACAAAAAACCGCACGGGCCCGCTGTCTCGGCCCGGCGCACCTCTCCGGTCGCCCCGTCGATCACCTCCATGACGTGACCGGCGAAGTCGACGAATACCCGCTCACCCGCGGTGTGCACCTGGCGCAGCGTCGGCTTCAGCCGGCCGACCCATTCGCGGTAGAGGTCACAGAACCAGGAATAGCCGAGGCCGTCCTGGGCGCCGGTCCCGTCGCGGTATTCTTCCCAGAGCAGCGACAGCGTCATATTCGGTCGCCGCAATTCGCGGTGCACCACCGCCCAATCCGGCACTGGCCGCTGTTCGGCCGCCACCGAGGACGGCGGAGGGAACAGAAGGGCCTCCAGCTGGGCGTCGTCGAGCCCGTCAGGCAACGGCCAACCAAGTCCCGCCCGACGAGCTCGCGCTATGTAGCCATTCACCGTTCCTTGGCTCAGCCGCAGGCTTTGGGCCACCGCCCGCTGTGGCAGCCGCTGACCCAATCGCAGCCGCAGCACCTCACGTATCTTCCGCATCGACAATCTTTCACCCGGCATCTCGGTCCCCTGCTCCTCGGCAAAGGATCGAAACTACCTACGGTTGAAGACTGTCAGCGGCCGACCAGGATGCCGCCCCGCCCAACGCGATCATGATCACCGGAACTGATGATCACGATGCACCGGAATCCATGATCACGATCAACTGGATTGAGTGATCACGATCCACCGGAATTAGCGATCACGATCGACCGGAATCCGCAGCGCACCACTCATTGCCTGCCGCAATGGCGGCGAAAGCACGACATAGATGCCACCGGGAAGCGAGTAGACGCCTCGCGCAGTCGGCCAACGATGGAACTGATCGCGACCGAAGATGCGTTGCCGATCTTCGGGGAGAAGCGGCAAGTTGGTCTCGCCGGCGCGGTGCAGAACCGGAACAAGCCGCAGCGTATCGCCCTCACCTTCCGCATCCAACGACAAGGCATCCGCCTCTATAATCGTCACAATGCCGAGCAGACCGCTGCTCTCCGCGTTGCCGGCAAGTGCCGCTTGCGGCAGCGACTGACGTAACGCCGCCAACGCCGAGAGCCGAGCCGGTTCTCCTTCATGAGCGGCTTTGGCGTATCGATCGACCGCCTTGGCAACATCGAGCGATGTTTCGGGAAGGCGCCAGCGATAC
>CAWIVA010000021.1:0-53685 GCA_963839225.1 uncultured Acidobacteriaceae bacterium
CACTTAGGCCGGGTAACACAGGTGGGCGGTAAGCAAGCGGCGTGGATACATTCCGCGTATCCAAACAGGTTCCGGACAGAACCGGCCACGGTCAGTTTGAAACAGAAATGGTGTACGGATCGCTCGCAGTCAACTGAAATCGGGCGGGTGCTTTCCCTCTTGGGGAAGACTGGGGCATAGTTCCCAAACTGGTTCACGTCCAAACGCCTGCAATTCGGCCACTCAATGGGTTTCGCTGCCTTAGCTTTCCACCAGCGAGGGGCGCGCCGCATCGACGCGCGCATTACCACGCCCTTTGTGCGTAGAGCGCACAACCTCGCTGAGGCCCTGCGGCGAAACGCGCAGAGATCTGTCATGCTTAAAGCAAAAGGAGAAGCCGGCACCGGCGATGTAAATGCTGCAAGAAATTCATGGGCAGATATACCCACGGAGTTGCGCAGCCGGCATGGGCGTCACAACCAGAACATAAGGGTGCGGTACTATGCGTTCGGCAAGCAAGCACCAGTCAAGCAATTAAGTGGGGCAGATCTCGTTTTTGCCCGGGGAATGGAATAATCTGGAACTGAGTCATGGAAATCAATATTGATCTCTGACTATCAGGAAAAAATTTGACGCGAACCGAGGACCGCGCATCGGCGTACTGGCCATTCAAGGGGACTATGCTGCTCACGCCGAGGCACTGGCCGAATCCGGCGCCGAGCCCGTTGAGGTGCGCAAGCCGGAGGAACTGGCTAGTTTGGATGGGCTGATTCTGCCCGGCGGCGAATCGACAACCATGCTTCGCTTTCTTCGAAGCGCGGTTTATTTGAAGCTTTGGAGCAGTTTTGCGGTAGCAAGCCGGTTTTTGGCACCTGCGCGGGAGCTATTCTGCTGGCGCGGGAGGTCCGCAACCCAGGGCAGAAGAGCCTGGGCATACTCGATGCGGTAGTGGAACGCAACGCCTATGGCCGGCAGATCGACTCGGCTATTTTGAATGCCGAAACCAAGCTCCCCGGCGGCCCACTGGAGATGGTCTTTATTCGCGCTCCACGCATCGTCGAGACCGGCAAAGGCGTGGAGGTGCTGGCTCTTCGCGACGGCTCTGCGGCACTGGTTCGGCAAGGCCAGGTGCTGGCGGCCACCTTTCATCCCGAACTTTCGAGCGACCGGCGGGTTCACCGGCTCTTTGTTGAGATGGTTGCCGGCGCGCGATCAAAATAGCTGAACAAAGTTTAGTTCCCTTCTTTCCAAATCTCGAAAGGATTATCCGGCGCATCACTGGCTTTCTTCGTAATGATTTCCCCATGAAACCATTTTTGTGCGATCAAGTGCTTTCCAGAGCTAGGGTAATCTCATCAACACAGAGGACACCATGCCCTCCACCATTACGCACAACCCAGCGGAAACGGAACGGAAAGAGCCGGGATTCGGCGGCAAGCCGCCCTCGACCTTCGGCCTACCGGCGGTGGCGGAGGAGGGGGCGACGACGAGGGGAAAGAATCAGGGCCGAGGTCCACGCGAGCTGCTTCACAAGGTGAGGTTTTTCGTCTATTCGGCTCTTGCCGCCGACATGTTGTTTTTTGCCGTACTGGTGCTGTTCTTCTTCGCGCGACACGCGGGATTGCGCATGGATCCCCGCTCCCACCTGCTGACCGGCGACTGGCAGCCTCTGCTTCTGCCGCCGATCCTCTACTTGAATACGGCAGTGCTGTTGCTCAGCAGCCTGACCATGGAACGGGCGCGGCTGAACATATTTCGCGAGAGTGGACGTGCTGGAGGAATGGCTGGGACTGGGCCGGCCGGCGCTACGGCGGACCCTGCCCTGGGTGGCTGCGACGCTGGCGCTGGGAGTTTTGTTTCTTGCGGGGCAGGTATTTGGCCTGGACGCAACTGACGGCGCAGGGCTTTGCCTTTGATCGCTGGTCGACGCCAGCGAGCTACTTTTTCTATGTCATTACCGGCCTGCATGCCGCCCACCTGGTTGCGGGAATAGCCGCGCTGATTTTTTGCCTGAGCGCTCTGGGCAGGCTCAAACGCGTTGAGTACCGGCAGATCGCGGTCGACTCAACCGCATGGTACTGGCACACAATGAGCCTGGCGTGGCTGCTGTTGATGGCGGTGCTGGCCGCGGGGCAATAGTACTTGGTTTATGCCGGACGAGATACGCAGGATGGAGCGCCAGCGCTCGCCAAGGCTGGGCACTTCAGGGCACTCGAAATAAACCTCGACGGTTTAGCGCCATGAGCAACTGCACGGCCTCAACTGAGCATATTGGCAGCGGAAATAGCCGGCGTCTCGTAAAGGAATTCGTCAGTAAGATATTCGATTGCGTGGCCCAATATCTCCAGTGCATGCCCGGCCCGGGGAGTGATGCGGCGGCGTCTGGGGCGCAAGTTGACAGGAGCGGCGGGCTCCGAGGGAACGGAATCGGGAAATGCTGGTTGTAAAGGCTGCCATGCATTTATCCTCACCCTGTTCATCGGCCTATCTGCCCTACAATTCAGATTACGAATGTACTATCTTCCTGAATAAGAAAGAAGAGAGTCCTTGCAAAAATGGGAATTGCAGAAAAACCCGCATGGTTCCATTGACTGTCAAGTACAAATTATTAAAATATCACTGGTCAAAATTGACCATACTTCCGCGCTGCGATCAAGACGATGGTCGCAGTCGCACTATCCCCTTTCTCCCCTCATGCTCTCATGCCGTGATTCCATACTGGCTAGGAAAATCCTCGTGTAATGCCGGCAAGAATCTGTTTGTCAAATAGCCATTTTGAAACCCTGTCACATCCAGATCTGCAAAGCCTTAATTAAGGTCCGAGCTGATCTCCTATCCGGGCGCTCAGTTAACACCTTCCTGTGCGGCGCCCCCGGTTTGCCTTGACGGGATGCGGCTGAAAACCTAATCTCAAACCATAGCATCCTTTTGATACGGAGCCGTCGGCGGTCCCGCCGGGCCGGATGCAATCTCACCGGACTATTACGGACTGGGCGGCAATGGTTCCCTACTACTGGCAATATCTCCCGCTGTTGATGCAGATTCTTGCCGCGTTCCTGCTTGGTCTGGGGATGGTTACGGCCTCATGGTTCGTTGGGCGGCATCGCAATACGACTACCAAACTGGCCGCCTATGAGTGCGGCATCGAAGCCGTTGGCGACGCCCGAGGGCGCTTCAGTGTGCGCTTTTATATGGTGGCCGTGCTGTTCATCCTCTTCGACGTGGAAGCGGTTTTCATCATGCCCTGGGCGGTGGTCTATCGTAAGCTGCCCTTGATTACCGGCAATAAAGCTATTTGGTTTCTGGGAGATGCTGGTCTATCTGGGTTTTGTTGCCGTGGGCCTCTACTATATCGTGCGCAAGGGCATCCTGAACTGGAGCCAGGATAAGGCGGATCTTTAGGATGGGCATGGGCAACACATTCACCGGTAGGGCAGCTGTGCTCGAAGGGCTTCCCGAGCATCCGGCGGTCAAGGCAATTCTGGCCTGGAATCCTGAGGCATTGACGGATGCGAAATTTGACCGCAATGAGCTGACATTGACCATCGCGCCTGAGCAGATTCGCGCCGCGGCAGAGGCCATGAAGAATGCCGGATACAACTTTTTCGAGGATCTGACCGCGGTGGACTGGTTCCCTTCCTCGCCGCGCTTCCAGTTGAGCTACCACATTCTGTCGCACGCTTATAAGGAGCGCATCCGGCTGCGGGTGATGCTGGAGGGGGAAAGCCCGGCGGTGGGAACAATCACGCCCGTCTGGCCCTCGGCCAACTTTTATGAGCGCGAAGTCTTCGATCTTTTCGGCATCCGCTTCGACGGGCATCCCAACCTGCGCCGCATCCTGATGCCTGACGACTGGCAAGGCTATCCCCTGCGCAAGGACTATCCGGTGGAGGGGTACCGCTAAATGGATTCAGGCACTCCCATCCTCGAAGCCGTGGCGGAAGGCGCCAAAGACCAGCACATGGTGCTGAACCTGGGGCCGCAGCATCCGTCGATGCACGGCGTGCTGCGCCTGGTGCCGGAGATTGACGGCGAGATTGTCCTTCGCGTCTATCCGGAGATTGGTTACCTGCATACAGGCATCGAGAAGACCTGCGAGGCCAAGTTTTATCAGCAGGTGGTGCCGCTCACCGACCGCATTGATTACCTGAGCCCGATGGCCAACAACCTCTGTTATTGCCTGGCGGTCGAAAAGTTGCTCGATTTGGAAATTCCTGAAAAGGCGCAGTGGATCAGGGTGTTGCTGACAGAGCTGACCCGGCTGAACTCGCACCTGATCTGGCTGGGCACGCACGCCATGGATATTGGCGCCCTGACGGTTTTTCTTTATACCTTCCGCGAGCGCGAGGAAATCCTAAGAATCTTCGAAGGTCTATCCGGCCAGCGGATGATGACCAGCTATTTCCGTATTGGCGGGCTCTCAATGGAGCCGCCGCTGGACTTCTTTGACCGCGTGCAGACCTTTATCCGCATGTTTCCGGAGAAGATCGACGAGTATGCGAATCTGCTGACAGGCAATCCGATCTTTCGCGGCCGGCTGAAGGGTGTGGGCATTCTTTCGGCCGCCGATGCCATTGCGCTGGGCGTGACCGGGCCGCCGATGCGGGCCTCTGGCGTGGACTTCGACTTGCGCCGTGATATGCCTTACTCCAGCTATGAGAAATTTCAGTTTAAGGTGCCTGTTTCGACGGATGGCGATTGCTGGGCGCGGTACGAAGTCCGGCTGGTGGAGATGCGGGAGAGCGTGAAGATCATCCAGCAGGCGCTGGACGGAATGCCCGAGGGAGCGATCAAGGCCGATGCGCCGAAGATCGTGCTGCCCGACCGGGAAAAGATGAAGACGCAGATGGAGGCGTTGATTCATCATTTCAAGATTGTGACCGAGGGATTTGCGGTTCCGGCCGGCGAAGTTTACCAGGGCATCGAAAGCCCGCGCGGGCAAATGGGCTACTACGTGGTTTCAGACGGGACGGCCAAGCCTTACCGGGTGCATATGCGCAATCCTTCGTTTGCGACCTTGCAAGCGATTGAAACCATGTGCAAAGGCCGAATGATTGCCGATCTGGTTGCGGTGATTGGCTCGATCGATATTGTGCTGGGGGAGATCGATCGATGAGCCCTGAGACGATGTCGATATTTTCGCCGCAGATGGCGGCGCGCTTTGATGCGCTGGTGGAGAAGTACCCGGCGAAACGCTCCGCGCTGGTTCCAATGCTGCTCTATGCGCAGGACGAGATCGGATACCTTTCGGATGCGGTGATTGCAGAGGTGGCTGCGCGCATCGGGATCCGAGAGCTTGAGGTGCGCAATGTAGCGAGCTACTACTCGATGCTGCGCTTCAAGCCGGTGGGCAAATACCACGTGCAGGTTTGCACCAATATCAGTTGCATGTTGCGCGGGGCCTACGATATCTTCGAACGGTTCCAGGAAGAGCTGGGCATTGGGCCCAAGGAAACCACCCCGGACGGCGTTTTTTCGCTGGAAGAGGTCGAGTGCATCGGGGCTTGCAGTTGGGCGCCCGCTATCCAGGTGAATTACGACTATCACGACGAGCTCAAGCAGGAGCTGGTGCCAGGAATTCTGGCCGGTTATCGAGGTAAGGCCGGGGTTCCCAGTGGCGGGTCTTTGTCGCAGGGGTGGAAAGCCAAGGCAGAGGAGAAAAAATCCAATGCCTAGGCTGGTCTCCCATCCCGATGAAGTGAAGATCGTCTCGCGGCGATTTGGCCTTGGCGCGGAAAAGATCGAAAACTATCTCAAGCTGGGCGGCTATGCGTCGGTAAAAAGATGCCTGAAGCAAGGACCCGACTGGATCCTGGAAGAGATCAAGGCGAGCAACCTGCGCGGGCGCGGCGGCGCGGGCTTTCCGGCAGCGATCAAATGGTCGGCTGTGCCCAAAAACTCGACGAAGCCGAAATACATATTGGTAAACGGCGACGAAAGCGAACCGGGGACCTGCAAGGATCACCTGATCTTTCTGCACGATCCACATGCGGTGATCGAGGGAACGATCATTGCGGGCCTCGCCGTGGGGGCGAAGCTGGGATTTATCTATCTTCGCGGCGAGTACCGCTATCTCATCGAGATTATGGAGAAGGCGGTCGCCGATGCCTATGCAAAGGGATTTCTGGGCAAGAGTATCTTCGGCTCTGAGATCGAGTTTCAGGTGATTGTGCAGACCGGCGCGGGCGCGTACGAAGTGGGAGAGGAGTCCGCGCTGATGGAGTCGCTTGAAGGAAAGCGCGGGATTCCGCGCATCAAGCCGCCCTTCCCTGCCATCGTGGGCCTCTATGGCGGTCCCACGATTATCAACAATGCCGAGACCATCGCCACGGTGCCGCACATCATCGAGATGGGCGGGGCAACTTACGCGGCAGTGGGCACTCCGAACAACGGCGGAACGCGCTTGTTTTCGATCAGCGGCCACGTGAAGCGGCCCGGGGTTTACGAGCTGCCCATGGGTTACAACCTGAAGAAGATGATTAACAAGGTTGCCGGCGGCGTGCGCGGCGGACGGGCGCTGAAGGCCGTGGTTCCGGGGGGCTCGTCGACTCCTGTGCTGCTGGCCGAAGAGATCGATATCGGCATGGACTTCGACCAGGTGGGCAAGGCGGGCTCCATGCTGGGTTCGGCCGGTGTGGTGGTGATCGACGACCAGACCTGCATGGTCGAGTTTGCGTTGCGCACCATGAGCTTCTATGAGCACGAGAGCTGCGGATGGTGCATTCCCTGTCGCGAAGGCACCGACTGGCTGAAGAAATCGCTTACCCGCTTTCATGCAGGGTTTGGCGAATCCAGGGATATTGACAACATGCAGCGCATCGCCGAAAACATGCTGGGCCGCACCTTTTGCCCGCTGGGCGATGCGGCAGCCATGCCCATGATTGCGTTCGTGAAGAAGTTTCGCAAGGAGTTCGAGGACCACCTGAACGGGAAGCCTTGCCCGTTCGCAAAGCACGTGGAAGTGGCAGTGATCTAGTAACGATTGGCATCAAGAGGAATGACGAAAATGAAACAAGGACTTTGGAATAACATACTGTTCTTGTCAATATGCTTTTGTAGCTGTACATCTATCTTGATGTTCGCGCATCAGAGGCATGCAATTTCATTGAATGAACTACGCATCGGATTTGTGTTGCTTGCTGGAGGCTTTTTCATTCTGAACGTATATCGGCAACGACGTCTTCGTCGCGAGATTGCTGGTTATTCCGAAGTGAAACGTGAAGTGCTTATTCGGACAACTTTGCCTAGGATGGTTCGAAATTTGCAGATTGCCGTTGTCGTGCTGCCTGTATTACTCATCATTGGTCTTTTTTGGATAAGAGGTGCACCTTTAGTTCCGCGACTTGTCGCCATCACAATTAACGTATGCATCACCTTTTGGTTCATCACACTAATCCGTCGCGCAAGAAAGAGATTAAACCAGCAAACGCACGTTGAGAATAGTGGAATGCGTTCAGAATAGAGACGAATGGCAGAAGTAACCTTCAAAGTTGACGGAAAGACGCTGACGGCTCCCGCGGGGACGCTGCTGATCGACGCTTGCCGCAAGGCGGGGATCGAGATTCCGGCTTTCTGTTACTACCCAGGACTCAGTTTGCAGGCGGCATGCCGCATGTGCGTGGTGCGCGAATCAAAGGTGCGCAAGCTGCTGACGGCCTGCACCACGACGGTTGCCGAGGGCCTGGATTTCATTACTGAGTCAGAGGAGATTGCGCAGGCGCGCAAAGGGACCATTGAACTGCTACTGGGCAACCATCCACTCGACTGCCCGGTCTGCGACGCAGGCGGCGAGTGCGAACTGCAGGATATGACCTTCAAATACGGCGCGGGCGAGAGCCTGTATGCGGAGGCAAAAGAGCATCGCGATGAGCAGCAGTGGTCGCCCGCCGTCTACTTTGACCGCCCGCGCTGCATTCTCTGTTATCGCTGCATCCGCATGTGCGGCGAGGGAATGGACGTGTGGGCGCTGGGAGTGCAGAACCGAGGCGTGAGCTCGACCATTGCACCCAATGGCGGCGATCAACTGGACTGCGAACAGTGCGGCATGTGCATCGACGTTTGCCCGGTGGGCGCGCTGACCAGCGGCACCTACCGCTACAAGACCCGGCCGTGGGAGATGAATCACGTTTCGACGGTCTGCACGCATTGCGGAGACGGCTGCAAGGTGACGCTGGGCGTGCGGCAGGTGAACGACGGCTCGGAGATTGTTCGTGCCGACAATCGCGACAAGAGCGGAGTGAACGGCGACTTTCTCTGCGCCAAGGGCCGCTTTGGATTCGATTTTGTCGAGAGCCCTGAGCGGCTGAACAAGCCGCTGGTACGCAACGAAGAAGGCAAGCTGGTGGAGGCAACCTGGAGTCATGCGCTGCGCGTAGCCGCGGACAAGCTCAAGGAAGTTCGCGACAGCGAGGGCGGTGCGATCGGCGTTATAGGTTCCAACCGGACCACGAATGAAGAGAACTACCTGCTGCAGAAGTTCGCCCGGACGGTGCTGAGGACCAACAACATTGATCATGAGCGGAGCACGGATTACGCGGCCTTTGCCCGAGCGCTGGCAGGGCACCAAGGTATGGCCACCAGCTTACGTGATATTGCCACCGCTCCCGCGATTCTGCTCATCGGCGGCAATCCTACCGAAGAGCATCCGCTGCTGGCGTGGACCCTGCGCACCAACGTGCGGCTGAATCGAGCGCGGCTTTATATTGCCAACTCCAAGCGCATCAAACTGGAGCGTCAGGCCAAGGCAACATTGCAATTGCCGAACGATGGCTATCAGAACCTCGCTGCCTATCTCAGCCGAGACGATGCGACGGATGGGCACGCCACATTCAGCAAGGCTTTGCTGGACGAACAGTCACTGGTGATGATCTTTGGCCAGGAGTACCAGGGCGAAGCCGTTCAACCGCTGATCGAGTGGGGTTTGAAGCGCGGGAATGTGCGCTTTGCTTACCTCGGCGATCATTCGAACTCTCGCGGCGCGGCGGATATGGGGCTGTTTCCGGATTTGCTGCCGGGGTATGTGCCGGTGACGGAGCCCGGCGCTTTTACGGAGTATGCGGGTCTGCCCGAGAAGCCTGGCAAAAATCTGAGGCAGATCTGCGAGACGGCGGCCAAAGGCGAGATGGGGGCGATGCTTATCGTGGGCGCCAATCCGGCGACCAGACTTGGTGTCGATGCAAAGACGCTGGAGAAGAGTTTCGTCATCGTTCTGGATTTATTTCTGACTGAAACCGCTGCATTGGCTGACGTGGTGCTTCCGGCGGCCAGCCTCTATGAGAAGACCGGCACGGTGACCAACACTTTCGGCGACGTGCAACTGGCGAAGAAGGCGGCTGATCGAGCGGGAGCGAAGCCTGACTTCGAGATTCTGGTACGGCTGGCTGAAGCGATGGGTGCCGACCTGAAGACGCTGGTTCCCTTCGGCAAGAGCGGAATGACAGCGGATCTTGGGCAGTCGCGCGGTGCGCAGGCAGGTGAGGCGGATCGGCATGCTGTGTGGCTGGAAGCCAATCACCTCGAGCCGAAGCTGAGCCCCTTCGATCCACTGGCGGTGCTGGACGAAATCATGCGCCTGGTTCCCGGCTATACTGTGGATCGAATCAATCTCTTTGGCGGCAACGATGTGCGTACGGAGCCAGGTTTTGTGCCGGTTGCGGCACTCACGGAAACAACGCAAGGATTGGCAGCGCCTGCTCACGATGGGCTGTTCACATCGGGTACCCTGGGCAAATACAGCTCCTCGCTCAAAGAACTTGAACGGCATCAGGCACACGAGTTGGCGGAAGCTGTCATGAAGTAGGCATCGATTAAGAGAAGCATTGGTTGTGGAATTCGGCCGTATGATTCAAACAATGAAGGCAAAAAGATGAATAAGACGACACCACAGCCAAGTCCACCATTGGAAAGAGACGGAAAATGGTTTTTCACCTACTACTTTCTCGCAGGACCGAAGGAAATTGGTCCATTCGCAGATGAAGCAGCAGCTCGGCAGGAATTTGGCCGGGCGATAAGGCTACATGAAGCAAATGGGTACACGGACGGGACAATCAGCATTATCAACTGAGGCAATTTCAGAAAACGCTATGAGCCTGACCATGAAAGATTGCCGGTTCTCAGTTGTTATTTCGATCTGCGCCGGAATTCTGTTCGCCCCTCAGGCATCTTTCGCGAAAAACAAACCACATCAAGATTGTAAAGTTTATTTCACTATTGTCGAACGTGATGAGCAGACGAGCAATCTGAACATGATTGGCTTAAACCGCCCACAACAAGAATGGTATGAAAAAAGTGGAGTTAAAGAAATGCCAGAGCTTTGCCTTGTGAATGGTGACGCAACAGGCATGAGAATCACGGTTGAGAGCATTGACGAAAAATATGCAGAAAGTATTGTCGGGACAAGGCCGTTTTACTCGATTATGTGGGAAGAGCACCAGATTTACGTTCCAGATAGTGCAGGAGGCCATTACGCATACGTTGCCACAGGCATTCTCGCAATCTGGACTCCATCTGCAAATAAAGGGGACGGAGATTTTGTTACACTTTCCCCCGTTCACAGTACCAATCGGACCATCTTTTCATCATCTTCAGTATCACTTCTCAAGGATGCGCTGAATTATATTGCAAAAAGAAGCGGGCTGTAAAAATGATTTTGGTAACCAACGGATAGCAATTTGCTTTGCTCGATATCCCACTTGAAAGAGGCTAAGAACCAGTGACGATATTGCAATTCTTTTTGTGGAGCCTGCTCAAGGTGGCGGTGGTGACGGTGGTGATGCTGCTGGGCGTCGCCTACACCGTACTGCTGGAGCGCAAACTCGTGGGCCGCATTCAGAATCGCTGGGGACCGAGCCGCGTGGGCCCGTTCGGGTTGCTGCAGCCGCTGGTGGATGGGGCGAAGTCTTTTTTGAAAGAAGATTTGATTCCATCCGGAGTTTATAAGCCGCTTTATCTGCTTGCACCGATCATCGCTTTGGGCTCCGCGCTGGTTTCCATCTCCGTTGTTCCCTTTGGCGAGCCGGGAGTTGGGCCGGGCGGAGTGGATCTGTTTGAGATCTCCGATGTGAATATTGGACTGCTCGTGATTCTGGGGATCACCTCGATCAGCGTTTACGGAATCGCGCTCGCAGGGTGGTCTTCAAATAACAAGTATTCGCTGCTAGGCGCACTTCGCTCTTCGGCGCAGATGATCAGCTACGAACTGGCGCTGGGACTTTCTCTGGTGGGCGTGGTGATGAGGGCCGGGACGTTTAACCTGCGCAAGATCGTTGAACAGCAGGCCACCCAGGGCGCTGCAACCTGGAACATCTTCGGCGGATTGCAATTTGTTGCTTTCTTTATTTATATGATTGCGGCTTTCGCTGAGACCAACCGCTCGCCCTTTGATTTGCCGGAGGCGGAGAGCGAACTGACCGGCGGCTATCACACCGAATACAGCTCAATGAAGTTCGCCATGTTTTTCATGGCTGAGTACGCCAACATGATCAATGTGGGCTGCGTGGCTACGCTGCTTTTTTTGGGCGGCTGGACCAGCCCCTTCGGCAAGCTAATCGAGCCGCCGCAAAACATTCTGGTTCATGCGCTGTTTCCGATCTTCTGGTTTGCGCTCAAGGTATTCTGCTTTCTCTTTTTGTACGTCTGGGTGCGGGGGACGCTGCCGCGCTTCCGCTATGACCAGTTGATGAACTTTGGCTGGCGAATTCTGATGCCGCTGGCCATTCTGAACATTGTGGGAACAAGCCTCTGGCTTGCTTACCACTGAATTACAATCAGGGAAGAATTCTTAAGGAGCCTGGGCGAGTTTGCTCCGCTCCGCTTCCCTTTAACCGGCCGTTTTTTACGGCACTTGTCCGTACGCCAGGGACTCGATGCATCTGATTTTATTTATTTTGTTTGCCGGATTCTGCCTGGCCGGAGCCATCAACCTCCTGCTCCAGAGCCATCCCATTTCAAGCGCGCTGTCGCTGATTGTGGTGATGACTTCGCTGGCCGTGCTTTATCTGCTGCTGGGCGCGGAGTTTCTGGCCATTGCACAGATCATTGTGTATGCCGGCGCCATTATGGTTCTGTTTACCTTCGTGGTGATGCTGCTCAACGCGGGGCGCGAAGATCGCACCATGGGCAGCCGCACTGCTCGCTCGGTGGGATTTCCGGCAGTGGTGGTAATTCTTGGCGTGGTCGCAACTGTTGTTCTACGCGCGCAAGGCCTGGGCATGGCAGGATTGCAGGACGGAATTACTTCTACGGAAGAGCTGAGCCGCGTTCTGTTCACGGAATTGCTGTTGCCGTTTGAGGTGACCTCGGTGCTGATTCTGATCGCGATTCTGGGCGCGGTTGCGCTGGCCCGCCACGATGGAGAAAGGAAGCCCGACCAATGAGTTCCCTTCTCACGCAAGAGGTTCCCATCGCCTGGTATTTGCTGCTGAGCGCGGCGCTGTTTTCGCTTGGCTTGATTGGATTCCTTATCAAGCGCAACTTGATCACCGTTTTTATGTCGATTGAGCTGATGCTCAACGGCGTGAATCTTTCCTTTGTTACCTTTGCTCACCAGTGGCATGCAGTGAAGGGACAGATTTTTGTGTTCTTTGTGATGATGGTGGCCGCTGCGGAAGCTGCCGTGGGACTGGCAATCATCATTGCGGTTTTTCGCGCTCGCGCAACCCTTGCCGTCGACCGGATCGACCTGATGAAACTATGAATGTGCCCCTCCATCTCTGGCTGATTCCCCTGCTTCCCTTTGCGGGGTTTCTGATCAACGGACTCTTCGGCAGACAGTTGCCGAAGTGGCTGGTGAGCACGGTCGCATTGCTGGCGCCAGCTATTGCATTTGGCGTGGTGGTGAGTGCATACCTATCCCTTAATCCACTTATTCCGCCACCATGTGTTTCTATTCCTTGCACCTCCCCCGGTTGGGTTTACATTCCACTGCCACACGTCGAATCTTTCGGTCAATGGCTCAACATCGGCACGCTGCACGTGGACTTCAGCTTTGTCCTTGACCAGCTTTCGCTCGTCATGCTGCTGGTGGTCACCGGCGTGGGTTTCCTGATTCACATTTACTCCGTCGGCTATATGCACGACGAAGAAGGCTACGCGCGGTACTTCTCTTATTTGAATCTCTTCCTCTTCTTCATGACGCTGCTGGTGCTGGCCGGCAATGCGCTGCTGATGTTTGTGGGCTGGGAGGGCGTTGGCCTCGCGTCGTACCTGCTCATCGGCTTCTACTTCCAGAAACAATCGGCGGCGGATGCGGGCAAGAAAGCATTCATCGTCAATCGCATCGGCGACGTTGGGTTCCTGATTGGGATGTTTTTGCTGCTGGCGAATTTCGGCACGCTGACCTTCGCCGATATCAGCGCAAGCCTGGTTGCGAATCCCGGCTGGCAGGGCGGTGTGCTCACCATCATTGCACTTTGCCTGCTGCTTGGAGCGACCGGAAAGAGCGCGCAACTTCCGCTCTATATCTGGCTGCCCGATGCGATGGAGGGTCCCACGCCAGTCTCCGCGCTGATTCACGCAGCCACCATGGTCACAGCAGGCGTTTATATGATTGCGCGGACACATGTTTTGTTTGACCATTCGCCCTTTGCGCTGGGCGTAGTTGCGGTGGTGGGCGCGGCTACGGCGCTCTTTGCAGCTACGATTGCGCTGGTGCAGAACGATATTAAACGCGTACTGGCTTATTCGACGATCTCGCAACTGGGCTATATGTTTCTGGGCTGCGGCGTGGCGGCTTATTCGGCGGCGATCTTTCACCTGGTTACGCATGCCTTCTTCAAGGCTCTGCTCTTTTTGGCTGCGGGCGCAGTGATTCATTCGATCGGCGGCGAGCAGGATCTGCGCAAGATGGGCGGCCTCAGGAAGAAGCTGCCGGTGACTTTTGCTGTGACTACGATCGGCGTGCTGGCCATTGCTGGGTTTTTCCCTTTCGCAGGATTCTTCTCGAAGGACGCGATTCTATCCGCAGCCTTTATGCAGGGCAGCAATGGGCAGGTGCTTTGGTTTGTCGGCCTGGTTACCGCGCTGCTGACCTCGTTCTATATGTTCCGGCTCTGGTATCTGGCCTTTTTGGGCAAGCCGCACGGCGAGATAGGCGAGCGTCACTCAACTCCGTGGTCGATGCTGGTGCCGCTGTTGATTCTTGCCGCTCTCTCAATTGGCGGCGGCTGGATCAGCGGCGCATGGATGGGGGTTGGACGCTTCGGCGCTTTCCTGGCACCGGCTGTTGGCGCACGCGTTTCAGAAGCCGGCAATGCGCATCTTGAGCTGATGCTGAGCATTGCGGCTGTTGGAGTGGCGCTGTTGGGTTGGCTGCTTGCTCATCTCTTCTATCGGCAAAAGCCCACGCTTCCTGCGAGTTTGGCGGCGGACTTTCCAGGCGGCTACAAGGTGCTGGCCAACAAGTATTACGTTGACGAGATTTACGGTGCGACGATTGTGAAACCGCTGCTGGTTATTTCCAAATATTTGCTGGACTGGGTGGTCGACAAGGCATTGCTGGGCGGAATGGCGTGGCTGCTGGGAGGAATTGCCACGCTTACTGGAGCGCTTCTGCAGCGCTGGCAATCGGGCAACATTCGCTCCTATGCCGCTTGGCTGGCGGCAGGCGCGGCGGCAGTGCTCTTGTTTGCGCTTGTGCCTCTTCTCCTAGGCGCCTACGGAATCAACATCAAGTGGGCGGGGTTCTGAAAATATGGGGATCATCAACAACTCGATTCTCACCTGGATACTCCTCGTCCCCCTGGCCGGAGCGGTGCTGGTGATGCTCGCGCCCGACCGCGGCAAGTTGCCTAATTGGCTTGCGCTGCTGACGTCGCTGGCTACCTTCGGCCTTACGCTTCACCTGCCGACTTACTATGACCTAAACCAAGGCGGATTCCAGTTTGGGATCAATCGCGCGTGGATCGAAAAGCCCGCGATCTTTTACCACGTGGGCGTGGATGGGTTGAGTCTCTGGCTGGTCGTTCTTAGCGGACTGCTGGCGCCTGTGGGAGTACTGGCAAGTTGGAATGCAATCTCAGAGCGGCGCAAGGTCTTCTATTCACTCTTTCTCGTGCAGCAAACGGCGATGATTGGGGTATTCATCTCGCTGGACCTGATGCTCTATTACGGCTTCTGGGAACTTTCGCTGGTTCCGATGGCGATCCTGATCTCGATGTACGGGCGCAACCATGGTCCGAAGGCGGCGCTCAAATTCTTTCTTTACACTTTTATTCCTTCTGCGCCGCTGCTGGTAGCGATTCTTTGGCTCTATGCCAATACCGGAAGCTTCGACTTTGTTACGTTGCAGATTCTCATCACTCATGGGAACTTTCTTCGAGCGCGATCTTCTGGGTCGCGCTCGCGTTTTTATTCGCCTTTGCCGTTAAAGTGCCGATCTTTCCGTTGCACGGCTGGCTGGCGGATACCTACTGCGAAGCACCGGTGGCGCTGGCGATGGTGGTGGCCGGCAAGCTGGGACTCTACTCCATGCTTCGCTTCCACATCGGACTCTTCCCCGCGCAGGCAGAGGCTGCTGCTCCCTGGCTGGTTGCATTGGCCGTTATCGGGATTCTTTACGGTGCGTGCCTGGCGCTGGTGCAGCGCGACTTCTGGCGGTTGATCGCCTTCGCGGCGCTGAGCCATTTGAGCCTGATCGTTTTGGGCTTCTACGGATTTACTTTTACGGGTTCATCGGGAGCGGTTTATCAGATTCTGAGCCATGGTGTGGTGGACGGCGCGCTCTTTGTGCTGCTGGGCGCGATTTATGAGCGCTACTCCAGCAGCCAGATTGGGGCTTACGGAGGACTGGCGAGCAAGCTGCCGCGCACGGCTACGCTGTTCGTTATTACTTCACTGGCGATGATCGGGCTACCGATGCTGTGCAATTTTGTAGGCGAATTCTTGATTCTCTCCAGCACCTTTATTCAATTCAGCAAAAGCTGGGCGATTGCAGCTTCAATGGGACTGATTTTGGGTGCGGCCTATATGCTGTGGCTGGTTCAGAGGCTCTTTTACGGGCCGGAGAGCGAACTGGGTACGGGGAAGCCTGCCGTCGATTTGCACTTCCGCGAATTGGCAGCGGTGTGGCCGCTTGCTGTTCTGATGCTGGTGATGGGATTGGCGCCATCGTTCTGGTTGCAGACGATCGAGAGGGGCGTGCATCTTCCCCAGGCTAAGAAATCGGCCGTTTTACCTGCGCCTCTAACTGTATTCGTGATTCCATCTCAAGGGGAGGGCCAGCGGTGAATCCTGTTCCCGATATCTTCCGCGTCCTTCCTGAGGTCGTACTCACGCTGACCGGCGTGGCGGTGATGGTGATCGACGCTTCGCTGCCTGCCGCATGGGCTCGACGGCCCTTGGGCTGGGTTGCGGCGCTGGGAACAACGCTGGCTTTGTGGGCAAGCCTTTGGCAGATTTCATTGCCTGAGGGGACCGGCTTCTATGCACGGTTGAAACCAGCGCCTTCACCATTTTCTTCCACGTGCTGATTTGCGGCCTTGTGCTGGTGGCGCTGCTGCTGTCGCTTGACACGCTGCCCGAGGGGAGCCATCACCAGGGCGAATACTACGCATTGATTGTTTTCGGCGCGGTGGGCATGTGCCTGCTGACAGGAGCGGTTGAGCTGCTGGTCGTTTTTATTGCTCTCGAAATCTCCTCCATCTCCACCTACGTTCTTGCCGGGTACCACAAAAACACTGTTCGCGGACCGGAAGCGGCCATCAAGTATTTTCTTCTCGGGTCTTTCGCCACTGCGTTTCTGCTTTACGGCATCGCGCTGATTTTTGGAGCTACCGGAACTACGCAGATCTATGAGATTGCGCAGCATGCGCCCAGCGCAGCGAATCAGCCCTTTATTCTGACCGGACTGGCGCTGATGGTGGTGGGCATTCTGTTCAAGGTGTCGGCCGCGCCTTTCCACGTTTGGACGCCTGACGTTTATGAAGGCGCGCCTACGCCGGTGGTGGCGCTGCTCTCTACCGCACCCAAAGCCGCCGCATTCGCGCTGCTGCTGCGCGTGGTTTACGAGATGCTGCCCTCGCTGCGCGGACTGTGGTCGCCTCTGCTTTGGATTGTGGCCGTGCTCTCAATGACCGTGGGGAATCTGGCCGCGCTGCGCCAGGAAAACGTAAAGCGGATGCTCGCATACTCCTCGATTGCCCATGCCGGCTACCTGCTGGCGGCCTTTGCAGGAGCCGGAAACAGCGGTATTGCCGCGGCCAGTTTTTATATTGCGGCTTACGCGGCCATGAACGTAGGCATCTTTGCGGTGATCACGTTAGTGAGCGGCTACGACGACAAGCTGCCCTTGGTGGAGGATTTTCGTGGGCTGATTTACCGCTCTCCCCTGCTGGGCAGCTTGCTCATCTTTTTCCTGGCTTCGTTGATCGGGATTCCCTTCACCAGCGGATTCTTCGGCAAGTTTTATTCCTTCTCGACGGCAGTGGGCGGAGGAGCGATCTGGCTGGCTATCATCGGCCTTCTCAACTCGGGATTGGCGGCGGCTTACTACCTGCGACTGGCCCTGGCGGCTGCGCAGCGCGGTGCAGGCAAGAATGCCGATGCTGCGGCTCCCGTGCCGCGGGTTGGAATTGCGGTGGGAGCGGCACTATTGCTTGCAGTCGCCGCGACGCTGGTGCTGGGCATTGCGCCCAACGAGATATTGCGTGCGGCCGACAATGGCGCGCACACGCTTGAGGCACCTGCCCTTCCGACCGGTACGACGGGAATCAGTGCTGCGCAGGAACCAAAGCACTGACGGCCCGTGCCCGGCTCTTTTCTGCTGCAAGCAAGCTCTTGTAAAAGGCCGCGGCCAGTCCCAGGACTCGCTGATCGACAAAGTGCTCCTGAATCCACGCGCGTGCAGCTTCGCCCATGCGTTGGCGGCGATCTGGGTCTCGAAGCAGCTTGAGGACTGCTTCGCTGATTGCTTCAGGGTAGCCCGGCGGAATGAGTAGACCTGTCACTTCAGAGACCACCGAGTCGCGAGATCCGGTCGAGAGCGTGGTAATGACGGGAATGCCTGTTGCAGCGGCCTCCAGGACGACGTTGGGAAAGCCCTCCCGCCAGGTGGGCAGGACCATCAGGTCCATGGCGCGGTAGTATGGCGCTGTATCGGCAACAAAACCGGTGCAATGAATGCGGGGATGGTCCTGGATGCAGGAACGCAGTGCTGGGCTGAGTGCATCTTCAGCGGCATCGAACCAACCCACCAGCAAGAGGTGCGCATCCGGTTCCGTCTTGAGAATCGTGGTGAAGGCTTCGATCAGCTCCGGCAGGCCCTTGTCACGAGTTAATCGGCCGACGAAACCCACCACCGGAGCATTACGAGGAAGACCCAGGCGGTTCCGCGCACTGCTGGGGCCAGGCGAGAAGCGCGCCACATCGACCCCGTTGGAACTGCCCTCGCCCAGCAGGTGCAATTTCGCAGCCGGCGCCAGGCCCAGCGCGATCGCTTCAGCACGCAAGCTTTCGCTATTGCACAGCACGACGTGCGCGCAAGCGGCGGCGAGACGTTCAGTTGCCAACAGAATCCGGCGCTTCAACCCGGTGGCGGTTTCGAGCTTGAGACCGCGCAGCATATAGACCCGCCTGGGCACACCGCATAGGATCCCCGCCAGAGTTCCCAGCAGCCCGGCCTTGGGGGTGCTGAATTCCGCCATCTGAGGCCGGAGGTGCAGCAGCAGCCAGCAGAGCCGCGCCAGCGAGACAAGGTCGGCAAGGGGCGCTATCTGCCTTTTCATGGGAACGGCAATGGCCTCAACTCCTTCGGCCGCCGCCGTTCGGCTGAGCAGTTCGCCGGGGCTTGAGACGAGGATCACGCGAAAGCCCGCTTTGCGCAGCGTGCGCAGACGACCGGTGAGATTCAGGCAGGTCTGAGGGTGGGTGATGCCCACGACGATGCATGGCTGCGTTGAGAGGTAGTGCCGCTCAGGAACGGGTGGAAAAGCTTCAGTGATAACCATAGGCCTACACTTCCGCAATTTCCAGACGCGGTATCAGAAATGGTCCAGAAATCTGCTGTCAACGCAGAGGTATAGGCCTTTCATGGTTCAGGACCATGAGAAAGCACAAATCGAATCAAAGTTGCATTTCGTCTAGAAGCAGGTGCTCCGGTCCTTTTGTCGCAGCCCTGCTTCAACTAGTTAAAGGAATCTAAGGTACTGTACCAGTTTTACACAATTTTGGGAATGCGCCTGCCGCAACACGAAAGTGTTGTGTACCAAGACATATACTCACGTTACTAGTGAAGAGGCGCTTTGATAGGCAATGAAGCAACGGCCCAGCGTACTTTTACTGATCCCTCACCTCGGAGGCGGAGGCGCTGAGCAGGTTACCTCTTTGCTTGCTCGAGGTCTTTCCCGGGAAAAGTATGAACTGCACTTGGGGCTGGTTACGCAGAAAGACGCCGGAACGGAAGAGCTGCCGCCACAGATCGGAATTCACGCACTGGGTGCCGGAAGGGTGCGAACCGGAGCCTTCAGGTTGCTCAGATTGGTCCGGCGGCTCAAACCGGCTCTGATCTTAAGCGGAATGGCGCATTTGAATTTTCTGGTTCTGCTGCTGCGCCCCTACTTCCCGCAAGGAAACGAAGGTGTTAGTGCGGCAAAACGGGACTGTTTCCTGCCCTGTTTGGCCATCCAAATAGATCTTGGCTTTACCCGCCTGCTTTACAAGCGGCTCTACCCCGTGCGGACCGCGTGATCTGCCAGACCGAGGCGATGGCCAGAGATCTTATCCGGGAGCTTGCAATTGCCAAGGCGCTGTTTGCGGTGCTGCCAAATCCCGTGGACGTGGATAGAATTCGAAATACCGCGAACGCAAATCTTTGGAATGGACCTGGCCCGCATCTGCTGGCTGTGGGAAGGCTTTCGCAGTGAGAAGGGATTCGATCTTTTGCTACGCGGCGCTGGCCTGCCTTCGGAAACGGTTTCCCCACGCCGACCTGACGATTGCCGGGGAAGGATCAGAAGAAAGCGGCTTTGAAAGCTCAGTGCCGTAAGTTGGGCCTGGAAGCCGCCGTTCGATTTGCAGGCTACGTTAAACGCCCGTCAGCGTACTTTCCGGGGGCAACTGCATTTGTGCTTTCGTCGCGGCACGAGGGGCTGCCGAATGCCCTGCTGGAGGCAGCCGCCGGCGGGTTGCCCATAGTTGCTTTGCCTGCATCGGAGGGCGTGGTGGAGCTGTTGCGCGACCAACCCGGTAGCTGGCTGGCGAAGGAAATCTCCTCTGAAGCGCTGGGGGAGTGCTTGCTTTCAGCGCTCAACGACCTCAATCCAGGAGAGCGGTTCGAGCACAGGTTTATCGAGGAGTTCAGAATCGACCACGCTATCAAGGCTTACGAAGACCTGATCGACGAGGCTCTTGCGCGGAGGCAACCATGAGCCACGTTGCCCTGGTGATTCCCGGCTTGGGACGGATTGGCGGCGCGGAGCGGCAGGTGATCATGCTGGCCAGGGGGTTGTGTCAGCGCGGCTGGCGCGTAAGCGTAGTTGCGCTTTCAGGCAGCGGAGGCGAATCGGCTGCCGAGTTGACCAAAGCAGGCGCGGTGTTTAAGAGCCTGGGGATGCGCAAAGGACTGGCCGATCCACGGGGATGGATTCGCTTCAATCGCTGGCTGAGGCGGGAACTGCCGGACGTGGTTCATGCGCATCTGCCGCACGCTTGCTGGCTGGCTCGCTGGTCAAGGCTGGCCGCTCCTTCGCGGGTGCTGGTGGATACGGTGCACACTTCCTCAATAGGGACTCGGGGCAGGCAGCTGGGCTATCGCTGGAGCGGCTGGCTTTCAGACAAAGTCACAGCGGTGGGCCAGACTGCTGCAGAAGCTCATCTCCATGCCCGCATGGCGACAGCGGACAAACTTGCCGTGCTGCCCAACGGTGTGGATGCGGATACGTGGAGACCGGATGCGGCGGTTAGGATGGCATTGCGCAACGAACTGAATCTGAAAGATCAGTTTCTGTGGTTCGCCGCTGGGCGGCTAGACGCGGTGAAGGACTACCCCACGCTTCTAAGGGCTATGTTGGAGGTCCCGGAATCGGCACGGCTAGTCATTGCCGGCGGCGGACCGCTGGAAGGCGCACTATTGCGGGAGTTAAGACGGCTGGGCCTGGAGCGGCGGGTTTGGTTTATAGGCTTTGATCGGGATGTGCTGCGCTGGATGCAAACTGCAGATGGATTTGTGCTTGCGTCTCGTTGGGAAGGGCTGCCCATGGGCCTTCTGGAGGCTGCAGCCTGCGCTCTGCCTGCTGTGGCGACCGACGTTCCCGGTTCGCGAGAGGTGATCGTCGATGGGAAGACCGGCTGGCTAGCTCCCGCCGGCGATCCCGCGGGACTGGGAAAGGCAATGACGCGGATGATGCAAACGCCGCCTGAAATGCTTCTCTCCATGGGTGAGCGAGCACGACACAATGTGATAGATCGCTTTAGCATGAGCTCAGTTATGGAAAAGTGGGAGGCACAGTATGGCGAGCTTCTCAAGCTCAATCCCACGCCAAGGCGCTGGGGCCGGGCGGATTGAGCCGTCTGGGTATTTCGATTCCGAGAGAACAGGCTGGGGCAAGTGCGCAAGAAACAGCGCGGAGCGCTTCAAACTGAATGCATTGCTTCAACAAAGCCTGGGCATCTATCTATCTGGCAAGGGATAAGCCCTTGCGGAGCATCCTGAGCCTGCGTGAGAGTCTCTTCTTTGTTTTGGATGCATAAGACCGACTCATCGCGAGAACTTCGTAGAGCCGCTCGGCGGGTTCCAACGGGGCTGGATTGAATTCGGCCAGCACACGGTCCACGGAAGTACAGTCCGAAACGTGGTGGTCAAGGAAGGAACGCAATCGACGTATCGGTCTTCTCGCCGTATTGCCGTGTACACAGATGGTCCAAAGGCCGGTAGGCTTTACCGCCGGTTCCCAAAGCTGCTGCGGAATCCAGGTCAGGCCGCCGCGCGTAAATGGCACGCGAGCGAATCCGTCAGAGAGCAGCTTAATTCCCTCCTGGCCGAGGGCCCGGAGCGTTCTCGAATCAAATCCGTGGCGCGGAGCAACCCAGATGCGCGGGTTCAGGCCGTGGCCCCGAAGAATCTTGAGCCCTGCGTGAATCCACTGGCGCTGGGTTTCCTCATCAACGCCGGCGAATTCGGAGTGGCGGTGCAGGGGCACCAGGCTCCGGCCCTTGCTTGTGCAAAGGTGCTGGAAGCCGTGCAATGCAATTGTCGCCCCTGCAGCCTCAAGCCCACGCATGCGGTCCCAGAAAGCGGGGTCAGGCGGCGAAAGCCTGCAAATCCTAGTCCTGATTATCGGGGATAACAGAAAGTATGGGGCAGATTCCATAATCACCAATCAGTCTCAATAAGCGCTGCATTCGATTGCGCGCAACAGTGGGACAGAGGTCGTCAAAGCGAAGAAGATATTGAGCCGGCCTGGCAATCAGTCGCTGTCTCTGTTATAGATGATTATTCTTGCGCCAGTTCGGCTTTTTTTATTTCAGATCGCGATTGGGGATTTGCGTTTCTTCCGCAGTTGCCCGAGAGAGCAGCTTCCAGGACCAATACCAGAGGAAGAAAAACGTGCTCACCGCCCACAGTGAGCTGGCCAGCGCGATTCCTGCAACGCCGAACCACCGCATAAGGATGAGATTCAAAACGACGTCGAGGATGAGATTGATGGTACCGCAATAGAGAATCAGATCGGTGCGCCGCAAGCCAACAAGAAAACGATAAAAGATCCGGCTGGACACAAAGAACGGAATCTGAATCGCATACATGGCCAGCACCGGCGTGACCACGGCCGTATCGCGGGGCCCAAAGGCGCCGTGCTGGAAGGTCAGCCGAATGAGCAGATTTGAACCAGCGATGAGCGCCGCGGCGATGGGCACAGAGACCAGTGCGGTAATGCGGACCCAGGTGCGCAGGGTGTGTCGGCATCCGGCCCAATCTTTAGGGCAATCATGCGGGAGAAGTGGGGCACCACGGCCGTGGAAACTGCTCCGGCCAGCAGCAGTGAGGACCACACTGACAAAGCGGTTGGCATAGGCCAGGGCGGAGACGCTCCCGGACGGGAGCATGGCGGCCATGGACTGATCGACCAGCAGGCCGCCCGAGGCCACCACGCCGCTCAGCAGGACGGGTCCATATTGACTGGGCAACCTCGCGCGTGGCTTCGGTCATTCCATACCAGTGCAGGCGGAAGCTGTAACCGTGACGTCCATCATCCAGCAACCATGAGTCGCGTGCACCAGCGCGCCTGCCAGACTGGCATAGACCATCGCCCAGATACCCAGGCGGCCGCCAAACAGCAGTTCGCCGAGGATGACGGCAACGGAGATCGCCACAGGCGCTAGTGCGGGCCATGCAAAGCGATCGAAAGTATTCAGAACAGCGGTGCAGTTACTTGCGATGCCGGTCATCAGCACCACGGGCAGCAGGGCGTAAAAGAGCCGGACCGAGAGATCGAGCTTAGCGGCGGGAAAGTGCGAGGCGATCAGAGGGAAGAAGCCTCGCGCGGCCAGCGCCATAAGGAGGGATGAAGCACTCAACAGAATGCAGGTCCAGAGCATCGCGCTCGATAGCAATTGCTGGGCGCGGTCATGGCCCTCCTTTTCCCTCACCCGCACCAGCGTGGGCACCAGCGCCTGATTCATTGATTCCGAAATCAGGTTGACCAGCAGGTTGGGGATCAGCGATGGCGGCCACGAAGGCATCCATCGCGTCGGAGCGGCCATAGACTCCGGCGACGGCAAATTCCTTAAAGGTGGCGACGGTTTTGACCAGAACTCCCGCGGCGGTGACGGATGCAGCGGCGCGGAAGATGCGCCGATTGACGCTGCCGCCCTTGAAAAGCTGCGCGATTTGGGAGATGGAAACCATGCGGCGGAGGTGACGGACAGTCTAGCAAGTCTATTGAGCAGGAGCCGGGGCGGCATGAAACTCATCAGTTTCGCCGTAGTCCGGGAAGCTTTCGGCGAGGCGCTTTGGGTTCTTCGACAGCGAGACGCCCAGCTAGAGCTACAAGGGCCAACAACAGCCACGTGGTACGGCTTTCTTCCACCGTGGCCACAAGAGAAGTAACGATCCAGACTGCAAGCGCAACTGCAAGAGCCACGCGCAGGGTCCCAGGGTTTCGGAATCGACCGTGCCGCGAGGGCACGATGGCCACGGCCAGAAAGAAAGCGCACAGGCCTCCACCGACCAGGATCGAAAGCACCGTATTGTGGGCCGTATCGAGGGGATTCATTCCGGCCGCGGCGACAAAGGAACCGGCTCCGGTGCCAAAGAGTGGAGCATGGACAAAAGCGTGCCAGCCGGCAGTCCAGATGTTCCAGCGCTGATTCAGATTGCCGCCCTGAAGCTGTTCCGGGATGGTGGCCAGACGCTCAATCGTTCCGCCGGGAACGATAAACCAGAAAGCGGCGGCGAGCGCCGGCAAAGCAAGTATGCCGGCAACCACGCCCTTGATGTGGGTGCGGGCCAGGAGGATGCCGCAACCCACCAGTGCCACGACGGCGGCCAGAAAACCTCCGCGGGAGGCTGTGACCAACACGGCGAAGAGTCCCAGCGGCAGATAACCCAGCGCCAGCAGGCGGCCCGGCCAGCGGCGTTCGCTGACAAAGAGCAACGCGGCAAAGGGAAAACCCAGGTCGAGAAAGCGCGCTACATCGTTAGGATCCTGTCCGGTGGCCGCAAATCGGACCTGGCCGGCATCTACCGCCTCAGGCGATCCGAGATTGGCAACGGTAAGAGTGCCAACACGTAGGAGCCGGCTATGAAAGCGCGGAGAAGTGAGCGCAGGTCTCGGGGACTCTCAGCGAACTCCCAAACCAGCCAGACGATCATCATCTCCTGAAAGTAGGAGCGCATATTTTCGAGGGTCACCAGCGAGTCGATGGTCCAGAAATAGGTGCAGCAGAACCATAAGTAGAAGATCAGCACGATCCACGGTAACGGTCCCGGGGTGCGCAAGCGGCCGGACTGCAAAATGGCCGGAACGGCTGCGAGAATCAGCAAAAGGCCCAGGAGGCGGGCGATATTGCCCAGCGGTTCGCCAAGGTCGAGGGAATACTCCCAGGGAATTGCGAAGGCGAAGAGCAGCAACAAAGACCAGGCTATACGGCGCATCGGCTAATACCTCTGCGAATAGACAAGGCCGGAGTAGATGCTGATGCCGATTGCCGATTGGATGGCCGATTCGATGCTCCTGTTCATCACATTCTTAGCCATCGAGTCGGGAACGTAGAGGATATCGCGGTCATAAACCGGTTGATCCGGTTCCAGGCCGTGGAGCATGCGCTTCAGATTGAGGGTGGTCATGGTGCGGCCGCCTTTTTGCTCGCGAATGAGCAGCGCCCTGCCTGTGGCTGCATTCAGGCTTGGGCCCCAGGCCATGGAAAGAGCCTGAACCACGGTGAGACCCTGCGCGGGGTCAACTGGAAAACCGCCTGGGCGGATCACATCGCCAACCACGTAAACCAGCCCTGCGCGGCTCACCTGGACTGTATCGCCGGGAGCCAGCTCCGGGTTGTGATCGGAGCTGGAGTCAGTTGCACCGGGGTCGAGAACCACCGGATGCGGCGTTTTGGGGTCGTTGCGGTGGTAAATGTTCATCAGGCGGCCGGCATTGGGCGAGAGACCAGAGGCAGCGGAGATCAGGTCCAGCAACCGATGATGGAGAGTATAGGGATAAACCCCGGGGTGAGTTACCTCGCCCAAAACGCTCACATCCTGCCCGGCATAGGCGATCACCAATATTGTGACCTGGGGATGGAGGAGCATGCCTTTAACCACCAGAGCGGCTTCAATGGCACGAGCTGCGGCCAACTCGTCGAGGCCGCCAACCTGCACCTCTTCAATCATCGGGAGGGTCACGATGCCTGCCGGAGAAACACGGACGGACGAATGAAACTCAGGGGTGCGGTACTCGGAGATATCGAGGAAGTCACCGGCGGCGATAGGAGCTGCCATAGGGGATGTGGAAAGCGTTCCGGCCATGGGCGGCGTTCCCGCCAGATTTGGGCCTGCGGGGCTGCTCCATACCGGAGGTGAATCCTTGGGATTGGGCAGGACCTTTGTATCTCGCGAAAACGGAATGCGGGCCACGCCGGTGGGCAGGCCGTCGAGCGAAGGCGTGGGCAGATTGGGCGCCGGCTCCTGTGCGCGCACCAATGCGCCGGCAAAAAGCACCGCCAGCAACACGGCAACTGTACGAGTGGATGTGCCGATCGATTCAAGCAAGAGAGCGCCTCCTATTGCCAGCCAGAGTCCGGCAAAGAGCGTGATAGCCATATAAAGCGGCAGATCGGGGGCTACCGGCTTTACCGGCTGGCGGGCTGGGTCGACCACGGTGATATTGGAGCTGTTTATGCCCGCTGAAAATCCAGCCTCTTCAACCTTTTCGAGCACTCGCAGGTAGAGGCCGTGGTTACGGTTGGCCTCCTGCCTCATCTCGGCGTATTCGGTGGTTGCCTCATTCTCCTTCATATCGTCTGCAGTGTGCTCGGCCAGGCTCTTGCGCGCCAGTTGTTCGCGGTCAGATGCCGTCTGCCAGGCGCTCTTGAATTGATTCACCAGCCTACGATCTTCCGCCGCGACTTGCCGATCAATATCTTGAAGCTGGGCGCGAATCTCCACTACCCGGGGATAATTGGGCCCATGCTCGATGCTCAATTGCGCCTGCTCCTGGTCGAGCCCGCTGTGGCGGGCGTGAAGCTGCTGCAGCAACGCCGTCGCGAAGTTCACGTTTTCGTTCTGCAGATGGGGGTCAGAGGCGATAACCAGTTCGGGATTTCCCTGTGAGGCGGCGCGGTACTCGGCTTCGCGGAGGATTCGGTCGCTGGTGGCAACGACCAACTGCCGGCTCAGTTCGTCGATCTCCAGCAGGGCCGAGGTGTGCTGACCTTCACCAAGTTGCCCATTGGCCAGCGTCTCGGGGGCGGTGAGGATGCCGTGCCGGGTCTGGAAGCCGGCCAGGAGATGCTGATCCTGCTCGACGCGGCCCTTGAGGTCTTTGAGCTGGCTCTGCAACCAGCTGGAGGCCTGAGCTGTGGCTTCGAGGCGGGCTTCACTATCCTGGTCTTCATAGGCGCGAATCATGCGGTTCACGACGGCCGCTGAGAGTGCAGCGTCGCGGCAGCGGAAACGAATCTGAATCATTAGTGTGCGGGGGAGGGTTTCAACGTGCAGACGCCGTTGAAAACGCTCCAGCAGCCAGGCCTGGGCATCGGCGCTGTCAGCCTGATCGGGTTTGAAACCGGGAAAACGGCGCGCGAAGTTGCCCATGAAGCCGGGCGCCTGATACAGCTTGAGCGCGGTGATCACCCTCCAGGCCACTTGATCGCTGCGAAATACGTTGGCCTGCGTTTCGAGTTGCAGCGGCGTGGCCAGAGATGAAGAGGCAACCGAGGACTCTCCAGCGTCAAGACTGAGCGAAGATGCAGGCGAAGTGCGCAAGGCCACTCTGGCTGTGGCCTCGTATTGGTTGGGGGCAATGAGGCAGTAGAGAAGGCAGACTAGCAGCAAGCCCCCCACCACGGAGCCAATCATGCGACGGCGGCGGGCCAGCACCTCCCAGAGCGAACGCAGAGAGGTGGTGGAATTGTGGCGGCTAAGACCCGTTTGGTGGCGCACATCGGGTTCGCAGGTCGAATGGTGTTGAAGAGTGGGTGTGTCCTGCAAGGGGCGGGAACCTCTATCCCATGGCCCTCACGCAGGGCTATCCCTGCCGTTCACGACGAAAACAGGCTGCGGAGGAAATCCACGCCATTGTGCTTCATTGGAAGCGATTCGTCAATAGACCCTTTGATTGAGGAAAACGAAATGTGGAAATAGGCTATATGCCTGACTTTAGCCGCCTGGGTTACTCAACTCGGTATTGGACAATGCGCGTGTTCCAGACGCAACGCTCGGCATTATTGGCCCATTGCTCCGTGGTCCAAAGGCTGGTGCCATCGAGCGGATCGAGCGCTGTGAGCACACCGGCTGCGTTACCGATCACCGCCGTATTCTTAGGATTCAGGCACGTATATGGATGCTTACCAGAAACCACCGTGATGGGACCTTTGAAGGTGTTCGGCGGGTCGTTCTTCGCATGCGTCCACAGCAACACGGAGAGATCGGTGGCCGGAGTGATCGAATCGGCAACGATGCCGACATTGCCCCTGGCATCCACGCCGACAGTGGGAAACTCCGGGTTGAAATCCGCACCGGTGATCTTTGCCGTCTGGCTCACTCGGCATGCCGATGGACTCGAACAATCCAAGTCGACCCAGAACGCAACGTTGTTGGTATCAGTGCCCTGCGAGCCGCAATCTTTGGTGCAAGGGCCCGAGGGAAGAACGGTGTAAAGATGAGAACCGTATTGAACCACGTTGGTCAGGCGATGGCTTTCGGTGACTCTGAGGGTGTTTACGCTATCTCCGGCCTGCGAAATTCCGCCCGTCGGGGCGCAGCAGGGCTTGCTGTAGAGCCATTTATCTTCAGCGGAACCAATGGCGGTTTTGATCTCCTGCTCGCCACTCGCGTTGTATTCGCCCCTGACCCCGTCCCACGTAAAGGTATCCACAAGCCAATGGAAAGGAAAGTTATAGGAATTCTGGCAGCCGCCCACGACCACCCGGTCGCAACTCTTGGCAGCAAAGAATGCCGGCGCGTCAGCAGGTTTCGATCGATTGTGGTCAATCGCCGGGATTTCGTCGAGGGGCATGTTATGGCCGCGATTGATGTGCTGGGGCACGACTCCTTGACCGACCGCCTGAGCCTCAGGCGACGGGATTGCGAAGCAGTCGTAGCTGATTCCTTTGAGCGTGTGCGGATTTTCGTCGCCGATATGAACCGCGCAGAGGTAAACCCCATTCTTGTCGTAGCCAAGGTGGGCGGCCGCGTCGATGTTAAGGCACGGTCCACCCTGAAGGCAGGAAGGATAGATTCCGCTCCATTTGCCTTTGGGGTCTGGAGTTGCGCTGACCATCAGGGACTCGTTCTGAGCTGTAATGCTGACGATCCAACGATTGATGAATTCGTCGAAGACGATATGCGGCTCAATCGGCCCTCGATCGACGGATGCGTCAGGGGCACGTTTGCTGCCGCTGACTGGATTCAGCCCGGCGTTACGGATAAAGGCAGTCATGGGAGTGGATTGGAGCAGCTGGCCCTTTTTGTTGTAGACGCGAACGTTTTGCCAGGTAACCTGCACAACCTGTTTGCCGTTAGTGGCCACATCCATTTCCGCCTGGCCGCAATGGCTTACTCCGGTCTCGCACGTAGTCACACCGGGGCCTTTGTCGCCGTCGAATGAGCGCACGACGGTTTGCGCGAGCGCTGTTCCGGCAAGGAATAGCAAACCTAATACGATGGAGAACCCTCGGCGCGCGAAAAATTGGCAATTGCGACTCATCTTTCACGCTCCTTGGAAGAGGGACTGAACCACAAAATCAGCGCAGTCCTTAAAGACCGAAAGAAGGGCTGCGCGGTTCTGAAGCGGAGGTTCTACATTGTTATTTCCCGGCTCGGTACCAATCGACGGTGCGGCGGAGTCCTTCGCGGAAATCTACGGTTGGTTCGTAGCCGAGCAGTTCCTGGGCCAGTCTGATATCGGCCAGCGAGTCGCGAATATCTCCGGCGCGCGCAGGAGCATAGGCCGGTTCGCCTTTGTAGCCAGTCAGTTCGCACAGAATCTCGAAGGTTTCGTTCAGAGTGATGCGCGTGCCGGTGGCCAGATTCATCATGCGTCCGGAGACCTTATCCGCAGGAGCGGAGGCGGCCAGCAGGTTGGCATTGACCACGTTATCGATGTAAGTAAAGTCGCGGCTCTGCTCGCCATCGCCGTAGATGGTGATGGGTTCACCGGAGAGCATGCGGCGGCAAAAAATGGCCAGAACGCCGGAGTAGTGCGAGGTGGGGTCCTGGTAAGGGCCAAAGACGTTGAAATAGCGCAGGACTACGGTCTCAAGACCGTAGACGCGGGTGAAGCAGCGCAGGTAATGCTCGCCGGCCAGCTTGGCTACGGCGTAGGGCGAGATGGGATCGGGGAGCATGGACTCCTGCTTGGGCAGGGCGGGCGCGTCGCCGTAAGCAGCGGAGGAGCCCGCATAAACCACACGGCGGACTCCGGCGGCGCGGGCTGCCACCAGCACGTTGAGCGTGGCGTCAACGCAATTCACATTGGTGGCTACCGGATCGTCGACGGAACGCGGAACCGAGGCCAGCGCCGCCTCGTGAAAGACGAACTCAACGCCCGCACAGGCTTTGGCGCAGGCCGCCGGATCGGCTAGGTCGTCCTCAATGAAATCCATGGCATCAAGGCCAACCAGGTTGGAGCGCTTACCGGCGATAAAGTTGTCAATGCCGCGAACAGTTTCACCGCGCTGCGAGCAATGCCGCGGCTATCGAGCGGCCAATGAAACCTGCCGCTCCGGTAACAAGATACCTTGCCAATGAAATCACCTCAATCGTTCAGATTCTATTTAGAGTTTACAACGGGAATGAGAACTTGCCGGCTGCCGGCGGAATTGAAGACAAGCCTCTGATAAGCCGGAAATAAAGACGACATAGCCGCAATCAATCCTGTATTGTTGCCGTGTAGACTGTCTTAGTCCGCCTATGACGGTTCTTCTTCCAACCCTGGCTGAGCCTCGGCACTTCTCCCTTGCGGAGAAGTTGCTCTTCGCCGGTCTGGCTGTGGCATCGGTAGCGGGTTTCTGGCGCCGCTTCGGGGCCGTCCTTAACAAAATCCTCGAATCGAAGAAAGACCCCGGCTTTCACCTCTTCCCCATCGGCAAGCGCATTTGGGATTTTGTCTGGGAGGTGCTCTTCCAGGGCAAAGTCATTCGCGAGCGCCCGCTTCCCGGCCTGGCGCATGCCTTCGTCTTCTGGGCCTTCTGCGCCTTTGCCCTGGTCACGCTCAACCACTGCGCCATCGGTCTTCGGAATCGGCTTCCTCGATCCCGCCGGCGGATTTGGCCGCTTCTACTTCTACTTTGCCGCCGCCTTTGCCCTTGCCTGCGCAGCCGGCATTCTCGGCCTCTTTGTCCGCCGGTTCTTCATTCGGCCCAAGTGGCTCGGCGAGAAGCTCTCTTAGCAATCCGGCGTGATTGCGCTGTTGATTTTCGTTCTGATGGCCACCTATCTGGCCTCGTTCTTTGTCACCGATGCCGGCCCCGCGGCGCGCGCGCTGTGGTGGGTTCACACGCTGGCGCTGCTGATCTTTCTGCCGCTCATTCCGCACACCAAGCACCTGCACCTGCTGCTGAGCCCGGTTACGGTCTTCCTGTCGCGCGGCGGCTTCAGCCAGATTCCGCCGCTGGCGGCGATGAGGACTTCGGCCTGGTAGCCGGCACGACCTTACCCGGCTGGTCAGCCTGCAGGCCTACTCCTGCGTGGAGTGCGGCCGCTGCACCGAGCACTGCCCCGCCGCCAACACCGGCAAGCTGCTCAACCCGAAAGAAATCATCCTGGGCGTTCGCGCCTATCTCAACGACCTTGGCCCGGCGTCGGAGGAACCGCTGCTGGGCAAGTACAACGCGCAGGAAGCCGTCTTCCAGTGCACCACCTGCGGCGCATGCGAGTTTCAGTGCCCGGTGGGCATTGAGCATGTGCCGATTATCGTCGGCCTGCGGCGCGGCGCGGTGAATACCGGCGCCTGGGACGACCAGCACGGCTCCAAGCTCTTCCTCGCCCTGGAGCGCGGATCGAATGCTCTGGGAATGAGTGCCGCGGAGCGCGACAAGTTTATCGAGAAGCAAGCCCTGCCGATCTTCGACGGGACGCAGGAGTATTGTTTGTGGCTCGGCTGCATGGGCGGCTACGACCCCAAGGGCCGCGAGATTGTCGCCGCCTTTGCCCGCGTGATGAACTACCTGGGCACAAGCTACGGCGTGCTGCGCAAGGAAAAATGCACCGGCGACCCGGTGCGGCGGCTGGGCAACGACCTGCTCTTCCAGCAACTGGCCGAAGCCAACCTTGAAGCGCTGGCGCAGAACAAGGTGAAGAAGATCGTTTCCATCTGCCCGCACTGCGTGCGCACCATTCAGGAAGACTGGAAGGAGTACGGCACGCCGCCTGAGATTGAGCATCACAGCGAGTTTCTGGCGCGTTACGCGGATAAGCTGCAGCCAGGTCCAGGACCAGAGAAAAGTCGTATTCCACGATCCCTGCTACCTGGGCCGCTATCGCAACATCTATGAGGAGCCGCGCAAGGTTGCGGCGCTGGCCGGCGAACTGGTGGAAGCTCCGCGCAACCATGAGCGCAGTTTCTGTTGCGGAGCCGGCGGCGGGTTGGCTTTTCTTGGCGAAGAGACCGGCGAGCGCGTGAGCCAAACCGCGCCGCGGAATTGGTGGCAACCGGCGCGCAGACCATCGCCGCGGCCTGCCCTTTTTGCAATACCATGTTCAGGGATGCGCTGGCAGCTACCGGCGAAGACGCGCCCGAACTGCTCGATATTGCGCAGATTGGCCGCGCGGGGATTGCCGCCGAAACGCGCGACAAGCTAAGAATCGCAACGATGGTCGATTTGACATGAAGATCATTGTCGCGATCAAGCAGGTTCCCGAGCGCGATGCGCAGGTCCGCATCGGCGCTGCAGGCAAATGGATTGAAGAATCCGATCTGCAGTATGCCTTGAACGAGTCCGACGCTTATGCTCTCGAAGAGGCGCTTCAACTCAAAGAAAAGCGACGGCGGCGAAGTGGTTGTCCTCAGCGCCGGACCCGAACGGGTGGGAACAACAATCCGTGAGGCCCTGGCCAAAGGAGCGGACCGGGCCATTCATATCGTCTGCGACGATCTCGGCTGCGCGCGATGCGCTGGGCGTGGCGACAGCTGCTGGCGGCCGCAATCAAAACCGAGAATCCCGACCTCGTGCTGACCGGCTTACAGTCGGAAGACCTGGGACTGGGTCAGACCGGCGTGATTGTGGCTGAACTGCTCGGCCTGCCCCACGCAACACTGATCCTCCACGTGGAAAAGACCGAGGCCGGCCTCAAGGTCAAGCGCGAGCTGGAAGAGGGCTGGTTTCAGACCGTCGAACTGCCCTCGCCCGCGGTGCTCACCATCCAATCCGGCGGCAACAAGCTGCGCTACGCCACGCTGATGGGCATCAAGCGCGCCAAGACCAAAGAAGTGCGAGAGCTGGCCGCATCGGAACTGGACGTGGATGCTGCGCCGTTGGTGGTGCTTGGAGCAGGTCACATTACCCCGGAAACAAAAATCCACACAGATTCTGCCCGGCACGGCGAAGGAAGCCGCGGCGGCGCTGGTGGAAAAGCTGAAGTTCGAGGTGCGTGTCCTATGAGCTGCGTTCTTGTGGTTCTGGAGGAGCGGGACGGAAGAATTAGCCGCATTAGTTGGGAGGCCCTCGCAGGCGGACAGCGTCTGGGCTCGCAATTGGGTCTACCCGTATGCGCGGCCATTGTCGCCGCGCAAACGGAAGCCTCCCGGCGGAAATGCGAGCCCAGCCTCTCGCAAAGTTGTGTGCGTGGAGCATCCGCTGCTCGCTCACTACACTGCCGACGGGTTTACGCTGGCTCTCCAGCAACTTATTCAGTACGGAATCACCCGCGTACGTGGTTTTCCCACACACCTATCAGGTTCGCGACTTTGCGCCGGCACTGGCTACACGCCTCAGTCAGGTGCTCATCAGCGACGTAGTCGCCATTGGCGATGGGCCAGTCTTTACGCGCCAACTCATGCAAGGCCGACTGAACGGCAACTATCGCCACACCAGCGACGGACCCTGCTTAATCTCTGTGCAGGCTGGAGCCTTTCGCGCTGAAAATTTAGAGAAGGCCTCAAATCCTGTGGGGGTCGTTACTTTCACGCCGACGATTGAATCCGATCCAGATTCGCACAAAACCCGGCGAACCCTTCCGCGGTGCGGTCGCAGACCGTAGACCTTGGCTCGGCGCAACTGATCGTCAGCGTAGGGCGCGGCATCAAGGAGGCGGAAAATATTCCCCTCGTCAGGAATTGGCGACAGCGCTGGGCGCGGAACTGGCCGCCTCACGGCCCATCTGCGACAACGGGTGGCTGCCTCTGGAGCGCCAGGTGGGCAGTTCAGGACAGACTGTCGCACCCAAACTATACCTGGCCGTCGGCATCTCCGGAGCGATCCAGCACCTGGTGGGAATGAAAGGCTCACAGTGCATAGTCGCAATCAATAAAGACCCTGACGCGCCAATCTTCGAGGTAGCCGACTACGGAATTGTGGGAGATTTGTTTGAAGTGGTTCCTGCGTTGACCGACGCGGTGAAAGCTGCGCGGCAGTAAACTGCCAGGATGCTATTCAACGGTCAATCTGGCTCGCTCGAATGGTACGGGCAACCCTTCGCCGCTTTGGAGTATAGCGCAGGTCCTGAAAGCCGCTGAGTTCAAATGAAGCCATTGAGAGCGGCCAATCCGACTCCACATTGTCGCGCCCTAATTGATGCGGGTCGGAGTTGCGGGTAATAGGCCACGCATTGGTGGTAAATGAGTACTTGTATCCGGCCATGCGAATCATCCGCGCTGCATCAGAGGTATAAGCCCATTCTTCGCCGCCCACCCACGCATAGCAATCGCAAACATGCCCAAGCTCCTCTTGGAGCACCGCTTTGCCCGTGCAGATCTCATCCTCGAGCACGGATTCCGATAACTCCGGCACCATGCGCAAATGGCTGCGCGTATGGCAGCCGATAATGTGATTTCGCCTATCAAGATCGCGCAATTCATCCCACGACATTGCTGCCCGTTCGGCTTTGGACGAAGTGCTATCCGGCACTAATCTGATGGTTGCGAGCAAAACGCAGCTGCTCGGAGGGTGGAGTGGCCACAAAATCAACGGGGATAAAAAACCAGCCATTGAATCCGTATTTATCCAGGAGCGGGGCTGCAACGGAGTAGTTAGAAGATAGACCGTCATCGAAAGAAATAATCAGTCCGGGGCGCTTTTTATCCCATCGTTTAAGCCGGAAAAAGTTATCCAGGTCAGCCAATGATACAGCAGTGAATCGCTCCGCATAATAGGCTAACTGCCGTTCGAAGTTACTTGCCGACTCCGCAGAAACCCCATGATAATTAATAGCGCGTATATATCCGCCAGGAATCCACCGCTGCTGAAGTCTCAGCATAAGCGGAGTGAGCTTCAATCGCTGAAAAGACGAAGCCAGCAATCTCTTCTGATTCTCACAGGGCAGAGTCTCCGTCGAGCGGTGAAGGGTCCCAGGCATCAGCATCCAGGAGCGCATTCTGGAGCGACGGTGCACCTTCGCTCACTTTGTAGAGATAGGGGAAGGAAGGAAGGGTGCGGTGATGAGGATTCAGCCGTTCCAAGGAGATCGTGCTTTGACTTATTAAATCCCATTGCCTCCACAACATCCGCCCCGGATCGAGCGGCATGCTCCAGCGCTGCAGTCAGTCGGCGACAATACAGTGTTGGGTTCGTCGTCGATAGCCTGCAAATCCACGACTCTGAAACGGCGAAGCCCGTACTGCTCATGATCGTACTTTCTCACGATCAGGTAACCTGTGAGGCGGCTGCCACTCACTACTCCGAAGAGGAACAGATTCCCCGATTCAAGCGCGGGACGGAATTGCCAGTTGAGCGCTTCGCGGTTGCGCACCGCCATCAGCCGATTGCGACGCCGACCGAGCACTTCCCACAACGCATCAAAACGCTCATCGAAGCCTTGCAGGAGGGTTACTGCTATCCTCTGGAAAAGCTGCCTTTGGGCCAATGGATCAGATCCCGTAAGTAAAGCGCTAAACCAACTGCGTGCTTCATTCCGGGAAGTGCAGGGACTTTCGCCTTGCGCAGAAAGGTCTCCGGCGAATGTCTTATAGTTGGTGACCCAAAAGAGCATTTTCGCGCAAGAAGGGCCAGGAATCTCCAGACACCCCAAATCCTTCAGCCTGGCCTCGGTTCGCGGAGATGCGGTGGTGGTGATGAACAGGTCGATATTCTTTTGCGCCAAATACTCCACTGCGGGAGTACTGGCGGCGAATCTGAATGGCCGATCGACCGCCCAGCTGCTGGGAATGGCTGCTCGGACAGGCTCACCATTGAAGAAGTATATGCGTGGAATATTGCTGAATGTGCCCACTATACCCTGAGCTTGATTTTCAAGCACCCAACCAAGGGGAACAGGATGCCCGAACCGAAAAGGGTTCTCATCCCACAAGCGCGCCCAGTGAGGGCGACCTTCAGGCACTATCCCGTTGCGCCGCTTGACATGGCATATGGCCTCAAAATCATCCCAGGTAGCTTCACGAACGGTGCATTCCAACTCTTGTTTAGCGGTCTCACTCATCGCGCTGCTTGCTGCCATATGGCCGTAATATATCATGCTGCCATTTGATGATCTGAGTGCAGACGGGAGTTGCATTTGCGCACCTATGGGTTGAGGAATTATGGTTTGATGTTTGCCGCACAAAGTAATTGAACGGGGGCGAGTACGATGCTTCTTCCCGAAACGTATCAGGCCGCGCTGTTTCTTATGATCCTGACTATGCTGTGCTGGGGATCGTGGGCCAACACGCTCAAGATGTGCCCGGGCTATCGATTTCAGCTTTATTATTGGGACTACGCTATCGGATTGGCGGCGGGCGCCATCTCTGTGGGGATTGACCGCGGGAAGCATGGGTCATGCGGGGTTGCCGTTCCTGAGCGCCGCGACGCAGACGCCGCTAGCTTCGATTCTCTTCGCCGTCTGCGGCGGCGTGATCTTCAACATCGCCAATCTTCTGCTGGTGGCGGCGATTGAAGTGGCCGGGTTGGCGGTGGCCTTCCCGGTGGGGATCGGGCTGGCGCTGGTGGTGGGCGCGGTTTCAAGCTACCTGGTCAGCCCAGCCGGCAATCCCCTGCTGCTCTTCGGCGGGGTTGCACTGGTCGCTGTGGCCATTGTTCTGGATGCGGCAGCCTATCGCAAACGCGAGGGCTCGGCCAAGGCCGCTACGACGCGGGGCATCGTCCTCAGCCTGGTGGCCGGCTGCTGATGGGCACCTTCTATCCGCTGGTTGCGCGAGCGTTAGGCGGCGTGCCCGGGAAGGCTGCTCCCGGGCCCTACGCGGTTGCATTCTTCTTCGCCGTCGGCGTGCTGCTCTCCACCGTGCCTGCCAACCTGCTGCTGATGGCCAAGCCGCTGGACGGCAAGCCTCCCGTGGACGGAGCCGGCTACCGATGCGCGCCGCTGAGCTGGCACATCGCAGGTTTGCTGGGCGGCGCGATCTGGTGCACGGGCGCGGTGGCCAACTTTGTGGCCTCGGGCGCTCACCTGGTGGGACCGGCGGTCTCCTACTCCATCGGCCAGGGCGCGACCATGATCTCCGCCTGCTGGGGAGTTTTTGTGTGGCGCGAGTTTGCCGACGCTCCCCGCTCGGCCAAAATCCTGTTGCTCTTTATGTTCATTTTCTTCGCACTGGGGCTGAGCGCGGTTGCGATGGCTCCGCTGCCCCGGTTTAATTGAGGGCGTGAACACCATGCAAAAGCCCATCGTTGTCGTCGGCAGCATCAATATCGACCTGGTGGCGCGCTGCAACCAGATTCCGCGCCCCGGGCAGATCGCTTATCGGCACAGGCTTCGATACCACTCCCGGAGGCAAAGGGGCGAACCAGGCCGTTGCAGCGGCGCGGCTGGGCTATCCGGTGCAGATGGTGGGCGCGGTAGGCGAGGACGTCTTCGGCACGGCGTTGCTCGACAATCTCAGCGCCGCGGGCGTTGGCACGGCAGCCGTCAAGCGGGTGGAGGGGCCTTCCGGCGTGGCGACCGATTCTGGTGGCCGAGAACGGCGAAAACAGCATCGTGGTGGTTCCCGGCGCAAACGGCAAAGTTGATCCGGCAGTACGTTGACCAGTCAGGCCGACCTGATTAGTTCAGCGGGCATGGTGCTTTGCCAGTTGGAGCTGCCCATCCCAACTGTGAGATGCGTCCTCGATCTATGCGAGGATGCCGGTGTTCCGGTGATGCTCGATCCCGCTCCAGCTGCGCCTGTCCCCGGCGAAATCTGGCGGCAGGTGGCGTGGTGCACTCCCAACGAGACCGAGGCGGCCTTCTATCTGGGCACCGAATCGAAGCCAGTAGACGCCGCGAAGCAGTTGATGGGCAGAGGTGTGCGCGGCGTGGCTCTGAAACGAGGCGGCGATGGAGCATACGTGGCCGTCGCGGGTGGCAAGGCTGACTGGGCGCCGGCTTTTCTTGTTCAGGCCATCGATACCGTGGGCGCGGGAGACTGCTTCAACGGCGCATTTGCCGTTGCGCTGCTGGAAGGCAAAGATCCATGGGCAGCGGCGCGGTTTGCCGCGGCGGCTGCGGCTATTTCTGTCACCCGGAAGGGCGCGCAGGCCTCTATGCCGAGCAGGAATGAGGTGGATGAGTTTCTGGCCGGACACACTTAATGCTTGTTGCACACCTTGTCCTTCGAGCAATCAATTTGGAATGGGAGAAACTAAATCAAATGTTTCGCGCAATCACTCTTGGAATTTTGGTGGTGGCATGTGCCCTCGCAGCGTTAGCACAGGACACACAGTATAAGCCCAAAGACGAGCTGATTCCCGCGCCGGACTGCCTGAATCTGCATGTTGCCTGGGATGGCGCACAACAGGCGCCCTGCCCCGCCGACACGCATGAGCGTTGGCTCCACGACCTCGAACATTGGAGGATGGAACTGCGCATTCGCTCCGGCTATAATCCGGCGCGATATGAGGAATCCGCGACTCGCTGGGCCCAAACCAGCTTCATCCAGCCGCAGATGATGGTGCAGGATCGCTATTTTTATGACCCGGCGGCCGGACGCTATACCGTAGACCGTTATCTCGATGATCTGGAGAAGCGCTACGGCGGCATTGATTCGGTGCTGGTGTGGTCTACCTATCCGAATATGGGCATCGACGACCGCGACCAACTGGATATGGTCGCGTCCATGCCTGGTGGCCTCGACGGCGTGCGCCGGATGGTCGCCGACTTCCACCGGCGCGGCGTGCGGGTGCTCTTCCCTATGATGATGTGGGATCAGGGTACGCGCAAGCCTGACCAGCCCTGGCCGGATGCCATTGCCGCACGGATGAAGCTGATCGATGCCGACGGCATCAACGGGGACACGCAGGACGGCGTTCCGCCTTCCTTCCCGGTAGCGGCTGAGAAGATCGGCCATCCGCTGGTCTTTGAACCCGAGGGCGGTCCCAACTACGAGGACGTGAGCTGGAACCTGATGGGCTGGGGCTATTACAGCTATCCGTTTATTCCCATGGTGGACAAGTACAAGTGGCTGGAGACCCGCCACATGGTCAACGTCTGCGACCGCTGGAACAAGGACCACACCAGCAACCTGCAATACGCCTTCTTCAACGGCGAAGGCTTTGAGAGCTGGGAGAACATCTGGGGCATCTGGAACGGCATCAACCAGCACGACGCCGAGGCTACACGGCGAGTAGCCGCGATCGAGCATGGGATGCGCCGTTCCTGGTCAGCCCCGAATGGGAGCCGCTTTATCCGATGCACAATTACGGCGTCTATGCCAGCCGCTGGCCGCTGGGCGGCGAGACGGTATGGACCATTGTTAACCGCAACAGCTACAACATTGCCGGGCCGCAGATGAGGGTTTCATCTACGCCGGGCTTACGCTACTTCGATCTTTATCGCGGGACGGAGTTGAAGCCGGAAATCAGCGGGCAAAGCGCCTTGTTGAGCTTCGACCTTGAAGCCAACGGATACGGCGCGATTCTGGCAACGCCCGGCGAGCCCAGCGATGCCATCAAGGCGCTGATGCTGCGCATGGCTGCCATGACCGCAGAAGCCGCTCGCAGCCTTGTCGCATGAATCGGCGATTCTGCCGCAGAGCATGGTTGAAATTCGCGCCAACCGCTCCGCAGCCGAGGCGCCGGCCGGCATGGTGAAGATTCCTGGCGGCACATTCCTTTTCAAGGTGGAAGGCACCGAGATCGAAGGTGGCGCAGATCCCGGCGTCGATGTGCAGTACCCGTGGGAGGATTCGCCACGGCGCTTCCATGAGAGGCGTGCAGGTGGCGCCGTTCTTCATCGACAAATTCCCGGTGACCAACGCGCAGTTCAAGGAGTTTCTGGATGCAACCCATTACGCGCCCAGAGACGCGATCAATTTTCTGCGCGACTGGAAAGACGGCGAGCTTCCCCAAGGGCTGGGAGAACCGGCCGGTAACCTGGGTTTCGCTGGAGGATGCGCGGGCCTATGCAAGGTGGGCGGGCAAGCGGTTGCCGCACGAGTGGGAGTGGCAACTGGCGGCGCAGGGCACGGATGGCCGAATCTATCCCTGGGGAAACCAGTGGCAGCCTGCCAATGTTCCCATCGCCGATACAGGCCGCACCATGCGCGGCCCAGACTCGGTAGACGCTCATCCCGCAGGGCGCAAGCCCTTACGGCGTCATGGACATGGTGGGCAACGTCTGGCAGTGGACCGACGAGTTCACCGACGAGCATACCCGCGCCGCGATTTTGCGCGGCGGCAAGTATTACCAGCCGCAAGGATCGATCTGGTACTTTCCCCAAGCCGTATCGCAATGACGAGCACAGCAAGCTGCTGCTGATGGCGCCGGGCTACGACCGCTCCGGCGGCGTAGGATTCCGCTGCGTGCGCGATGCAATGTAGAACTTGCTGATAATTGGGCCCTTCCCAGCCGTTCGTGAAGAAGGGAGTGAAGACTGCTTCCCGCAAGGGAAAAACCAGATTTCCCATTTGCACGGGGTCAATCTGCACGTGTATGTTTAATGGATAAGCTGGAGCAATGCATGCGCCCGTCCGATTCCCCCGAGATGGACAAAGCGGCATTGGCTGAGCAAGATCGGGCCGAGTTCGCTCATTCCGCGTTGGAGAACCTCTTCGATGTGTCTCCAAACGCAATCTTTGTGACGGATGCCCAAGGGGTGATTCGTTGCGCAAACCCGCGTGCGGCGGAACTCTTTGGTTACAGCCAGGCAGAGTTCTATGGCATGCCCACTGAAAATCTGATTCCCCGCCGTTTTCGCGGAAGGCATCCGGCCACCGCGAGAACTTCAATGCAAATCCCAGAACCCGCCAGATGGGCGCGGCTTGAATCTCTTCGGGCTGCGCAAGGATGGGACTGAGTTTCCGGTAGATATCTGTTGCAGCCGATGCAGACGCCAACCGGCATGGTGGTGCTGAGCTTCGTTCGCGACAATACCGAGGTACGCGATGCCCAGGAGGCATTACGCCGCACACGATTTGCAGCTTCGCTCGATCCTGGAGACCATTCAGGATTACGCTATTTATCTGCTCGATCCAGACGGATGCGTCATGACGTGGAACCCCGGCGCGGAACGGATCAAGGGTTACACTTCCGATGAGATTCTGGGACTGCACTTCTCACGCTTTTTTGCGCAGCAGGATATTGAGCGCGGCCGGCCGGCGGAGTTATTGCGTCTGGCCGCAACGCGCGGACGAGTGGAGGAAGAGGGCTGGAGGGTCCGTAAAGACGGTTCGCGCTTCTGGGCCAACGAGTGCTGACCGCCATTCGCGATGAGACCGGGACAATCACAGGCTACGCGAAAGTGACCCGCGATTTCACTGACCGCAAGCGCGCCGACGAGGCCGTGATGCAACAATTGAGCAGCGCGCTGCTGGCCAACATGGACGTACGCAAACTACTGGAAGCCATCTCGGCAAGCCTGCGTGAGGTGATTCCCCACGATTCAGCCGCACTATCCCTCTATGATCCAGGGCTGGCGATCTTGTAGCTCATTTTCTGAGACCGAACGATGCCGATCTCTTCCCGGCGAGCTGCGCCTCTCTCTGGAGGGTACTTTTTCCGGAGTTGCGTTTCGTACCCGGGAACCGGTACTGCTGGAGCGCGTCCAGGAGGATTCGATTGCCCCGGACAGCATGCGCAACCTTACCCGGATGGGGATGAAGTCCGGCTGCTGGGTTCCACTTATTCACAACGGGGAAGTCGATTGGAACTCTCTCCGTGGTCAGCAAAATGGAAGGCGGATTCACCCAGCACGAAGCGGACATTATGCTTCACATCGCGGTCGCAGGTGGCGATGGCCGTGGATAACGCGATGGCGTTCAGCCGGATTGCCGAATTGCGCGACCAGTTGCGCCAGGAGAAGCAGTATCTCGAAGAGGAGATCAATCTCGAGAATCGATTCGAAGACATCGTGGGCGAGAGCAAGGGGCTGCGCCAGGTGCTGAAAGAGATTGAGACGGTGGCGCCGACCAATGCGACGGTGCTCATCCAGGGTGAAACGGGAACCGGCAAGGAGCTGCTGGCGCGCGCCATTCACCGGCTCAGCCCGCGAAATGAACACACCTTCGTCAAGCTGAACTGCGCTGCCATTCCCGCAGGACTGCTGGAGAGCGAGCTCTTCGGTCATGAGAAGGGCGCATTCACAGGTGCGATTGCGCGCAAGATGGGGCGGCTGGAGCTGGCCCATGAGGGGACGCTGTTTCTGGATGAAGTGGGGGAGCTTCCGCTGGACCTGCAACCGAAGCTGTTGCGCGCTATGCAGGAGCGGGAGATCGAGCGGCTGGGCGGGGACCGGGCGATTCCGGTAAACGTGCGCCTGATCGCGGCGACCAACCGCGACCTGGCGCAGATGGTGGCGGAGAAGCAATTCCGCAGCGATCTCTTTTACCGGCTCAAGGTGTTTCCGATCTTTGCGCCGCCGCTGCGCGATCGCGCCGGCGATATTCCGGTCCTGGTGCGGCATTTTGTCCACGCACAGCCGGCGCATGGGCAAGGTCATCGAGACCATCCCTGAAGAGACCATGCAGGCGCTGATTCGGTGGCCGTGGCCGGGAAATATTCGTGAGCTGGAGAACTTCCTTGAGCGGGCAGTGATACTCACCCGGGGTCCGGTGCTCTATGTTCCGCTGGCGGAGCTGGAGAGCGCGAACGAGAGCAGGAAGGGGCGCAGAGAAACGCCTACGCTGCAATGCGGCCGAGCGGGAGCACATTTTGCGCGTGCTGCGTGACACCAAGGGCCAGATCGGCGGACCGGATGGCGCGGCGCGCGTCTGGGCCTGAAGCGGACGACATTGAATTCGAAGATGAAGAAGCTGGGCATCGAGCGCAGTGACTATATGAAGTCGCGGTGACGGGATTTCGTCATCGTCACTTCGTCACCGGCTACTCCCCCGTTGCCCATCTATCTTTAGGACAACTTCTAAGACCATTTGATTTCAACCCCTATTTCCAATCCCCGACCTTACCCACGCTTTGGCACGCGGCTTGCAACCGATAAGCGCGTAAGACAGAAGGGCAGCGTCCAGTGCGAATCACGATTAAGGAAAATGGTGATGAAACGCTGCTCACGCTGGAAGGAAGAGTGGCGGGACCCTGGGCGGAAGAACTACGCCATGTTTGGGATAAAAAGTCCGCGCAACTCGCCCAGGGAAAGCTGCTTATCGATATTTGCAACGTGACTTATGCGGATGCGGAGGGCATGCGGGTGCTCCAGGAGATCTACTTCCATACTCGCTGCGAGGTGGTTGCCCGCACTCCATGGACCCAACACCTGGCCCGGGAAATTTCAGGTCAACAACAAATTCAATGTTAACCAGGAGGCCGGAAATGAATACCACATTTAATGAATCCCCCGATTGCGCAAACCAGGCATATCTGGGCGGCGAGTATTTCGACATGCTATCGCCCGAAGCCATGTGCAGCTGGCATCACTGCAGCATGCGTCGTCTTATCCCGCCGGCTGCCAAATCCTGTCGGAACAGGAATCCCCACAAGGTGTCTTCCTGATTCTTTCGGGAGAAGTAAAACTTTCCGTCAATTCCAGCGAGGGACGGCGGCTGATCCTGCGTATCGCAAAAAAAGGCGAGATCATCGGCCTCGCATCGGCGCTAACCGGCAATCCATGCGAACTGACCGCGGAGACGCTTTACCCGGCCAGCCTGGCCTTTATTCCGCGGCGCGAATTTCTCAACTTTCTCAGCCGTAATCCCGACTTTTACCAGGCCGTGACCATGGAACTGAGTCGCCACTACGGAATGATCTGCGAGCAGTTGCGCCTTGTGGCGCTATCCACCTCGGCGCCGGAAAAGCTTGCCCGCCTGCTTCTTGATTTAGGCCGCAACGGGCAAAAAACTGGGTCCGGGATGCGATTCCGCTTTACCTTCACTCATGAGGAGATCGGCGAGTTCATCGGCACCTCGCGCGAAACCGTAACCCGGACTCTCACGATCTTTAAAACTCGCCAACTGGTCAACTTCCAGGATCCACGCTCACCATACCCAATCTTGCGGCACTGGAGAGTTACGCATATAGCTAAGACAGCGGTTCAATCCCTTCGATTCTCGAAGACCGGCCGCCCCTGCCTCGACTGGCAATAGTTCTCATCGAAGTCAACTTTACTCGCCGGTGCAATCGTCCGCAGATTGCACCGGCGAGATTCTGCAATACTGGCTAAGCGGCGCGCAATGCGCGGCTATTTAACTTGTGAGCGATCTCGGTAAGTTTCTTATCCGCAGCCTTCTCTTCCTCGAGGGTCTCCTGCAGAAGTCCGGCTATTTTCTCCTGACCCAGGGTTTCAGCATAGGAGCGCACACTTCCATACGCAGCCATTTCATAGTGCTCCACCCGCTGCGCCGCTGAGATGAGAGCCACGTCAAGAATATCGCCAGCCGGGACTTCATCCAGCACCTCTGCGCCCTCAGCGAGTATTCCCTTCATCCCGTTACAGGTTTTGCCTTTCGGGCTGGCCTCAAGCATCTGAAAGGCCTTCTCAAGGCGCTGGACCTGACCTTGAGTCTCTTTCAGGTGGTGTTCAAAAGCGCTCTTCAGGTCGGGCGATGATGCAGCTTTCGCCAGTTTGGGAAGCGTCTTGGTAATCTGGGTTTCTGCTGAATAGAGATCCTTCAGTTCTTCAATGAGGAGATTCTCGATCGTTTTCACTTGCGCCATAATTGCCATACTCCTTAGGTGTGGGGTGCCGTTCTGTTGCTGGTTATGATGCATCGGCAAACGGGCCGGTTGCACCCGGGATGAGGAGTTCAGAAATGAATCAAACTCTGGTCTGGTAGCCATGAAACCTGGTAGTCACGGCTCGCATCTATTTCGCATATGATTCGCAAACTCAAATCCGGACAATTTCGGCTGTACTCGAGAAAAAAGAACCCAGACACGGGCAAGCGCCGCAACCTGGGGACTTTCGCCACTCTGGAACAAGCCAAACAGCACGAGCGTGAAGTGCAGTATTTCAAGAAGCACTGACGAGCATTCAAGAAGCACTGTCGAATGTCCGAGCGCGCGGGCGGCAGTTGCATTCGCTTTGGCACAAATCGGGAATTCGTTGATTTCATTGGGGAGAGCAAACCATGCCTCATTCAGGGAAAAAATGGTCAGGCAGCGTAACGACGGACTCCACGCATCCCCCAGAAGGACTGTTCACCAAGGATCCGGAGACCATCGCCCGATCGCTTGCGTCCAAGAGAGTTTCGCCTAAAGGGCCTGCATCCGGAATGAGGATGCTGACGTTCTTCATCAACCGGGCGGGGAAAAACCTGAGTGCGACCCGCAAAGCGAAATTGCAGAAGGCCAAGGAATTGCTCTAGGAGCGGGTCAAGGCCGCGCGCAAGAAGAACGCGGCCTAGCCCGCTGCCTCTTGACCATCGGCCTCCGTTAGATGAACCTGCGATCTCCGGCCCGCCTGGGAGAAACCTTTAACACCGGCGGCGCATCTGAATCAAATGTCCGTGGGAATTCGTGTACCCGCGCGTGGAGGCAAAAATGGCCGGCCGTCCTTATTGGTCAGGGCAACTCAAGATCTCGCTCGTTTCCTTCGGCATTCAGCTTTATCCGGCTACTAACTATCAGAGCGGAGTCACCTTTCATCAGATTAATCGCGCGACCGGGGAGAGGATCCGCCATTCGAATGTGACCGATAACGATGAGCGGGTTGAAAAGTCGGAAATTGTAAAAGGCTACGAATATACCAAGGGAAAATACCTGGTTGTGGAGCCGGATGAGATTGCAAAGCTGCGGATCGAGACTCGGAATGTACTCGACGTGCAACAATTTGTCGATCCCGGCGAACTGCCTCTAGCCCTGTTTGAAAAGCCGTATTTCGTTGTCCCTGAGCCCAAAGAGTCGCCCGACGCTTTTGTGGTGATTCGCAAAGCAATGGAAGAGGCCAGCAAGGTGGCGATCGGCGAGATTGCATTCGGGGGACGTGAGCATCTAGTCGCGATTGCCGTCCCTCTGGATCGCACTCAGCCGGGTCTTATGGCCTACCTGCTCCGTTATGAAGAAGAACTGAGAAATAGTGACGAATATTTTTCAAAGATCCCCACCGTGCAGACCAATCATATCGATAAGAAGCAGCTTTCCATGGCCACCCAGCTCATCGAGGCGTATTCGCATCCTTTTCATTTGGACGCCTATAAGGATGATTATGAAGCTGCTCTGCGTGAGCTTATTGAGGCAAAGCAAAGGAATACGCCCCTCCCGCTGGAAGAAAAGAAAGGTAGACCGGCAAAAGTCATTAATCTCATGGATGCCCTGCGAGAAAGTGTTTCGAAGGCCAAGCGCCCCGTGGCGAGCGAGCGAAGCGAGCGCCGCAGTTCCAAGGCTGAGCCGAAGAAAGGGCCCGTGCTTGTGGATGCCCGCAAACGAAAGCACAGGGCTGCGTAGGCTATGGTTTCACGAAAACATTCCACTGCGACTGAAGAGGCAACCCGACCCCTCGAGCGCTACCAACGCATGCGCGATTTCAGTGTGACGGCCGAGCCCCGTGGTGATCGGCGCAATGTGGGAAAGGCGCATACCCCTGTGAAGCTGCCGTTCGTGGTGCAGAAACACGCGGCTACGCGGTTGCATTACGACTTCAGGCTGGGTTGGAACGGCGTGTTGAAGAGCTGGGCTGTGACCAAAGGCCCGAGCTACTACCCCGGCGACAAGCGGCTCGCGGTACAGGTGGAAGACCATCCATGGGAATACCGCGACTTCGAAGGGACTATTCCTAAAGGGCAATATGGCGGCGGAACGGTGATGGTGTGGGACCAGGGTAACTGGACCCCGCTTGGCGATGTGGATCAGGGGCTGAAGGATGGGCATCTCAAATTTGAGTTGCACGGGAAGAAGCTCAAGGGCAAGTGGGCATTGGTCCGCATGCACTGGCATGCCGGTAAGTCAGACAAGCCCAATTGGCTTCTCATCAAAGATAAGGACGAATTTGCGCGCGAGAGTTCCGACGAGCCGATTACCGAGGAGGCTCCCAACAGCGCAGCCAGCCGTCGAACCATGGAACAGATAGCGGCCAGGAGCGATCGAGTCTGGGACTCGAACGGGGCAAATGCGCAGGGCACACGCAAAGCCGTTGCCGGCAACGGAGGCGCAGTTGCTCCGGTCGAAAAGCCCATTCCATCTCGCGCCAAACGAGCCCTGGATCTCAGTGACGCTCCAAAAGAAAGATTCCCCGGATTCATCTCACCGCAGTTGGCGCAGCAGACCTCATCCCTACCAAGCGGAGACAATTGGGTGCATGAATTGAAGCTGGACGGCTATCGAATCCAAATTCAACTAAGGTCCGGCGCGAGAGCAAACGCTAAAACCCGCGAGGTTCGCCTGCTCACACGCAAAGGACTCGATTGGACCGCTCGTATGCCGGACATTGCCGCCGCCGCAGCAAAACTGAACGTCAACGATGCGATCCTGGACGGCGAAGCTGTCGTGCTAGATGAGCATGGGGTAAGCAGTTTCGCCGATCTGCAGGCCGTATTTCAGGAAGGGCGGCAGCGATATATCACTTACTTCGCATTCGATCTTCTCCATCTGGACGGCCACAATCTGCGCGTCTTACCGCTCTTGGAGCGAAAGCGGATCCTTCGCCGTCTGCTAGACAACGCGGATGGAGATTCGCCCTTGAAGCTAAGCGAGGATTTGAAGGGCGATGGAGAAGAAGTTCTCACCAGGGCCTGCGACCTTAAAGCGGAAGGGATTGTTTCGAAACTCGTTTCGGCCAAATACACTTCGGGGCGAAGCGGCGCATGGCTCAAGCGCAAGTGCCACCTCGAACAGGAATTGGTGATTGGCGGATTCACTCTGCCGTCGAAGGGAACCATTGGCGTGGGCGCATTATTACTCGGTTATTACGAAAATGGAAAGCTTCGCTACGCCGGCCGGACAGGGACAGGATTCACGCAGACTACCCACAAAATGCTGCGCGCAAAACTCGAGCGGCTGGCGAAAAGAGAATCCTCGTTTGCCGGCGTGCCGCGTGAGATGCAGCGCGGGGCGCACTGGGTGAAGCCGGAACTTGTCGCACAGATTGCATTTTCGACCTGGACTCGCGACAACCTGGTGCGGCAGGCGGCATTCAAAGGGTTGCGCGAAGACAAGCCAGCGACGGAGGTAATGCGGGAATCAGCCAGCGCGGCTAAAGGAACAAAGCCTGGTCGTTCCCTTGTGAAGGCCAATACAGAGTCGCATCCCGCGCGTGGCAAAAAGAGCGCAACGGCAATGAAGAACCTGGCAATCACGCATCCAGACAAGGTGCTGGATGCTGAGAGCGGCATGACGAAGCGGCAACTCGCCGAGTACTACGAGGCAGTTGCCGAGCATTTGCTTCCTCATATTGCTGACCGTCCGTTGAGCATAGTGCGATGCCCCGATGGTATTGGTAAGCCTTGTTTCTTTCAAAAGCACGTTGGGCTTGGGTTGCCGGCTGGAGTGAAGAGCGTCTCGATTCCCGATAAAAAGAGCAAAAAGAGAGAGGAATACCTTACGGTCGATTCCAGCGAGGGACTTATTGGACTGGCGCAGATGGGCGCGTTGGAAATCCATCCTGGGGCTCGCACAACGAATCGCTGGAAACACCCGATCTAATCGTCTTCGATCTCGATCCAGACCAGGCGATCGAATGGAAGGTTCTGGCGGAAGCTGCGCGTGAATTCAAACGAAGGCTTGCGAAATCAGGGCTCAAGAGTTTCGTAAAGAGCACCGGCGGAAAAAGGGCTTCACGTAGTTGTTTCGATTCGGCCGGATCATGAATGGCCGGTGATCAAGGAATTCGCCCATAATTTGGCGCTCGACCTGGAGCGGGAAAATCCTCAACTATACGTTACAAAGATGACGAAGGCGACGCGCACGAATCGTATCTATCTCGACTATCTTCGCAACGACCGCGGGTCAACCTCGGTGGCTCCGTATTCTCCGCGCGCCAGGAGCGGCACACCGGTAGCGATGCCGCTTCGATGGAGTGAGTTGAATGCCGCCAAGCCACCGGCATTTCATGTTTCAGACTTCGTAAAATGGAAGTCGCGACTGCGGCATGATCCGTGGGCCGAAATGATAAAGAACAAGCAGGAACTTACTTCCAGTATGATGTAAGATCCCTCCTCTCGACTTAGTGGAAGTTGTGGGAGCATGTGTCGGCGGCGGTGATATCGAGCGGCTCAATGCGCTGCGCCTTGACGTGAATAACGCCTTCCTGGTTCTGTACGAGCCCTGCGATAAGCAGGGCTCGGCTGCGTGTAACGACGATGCGGTCACGCTCGAAAATATCCGGCGCAAGAATCACGTTGGCGATGCCGGTTTCGTCTTCAAGCGAGAGAAAGACGAAGCCCTTGGCGGTTCCGGACGCTGCCGGGCCACCACGCACCCGGCGATTCGGACCTGGCGATGGTTACCGTAGCACAGCAGGTCATCTGCTGAAAGAATGCCCTCGCGGCGCAGCGCGTCGCGATGATAAGCCATGGGATGCGGGCCTGTGGTGAGACCGGTGCCAGCGAAATCGGCGGCTAGGCGCTCGTCGGTGGTCATCTTCCGCAGCGGCATCGGCGCAGGCGATTTGCCGGATTCATTAGTTGAACCGCGCAGCAGCGGGCCAACAGGACGGCCCGCTCGCTCGACCTGCCAGAGGGCATCGCGGCGATGCTCGACGCTTCCCAACGAATTAAGCGCGCCGATGCGGGCAAGCGAGACGAGTTCCTTGCGGTTGAGGGATGGAACGCGCAATGCGAGATCGTCAGCAGAAGCGAAAACGCCTTCTGTGTTGCGAGCCGCGAGCAGTGCCTGCGCGGAGGATTGGCGCAGGCCCTTCGCGTAGTTCAGGCCGATGCGCAGCGACAGCGAACTGTCGGATTCCCGCTCCAGCGTACAAAGCCAATCAGAACGCTGCACATCAATGGGGCGCACTCGCAGGCCGTGTCGCTGCGCATCCTTGATGAGAACGGCTGGCGAATAGAAGCCCATAGGCTGATTGTTGAGCAGGCCGCAGGTGAAGGCGGCCAGATAATGCACCTTGAGATAAGCCGAGGCGTAGGCGATGAGCGCAAAGCTGGCGGCGTGGCTCTCAGGAAAGCCGTACATGGCAAACGAACTGATGCCCTGCACAATGTTCTCCTGCGCTTCAGGGCCGATGCCGTTCCGAGTCATGCCGGAGCGCAGTCGGCCTTCAAGATCCTTCATGCGCTGCATGGAGCGGCGCATGCCCACAGCGCGGCGCAGTTCTTCTGCTTCTGCTCCTGTGAAGCTGGCTACGGTCATGGCCATGCGCAGAAGTTGCTCCTGAAAGAGCGGCACACCTAATGTGCGCTTTAGCACCGGTTCGAGCGAAGGATGCGGATAAGTCACTTCTTCCCTGCCCTGGCGGCGGCGCATATACGGGTGCATCATCTTGCCAACGATGGGACCGGGCCGGATGATGGCCACCTGAACGACGAGATCATAGAAGCGCGTGGGAGCGTTGTGCGGAATGGACGCCATCTGCGCGCGGCTCTCCACCTGAAACATACCCACCGTGTCGGCCTTGCGCAGCGTCTCGTAGACCAGCGGGTCCTCAGGCAGCGCGGCCAGGTCGATCTCGTGTTGTAGTGGCGCGGGATCAGCTCGATCGAATCCTTGAGCACGGCCATCATGCCCAGGCCGAGCAGATCAACTTTGATGAGGCCGAGGTCGGCGCAGTCTTCCTTGTCCCACTGAACGACGGTGCGGCCCGGCATCGATGCGCGCTCAATGGGTACAACGTGATTCAACAGCCGGCGCAGATGACCATGCCGCCGGAGTGCTGGCCGAGATGGCGTGGCAGGTCTTTCATGCGCATGCAGAGGTCGAGATAGCGGCCGATGCGCGGATGGCGAATATCAAAGCCAGCCTGCTCAAAGTGGTGCGCCATGGTGTCGTTTTCGCCGCGCCACTCCCAGTGGCCTACCAGGCTGGAGAGGCGAGCAAGCTGCTCCTCGTCGAAGCCCAGCGCTTTGCCCACCTCGCGCGCCGCCGAACGGCCGCGATAGCTGATAACGTTGCGGTCATGGCCGCGCCCAGCTGCTCCGTAGCGTTCGTAGACGTGCTGGATGACCTGTTCGCGCTGATCGCCGGAGGGCAGATCGAGATCGATGTCGGGCCACTCGCCGCGGTTTTCGCTCAGGAAGCGCTCGAAGAGTAGTTCCATGCCCACGGGATCGACGGCGGTGATTTCAAGCGCGTAGCAGACGGCGGAGTTGGCCGCCGAGCCGCGTCCCTGCACCAGGAAGCCCTGCTGCTGGCAGTAGCGAATGATATCCCACACGATCAGAAAGTATCCCGCAAAACCCAGCTTGGCGATCAGCGCCAGTTCGTGCTCGACCTGCGCGCGCGCCTTGTCGAGCAGATGCTGCTTGGCTGGTGAGCAGTAGCGTTTGCGAACGCCCTCCTCAACGCGCTCGGCCAGAAAACTGTCCATGGTTTCGCCATCGGGCACCGGGTAGCGCGGAAACTCGTAGCCAAGATTGTCCAGCGTGAATTCGAGGCGGTCACTTACAATGCGCGTGTTGGCGATGGCCTCGGGAATATCGCGGAAGAGCGCGTCCATCTCGCTGCGCGTTGCGCAGATGCCGTGGCGTAATTCAGTGCAAGCAGGCGGCCTGCCTGATCGAGCGTGGTGTGGTGGCGGATGGCGGTGAACAGGTCGAGAATCTCGCGGTCCTTTTCCTGCGCGTAGCGCACGCCGTTGGTGGCAATCACGGGCAGGCTAAGGGGGATGCGAGGCCAGCAGCGATTGGTTGCGGCACTCTTCTTCGCGCTGCTGGTGGCGCTGGAGTTCGACGTAGAGATTGCCGCGGCCATAAATGGAAGCCAGGCGGTCGGTGATCTTGCGCGCCCGCGTCTCCTTCGCCCGCAAGTGCCGCCGCCAGCGGGCCTTCGTCGCCGCCGGTGAGGCAGATCAGCCCGGCGGAAAACTCTTCCAGATCGTCGAGCGTTGCTGCGCCTTCGGCCTTGGTGGCCTCGCGCATCTTGAAGCGCGTGATGAGCTGGCACAGATTCTGGTAGCCGGTTTGCGAGGCGCAGAGCAGCAGCAGGCGCGGCGGCTCTGCAGGGAATTGATGCGGCAGCCAGAAGGCGGAGTGAGTTGATTGCCGAAGGAACGACGGCAATTTCCGCGCCGATGTGGCCTTGACGCCGCACTTTTTCGCCGTGGTGTGGAAGCGCGCGACGCCATAGAGGCCGTTGCGGTCGGCCAGAGCGATTGCAGGCATGTCAAGCTCAGCGGCGCGCTCGATCAGTGCTTCGGGCTGCGATGCCCCGGCAAGAAAGCTGAAGGCGCTGGCAGGCGTGCAGTTCAATGTACTCCCTATCTTGAATTACGGAAATATTGTTAGATCTTTGATGGGTAGCCGGTTGGTATGCATCGTTGGGGTAGCAGACAGGCGTTCCCGGCGAGCGCACGTTGGGCACGGCTAGATTGCTGTCAGTCATAGAAAGCCTCCAGCCGCCATATTACGTTCACGGCGCACATGTGAAGCAGACACGCGACGGAAGCGCCGTCTGCCTGATACAGCCAGCACATCCCATTCTTCGGCGTCCCACGCACGGCAGACCACCAGCAACCACCGGTTCTCCACGGGCCGTAGACCGCAGTAATCTCATAGCTGCTCTGCGCATCGCGAAAAGCAACAGGCCTCATCCCGTGAACTGCAACACGAACCGGTATAGGCGGACTCATGCGCCGCAGTGCAATCCGTGCAGTTTGCGCCTGAGATCTGGTCGAGTTGGCAGCGACGACTGAAATGCTCCATGCGAAAGCTGTCTGAGCGATGCGTATCTTCAAGCGCAGGCGAGCCTACACGATCCTCGCCACGATAGCCTTGAGCCGCGCGAGCGTCACATCCAATCGCGAAGGCTCCGGCATTTGCGGCGCAAAGAGCCCAAGCTGCACCTGTGCTGGACTGTCCGGCATCCGCGGCAGGGTGAGCGCGACCACGGCGGCCTGCGGGGGATGCGCGACGATCTCCAGTTGCAGCAGCTTGAGCAGAAACTTGCGGTCTGTTGTTGGTAAAGCAGGGCGAATAAGGCGCTCATGAACTCACCGCCTCAGCCTCAGGCGCACCGTAAGCGAGGCCAGCGCGAGGGCTCGCGCGCGGCGCGCGCCACCAGGCAGTCGATCATGCGCGCGCCCATAAACAGCAGCGCATCCGCCTGCTCCACCGGCGCGTCGAACTCGCAGAACTCTTCCAGGGCAAGCACTGGCTCAATGGGCTGAAAAGCATGCGTAGCTGTGCCGCGCGCCGAGTGCGCTCCATGTGCTTGCCTGGGCCCCGAGTCGCGTGACCAGATCGGTCTCAGGCACTCGGCGAGTTCGCCTAGCGTGCGGATGCCCCAGAGGACGAAGGTCTCCTCATGCTCCCCGGCCAGACCCAAAGCTGCAATGGGCAACCTGGCAAGCGCATTGACCTCTTCCCCCTCGGGAATCACCATGATGTTACGCCCGTTTGCCGCACTCATCCGGGCCGCGTGGTAGTTGGCGCTCACAGCAATCGAAGCGCGAAAGCCGGCCTCTGCCAGCGCCGTGCGCAGCC
>CAWIVA010000022.1:0-9611 GCA_963839225.1 uncultured Acidobacteriaceae bacterium
CCCTACGGGGATGCCGCCGCGCTCGCCGAGGCGCTCGAAGGCGCCGCGGCCTTCGTCGTCGAGCCGGTGCAGGGCGAAGGCGGCGTCGTCGTGCCGGCGCCGGGCGATCCGCGCGCGGCCCGCGAGCTGTGCGACCGTGCCGGGGCCCTGCTGATCGCCGACGAGGTGCAGACGGGGCTCGGACGCTGCGGCTACCTCTTCGCCTGCGAGCGCGACGGCGTCGTGCCGGACGTGCTCGCGCTGGCCAAGGGACTCTCGGGCGGCGTCGTCCCGATCGGCGCCTACGTCGCGCGGCCTGGCGCGTGGAACGCGGCCTACGGCAAGGCGCCGCTGCTGCACACCTCGACCTTCGGCGGGAACCCGCTGGCCTGCGCGGCGGCCCTCGCCGCGCTCGAGGTGCTGCGCTCGGAGGGCCTGGTCGCCAACGCGCGCGCGCGCGGCGAGCAGCTTCTCGCGGGCGCCGCGCTGATCGCGGCCGAGTACCCGGGCGTGATTCGCGAAGCGCGCGCTTATTGAAGGTAAAATCGGCGACGACGGCAATGGCGCGCTTACGCCGCCGGCATGACCGGATCGAAGGAATACGTTCCCGGCCTCGACACCCCTCCAGGCACCGATTATGGCTACCATATCAAGTCGCAGTTTACCGATCGCAGCGGAACTGGCGAGCGTGTGGAAGGGCGACATTGCACTATAGAGTTCGAGAAGCAGTGACCCGGGCAAAGCACCCAAGAATCTTCCCATGAGCGGTTCATGAGAATGAACAGCATCATCCGCGCCGCCAAAACGGGCCAGTTCAAGCCTCTCCAAAAACGATTCCGGGGATGGGTGCGCGGAATACAGTCTCCAACTCCCACTCGGTATACGAAGGTTCATCTCGTCGCGGAACCATGCAACGTCTGCATCGAACTCAGCGAGATTTGCCAGTAGCAGAAAAGCGGGCTGGCACGATCGCCTTGGAAGTCGTCTGAGAGGAAAACCGGTAAACAATCTGAAATTCTAACCTGAATGATATGTAATGTTTGTCACATGTAAACACCAACCGCTTCGCTAAACCATTATTTATCATTATGTTGCGAGCGTAGGAAAGTTTTCACATTTGGCCCACTGTTTTTCTTGACAATGGGAAACTTACTCGATATCGTTTCAAGTATCGTTCCAACGAATTGCGGAAGGCCGTATTTACGTACGGAAATCGGAAGTGAGGAATGTCTGAATGAAAAAGTATTTGGTAGCACTCTTTTGTATCGTTCTACTCCTAAGTGGAGCGGTGGCCGTGGCGCAGACCATCACCGGGTCAATACGCGGAACGGTAACCGATCCTAGTGGCGCGGTAGTAGCTGGCGCGAAGGTCACTGCCATCAATGTAGACACTGCAGTGGCGACCAAAACTGTCAGCGATGCGAGCGGTGTTTACGATTTCCAATTTTTGAATCTTGGAAATTACACCGTCAGCGTAACCGCACCTGGCTTTGACACCTCGACGATTGGGCCGTTCCGGCTGCAGATCGATCAGATCGCTAAAATCGATGCCAAGCTGCAGTTGGGAAAAGCATCCACCACAATTGACGTGGCGGCAAGTGCGGGCGCGATTCTGAACACGGAAGATGCCACGCTGGGAACCAGCATCAGCGCGCTCACTGGAGACCATGCCATTGCCTGGGCAGAACGTGCTGTACGCTACCATGTTTGTGCTGTCGCTGTCAATCCTACTGTCAATTCCATGAGCACAGCGTATCGCAATACAAGCTGGGATAATATCCCGTCTTTCAACGGGAATCGCCAGCAGGGAAATAACTTTGTGCTGGATGGCATCGAAATCAACGAGACGACAGCCAATCTGAACGGTTACAACCCCGCCCCGCAGTCTTTGCAGGAAATACGCACCATTACTGGAAACTCCGACGCTGAGTTCGGAAACGTAGATGGCGCCGAGGTGCTGATGGTGACCAAGGCGGGAACCAACCAGTTCCATGGCAGCGCCTACGAATATTTCGAAAACCAGAAATTTCGAAGCCAACACCTATGCCAACAACTACAACCACCTCGGATTAGCGCCCTTCAGTCAAAATCTGTTTGGCGGGGCGGTGGGCGGCCCGATCATCAGGAATAAAGTGTTTTTCTTCGGCGACTTTGAAGGATTACGATTTTCCAATCCGGCTACAGCGCTAGCCAGTGTTCCCACTGCTGATGAGCGCACCGGCAACTTCAGCGAAGTGGATGCCATCGAAGGAAATCCGATTTTCAACACAACGGGCGGGACCAACACCGAATTTCATATCCCGGCGACCAAGTCCCCATCCTGAACCCGGTAGTCACTTATCTCTTTGCTCACCCGACCCTCTTGCCGGCATCCAACCATCCAGCACTCCCCAACCCGTGTCGCTCAACAACTATACGGCCCCGGTCACCTATTACAAGGTCAACAATCGGGGATGGCCGCCTGGATTACACCCTCAGCAGTCATGACACGTTGATGATCAAGGGCAGTTACGGAGATGCCTACGATTACCAATCGAATGCTGTTATCCCAGTCGAACTTCCCCTAACGGATGAGTATCCCTTCGCCATGGGTGTGGTCGACTGGATCCACACGTTTTCACCGTCATTTGTGAATGAATTCCGCCCGGGGTATTCCCGCATCGTTCAGGACACAGAGACATCGGATTCACTTGGTCTCGGGACGACTGGCGACACCGTGATGGATGTTGGACTTCCAAACCCGCAGCCGCTCCCCGGATTTTCATATATCCTTCAATATTATTCAGACAATAACAGCTTCGGCACTCAAGGCGCCGCCGGCACCAAGACCATCGACAACAACTTCGACTATGGGGATGATGTTACCTGGGTGCATGGAAGACATATCACCAGGTTGGGCGCGCAATTCGTCCGCTACCAGGAGAATTACATCGCTCCCAGCAACATCGGCGGAGAGAACGGCACGTTTGCCTACTACGAAGATTACACCGCAAACTATTATGGCGGAGGTGACAGCCCCTGTTGCGGCGCCGACGCATATTATTCCAACGGGGACAGCTTTGCCGATTTCGAAGTGGACAGTGCCGAAGTCGCCACTATTGCCGGCGTCACCGGTCCGTTTGGAGCGCGGCAGTGGCGTCATGCAGTCTACGGCCAGGACGACTGGAAGGTCCGTCCGAACTTCACCCTGAATCTTGGATTGCGGTATGCCTATGACCAGCCGATGTATGAGGCCCACAACAAGATGGCCAGCATCGATCTGCCGTTGGCTTTCTTTGCGCCCGTGGATCCGAGCGGTGCTCCGACTCCAAGCCGGTTCGTCGAGTTAGCCGGAGCATACAACACCAATACCGGCAGGACCAATGCCGCGCCCTTGTCAACCCGTATCTATGGTCAGTTCATGCCGCGCCTCGGCTTTGCCTGGCAGGTCCACCCCGCACTTGTGCTTCGCGGTGGATATAGCATCACTGACGACGACGAAGGCACAGGAACGGGCTGCGCATGACGCAAAATCCGCCCTACCTGACATCGGTTACGAACCTCCAGCACGGGCCGCAGCAACAACGTACTCAATCCCGATTAGCGTGACAAATGGTCTTACCACGGGAACAAGCAAGGCCCCCTATCCCGCGCAGTACGATGTCTGGGACCCCAATTTCCGTCCGGCCCAAGTCCAGCAGTTCAACCTGACAACGCAGTATCTGCTCTTAAGCAAGACCTCTCTTCAAGTCGGCTATGTCGGCCAGGTTGGCAAGCATCTGGCGAACCCAGACTCCTGAACCAGTACATCGCTCAGGTACCCGCAGGCTGTCCGCTATCGGATACCACGGGATGCGTGGACCTGGTTGCTCCGTATTATGCGGTGGTGGGGGGAGGCAGTCAGATCGTGGAGACGGTCTCAGAGGGCAACGAAAACTATAATGCCCTGCAGGCAACTCTTCATCAGCAGGAAAACAACGGCCTGGAATACACAGTGAACTACACCTATTCGAAGGCGCTGAACGTAGCACCGGCGGGTATTTTAACGTCGACGGTGTGGGCGCCGGCGGCGGCTTTGCCTTCCCGCAGGATTCGTATCACCCACACGCAGATTATGGCCCTGCGGAACTTCGACGTCCGGCATAATTTGAGCGGAACGGCTGTCTACCAGCTTCCATTCGGCAATGATAAACGGTACGGCGCCCATTGGAACCGGCTAACGGATGAGGCTGATCGGCGGATGGGAACTGTCAGCGAATGCGATTCATCCACACCGGTATTCCCGCCACGATGATCCACGACCGATGGTAACACTGGCCTCAACGCAGCGTCAGATAACAGCAACTATAACTATGCGGGCCGGCATCAACCAATACCTGCAAGATAAAGATTGTAGGCCGGGATGCGGCCCATTGGTGGGGTACGGACCCGTCGGCCACACCCTGTAACAAGGGCGTAGACAACGGCGGTTTGCGCCTACGGCAGACCGGCGAACTACACGTTTGGAGACGCCCATAACGGCACAGAACGTAACCCAGGATACCAGGAAGTCGATCTGTCGCTCTTCAAAGGATTCCGGACCATTGGAAAGCAGTATATGAAGTTCCGCGTGGATGCCTACAACGTCTTCAATCTGGATAGCTGGGCCGCTCCCAACTCGAGGGCAGGCAGCAGCCAATATGGAAAAATTACTCCGCACAGTCCAATCCACGGCAGTTCCAGATTTCGGGCGTCTACACCTTCTAACCAAACGCTGTATTAACCGCTTTGTTGTTCGAGGTTAAACTATCCGGCGGATTGTCGTGGCAGGCAATCCGCCGGAACTGTTTATGGACGGCGATATTGAAATAGCCGGAACCTGACCCGCCGATTGCAGAAAATAACCATCCCTTGGCGCACAATGAAACAGAGTCGGAGAATCGCCTTTCCTAAACAGTGGGACATGGCCGGTTTAGACCCGCGGTACCCCTCGGCCGGAACTCAATTCTCTTTTTGTTCGCCATTTTCGCTATGTAAGTACCTGATTATTTTAGATAATGAGCATTAGGGATCAGGACATTTTTGGGCCAGGAATGTGGCTTTTTGCGCGATTTCCGCATGATTTCGTTCTTTTTGGCCCAAATTGGGGGATGAGCCTGAACTGAATTCGCTCTCCATTCATCTCTAGTACAGGCGGAAAGGAACCGTGACGGGGGCGTGCCGCCGAGAGGATTAGCCTACAATCGAATTCATCCCCAAGGATCGGTGGTCACTGGCCGCCGATCACAGACCATTGATCGCCAAATGAACAATGATCGAAATCTTCGCCGCACCGTATTACCCAACGGCCTGATCGTGCTTACCGAGCGCATGGAGTATATGCGTTCCGTTGCCATGGGTGTATGGATCAAGTCCGGCTCGCGCTGCGAACCGGTCGAAACCAACGGCATCTCCCACTTTGTCGAGCACATGCTCTTCAAGGGCACTCGTTCCCGCACCGCGCAGCACATCGCCCGCGAGATGGACTCCATCGGAGGCAACCTTGACGCTTTCACCAGCAAGGAAACCATTTGTTTCAACGTGAAGTCCCTGGCCCACCACGTGCCCATCGCGCTTGATATTCTCTCAGACCTGGTGCTCAACCCTCTCTTTGCCGCCGCCGATATCGAGCGCGAACGCGGCGTAGTTCTTGAAGAGATCAAGATCGACGAGGACAATCCGGATGTGCTGGTCGCCGAGCTCTTTACCCAGGCGTTCTGGAAGGACCACCCGCTGGGTTTGCCCATCCTGGGCACCAGGCAGACAGTAAACCGTCTCGATCGGCGATCAGCTTTTCGCATACCACAACGACCGCTTTCACGGCGGCAATATCGTCTTCTCCGCGGCCGGCAACCTTGACCACGACCGTTTTGCTGAAGAAGTGGCCGGCAAGTTCTCATCTTTGGCCGGCGGCGAAACCCCTGCACGAACAACCGGCGCCAGAGGCGAGCGCCCGCATTGTGCTGCGCAACAAGAAGTCCCTCGAACAAGTGCAGATCTGCCTTGGCGTTCCGGCTCCCCCCATCACCGACGAAAATCGTTATGCCACGCTCATCCTGAATACGGTGCTGGGCGGAGGGATGAGTTCGCGCCTCTTTCAAACCATCCGGGAAGAGCGCGGCATGGTCTACTCCATCTACTCCGATCTCAGCCCTTATCGCGATACCGGAACGCTGGTGGTCTACGCCGGCACGTCAGTGGGCAAGGCGCTCGAAGTGGTAGACCTGATCCTGGCCCAATTCCGGAACTTAAAGCAAACGCCGCTTGGCCTGGACGAACTGACCCGTGCCAAAGATCAGCTCAAGGGCAATATTCTTCTGGCGCTGGAAAGCTCAAACTCGCGCATGGCCAATCTTGCACGCCAGGAGATGTATTTCCACGAGTTCTTCCCGGTGGACGAGGTCATTGCCCGCATTGACGAAGTGGAAGCCGCCCAGGTGCAGGCGATGGCCCAGAGTCTCTTCGCCCCCGAACGCATCGCTGTGACGTTGCTTGGCCGCTTGGACGGCATTAAGCTCAGCCGGGCAAGGCTGGTGTGCTGAAAAAGGAGATCCTATCTCGAGAGGCGAAGCGGAAACTTCACGCGCCGGATAGCTGACCTTGCTCATGAAAAGCTGGTAGTGCGGGTCGTTGCGCAGCGACGCCAGGATCGGGTCACACGGGAACCCCAGGCTCCAGTGTGACCCTTCCAGATAGGACTGCTCCAATTGCTTAACGGCCTCCTGCTTCTCATCCAGGCCGATCAGAACCAGGGCTGCCGCATAAGGCTCACGGCTGTCGTTCCGCTTGCTCGGATTCTTCATAGCATCGAGGATCTCACGCGCTTTTTGGTGTTGGCCCGTCATGGCGTAAGCGTACCCCAGCGCTCCTCGCGCAATGTCATGATGCCGGTAGTCGAGGGCCAGCGCTTCAATGCGTTCTATCTGGGCACTCGGCTCTTCAAGTTGGATGTAGGCCAGCGCCTCAATTGCAGCCATGATAGGCCCGTGCCGACCGCTGGCCCTGAATTGCTCAATTTGGTCGAGGGCATTGGCGTAATCGCCTGATAAGTACTCATTCCAGCAATACCACGTTGTCATTGATGAGCTCAAAGGATGCTGCTGGGCGGTTTCCTGCAGCAGTTTTGAAGCCTCCGGCAGGCATCCTTCCGCAATATAGAGCACAGCCCGGCCTACCATGGCCCGTGAGGTTGGGGGCTTGTGACTTAATGCCTCTTCAAATCCGCTGCGCGCGCCCCGCCAGTCCCGCTCTAAGACCATCTTGAGCCAGGCTGCCGCACACTTTGTATCCGGCAGTTCGGGATCGATTTCAAGCGCCCGCTGCAGGGCAGCCTTGGCGGAGGTGTACGCATCCGGAGCGCGCACCAACCCCCAAAAGCCTGGGCAACCAGCGCAAACGACAAACCATTAAACGCCGCCGCGTTGCCCGGGTCAAAATCCATGGCTTCGCGGAAAAGACGGGCGATGGTGCTGAGATTGCTGTAGGAAAGAGTCTCCCACATCTTGTTAGCCAGGGCGACCAGCTCGGCAGAATGCGATTTCGCCGAATCAGGAATCAATGAACGATTGAGGACATCTTTGCGCGGCGCGTAGCCATCGCGAGTCGGGGGCGCGTTTAGCCGTTCCAGCCTGGGGAGGGGATTCTTTTCCTCCGTCGCTTCACGCCCGCGGGCCCTCATCCATGCATCCAACTCGTCGTCATATGCGAAAATGGTTCCCTTGTCCCCGCCAAGTCTGCGAATCGGAAGGTCAAATTCGGCATGCCATCTTTGGACGGTACGGCAACTGCGGCCAAAATGCCGCGCGATCGCCTTCCACCCATCCAGCCTATGTTGAGATATGGGCCTCTCGGACCTTACTGAAGTCACGCTGCCAGCCTTCCCCATTCAACGCACAGAGCCCGAATTCACGTATGATCTGAACCTGGAGTTGATAACCACACACTCTCCCGCATTACTGCAATGTCCATCGGCTGAACTGAGGCTATTTATCAGCGGGGGACATTGCGGCGCAGGAAATTGCGCAATCGCTTCGCATCGCAGCAAAGGTATGCTGTCCTGCAGGCGTGTTCCTTTTGCAGGAACAAATTTTGTATTGAATATAACATGAGTTAGAAACTATTGATTTAAGAAACTGTTTCGGCCTCTGACATTGAGGATTTGGATTCTCTCTCGCAGGGGCGAGCCGAACGAATCTCAGAAATGTGGCTTTGAGAAAAGCATTCTGGCGTAATATGGCGTGTATTGGCATTCATTCGTCATCTATTTGCTGCTTTGCGATTGAACTTCTGGACTAGACTCTCAAGCAGTCAGATCTAAAATTCCATATCATGGGCTAAGTCTTGTAATTTGTGTGAATAATCGACACCACAAACAGCTTTCAGGGCCTTGGCACACTCAAACCCGAAGAGTCATATTGACGGCGCTGAACACGGGGGCTTTTCCGGCCACTAGAACGTCAGAGAGTCCTAATCATCGGTCCGTTGTTATGACGAAAGGAAATCTCAATGGCAAAGCCGCTCACAAATCAGTTTCTCACCGGCGATGCAATGCGGCGCAGGCGAACTGACTATGTGCATAAGGTGAGCGCTGAGGATGTAGAGAGCTTGGTAGCCTCGCTGGTCCTGCGGCACAAAAACCTTGAACTGGATCGCCTTTCTCGCGTCTGCCGGATAAACGGACGGCCCTGCAAGCTCACCCGGCTTGAATTCGAACTGCTTGCTTTTCTGCTTCTTAATCGCGGCCAGGTGATGAGCAAAGATGTCCTGATAGAGCAAATCTGGCAAAAAGGGCAGTCGAGCGTCAATCTAGTCGCCGTCTATATCGTCAACCTTCGCAAGAAAATTGGACCCGGCATCCTGCGCACGGTTCGCAGCCAGGGCTACACCATCGATCCTGAGAAGAGCGTGCTGTCAGTGGTAGGGCGCGGGTCATTGAGGCGGACTTCGGGGAAAAATCGAAAATGACCGTATTCACGGCCGGCTCTCAGGAGAGCGCTGTATTTCATCGGCAACTCCGGTTTCAGAAGATTACCTCGGCAAAAGCTTCGATCGCTTCCATTGTGTAACTTGGGAAAGTGGATGGTAGCCTAACTGGAGAGACGCTTTCCGGGCTGCTTCCAGGAGTGGGGCTACGTACGGCGGTTGGCCGTCTCTTTGATGCACCTGGTCGGCCAGCAGCGTGACGCTGATTGTGCCTACCGTGCTTCCGGTCGAGTCATATACCGGTGCTGCCATGATAAAGAATCCTGGGAGAAGCTCCTCATCGTTCACCGCGTACCCTTTTTCCTCAATTTGAAGAAGCTCTTCCTTGATTTGCTTAAACGACACTGCTGTGCGTTCTGTATATCTTTCCACTCCACTGGACATCAGCCGTTCCACTTCTTCCAAGGGCATATCCGCAAGAAACAGTTTTCCTGCGGCGGTTGCATGGAGCGCCCTGGTCAAGCCCACATCCGCGAATGCTTCCGTGGGCCCGGGAAATCCGACTGAATGGATGAACAAAACTTTGCCTTCCGCAAGTACGCCGAGCTGAGCGGTCGCCGAAATCTGTTTTGACAGGGCCTGCATGGGGAAAAATGCAGCGCGGTAAGTGGCTGAATGGCGAAGATAGCCGGATCCAACCCACAATGACTTGG
>CAWIVA010000023.1:0-66570 GCA_963839225.1 uncultured Acidobacteriaceae bacterium
CCTCGAACAGCGAGTTGGCCCAGGCCGGGCCGCGTCCGTCGGAATTCGAGCAATAGGGGGTGGTCGGCAGGTTCCCGCCGTAGATGGAGGAGCACCCCGTCGCGTTGGCGATCACGAGGCGGTCGCCGACGAGCTGGGTGAGAAGCTTCAGGTAAGGTGTTTCGCCGCAGCCCGCGCAGGCTCCCGAGAACTCGATGAGGGGAGTCATGAACTGGACGCCCTTGACCGTGGCGTCGAGCTTGGCGCGGTCCGGATCCGGCAGCTTGAGGAAAAAGTCCCAGTTCTCGCGCTCGGCCGCGAGGCGGGGGGGCTGCGACACCATGTCGATCGCCTTGTGCCGGGGGTTGGTGCGGTCCTTGGCCGGGCACACCTGGACGCACAGGGTGCATCCGGTGCAGTCCTCAGGGGCCACCTGGAGGGTGTAGCGCTGCCCGGGTCGCCCAGGCCGCCGCGGCGCGAAGTTCCGCGCTGATCGCCCTGGGGAACCCTCCGGTGCGACCCAGTTAGCGCAATTGGTGATCGACGGCGAGTGGTTTCAGCCTTACAAGCCGGGGCGCGGGCTGCTTTTGGATGAGCTATGTCTGCGTTTGGGCATTCCTCGCGATTGAGCCGTTTCCCCGTACAATCAAGGGTTGGAGCAGGCTGCGGAATGTGGCCCTGGAAAGGAGTTTCCCGTGATTGATCGCTATACTCGCCCGGCGATGGGCCGGATCTGGACGGAAGAGAGCAAATACTGGTGCTGGCTTGCAAGTGGAAGTCGGCGGCCAGCGCCGTGCTGGCCGAGGATGGGGTAATTCCCGCCGAGGCGGCCGAGGCCATCGCTACGAAGGCCGGGTTTCCGTCGCGCGCATTCAGGAGATCGAGGCGGAGGTGAAGCACGACGTGATCGCATTCACGACCGCCGTGGCCGAGAGCCTGGAGGCGCAGGGGCTGGAGGCCGAGTCGCGCTGGCTGCACTTCGGGCTGACGTCGAACGACGTGGTGGATACGGCGCAGGCGCTGCAGGTGAAAGAGGCTTCGACGCTGATTCGCGCGGGGCTGGTGGAGTTGCTGGCGGTGCTCAAGCGGCGGGCGGTGGAGTTCAAGCACACGCCGACGATTGGCCGCACGCACGGCATCCATGCCGAGCCGACGACCTTTGGGCTGAAGCTGCTGAACTGGTATGCGGAGATGCAGCGCAATCTGACGCGTTTTGACGCGGCGGCTGAGGATATGCGCGTCGGCAAGCTCTCGGGCGCGGTTGGGACCTTCGGCCATCTGAAGCCGGAGCACGAAGAAAAGATCTGCGAGCGGCTGGGGCTGAAGCCGGCGCCGGTGGCTACGCAGGTGATTCAGCGCGACCGGCACGCGGCTTATATTTCCACGCTGGCGATTATCGGCAGCACGCTGGACAAGATCGCGGTCGAGGTGCGGCACCTGCAGCGGACCGAGGTGCGCGAGGCGCAGGAGTACTTCAGCGAAAAGCAAAAGGGCTCGTCGGCGATGCCGCATAAGAAGAACCCGATTACCAGCGAACAGATCAGCGGGCTGGCGAGGGTGCTGCGCGGCAATGCGCAGGCGGCGTTTGAGGATATTGCGCTGTGGCACGAGCGGGACATTTCGCATTCGTCGGTGGAGCGGGTGATCTTTCCGGACTCGACGATTCTGGTGGATTATCTGCTGGCGAAGACCGACGATCTGATCGACCGGTTGCTGGTTTATCCGAGCGGATGAAGAAGAACCTCGAATCGAACGGGCGGGTTGATCTTCAGCGGGCAGTTGCTGCTGGATCTGGCCGAGGCGGGGATGCTGCGCGAGGATGCTTACAAGCTGGTGCAGGAGCATGCGATGCGGGCGTGGAAAGAGGAGCTTGTGTTTCGAGATGAGGTTGCGCAGGATGCGGCGATTACCGCGCTGCTGAGTCCGGAGAAGCTGGCGAGGACGTTTGACTACACGCGGCAGTTGGGCAATGTGGATGCGATCTTTAAGCGGGTGCTGGGAGAGTAGGAATTGAATGATGTAGTTTTCAAGGTCTGCAAAGTTGAGACCTGGGAATCCCGGAGTAGAATGATTCCGATCTTTACTCTGCGGAAGGGATTGATCTGAAATGTCGATCATGCCAGAAGGTGGTTGGGGTGAGTTGAACCCGCTAGTCCCACAACAAAGACCTGATACAAATCAGAGCACCCAAAACATCCATCCGGGGCAACCTGACAATACTACCAAAGACGAGGAACGCAATGAGCAGGTGAAAGAAATGAAAAGGCGAAATATTTCACGTGCCTCTATGACTTATCCTGTTTGCAAGATTTGCGATCGAGGGACTCTGAGTTCCAAAAAAGTTTATCGCATGAGCGGCCCGGCAGTTGCAATAGGCTTTATCCTCCTGATTCCTTCAATTCTCGGAATGATTTCCTGCGCACTTGTATTGGTTGTAAGCATTGGATCAGGAACCATCGGATTAGGAAAAGGCTTCCTGTCAAGCCGACCGGTCCAGCCATCTCAGAGCGCCTTCGATGCAAGCTTCCGCCATAGTTGTGCTAGGAGTTTTAAACAGAGTTACACTCGCTTGTCAAAAGTCTCGCCGTCAAACTTTCTAACAGAAGCATACTGTGAATGTGCGCTTTCAACTTTCAAAGAAACTGATTCAGAGACGATATCTGCTCAGACATGTCTACAGCGCACTGAAGATGGCACACTTAATGCGCCTAGTCAAGATATGGATGCGTTATATTCCGACGACATTCCCCTCGAACCCGCGTCCGGTGTGATAACTGTTGCGAGCCTGTTTAGCGGTGTATTTTCCATTATTTGGGGCATCACTTTTTTTGTCGGCGGTCTGTTAGGATGGCTTCTCGTGATGAAAAAGAATGTTCTTCAGTGCAATGTCTGCGGGGCTGTCGTAAACGCGTCATAGGGGGTAGATGGTTTCATTTAGAGATTCTGCTCGGCACCCGCTCTCGATTTTTGGCTGTATTGTGGCGGGCAACGTTAGAGGCAGATGAGCATAGGGGGAAGCCGTAAAATGAGAATCAATGTTTATAGCGAGGAACTCACCGACCGCGTCGAGCTAAAGCCAAAACGGGCCGAAAATACCGGTGCAATGTTCTATGGCCTGCATTTCTTCTTGCGTTCCCCGGAAGAGTTGCATCATAGCGGCAAGGATGACGATACAAGCGCTGTTATCCTGTGGTGCGACAATCCGGAAAAGCTTCTATCGCTTCTCTCAAAGGCAGCGCAAGAAGTCCAAAGGTTCATTGAATCGAGATAGCCCAACTACCATTTTGAGAACCTCAAGGCCAGACTGGAAGCTAGAAGCTAGAAGCTGACTTTATGCATCTCACCGTCGCAATCACCGGAGCATCAGGCGCGGTTTTTGGCCGGGAGATGCTGCGTGCGCTGGAAGCGGACGAGCGGGTTGCTCGGGTTCACTTTGTGGCTTCGGAGAATTCGCTGCGGGTTGTGGCTGAGGAGCTGGGAGTTGCCGGGCGGAACGAGCTGGTGGAAAAGCTGCTGGGGGCGAAGCCGAAGAAGACGGTGCAGCACTCGGATGAGGATATTGGCGCGGCGATTGCCAGCGGGAGCCATCCTTCGAATGGGATGATTGTGCTGCCTTGCTCGATGGGGACGCTGGCGGCGATTGCGCAGGGGCTGGCGAACTCGCTGGTGGCGCGCGCGGCGGACGTTACGCTCAAGGAACGGCGGCCGCTGATTTTTTGCGTGCGGGAGACGCCGTTCAATCGCATTCATCTGCGGAATATGACGCTGGCCGCGGAGGCTGGTGCGGTGATCTTTCCGGTGATTCCGGCTTTCTATTCGAAGCCTGTCGATTCGACGGAGATGGCGCGGCAGTTTGTTTATCGGGTGCTGGCGCATTTGGGGCTGGAGCAGGCGGGGGCGTTTGTTTGGAGGGCGGAAGAGTAGGCGTGTCTTAGATGTTGCGGGCCGTTCTCCGAAAAGCAAAAACAAGAGCAACCGCAGGTCCTTCGACTCCCCTTCGCTACGCTCAGGGTCGCTCAGGATGACAGTTTTGTGGGGGTTCGATCTGTTGGAGCTTTGCGGGGGTTCGATGGAGCTGTGGTGGATCGATCAGCTGGAGCCGGATTGGGAATTGACAATAATGCCTAGTTCACTTGATACTGCTTTTATGTCGAACTCAGGGAATTACGGAACTGCGGTCATGGCCATGTGTATGTACATGGTGTGTGGACCCGTCCGTTTGGTTCCTGAGAGGCAGATGCGATAATCGCAACCGATCTTGAAGTCAGGCGGCCCGGGTCCAGTGAGGATTCGGGCCGTTTTACGTTTGGAATGGCGCCGGTCCAATTTATCCTGAAGCCGCGAGCACTCCATCGATCGATCAACCCACAGGAGCTTGAAGGAGCCGATTATGCCAGAAGAGAAGAAACAGCAGTTTGCCACACTTGCCGTTCATGCGGGGCAAGTGCCCGATCCTACGACCGGGGCGAGAGCCGTGCCCATCTATCAAACCACTTCTTACGTTTTTCAGGACGCCGATCATGCAGGGCGGCTGTTCGGACTGAAGGAGTTTGGCAACATCTACACGCGCATCATGAATCCGACCACCGACGTTTTTGAAAAGCGCGTGGCGGCGCTCGAAGGCGGAGCGGCGGGGCTCGCTACGGCCTCGGGGCAGGCGGCGGAGACGCTGGCTATTACGACGCTGGCCTCGGCGGGAGACGAGATCATCTCCACCACCTCGCTTTATGGAGGGACTTACAACCTGTTCCACTACACGCTGCCGAAGCTGGGCATCAAGGTGAAGTTTGTGGATGCGGACGACTTCAAGGGGCTGCGCGCGCTGATCAATGACAGGACGCGGGCCGTTTATACCGAGACGCTGGGCAACCCCAAGCTGGATGTGGCGGATATCGAGCAGTTGGCTGCCATTGCGCACGAGTACAAGCTGCCGCTGATTATCGATAACACTTCAGCGTCGCCGGCGCTGGTGCGGCCCATCGAGTGGGGCGCGGACATCGTGGTGAACTCGGCTACGAAGTTTCTTGGCGGTCACGGCAACTCCATCGGCGGCGTGATTGTGGACGCGGGCAGGTTTGATTGGACGGCCGCGGGGCGGTTCAAGGAGTTTGTCGAGCCGGATCCGTCGTACCACGGGCTTTCATATACAGAGGCATTCGGTCCGCTGGCGTTTATTTTGAAGGCGCGGGTGCAGGGGCTGCGCGACACCGGGGCGGCGCTTTCGCCGTTCAATGCGTTCCTGATTCTGCAGGGGATTGAGACGCTGCACTTACGACTGGCGCGGCACTCAGAGAATGCACTGGCTGTGGCTCAGCATCTGCAGAAGCATCCGGGCGTGGATTGGGTGAACTATCCCGGCCTGGAGTCGAGCCCTTATTACAAACGGGCACAGAAGTATCTGCCTAACGGGCGGGGCGCGCTGGTTACATTCGGAATCAAGGGCGGATACGAGGCGGGAAAGAAGCTGATCAACACGCTGAAGCTCTTCTCACTGCTGGCTAACATCGGCGACGTGAAGTCGCTGGTGATTCATCCGGCATCGACCACGCATCAACAGCTTTCAGCGGAGGAGCAGGCTTCAACCGGCGTGACTCCGGAGCAGGTGCGGCTCTCGGTGGGGATCGAGGATATTCGCGATCTGCTTGCCGACCTGGACCAGGCGATTGAGGCGGCTAACGGTCACGCCTTCAAGGGCGCGGCAGCGTAGAAGGGTCTTGTTGCACAATGAGTGTGATGACCGAAACTAAAACCGGGACTGACGCGGCGCCTCAACGAGCGCCAGTTCCGGTCCCCACTTACGAGGGCGACTTTGTGCTCGACGAGCACCTGTTGCTGGAGTGCGGGCGCACGCTGGCGGGGATTACGCTGCATTATGCGGTGTATGGCCGGCTAAATGCGGCTCGAGACAACGCGGTGCTGGTTTGTCACGCGCTCTCGGGTTCGGCGCTGGTGGGAGAGTGGTGGCCGGAGGTGTTTGCCTCCGGCGCTGTTTTGTCGCTGGATCACGACTTCGTAATCTGTATCAATATGCTGGGCTCCTGTTACGGATCGACGGGGCCGGGCGCGGTCGATCCGGAGACGGGCGAGATCTACGGGCCGGATTTTCCGCTGGTTTCAATTCGCGACAATGTGCGGGCGCAGGCTCGACTGCTGGATTCGCTAGGCATCAGGAAGCTGCGGCTGGTGCTGGGCGGTTCCATCGGTGGAATGCAGGCGCTGGATTGGTCGATTCTGTTTCCAGAGCGCGTGGAGCGGGGGTTGATTATTGGCGTTACCCCACTCTCGGCAATGGGGCTGGCGCTGAACCACTTGCAGCGCAAGGCTATTGAGCACGACCCGGAGTGGGAGGGCGGTCATTATTTGCCGCAGCGGCCGCCTCGGCGGGGGTTGGCGCTGGCGCGGCAGATTGCCATGCTGAGTTATAAATCCGCGGGGCTTTTTGACGAACGTTTTGGGCGCAACCCGAACCGCAACGGAGAGGATCCATGGGGATTGGACGACCAGGGCGGGGGGTTGATCGGCGGGCGGTTTGACATTGCCGGCTACCTGGACCACCAGGGAAACCGGTTCATTGAGCGCTTTGACGCCAATGCATACCTGGCGATTTTGCGCACCATGGATACGTGGGACCCGCTGCGGGGCTACTCGTCGGCGACGGAGGCCTTTAGCCGTATCCGCGCCAAGCTCAGCTTCGTGGGTATCAGCTCCGATTGGCTGTTTCCACCCGAAGCGGTGCGCCAGTTTGCGGAGACCATTCGCGCCGCCGGGGTGCAGGCCGATTATCGCGAGATGACCAGCGACCACGGCCACGACGCCTTTCTGGCTGAGCAGGCCGAACTGGTGCGGTTGCTGCGATAACCAGGGGCAGGGATCAGGGGTCAGGGATCAGGGGTTAGGGACTAGGGGATAGTTAACTGTTAACAGACAAAAGTTAACAGGGAGCAGGGAACAGGGGATAGAAGGATGTTTACTCCCTAGCTGAGCCCCGGGTCCTGCAATGACAACCTCTCCGCTTCCGATGGCCCTAAACCCTAACCCCTATTCCCTGTTCCCTGTATTTTGTGTTTTCCCGACAACTTACTTGTCACGGCGGTCAGGGATTTCTATAATCCATCCATCACCGTATTGCATGGCCGTGGTATGGTTTACCTATTGCCGCGGCACTCAACCGCTAAATTGAACGGTTGTATTTTTCGCAAGCGCGTGCTTGAATATTGATTCCATCAGGGCGTTTCCCAGGAGCACAAAATGAAGAAGTTAGTTTTTGCGACATTGCTGGCAATGGTGAGCATTTGCTTTGTTTCAGCCCCACGGGTGAGAGCACAGGCTTCGATCACGATCAAGGATCCGGCCGAGTTCAATTCCTATCAAATGGCCACCTCCCAGACTGATCCTCACACCAAAGCCTCTCAACTTGAGGGCTTTCTGACAGCCTATCCGCAAAGCGTGGTCAAGCAGAGCGTTCTTGACATGCTGGTGGATAACTACCAAGCGATGAACGACGCCGACAAGACGCTCAGCGCGGCCAGCCGCCTGCTGCAGATGGATCCCAATAATCTGAAGGCCATCCTCTACTCTGTCTACATCAAGAACGGCCGTTGCGCCAAATCCGTCGATTCGACCGGCACGAGCACTGACAAGCAGACCTGCGACGATGCGGCGACTCTTGCCGCCAAGGGCCTTACGGTTCCCAAGCCTGCCGGCACCACCGCTGACGACTGGAAGAAGCTGACCGGAGCGGCGTTCCCAATTTTTCATTCGGCCATCGCCCTGGACGACATGATTTCAAAGAAAGACATCAAGGGCGCCGAGGACGAGTACAAGGCGGAGCTGATGCTCTATACAGACGAACAGAGCAAGAGCGCGGGATTGCAGGACACGCTCCAGCTTGCGATAGCTTATAGCTTGCCCGGGCCCACGCAGGACCTGATACAAGCCATCTGGTTCTATGCGCGAGTGTGGGATTTTGCTCCTCCGAAGTTCCAGGCGAATATCGAGCCCCAGCTGGAGCGTTTCTACAAGAAGTATCACGGCGGATTGGATGGTCTGGACGCCGTCAAGGCCCAGGCCGCGGCCACCACGTTTCCCCCGTCCACGTTTGTGATTGCGCCGGCGCCGACTCCGGCTGACTATGCGCACAAGGCGGTTGAGGAGACTCCCGACCTGACCAAGCTGAACCTTGAAGACACGGAATTCATCCTGGCTAACGGAGCCAAGGACGATGTGGACAAGCTCTGGACGGTCTTGAAGGACAAGGCTACGCCGGTTCCGGGAGTGGTGATGGAGGCCAGTGCCTCGGTTATCAAGCTGGCAGTCACTCAGGACGCCAAGGATGCCAAGGTCCCCGACTTCACAGTGAACATGAAGGCTCCACTGCCGGAAAAGGAGATACCGGCGGTCGGCTTCGTCTTTGGAGATCGTTCCAAAGGAGAAGCGGAACTGGATGGCGTCTACGACTCCTACACGCAGGTGCCGGCAACGGCCACCACGGCGCCGACTGCGGTGATCGTGATTCGTGACGGAACGATTGTGCCGGAGAAGAAGAAGGCAGTTCCTGCGCACAAGCCGGCAGCCGGGCACAAAGCTCCGCCGAAATAAGCCGGGATCACAATAAACTGACTGCGCTCCTGGACTATCAAGGGCAGCCCAAATCGGGCTGCCCTTTCTATTGAATTGCTTTACTGGAGCGAAAAAATCTGCTCCACGCAGTGGTGGTAGTCTATGGGCAGCATGGGTCGATTTGGCATTTTCCGCACCATTTTGATCGTCGCGTCCGCTGCCGCTCTCTGTGGCCCTCTGGGGGCACAGACGGATGCCGGCGAGGATCTTTCCGCGGCCGGTTTGAAGGTGAAGCGGGTACCTGAGGCTGTACAGCCGGTGCCGTATTCCGCTGACAGCTTGACTCCGTCCTCCGTAGCGCCCATCGAATATCGCTCTTATGACCGGATGACGGAGAAGGATCGCCTGCAGGCTGCGGATGCCGAGGCCTCGATCGGCGAGCATGTCCATTATGTTGGCCTGGAGTTCGACCAGGGCAAATGGAGTTACCAGCAGGTGGTCTGTCCCGCTTTCAGACATCACATTTTTCTGCGATTCACACGCAATAACGGCGTCGGCGACGTGAGCATGTTTACGGCTTCCGTTCCTACCAACGGGGAGGGACGGGTGCGCATCATTCCCATCCAGATGCGGGGTTATTCGCTCTGGTCGCCGGCGCCCATCAACGCGCTGACCATCTCCGCCTTCAATCACATCCGGGCGGAAGAGCAACCCGATCAATCTTCCGACTGGCTGGAGACTGGCCTCTGCTACGCGGCGCTGGCCGGGGGGCATCCGGTGGCGGCGAAGCTGACTGAAGACGCCGATATCCGAAAATTGCCTGCGGCCATTCCGGCTGCGCTGACGATTCCCCTCCACGATGGCGAAGAGGTCTCGTTTACCGATGTGTCGGCGAGCCCGAAGATGATGGAGTGGACCATGATCTTCAACCGCAAAGGAAAGCTGATGAAGGCCAAACACACGCCTGTGGGGTTGATGAAGGTGAGCGCCGTTCCGCCTGCGGAACCGCTGACTGGCAAGCCGGTACCCCGCACCATTGGCGATGTGCCGAACGATGCGGGGCACTGATCCGCCCGGGGCTGAAGCCGCTTTTTCTTGCACGTCGGCGTTCAGGGGCCTGAAGGCCCCTGCTCCCTCCGGGGAAACTGCAGGGGCTGAAGCCCAATTTCATTTTGTCACTCTTTTGGCACGACTGAAGTCGTGCCCTGACACAAAGCGGGTTCTTGGAATAAGGTCTATTCCCTGAGAGCTGAGAGCTGAGAGCTGAGAGCTGAGAGCTGATTGCTGATCGCGGACAAGTGACAACTGACCACTGACCACTGACCACCGCCCGGGGCTGAAGCCGCTTTTTCTTGCACGTCGGCGTTCAGGGGCCTGAAGGCCCCTGCTCCCTCCGCGGAAACTGCAGGGGCTAAAGCCCAATTTCATTTTGTCGCTCTTTTGGCACGACTGAAGTCGTGCCCTGACACAAAGCGGGTTCTTGGAATAAGCGCTATTCCCTGAGAGCTGAGAGCTGATCGCGGACAACTGACAACCGCCCGGGGCTGAAGCCGCTTTTTCTTGCACGTCGGCGTTCAGGGGCCTGAAGGCCCCTGCTCCCTCCGCGGAGACCGCAGGGGCTGAAGCCCAATTTCATTTTGTCACTCTTTTGGCACGACTGAAGTCGTGCCCTGACACAAAGCAGGTTCTTGGAATAAGCTCTATTCCCTGAGAGCTGAGAGCTGAGAGCTGAGAGCTGATTGCTGAGAGCTGAGAGCTGAGGGCTGATCGCGGACAAGTGACAACTGACAACTGACCACTGACCACTGACCACTGACGACTGACCACTGACAACTGACAACTGACAACTGACCACTGACCACTGACAACTGACAACTGACAACTGTACTTGCTTACTCGCCCAGCATGATGCGCTGAATTGCGGAGGCGCGGCCGGTTTTGGGGTCGCAGGTGACCAGGGCGGCGCACATCTTGGGATTTCCCTTGGCGGCTTCGAATTTGCCCGGCATGCCGGTGAGGAAGCGATGCAGCACCAGGTCCTTTTCGACGCCAATGATGCTGTCGTATGGGCCGCTCATGCCCACATCGGTCTGGAAGGCGGTTCCGTTGGGGAGGATGCGCTCGTCGGCGGTGGGGATGTGGGTGTGGGTGCCCAGCACGGCGGTTACGCGGCCGTCGAGATACCAGCCCATAGCTACCTTCTCGCTGGTGGCTTCGGCGTGGAAGTCGACCAAGACTACCTTCGCCTTGATACCGGCCAGCAGGGTGTCGGCTGCATGGAAGGGATCGTTAGTCGCGTTCATGAAGACGCGGCCCATCAGCTGCACCACCGCAAATGCAACGCCGCTTTGCGTGGTTCCCTCATAGACGCCATAGCCGGGAAGGCCGGGCTGAAAGTTTGCCGGGCGCAGCACGCGGCGAGGGCGGTCATCGCTTTCGGCGGGGACTGAGTTCATGTAGTCGACCAACTCGCGCTTGTCCCACACATGGTTGCCGGTGGTGAGAACGTCGGCGCCCATGTCGAAGATTTCTTCGGCGATTTGCGGGGTCAGGCCGAAACCTCCGGCGGCGTTTTCGGCGTTGATGACGGTGAGATCGACGGAATGCGCCTGGCGCACATGTCCGATGTGCTCGCGGACGATTTTTCGTCCCGCGCTGCCGAAGATGTCGCCGATGAAGAGGATGTTCAAGGTAACTCGATCTCCTGTGAGAGGGACTAGGGACTAGGGACTAGGGACGTAGGCTTCGATTGAAGCGTTTTCATCGCAGCGCGCAACATACGGCCTACTTCGCTGCACAACCCTTCTGCATTGCAGAGTGTCTCTTTCGCGCCGAAATTCAGTGCCTTTGCGATCACGAGTTGGGTTTCCACCTCAGAAACCGATCCGCGGGCGTGACCCAGGAACTGGATGTACTCCCCTTTGGTCGAGCGGCCGTAGCCTTCGGCGATATTGCTGGCGACGGATACCGAAGCCCGGCGAAGCTGATTTGTGAGGCCAAATCGTTCGGAATCGGGAAAGGCGGCGGTCAGCTTATAGATCGCCAGCGTCAGCTCAATAGCGCGCTGCCAAACGGTTAAGTCCCGAAACGAATCGCCCATTGTTCACCCCTTGCTTTATAGTCCCTAGTCCTTAGTCCCTAGTCCCTGTTCTTTGTTGCGCATGAGCGGGAAGAGGATTACGTCGCGGATGGATTTGGAGCCGGTTAGGAGCATGACCAGGCGGTCAACGCCGAGGCCTTCGCCGCCGGTGGGAGGCAGGCCGTAGGCCAGGGCGCGGACGTAGTCCTCGTCCATCTGGTGGGCTTCGTCGTCGCCCTGGGCGCGTTCGGTTAGTTGGCTGGCAGAATCGCTTCTTCTGTTCGACTGGATCGTTTAACTCGCTGAAGGCGTTGCCTAGCTCAAAGCCGCCGGCGAAAAATTCAAAGCGCTCCACCTAATCGGGATCATCGGGCTTCTGCTTCGAGAGCGGCGAGACGATGGTTGGGTAGTCGTAGATGATGGTGGGTTGGATGAGGAAGTTCTCGGCGACAGCTTCGAAAGGTCATAGAGCTCTTACCCAGCGGACGCCGCTTCTTCAACTCTAAGACTAATGAACATCGAAGCTGATATTGCAATGACATTTCTTTCAATTGTGCGGGTCTCGGCTCTCGACTTTGGCATTAATCAGTTGATCGGCAATTTCTAGATGTCACTCGATGGAACTGCGCTTAATGCCGCTATCGAAAAGATGTGTCGATCGACTTCCGTATCAGGCAAATAAGCTCATTGTCGGCATTGTGACGCGCATGAGTCGTTCCACGGCCAGAACTTGATGATCGCTTCGCGCATGGTCAGCTCTGAGTGCATTTCCGAAGTCATTTCGACGTCGTTGAAGACGGTCATGGTGGTGCCGTTCACTTCCTTGGCCACAAACTCGATCATCTCTTCGGTGATCTGCATCAGGTCGTGGTAGTTGGCGTAGGCCTGGTAGAACTCGAGCATGGTGAACTCGGGGTTGTGCTGGGTGCTTACGCCTTCGTTGCGGAAGTTGCGGTTGATCTCGTAGACGCGGTCGAGGCCGCCTACTACCAGGCGCTTGAGATAAAGCTCGGGCGCGATGCGCAGAAAGAGGTCCTGGTCGAGGGCGTTGTGGTGGGTCTTGAAGGGGCGCGCGGCGGCTCCGCCGGCGATCTGCTGCATCATCGGCGTTTCTACTTCGAGATAGCCGCGGTCGTCGAAGAATTGGCGCAGGGCCTTGAGCGCCTTGGCGCGCTTGACGAAGACTTCGCGGCTTTCGAGGTTGGCGAAGAGGTCAACATAACGCTGGCGGTAGCGCAGCTCGACGTCGGCCAGGCCGTGGAATTTTTCCGGCAGCGCCAGCATGGCTTTGGAGAGAAAGGTCAGGCGGTCGACGTGGATGGTCAGTTCGCCGGTGCGGGTGCGGAAGAGATAGCCACTGGCGCCGATGTGGTCGCCGAGGTCGAGGAGCTTGTAGAGCGCGAAGCCCTGCTCGCCGACGGCGTCGAGGCGGACGTAGATCTGGAGGCGCTCGCCATTTTGCTGGAGGGTGGCAAAGCCGGCTTTGCCCTGGGCGCGGATGGCCATGATGCGGCCGGCGACGGCTACGGTTACGCGGTCGGCTTCGAGAGCTTCGGCCGTCGCTACGCCCCACTGGGTGCGCACATGGGGGATGGTGTGCGAGGCGGGGAACTGGTTGGGGTAGGCGGCCTGGCCCAGCTTCTCGATCTCCACTAATTTTGCTTTGCGCAGGTCGAAGAGACTGCGCTCAAATTCCGAATCGAACACGGTATTTCCTTCTTTGCAGGCCGGTTAAAGGCTCAACCGTAAGTATAGCGGCTGGCGCGGGGGACTGCCATGGGGAATGGAATTGCGGGCGGCGGCCAAATTTGCTGTACATTTGGCCTTGATGCGTCGTCCCTACGGGACTCCGTGACGAAATTGTGGAACCCTTTTCCCCACGCTGAAGCGCGGGGCTAACAAACATTGCGCCTACGGCGCGCATTGTGTGGAGCTATTGTGCCTACGCAGCATTTATGTTGCGTGACAGTTCCATGTGATGCGTGCGCGAGGTCATTGACCCGAGCGGCATGCTGCCGTATAGGATGGTTGCCATGAGTCCCTTGAAGCCAGCACTCTTTTTATTGCTCCTTTGTGCGTCGCTGCTTGCAGCGGTGCAAGCCAGCGCCAAGACGATCCTGCCGGATGCCTGCGGCGACGAAAATATCAAATTCAATGTCACACGCTGAAAGATCAACCTGCACCCCTGCCTCCTCCGGCCGGCAGCGCGCAGATTATTTTTGTGGCGGAAGAACAAAACGCGAGAGCTTCTTTTCCATATGGTCACTGTCCGATACGGTGTGGACGGAAACTGGGTGGGCGCCAACTACGGCGACTCATACTTTGTTGTGAATATTACTCCCGGCCTCCATCACCTGTGCGTGAATGCGCAGGGTGATAAAAGGGCAGTCGGCGTGACATCGTTTACCGCCGCGGCGGGAAAGGTTTACTACTACGAGGCCAGCACAACAGTGACCCGTAGCGGAGGAGGCACGATAACCACGTTCGGGGCGAATGGTGCGATCAGTCACGGTACGGCACCCAGCTCAGTTAACACATCTTTTCAATTTAACGAATTGTCTGAGGACGAAGGCAAGTACAGGGTAAAGGCCTGGAAGCTGGCTACCTGGAAATCGAAATAGCTGAACGGGGCTTTTCGCGCGAGGGGCATTCATCGTGTATAAACACGGTGAATGCCCTTTCATCGAGCCATACCGGACGACAAGCAGCGCGGCAAGTCCGGCGGCGGGCCTGGCGGCGGGTTCGGGGCTTATGTGCAGGCCGAAAAGATGCTGCAGATTGCGCTGGTGCTGCCATCGGCGGTGGTGATCGGCTGGCTGGGCGGGGCCTGGCTGGGGGGGCGGCTGCATCAGCATTGGATGACGATTGCCGGCATTATCTTTGGCAGCGTCGCAGGGCTGTTTTATCTGATTCAGCAGGCGGTTGCAAATGAGAAAAATTCCCTAAAAGACGATGCGACCCAAAATGGGTCTGGAAGCGAAAACTCGGACGACCCGCCATGACCCAGGAATCCCATCCTATCGTCGATCTTACCCATGAAGACTTGAACGCAATGCTCCACCGGGCGCATGCGTAACACATTGATTTTAGGGCTGGTTGCGGCCTTGGCGGTGCTGATTGGCGGAGGGTGGCGCAGCGGGGCGATGCTGGCTACGGGCGCCTTGATTTCGGCCGCGAGCATCTGGGAGTGGCAGCGTTTGGTGAGGGTGATCAACGCCAGAATGGACCAGCAGAAGACTCCCGCGAGCACTCCTGCTCGTGGTCTTGTTCTTTGTGCTGCGCCTCGCGGTTTTTGCCGGGGTCATTTATGTTAGCCTGAAATGGATTCATGGTTCGGTAGTGGCGCTGTTATTCGGCCTTGGGTTTGGCGGTATTGACCATAGGCTGGGAATCGATCCGGTTGCTCCGAGACTGAATTGCCCGAGGACTGAGTTGCCTGAGCGGCTGACCTGGCTCAGATACAGACCGGAAACAGAAAGATATAAGTCTCAATGCCCGAAACTTTTCTCCTTGTCCGTTTGCTGAACGACCTCTTGATGGGCGTCGAGGTGAAGGCTTTTCAAGCGATTGGCCTTACCCAGGCGGTAGCAGCCGAGAAGGCTGCCGGCGTCAATCAGGCGCTGAGGGTGGAACTGCTGATTGCGGCCGGGCTCATTGCCTTTTTCGTACTTGTGCGGCTGAGCCTTTCGGTGGAGAAGCCTAACCCGGCGCAGCAGATTGCCGAAATGATTCACGAGGCCATCGGCGGCCAGGCCGAGCAGGTGATCGGTCACGGCTACGCCAGCTTCCAGGCCTATGTGACCTGTATCTTCCTGTTCGTGCTGCTCAACAATCTGAGCGGGCTGATCCCCGGCGTCACGGCTCCCACCACCTCGATGATGGTGACCCTGGGGCTGGCTGTTCCTACTTTTCTCTACTACAACTACCAGGGCGTTCGCGCGCAGGGGCCGGTGGGCTATTTGAAGCACTTTGCCGGGCCGGTGTGGTGGATGGCGTGGCTGATCTTTCCCATCGAGATTGTTTCGCACCTGGCGCGGGTCATGTCGCTCAGCGTTCGTCTTTATGCCAATATGTTTGCCGGCGACCTGGTGACGCTGGTTTTCTTTTCGCTGGTCCCGATCGGCATTCCGGTGATCTTTCTTGGTCTGCACATTTTTGTTTCGGTCATTCAGGCTTTCGTTTTCATGCTGCTGACGATGATTTATCTTTCTCTGGCGGTTGCGCACGAGCACTAGAAAACAGGTTTTAGGGGTTAGCGGTCAGGGATCAGAGCAAGATGGCAGATTGCGCTTTTATCTGACAACTGAGAGCTGAAAGCTGGTTGCTGATTTTAAAAAGATTCCGCCGGAGAGAGCTTCCGCTCCGGAGCAACGGTAGGCGGCGAGCGTGAGGGGGTCAGCACGGTGAACCTCAACCACCCACTGGCGGCCAATTCAAAGAGAAGCAGGAGAAAAATGCGGAAACTTCAATATGTGTTTATGGCCCTGGCGGCACTTTGCTTCGCCGTTCCGGCCTTCGCGGACGGCGGTACGGCTGTCAGCCTGGTGCCGATCGGCGCCGGTTTAGGCATGGGGCTGGCTGCAGGGATGTGCGGCCTAGGTCAGGGCAGGGCCGTTGGCTCGGCCGTCGAAGCGCTGGCTCGCAACCCGGGAGCGCGCGCAGGAATCTTCACCTTTCTCGTTCTCGGTCTGGCGCTGATCGAGTCCCTTACCCTGTTTACCCTGGTAATTGTTTTTGCCAAGATGTAGCAGAGAGCTTGTCCAATACGAACAAAGCGGCCTCATCTTTGCGGGTGAGGCCGCTTTGTTTGTCCTGAATTGGGACTCCTTTCATCGATCGCCGCCGCATCCCATTTGTGACCCCTCAGGGGTTAAAACCCGGTGCTTATGCCCTTTTCGGCACGACTGAAGTCGTGCCCTGACACAACGCCTGTTCCTGGAACACACTTTTCATCAATCGCCCCCGCATCCCTTTTGTGACCCTTCAGGGGTTAGAACCCGGTGCGTATGCCCTTGTCGGCACGACTGAAGTCGTGCCCTGACACAACGCCTGTTCCTGGAACACACTTTATGGACGGCGTCCTTAGGGGTGGCTTCAGCGGCCCCTGAGCATCTGAATGGCTTTCCTATAGTCGATCCCGATGGGCACGGAGGCATACTCGGTCATCTCCTCTGTGGTATCGACGTTTTTGTCCTTGAACAGAATGCGGAGGTTCATCTGCATTTTGAAGCGGGCGATGCGCCAGCGATGGCCGCCTACGTCGGCCTGCTCGATCACGATCCATCCTCCCTTGTCCAGTTTGCCCAGAATGCCCCAGCCGTAGTCAGTATCCTGTTGCAGATGGCCCTCCAGACGCGTTACGCGCTGCTGTGCGTCGTCGATCTGGATCTCGCCGGTCAGCGCCGTCAGGGCCTTGGTTTCAAAGTCGGGAGGGGTGAAATTGGGATTGGGACGAAAGGTGAACTTTTCCACGGATCCGGCGGGAGCGGAGGCGGCTCCCGAGTATTCGTAGAGGAATGCATCGGGCAACATGCGCAACAGCTTGAGGACGATGCCCAGATCCCCCTCCTCGCCTTGCTGGCGATGCCTCTGGCGGCTCGGATCGCTGAGCAGCATATCCAGGCGGGTCTCTTCCGCGTGCTCTTGTTCTTCGCTCAAAGGTTTGTCGAAGAGCGCCACGAGGCGGGCGACGGCGCCATCTTTGGTTTCGATAATCTCCTTGGTGGAGGTGAGGCGGGGAGTGATCTTGCGCAGGCGGAAACGCATGGGGTGGGATTTGTCCTGGACGGATTGCAATTCTGCGGCCAGGGCACGCTCCACCAGCGCCTGGGCCTGCGGAGGCGTGAGCGCCGGCGGCTGACTCTGCGCCGGGTTAGCGGCCACGACGGCCCATAGGAGCAGCAGGGAGATCAATGGAATCGTGCGCACGTAGATTAGTTTAGCGGGCGTGGGGTGCCTGTTTGTGCGTTCGAGTGCATGATAATGTGTGGGCAGTTACGCGCCGGTAAGGATATCCCGGATTGAAGCAATGAGGGCGGGTTGCGTATAGTGCGGGCAGGGACCTCTTTTTTGGCCCCGGAAGGAATAACAACATGGCATTGGAAACTGCAAATGCGCGCATTGGTAAAACCGTGGTAATTTGCGGAGAAGTGAAGGGCAGTGAAGACCTAATAGTGGATGGGCGCGTGGAGGGGACCGTCAACCTCTCTGATAGCCGGCTGACGATTGGACCCAATGCCAATGTAGCCGCCGACCTCACCGCCAAGGACATACTGATCCTGGGGCAGGTCCAGGGCAATGTGATAGCCAGCGGCCGCGTGGAACTTCGCGCCGGCTGCACAGTGGAGGGCGATATTCGCGCCCTGCGGCTGGCGGTGGAGGATAACGCAATATTTCGCGGCAAGGTTGATCTGACGCAGGCGGTGGTAAAGGGGTCCGATGGCGGCCACGCCTCCAGTTCCGGCGGCAGCATCTGACCGTGCGCTTCAGATCGCGCCTGCTCAAAAGATTTGTGTTTGATTGCAAGGGGAATTCAGGTTGCTAAGCCGTTGGACTCACAAGAAGCAGGAGAGTGCCGCGCCCGCTTCCCACCCCGGGGCTACCGGTCTCAAGGTGCCGCGACACTCCGGCGGCTGGGCGGCGTTGCGCAAGCGGCTGGAGGCTGAGCCGGGGTTAAGTGTGCTGGACGCCGGTTATACCTCCTCGGCCAATCTCAACTACCTCACCAGTCTGGGTCATAGCGTCTTTCTTGCTGATCCGGTTTACGATGCCTGGACTGAAGACTGGCAGAGCGGCACGGATGAAGACGGCAAGCCGATCTGGAACACGCAGGGATTTCTGGAGAACGCGCTCAATTTCTGCGGGCGCTCATTTGACGTGGTGCTGCTGTGGACGACGCTCGATTATCTGCCTGAGGCGCTGGTGGCGCCGGTGGTGACGCATTTATATTCAGCCATGAATCCGGGCGGGCAGATATTGGCATTTTTCCACACGCGGAACCAGGGTGAAGAGACGTTGCGCTGCCGCTTCCACCTGACTGCGGGCGACGATGTGGAGATGCAGGCGACCCAGCAATTTCCCATCCAGCGCGCATTTACCAACCGCAGCATCGAGCAACTGTTTACCGCCTGGTCAGGATTCCGCCAGTTTCTGGCCAAAGACAGCGTGTCGGAAGCGATCATCACGCGGTAGGCCTTGTAAGTTCCGAGGCCCTTCACAAGGAGAATGCGATGGGTTCATTGAAAGGAACGCGTATTACCTGGCTGGGGCACGCGACCGTGCTGGTTACTACAGCCAAGGGTACAAACATTCTGATCGATCCGTTCATCGAGCAAAATCCCAAGTACCCCAGGGATTTTGTCCTGCCGCAGAAGATCCATTACATTCTGCTTACTCACGGCCACGGAGATCATATTTCCGACGCAGTGCCGATAGCTCAAAAACATGGTTCTACCGTAGTGGCAATTTATGAGCTAGCGGCCTATGTGGCAGGGAAAGGCGTGACCAATACGATCGGAATGAACCTGGGTGGAACTGTGCAACTGGAAGATGTGGCGGCCACGATGGTTGAAGCCAGGCATTCCGCAGGAGCGCAGGATGAGCATGGGACGCACTATGTGGGAGTTGCCGCGGGATATGTGTTAACGATTCAAGATGGGCCGGTGCTCTATCATGCCGGAGATACGGCCGTGTTCGGGGATATGAAACTGATTCGCGAAATCTATCATCCTGAAATAGCGATGCTCCCCATTGGAGGGCACTTTACCATGGGACCGAAGGAAGCCGCGCTGGCGGCGAGCTATCTGGCGCCGGAGAAGATTCTTCCGCTGCACTTTGGCACGTTTCCGCCGCTAACCGGGACGCCGGAGGAGCTTGCAGCTCTGGTCGATGCCAGGATTCAAGTTGTCCAATGGAAGCCAGGGGAGTCTATCTAATTTGAATTTGACCTTTCCCGGCGAACGGGGCGAGGTGGGCCGGCCGGCAAGCTGGCCCATAACCTTCCCGTGGTTCCAGTTACTTGGCAGCCGCCTTTTTCTGTTCTGCCCAACGACGCTTGACGGCCTCTGCGATGCGCTTGCGGCCCTCTGGAGTAAGATTTCTCTTCTTCCTTCTTTTCTTGCCGGTTTTGGCGGTTGGAGCTGCAGCAGCCTTCCTGGCTGCGGGTGCGGCCTTACCACCCAGCACGAAACGTGCATGTTGTAATTGCGCGATCTCGCGATCGATTTGTGCCAGAATCTCTGAAACTCCCACGGTTCCTCCTCTTGGTTTCATAAGTGGTGTATTCCACGCTCTGTCTAGATTTACAGAATGGACTTGCTAAAACATGTACTGTAAAAGACAATACGCAATTGTAAAATCTTTTTCAACAAAAATTGACTAATGATACCGAAGAAGAAACTATAAGAATGCCAAGGTTCTATCAGGCAAGAAAGTAATTGCTTATCAAAGCATTGCCTTGAACCGAATATAAGTCGCGACGATGGTATCATGCTGGAACCCTGACCGCGTGATTTACCGATGTGCGATGGGGCGCCGAGGCATTCCCACCCAAACGCCAAAAAACAAAAGCGGCCCGGCCCTGTGCACTTCCGGCGCCCGGGCACCAGCCGGATACAAAAATCGAGCGGTCAGAAACCTGAGCGCGCGTGAAGGCTTGGGCGGAGGGAAGATTGGTCGGGAGGGGGCGGAATGGCCGATAGGTCGTGGCTGCCGAGTCGCAGGGTTACTGGAGCATCGTTGGTGCGGTAGTTGCGTAGGTCGCGAAGGATCTCCTGTTTTTCACGGGCATACTGGCCTGCCAGCCGGGTAAGAGCATAGGTGATGATGTCGCTGTGATGCAGATCCGGCACAGAAGGATCGCGGCGCATATTCAGCCACAGGCGATGCACCAGTTGCACATCATCCGGGCTCAGCAGTTGGGCGCGTGCGGCCCTATATAAAAGACCTTGACCTCGCCGTAGGGCGATGACATAAAAGTTGAACTGGCGCTTGGGTTCGGGCAGCGCCTCCCAGGCCTGGCCCATGTGAAAGGCCTGTTCTTCGGCAGTCATGGTGCTGGAAGCTCCGGAAACCACGGAATCCATTCCAGCGAGTTTGCGCCCTGCACCAGCGCGGCGAAGACATCGCCCGGCCGGAACCACCAGCAGCGAAACCTTCTTGCCGAAGCTCTCGGCTACGGAGATGGCCTTGGTAAAGAGCATCTGCTCGTGCTCGCTGAAGCTCTGATCTTCGGCACTCAGATACTCCGGTCCGCCGACGCCCATCATGCGAACGCTGATGACCACCACATCCTGTTCTTCGGTGCTGGTGCGCGAGAGCGTCCATTTGAGCGCGAAGGGGTTGGAGGCGTCGCGCATAGTCACCATGACGCCGCCGGGCCGGATGGCCGCCGACTCGCGGCTGACGGTGTCCTGATGCTCCAGTTGGAAGTGGTCCTTCATCTGCTGCGCAGTCAGGGCATGCTTGTGCAGGTTCGCGTTCCGAAATGGTAAAGATGATGAAGAAGGCCGCGGCAAACACGACGCCGCTGACCGTGGCGACGGACTTGGTGAAGAGGTTCACAATGGCTGTGGACAGCAGCACCAGAAAAACCGAAAACAGGCCGAGCGGGAATCTCGATTTTTCCGATGCGGATATTCGGAGGAACCTTCCAGCCGCGTTCGCCATGATACTTCCAGCGCAACACCAGCATGGCCAGGCTGTTGAAGGTGAACGACCAGATGACGCCGAAAGCGTATGCCTCGCCCAGGATGATGACGTTGCCCCGGCTGGCGATGATGGTGAACATCTGCAGTATGAAGACCAGGTTAACGATGCGATGGCTGGTGCCGAATCGCGGATGCGGCTTGCGGAACCAGTCGGTCAGCACGCCGTCTTCGGCCACGCGCATCAGCACGCCGGTGGATCCGATCATGGAGGTATTGATGGCGCCGGAGAGAATCAGGAAGCCGACCAGCACAACGAAGATGCGGAAGGCGATGCGCCAGAACAAGGGACCCACCATGTACATGGCGAGGCCGGCGATGAGGTTGTCCTGGTAGATGTGGGTGCGCTCCCAGTGGGAATCAGCATGGAGGCCAGCAGGGTGGCGCCGCCGGTGAAGATCAAGCTATAGATGGCGATGACGATGGCCGCGCGTTTGAGGTTCTTCAGCTTGGGATGCTCGATTTCGCGATTGACCTGCGCCAGGCTCTCTTCGCCGCTCATGGCCAGGATGGAATGACCAAAAGCCATAAGAATGCCAAACAGGCCAACAACGGCACCAGCCTTGTCCCTTCGAGGAAGCCGAGTGCCTCGTTGCTGAATTTCAAGTTGAGGGTATCGGCGCCGGAGGCAGATGCGCGCCGCGTATGAATAGCGAGTAACCGCCCCATAGAAACAGAATCACAACCATGATGGTGGTGACCTGCATAACCCGCAGGGCTTTGTCGCTGGAGTTCTCAATGCCCTTGAGATTCTGCCACCAGTAGTAGAGGGTCACGACGGCCGCGAACAACGCCGCCGTATAGTTCATGTTGAACTGGAGGGGGTTGTTCTGCGCGTCCATCAGGGCCGGAGGAGCCAGTGGCTAGTGGCTGCAACCGTCATCAACTCGTTTATCAAGCCGGTAATATATTGCCCTGCGGAGACGCCGGAGATGGGGCCGGTCAGGATGTAATCGAACATCAGGGCGGAGACGCTGAGTTTGGCAAATGTGCCACCCAGGGCCTCCTTGACGACGCGGTAGACGCCGCCGCGGGTAAACATGGAACAGCTTTCGACGTAGACCGAGCGCACCGCGAAGCTGAACAGCATGATGCCGAGAATGAACCACGGGCGGCAGCGCCCACCGCCTGTTCGGCGATGCCTCCGGCGTAGAAAGCAGATGAGCCTAGATCATTGAGAACAATGGCCGCTGCGCGCCAAAAGGAGATGAACGTGAGCATCACGGAGGATGCCACGATAAGCCGGACGCGGTCCGAAGGCGGGGCTACGGTCGTTCGGGAGGATGCCATCGTTTAGGTGCCGGTGCGACCGCCGGCGTTCTTGGATGCGACAGTGATAACCAACACCTGCGCTGCGATGAGTTTATCCCTGAATCGGGGGTGCGTCAACGGGCGGCGATGGTGGTTCGGGTGCAGTTGCTCAATGGATTTGAGTTCATCTCCGATTTTGCGCTCGAGAGGAGATTCTGGGAACGGGGGACAGAGGAAGATAGCCAACGCAAGTCAAGGCGCGGTCGAGGCTTCTCGTCTTCGCCGAAGAGCTCCTGAGCGTCCTCAATGAAGCTGATGAGGACGACGACGGCCGAACCGGCCAAGCCGACAAAGAACATCACTTCGAGAAGCCGCAGTGCGAAGACAGCCAGTTGCATACAGAAATTGTAGCCTGTTTTTCACCTTCAGGCGGTTTGTAATTTGCGCGCCGGAGGGGGAAATCCACGGCGGGCACCGAAGAAGCATGACAGCCGACGGCATTTGCGATGGGTTTTATTCCGATGAAAACCGTCGAGCGTTCGCACCCTCGCCGCGGCGGCCGCCCGTCGATGCGATAAACTTTCCGCAGGATGCAGCCTTCATTCTGGAAGTTCGAATCCTGGAAGTTATGGGGTGCGGCGGCGCTTTCCGCCGGCCTGCTGGAGTTGCCGTTTCCAATAGCCGGGCCGATGCCTCCCTGGCGGTCGATCTTCGCCTGGTTCGGATTGGTTCCGCTGCTGTGGGCGATTCTTTCGCCGGGTTGCGTGGAGAGTCCACGGCCGCTGCGCCGCGGGTTTCTTGTGGCGTATTTCTGCGGAGTGCTGTGGTATGCGGGGAACTGCTACTGGGTTCGTGACACGATGCTGCACTATGGCGATATGCCGCCGCTGGCTCCGACGCTGCTGTTGCTGGGATACAGCATGGTGCTGGGACTTTACTTTGGTTTTTTCGGATTATTCCTGGTGGTGGTGAGACGGGCAACGGGCAGCACGCGGTTGGCGCTCGCTGCGGCACCGGTTTTTTGGGCTGGGCTGGAGCTGGCTGCTTCGCGCATTACGTCGGTTCCCTGGGACCAACTAGGTTACTCGCAGGTGGATAACGCGCTCGCTAATCTTTTGGCTCCGTGGGCCGGAGTATACGGAGTCAGTTTCGTTCTGGTCGGAGCGAATGCCATGTTTGCCCACGAAGTCCTCATCGGTTTCAGGACCAATCGAATCGGCCTACGCCAAATTCTGTTCAATGGCCCAATCTGGGTTGCAATCTCCGCGGCTTTCTTCACGGGTATCATGGGCGGAAGATTCCTCGATCCGCCCAAACCCGCGCCCACGGCCACAGCGGTTCTGGTGCAGCCCAATCTCGACGTCTCCGGTGAGGGCTATTGGTCGGGTCCTGGAGAATGGGACCGTCATATTGCTCAATTCATCAAGCTGGCAGGGGAAGATTGCAAGACCTATATCGCCGGAATTCCGCAGACCGGCGCACCGAACGGCGAAATTGTTTGCCCGCCTTACCCCACGCATCCCGACCTGGTGGTCTGGCCGGAGTCGCCTGCGCCTTTCGTTGAACGGGATGCGCGGTTCCAGCAGGCGCTCAAAGAGATCACGAGCCAGACGCATGCTCCGATGGTGGTGGGCAGTTTGGGCGTGGACTACTCCGCCGAAGAGCATGGCTGGCGCTACTACAACGCGGCGCTGGTGGTTGCGGCGGACGGAGAACGCGTGGGCCGCTACGACAAGATCCACCTGGTTCCCTTTGGCGAGTACATTCCCTTCCAGAAACTTCTCTTCTTCGCTCACAAACTTACTGGCCGTGTTTCGTCTTTTACGCCTGGAACAGAGCGCGAGGTTTTTCGACTGAACGGACACCGCTACGGAGTCTTCATCTGCTATGAATCGGTCTTTGCGGACGAGGTGCGGCACTTCGCGCAACTGGGCGCCGAGGTGCTCGTCAACATCAGCGACGACGGCTGGTACGGCGATACCAGCGCTCCCTGGCAGCACCTGAACATGGCGCGCATGAGAGCCATCGAGAACCGCCGCTGGCTGCTGCGCGATACAAACAACGGAGTCACTGCGGTGATCGATCCTTACGGACGGGTGCGGGAGAGCATTCCTCGCCATCAGACTGATGCGCTGCCCGCGGGCTACGATTTCCGCGATGACGTGACCTTCTATACCGCGCACGGCGACGTCTTTGGGTGGTTGTGTGTCGTGCTGAGTTTGGGATTGTTGGCTGGGCAATGCCTGCTGGCAAGACCAAGCCGTCTTTGGCGTTGTCAAGCTACTCAAAGTCTGGATCGGCATCCCGATCTGTTGGTGAGTGGTCGGCCGCTACCAATCTCAGTGCATTTTGTTACTTCAACTGGGATGTCACAAACTGCCGGTACTTCTCATTCTCTTGCAGTGCGATTTGCATATCTGATTGAATGATATTTAAAAACAGTCGAAAGAAGTGCAGTCAAAGTCCAAATCAAGTCAGGTCTTAAGAGCAAAAGCATGTCATTGAACGATCTCGAATTCGCTTACGCTCACGTGCGCGATCAAGTCCGCGACCTGCGGGAGTATCTTTGACCCTGCTCGCATCCGCAGGGAATTAGCCGACATTGAAACCAAGCTGGCCGATCCGGCCTTGTGGAACGATCCCGGCGCATCGAAGCCGCTGATGCGCGACCGCAAACGCCTGGAAAAGCTGGTTGCCGACGATGATGAGTTGGTGCGCCGCTCGGGCGATATTGACGCCTACTTCGAGCTGGCCCGCGAGGGCGAGGACGTGCTGGCCGATCTGGAGCGCGACATCAAAGCTCTGGCTACGTTTGCGGAGGAGCTGGAAGCGCGCACCATGCTCAACGGCGAAGCCGATCCGCTCAATGCCATCATCACCGTGCACCCCGGCGCCGGCGGCACCGAGAGCCAGGACTGGGCAGAGATGCTGATGCGCATGTACCTGCGCTGGGCTGAGCAGCAAGGATTCAAGACGGAAATCAACGACCTGCAGGACGGCGAAGAGGCGGGCATCAAGTCGGCCACCTTCACCATCCTTGGCGAGTACGCCTTCGGGCAATTGGCGGGCGAGAGCGGCGTGCACCGGCTGGTGCGCATCTCGCCCTTCGACCAGGCCAAGCGGCGGCACACTTCGTTTGCATCGGTCTATGTTTCGCCGGAGATCGACGAGACCATCCAGGTGGATTTGAAGTTGGAGGACCTGCGGATCGATACTTACCGCTCCGGCGGCAAGGGCGGCCAGCACGTGAACACCACCGACTCTGCCGTGCGCATGACGCACCTGCCGACGGGAATTGTGGTGCAATGCCAGAACGAGCGCTCGCAGCATAAGAATCGAGATAAAGCGATGAAGATGCTGCGCTCGCGACTGTATGAGTACGAACTGGAAAAGAAGCGCGCGGTTAGCAAGAAGGTGGAAGACTCGAAGCTGGAGATAAACTTCGGCTCGCAGATACGGTCGTATGTTTTGCAGCCTTATCGCATTGCCAAAGATCACCGCACCAAGGTGGAAGTTGGCGATGTGGACAAGGTGCTGGACGGATACCTGGAGCCGTTTTTGCGCGGCTATCTGCTGGCCAAGCGGCGGGGAACGGCTGTGGCTGCCGAGGCGGACGGCGATCTGGACGTGTAAGAACAGGGATTAGGAAATAGGGAATAGGGAATAGGGAATAGGGAATAGGGACTAAGAAGGCTATGAGTAACGATCCTGCTGTGATTGACGAGATGCTGAAGACGGCGCGGACGATTGCCGTGGTGGGCATGAGCGATAAGAGTTGGCGGGCCAGTTATCGGATCGGGCACTATCTGGCCGAGAATGGGTACCGCGTGTTTCCGGTGAATCCGGCTCTGGGCGAGGTGCTGGGGATGAAGTGTTACGCCGACCTGGATGCGGCGCAGGCGGCCGCGCGCGCTGAGACCGGAGCGGGCATCGACCTGGTGGACGTTTTTCGGGCTTCGGAGCACGTACCGGCAATTGTGGACGACGTGATCCGGCTGGGCATTCCTTATTTGTGGTTGCAGGACGATGTGATCCACGAGGAAGCCGTGGCGCGCGCCCGAGCGGCCGGGATCAAGTGCGTCGAGAACGATTGCATCTTTCGCGAGCATGCGGCACGGACGGATTTGCACGCCGGGGAATGAAGATAAAATCCGGTGCGACGATCGTTCGGTAAACTGAGTCAAAGGAACAGGAGTGCGGTTCCATGGTTCTGCGCCATTCCCGTTTGATTTTCGTGGCGTTGTTGATAGCCGCAAGCTTGCCAGCGCCGGGTCTGTCGAATTCCGCTGACGCGCCGCACCTGCGGGTGCAACTTGTGACCCCCGACGACCAGCTCTATCCCGGGGGAGACAACGTCGTTGGCCTCTATTTCAAACTGGAGCAGGGCTGGCACATTTATTGGAAGAACGCTGGAGATTCAGGCGAGCCGCCCCATATTCATTGGACGCTGCCGGAAGGAGTCACCGCGGGTCCAATGCGGTTTCCAGCGCCGAAGAGGTTGCCGCTTGGCCCGTTGATGGATTTCGGCTACGATAACGAGGTTCTGTTTCCGGTAAAGTTGCAGGTTGAACCAACAGTCAAGGATGGCAAGGCCGTACTCAATGCCAAAGTAGACTGGCTGGTTTGCCGCGAAGTTTGCATTCCAGGCAAGGCAGAACTGGAAACGACGCTGCAATTGTTTTCCGGGCAACCTCCAGTGGTTTCCGGGTCGGGTCTGGATGGGGAACTTGTTAAGCGCTTCGCAAGCACGCTTCCACAGCCGCAGCCCTCGAATTTCAAAGCCACGTTTCAGCCGACGAAGGATGGTTTCCGTCTTGGAGTCGAGACCGGCCAGCGGGAGTCCGGCGCAACCTTCTTCCCCGCCGATCAGGATATTCTCGACAATCCGGCTCCGCAGAAGCTCACTTCGACGTCAAGAGGACTGATTCTTGAACTGAAGAAGGACGCAAATCTCGCCGCGAATCCGGCGCAGTTGAAGGGGGTTCTGGAACTTTCCGGCGGGCGGGCGTTTGAGCTGACAGCGTTGCCGGGAACGGTTGCTGCTGTGCCTTCGCTCTCATGGTTATTGCTGCTGCGCACTTCCGGGTTGGCGTTTTTAGGCGGGCTGCTGCTGAACCTGATGCCGTGCGTTTTCCCAGTGCTGTTTTTGAAGGGGCTGGCGCTGGTGAATTCAGGCAACGAGGAGCGGTCGAAACTGCGCGCGCACGGATTGGTTTATACCGCCGGCATTGTGGTTTCGTTCTGGGTGCTGGTGGGCGTGCTGCTGGGGCTGCGCGCAGCGGGAGCAACGCTGGGTTGGGGATTCCAGTTCCAATCGCCGGTGTTTCTGTCGCTGATGGCGGGGCTGCTGTTTTTCCTGGGGCTTTCACTGGCTGGGCAGTTTGAGATTGGGTTGACGCTGACCAGCGCGGGTGGATCGCTGGCGGCGAAGCACGGATATACGGGGAGCTTTTTTACCGGAGTGCTGGCGGTGGTGGTGGCTACGCCCTGCACAGCGCCGTTTATGGGAGCGGCCGTCGGCTACGCGCTTGCACAGTCTGCGGCGGTTACGTTTGCGGTTTTCACGGCGCTGGCTCTTGGGCTGGCCGCGCCTTATTTGGCGCTCTCTCTGCATCCGGCATGGACACGGCTGCTGCCTAAACCGGGCGCGTGGATGGAAGTGCTGCGCCAGGCTGTTTCTGTCCCGATTTTTGCCACGGTGATCTGGCTGGCGTGGGTTGTGGCTGGCAGTTATGGAACGGGCGCGCTGTTGGCGTTGCTTTCCAGTTTTCTTCTGTTGGCGATCGCAGGCTGGTTCCTGGGACGCTGGCCTGCGAAGCGCTGGGCTGCGGCCGTTGCTGGGCTCATTCTGCTGGGCGTCGTGGGCCTCAGCGTGTTTGTATCGCGAAACATGATTACCGCGCCGGAGACTTTGTTTGCACCAAAGATGGAAGGACTCTGGCAGCCGTGGTCCGAGGAGGCGGTGAGCCGTTCGCTCGCGGCGGGGCAGCCGGTGTTTGTGGACTTTACCGCGAGCTGGTGCCTGAGCTGCCAGGTGAACGAACGAGCGGCACTGAGCAGACCCGAAGTTATTCAAGCTTTTCAATCGCGGAATGTGGTCTTGAAGAAGGCCGACTGGACCCGCCACGACGAGGAAATTACCCAGGCCCTGGCCGCACTGGGCCGCAGCGGAGTTCCGGCTTATGCGCTCTATACTCCTGGCCAAAGCGAGCCCGAACTGCTTCCTGAGGTGCTGACGCCCGGCATTGTTATCGACGCAGTGGACAAGCTGCCGAAGACCGCATCGCCCGCTGCACGCTGAATCACGCCGAGTCGGACGCATACGGGTTCCTTCCTTCGAAGCAGATACAAAAAGAGTCGCCGCCGCGAGTAACTCGTCTATATTAATTAGTTGCTGGGAATCACAAAGCCTTCACAACATTCGAGAGACACCGTGAAATTTCCAAGACCCAACCTGAATTCGCTGGTTCTATGTGTCTCCGGCCTGATAGTTTTTTTTGTTGCGGCCGGTATATATGGCGCGTTCCATTCTTCAATTGACTTAGTCAATATTTACGCAGGGGCGCGGTGCATGTTCCATGGCTGCAATCCCTACGACACATCGCAACTGGAACTCCAGTATCTTCAAGCAGGCGGCCGCGCTGATGAACTCGCGCCGTGGGAGGACGAAGTGCCCATGTACCCGCCTTCGTCACTCCTGGCGCTTTCCCCCCTGACGCTTCTCCGGTTTCCGGAGGCACGCGTGCTCTGGTTTCTCTTGAATGGCTTTCTGTTGGTGACCTCCGCGGGATTGATTCTATCCATGTGCCCGCGTTCGTACCGCTGGCTTTCCACAATCCTGATATCGCTCCTTGTGATCTCGATCGGCCTTCCACTTGCGCTGGGTAACCCGGCGATATTCGCAATTTCGTTGTTGATTATCGGCAGCTACTTCTTCTTTCGAGGCCGCTTCCTGCCTCTTGGGGCCTTCCTGCTGATGCTCAGCCTGGCCGTCAAACCCCAGATCGGCGGGCTGGTCGTAGTTTATCTGCTAGTCAGGGGAATCCATCGGCGTTACGCTTTGGCGGCGATGCTGGGCGCTCTCGCGCTTCTTCTGGCCGGGGGCCTGACTCTCAGCCTGCACCCGCGCAGCGCCAATTGGATTTCTGCTCTCAGTTCGGATATTTCCGCGAGCATGGAGCCGGGTGGCATCAATGACCCCGAACCCGCCAACATCCATGCCATTACCTTAATCAATCTGCAACCTGTAAGCAGCGTCTTCTTTCCGAATGCGCGGGAATATAACGCTATCGCCTACACTGTTTTTCTGACGCTCCTCGGGGTGCTGATCGCGGTCCTCCTGCGAAGGGACGCATGCCAGGAAATATATTTCCTTTCGATTGGAGCTCTGGCGGTACTTTCTCTAATGCCGGCTTATCATCGCATTCCAGACGCACGGCTGCTCCTCATTTCCATTCCGGCAGTCGCGGTCGTTTATCAGAGGCGTCGTTTTCTGGGCTTTTTGATTGGAGCTTTGACCGTTTTGGAAACAATCTCAATCCAAGCAAGGCTGCAGGGGTTCATTGTGAATCATGCAATGTGGCAAAGGATTCTGCAGAACAAATTACTTTTCGTCCTGCTCCTGCGGCAGCAGAATCTGGAACTTCCAATTCTCTTCTGTCTTTATCTGGTTGCGATTTTCTCCATACGCTTCTCGGGCGCTACGGCGAATGGAGGTTCACGCGAGCCGTCTACTGGAGCCGAATTAAACTGTATCGAGGCTGCATGAGAGTATCTGAGCACCGCGGAGCCGGCGCAGAATCGGAGCGAGCTGTGAAGCTGAGAAGGCCGGACATTTATTGGCTGGTACTTTGCATTGCCGCGCTCATATTTTTTTCAGTTGCGGTTGAAAAATTCCATGCATTCCATTCTGCAAATGACTACATTCCTGTTTACACCGGGGCCCGGTGCCTGCTCCATGGCTGCAATCCCTACAATGCGTCCCAACTCGAACAGCAGTACTTAGAAGCAGATGGCCGTGCCGATGAACTGCCAGCATGGGATGAGGAAATGCCCCTTTACCCGCCTTCAACGCTCCTGGTGCTTTCTCCGCTGTCGCTGCTTAGTTTCCCGGTGGCCCGCGTACTCTGGATCCTGTTGAATGGCTGTTTGTTCGCGACCTCCGCGGGGCTCATTTTATCCACGTGTCCGCCGGTGCACCGCTGGCTTGCCACGCTCCTTGCATCGCTCATGCTGGTCACCAGCGGGATCTTGCTTGCACTGGGCAACCCGGCGATCTTCGCCATTTCGCTCCTGATCATCGGCTCTTGTCTATTGCTTCGTGGCCGCCTTCTGCCTCTGGGGGCTTTGCTGCTAATGCTCAGCCTGGCTGTCAAGCCGCAGATCGGCGGGCTGATCGTGCTTGCTTTGATTGCGATGAGAATACGCCGGCGCTATGCTGTCCTGGCCGTGGCTGGCGCATTTGCGCTTCTTCTCACTGCAGGCCTGATTCTCAGTCTGCATCCGCGCAGCTCCAACTGGGCTTCAGGACTGTCCGGAAATATTACCTCTACCCTGGGCCCGGGCGGCCACAACGATCCCAGGCCCGAGGGTAAACGCGCAATCGCCGATATCAATCTACAAGCTGTTACCAGCGTGTTCTTTGCAGATCAGGGGGAATTTAACGCCGCCGCCTACGCGGTTTTTTTGGCGCTCCTCATGGTTTGGATCGCTGCTCTTGTGAGGACGAATGCAAGCGCGGAAAAGCATCTGCTTTCTGTCGCTGCCTTGGCGGCGCTTTCACTGACGCCGGTTTATCATGGTTTCTACGACACCCGAATGCTTCTCATTACCATTCCGGCCGTAGTGATCGTCTATCAAAAGCGCCGGCTTCTGGGCGCGGGCATTGGGGTTCTAACCGTTCTCTCTGTTGTTTCAGTCCAGGATCGGGTGCAGAAAATCTTTTTGCAGCACGCAATGTTGCAAAGCATTCTTTCGCACAAGATCCTCTTCGTGCTGCTCCTGCGGCAGCAGAATCTGGAACTGCCACTTCTCTTCTGTCTATATGTGTTTGCGATTTTTACGATTCCTTTTCCCAGCGTTCCGTCGATGACATTCTCCGCAAAGAATCACCACGAGGCATTTTCTCAATAGAGGTCATTCTTGCTTATGCCCCACAAGCTCACATTGCTATGGCAAAGCACGAAGTGCCCATTGCGCGACTGGATACTTGAGATTTTTTCGCCATTGGTCGAGAGGGAAGTTTTCGACGGCGAGCACAAGATTGTTCTGGATAACTGCCTGGTGGTGGATAGCTTTTTGAATTGGGCCGATCCGGCCTTATTATCCCCGGTTCCGGGGCAAGAATGCATTTCTTTTGCGGGAGCCGGACGAATATTTCCGCGATGTATCCGGCATCTATACAAACTTCTGTGGAGTATTTCGCATGCACTACTCCGGGGCATTTCGGCGCGAGCGGGTGATGCCTGTGCCGCTGGGATATGTGAACGGCCAGGGCCGCCAGTCTGAGCCCAAGCCGGCGAGCCAGCGAAAGTACGTTTGGTCAATGTTGGGCATGATCAACAAGTCCACGCGGCCCGATGCAGTGCGAGCGCTTCTGCCGGTTGAACCGGGGTACTGGTACGCGAGCGACGGCTGGACGCCAGGGGCGGCTACGGCGGCAAGCAATGAACGCCGCGATCAACCCGCTGCCAGCTATCGGGAGCTGCTGGCCGAGTCGGCCTTTTGCCCGTCACCCATGGGAAATGTGATGCAGGAAACGAATCGCCCCTTTGAGGCGCTGGAGGCGGGATCGATCCCTTTGCTGGAACGACGCCTGCTGATGGATGTGCATCGCAGCCTGCTTGGCAACCATCCTTTGCCAACATTTCCCAATTGGAAGATGGCGGCTAGCTTTGCGCAATCAATGTGGAACGACAAGCGAGTCCTGGATCAACTGCAGACCGAATGCCTGAGCTGGTGGCAGAGCTACAAGACGAATCTGACCGCGGAAGCTATCGCCTTTGCCGATCGGCTGTGGATGGATATTCCGTCGAGTAACAGCGAGTTCGTCCGCGGCTATGCCCGCTTGCCGGGATGGTTTGTCTTTGAGTTGCTGCGCCACCACAGTGCCGGGGCCTTGCGCCGGCGCGTAATGCGTCAGGCTCGCAGGCTGGTTGAAGGGCGCCGCTTATTCGGGCGAATGTAGAACGTATTTCGAAAGCGCGCAGTTGATTTCTGAATTCGCGAATATTCTCGTGTAATATCAGTGCCGTGAGCGTATTTACACGGTTGCGGAATGACATATCCGATTTTGTCGGGTTGTGGAAGATGGTTGGAACCACGGCGACGGTGCAATGGGCGCTGATTCGCATTAGTTCGCAATCTCATCTTAACTGGCCTGAGAGTTGGCGGGTGCATCCCCGTCAGTTGCAGGGAAAACTGCTGGTAAGGCTCCGAGGGAGCAGCGATATCAATGTGTTTAATCAGATATTCATTCGTCAGGAATATTCAAGCCTGCGCAGTCTGGAAAATGTTTTGATGGTGCTGGACCTGGGCGCGAATGTCGGATATTCGTCAGCCAGTTTCTTAAGCTGTTTTCCCAACTCTCGAGTGCTGGCAGTCGAGCCTGACGAGCGCAATGTGGAGGTCTGCAAAGTCAATCTGGAGCCATACGGAGATCGCGTTCAACTTTTGCATGGCGCGGTGTGGAGCGAGTGCACGACCCTTTGCCTGGCCAGGGGCGCCTTCGGCGATGGACGCGAATGGGCAACGCAGGTGGTGCGGCCCACTGACGGCGCTACCGGCTCAGTACAGGCATGGGATGTCGGCAGCCTGATGAACATTGCAGGGGCCGGGAAGGTAGATCTGCTCAAGGTGGATATTGAGCGAGGGGAGCTGGCCGTCTTCGGCGACACCGCAAAAAAGTGGCTGTCCAAAGTTCGTAACATCTGCATCGAACTGCACGGACCTGACTGCGAGGAAAAGTTCTTCAAAGCCTTAGCCGATTTTGACTATGAGTTGAGCCACGCGGGGGGGCTGACAATCTGCAAGAACATACGACCAAAGACCGAGGCGCTTTGACGGGGGCGTTGTCCCGGTTCACTCGATTTACTACGATTGCAGATGGGTGTTATATCTCCCTGCGCCGGGAGCGTTTCCAAGATTGCAACCGGGGCAGCAATTGCTGCGTCCAACTCTAAGTGAGCCGGTGAATGCCGATGTGCTGACGGCCTGAATCCCCTAGTAGGTTGTTTCAATGGCGAGCCTGTTTCGTTTGTCAGGATGTGCGGCACTTGCGGCCGCGATGGTTTCGCTTCCCACACCAGGGCAGACAGCGCGAGTGGGTGCGCCTGCTCCCGCCTTTACCGCCTCGGATTCTCGCGGACAGACGCAAACGCTCGAGCAATATCGCGGCAAGTACGTGGTGCTGGAGTGGCACAATCAGGGCTGCCCTTATACCCGCAAGCACTACGACTCCGGCAACATGCAGGCCCTGCAGAAGGAATGGACCGCGAAGGGAGTGGTGTGGTTCACGGTGATCTCATCGGCGCCCGGACAGCAGGGATACGTAACGCCAGATGAGGAGAATGCCTATCTGATAAAAGTGCATGCTTATCCATCCGCTGTCCTGATGGATCCACAGGCCAAGCTCGCCCGCCTGTACAACGCCAAGACGACGCCTGAAATGTTCGTGATCGATTCGAGCGGCAAGTTGATTTATGCGGGAGCCATCGACGACCGGCCTACCCCCGATCCGAAGGATGTGCACGGGGCGGATAACTACGTCTCCGATGCGCTGAATGAAGCCATGGCGGGCAAGCCTGTCGCCACGCCATATACCCGCTCCTACGGGTGTTCGGTGAAATATCCGGATTGAGGGCCGGCAGGCCTTATTTTCTTTATCCGGGCTTCAGCGAGAGCGAGGCCTTCTCTGGCATTGGGATTGGTCGGGTCGATTTGAAGCGCATAGCTGAACTGCTGGATTGCCTCTTCATATCTGCCCATTTGAAACAGAACAACGCCGAGGTTGGTGCGCACATTTGGGTTTGCGGGTTCGAACTGCAGCGCTTTGCTGAACTCGCCGGCCGCTTCAGGGAGGCGATGCGACTGCGCGAAGATTTTGCCGAATTCAAAATGAGGCATTGCCTGATCGGGTTTGATTTCCAGTGAGAGCCGGAACTCCTTCAGTGCTTCATCCGTGAATCCCTGCTTGTCCAAGATACTTCCCAGCTCGCTATGCGCCTGGTAGCTTTTTGGGTCAATGGCAAGCGCCTGGCGATAGACCTGAACTGCGTCGTCAAGCCGATTCTGCGCTGTGAGTGCGTCGGCAAGATAGAGCCGCGCCGGCATGAAGTCCGCTTTTGCTTCAATCGCTCGCCGGCTGTACAATTCCTCATCCTTCGGCTTGTTCATGAATGAAGACCAGATCGCCATGGCGGTCAGGACGTCCGGATCGTTGGGATGGGCATGCAAAGCTCTCTCAATCCGCTCCCGCGCGAGGGGCATATTGGTCCTGTCATTCGATTCCAGAACGGGCTTCATTAGTCCCAGGGCGGTATAAGAAAGGGCAAGAGCGGCGTTGGGATCGTAGACTAATGCGCGCTCAAGATACTCCTGCGCCTCGGCGGTTTTCTGCTGTCGGATGTAGGCCATGCCCAGGCTTAAGTTTGGAAGCTCACCGCGCGGGTCGACTTCAAGCACATGACTGAAGAGTGTTACCGTATCCTTCCAAACCTTGACTTGCGCATCGGTTTTGAGGGCGCATGCAATCAGGATCGCGGTCGCCAGCAGTAGAGTCGCAAATTTGAAATTAGGAGAGTTAACCACGGCATCGCCGATCAACCAGACAAGAGCGATAAACAGTCCTATGAATGGGACATAGGTGTAACGCTCGGCGAGGGCCTGATCGCCGACTTGGACGATACCGATTACCGGCACCAGAGTTCCCAAGAACCAAAGCCAGCCGACCAGGCAATACGGTCTCTTTTCTTTGAAGCGCCAGCAGACGGCGGTTACAACGCAAAGCGCCAGAACAGAGAATACCGTAGCCGAAATCGCAATACTTGTTTTTTCGGAAAAATAATAGACGATAAGCGGGTCGGGCCAGAACATGATCCGGATGTAGCGGCAGTAACTGAGGGCAGCATTGCAGAGTCTTGCCCACACAGGCAGATATTCAATCGAGTAAATTGCGCCGCCAGCGCGCTGCGCCATAAAGGTGACGACGCTGGAGAGAGCCGTCATGACAAACAGCGGCCATTTTTCAAGGCATAGCTTCCATAGAGAAGCAAGCTGCTGCCTATGTGCATTTTGCGAGAAAGTTAATCTGCGCAATGGCCAATAATCAAGCAACAGCAGAGTAAACGGCAGAGTGACGGCCATCGGCTTCGACATCAGAGCGCAGGCAAAGCCGCAGATTACCCACACGAACCGCTTCCATGATGGCTTGCGGACATACCATGCATAGGCAAACGTTGAAGCGAACCAGAAGAACGTACATAACAGGTCCTTTCGCTCGGATATCCAGGCGATAGATTCGACGTGCGCCGGATGCAGCGCGAAAAGCAACGCCACGATTGCGGATCGCCAGACGAATCCCGTCATATACAAGAGCAAAAGGAAAAGCAGAACTGCATTGGCTGAGTGGAAACACAAATTAGTGAGATGGTGTCCGCCAGCATTTTTCCCATAAAGCTTCCAATCGATCATGTGGGAGATCCACGTAAGGGGGTGCCAGTTTGCGGAATGGAAGGCGGTAAACGCCCATTCAATGCTTTGCGCGTTTACTCCTTGATGCACCGGCGGGTTCTCCGTCACATAGTCGTAGTCGTCCAGCGAAACGAAATCGTTGCTCAGCACGCCGCGGTAGGAAAACACGGTGGCCAATACAAGAACAACGCAGACGGTGGCAATCCACCAGGGTTTATCCATTGCGTGAGAACTGGAGACGGGCTTTCCATCCGGCGTTTCCGGCGTGCGCTTGCCCTGGAGTTTGCGCTGCCGCGATTTCTTTGCCATGACTGCTAATCTCCATCAATCTGAGTACGTGCGTGCCCATTTATGCGGGCGGCGGCGGCGGGTTATCTTGCAGGCGCTATCCCACTTCATTTTCCGGGCTTATCAACCTTCTTGTTTTTCATCTGCGCTTGAGCAATATCGAAATTTCGCCTGGCGCCGGCATCGTCCGGGTTCATCCGTACCGCTTCGCCGAACTGTTCTGCAGCTTTTTCAAAATCTCCCATTTGGTAGAAGGCCACACCCAGATCGTCATGCGCACTGGGGTCTACGGGGTTGAAGCGCAGCGCCTGGGCAAACTCCTCCGCCGCTGCGGAGAACTGATGCTCCCCCATATAAATTCTGCCGATTTTGGAATGGGGCATTGCCTGAGCCGGTTTGACGGCAAGAGATTGCTGAAAGGCTTTCACTGCATCCCCGCTCAATCCCTTCCTGTCCAACAGTCCACCAATATTGTTCAGCGCATCGATGTTATCGGGCGCGGCACCAAGTACCATGCGATTCTGCTCAAGCGCCTCGTCCAGCTTGCCCTGCGCCTGGAGCGCATCAGAGAGATACAGCCTCGCCCCTGTAAAGTACGGATTCGCGGCGAGCGCCCTTCTGCAATAAGTCTCCTCATCGTGCGGCTTTCCCATCATGGAAGACCATAATGCCAGATTGGTTAGCACATCGGGGCTTTGAGGATTGAGGAGCAATGCCTCATCGAGGCGTTGCTTTGCCAGCGGCAGATTGCGGGGCTCGTTGGGTTCGCAGGGGATCATCCGGCAAAAAGCGGAATAAGAGAGTGCAAGAAAAGTGGAAGGCTTATAGTTCAATGCGCGGTCGTAATATTCCTGCGCCTGGGCAAACTTTCCCTGATTCATATATGCGATGCCCAAACTTAGATTGGGAAGCTCGCCGCGCGGGTCTACCTGAAGCACATTGGTGAAAAGCGTAGTGGTATCTTTCCACACTTTGACCTGCGCATCGGTCTTTACGGCGCATGCCGCGATCACCGCGACCGTAAACGGGAGGGCTGCGGTTCTGAGCTTTGGGGAGTTGGCAACGGCATCGCCGATCAGCCAGACGGCTGCGAATAAAACGCCGATGGAGGGAACATAGATATAGCGCTCGGCCATGGATTGCTCTCCGACCTGGATGATGCCGATGACCGGCGTCAATGTTCCCAGGAACCACAGCCAGCCAACGAGGCAATAAGGCCGCTGCTTGCGGAGGCGCCAACAGACGGCCGTAACTAACAAGAGCGCAATGACCGATAACAGCGTGGCTAACACACTGATGTTATGCGAAGCATAGTAGTAATAGGCAGTTAGGGGGTTGGGCCAGAAGATGAGCAGCAAATAGCGGCAGCAACTGATGGCCGCGTTCGAGATTCTCCCTAGCAATGGCAGGCGTTCCAGCGTAGCCACTGTTCCTCCCACCCGCTGCGCAAAAAAGGTGATGATGCAGGAGAGAATCGTCATGATAAACAGCGGCCATTTTTCGAAAATTAATTTCCATTGGGACGAAAGCCATTGTTGTCGCGACTCCCACGCAAACGAGATTCTGCGCAAGGGCCAATAATCGAGCAGCAAAAGTGTGAAGGGAAGCGTAACGACCATCGGCTTGGACATCAGGCCGCAGGCAAAGGCGCAGATGATCAATGCGTACCGTTTCCAGGAGGGATTGCGCACATACCATGCGTAGGCAAGCAACGCAGCAAACCAGAAAAACGTGCTCAAAACGTCTTTACGCTCGGAGATCCAGGCAACGGATTCGACGTGCGCGGGGTGAAGCGCGAAGAGAAATGAGACGATTGCGGATCGCCAGATAAATCCTGTCATATAAAAAAGCAAAAGGAAGAGCAGAACGGCATTGGCGCAGTGCAGACACAAATTGGTGATGTGATGGCCGCCGGCATGATTTCCATAAAGATTCCAATCGATCATGTGGGAGATCCACGTAAGCGGGTGCCAGTTTGCGGAGTGGAAAGTGGTAAACGCCCAATCGATGCTCTGCACAGTCAAGCCCTGCTGCACGTCGCGGTTCTGCACTACGTAGTCATTGTCATCCAGCGAGACGAAATCGTTGCTGCGCACGCCACGATAGGAAATGGCGGTCACCAGCACAAGAGCGGCGCAGACGGCGGCAATCCACCAGCGTTTATCCATTGCGGGTGCGCTGGCATTGATTTTCCCGGCCTTCGGATCCGGCGGCTGTTTGCCCTGAATTTTGCGCTGTCGCGATTTCTTTGCCATGATCGGCAATCTCCGGGCATCCTAAAAATGGCTGGGTGTTATCCAACTGAAATTGTAGCGGAGAAGAGCAAAAACAACCGCAGATCCTTCGACTGCGTTTGGCGCAAAGAACGCACCAAACTCCGCTCAGGATGACAGCGGATTTTTGAAAGGTAGGGTGCGATGTTCACGTTTTGCCGTGCTTTCCCATGCGAATGCGCCTGATCTCTTCCATGCGCTGCGCCAGCTGCTTTTCGCGGCCTTCCTGGGTGGGCTGGTAGTAGGTGCGTCCCTTAAGAGAGTCGGGCAGGCAGTCCATATCGGCCACGCGGCCCTCTTCGTTGTGGGCGTATTGGTAGCCCTTGCCGTAGTCGAGTTCTTTCATCAGGCGGGTGGGCGCATTGCGCAGGTGCAGCGGAACCGGCTCCTGGCGGGTTTGTTCCACCTCCTGTTGAACAGCGCCGTAAGCTGTATAGACCGAGTTCGATTTCGGCGCCAGCGCAAGGTAGACCACGGCCTCGGCAAGGGCAAGGTCGCCTTCGGGAGAGCCGAGGAAGTCGATGGCTTCCTTGGCGGAGAGAGTCAGGTTGAGAGCCTCGGGTGCGGCCAGGCCGATATCTTCAACGGCCATGCGTACCACGCGGCGGGCAAGGTAGAGCGGATCTTCGCCGGCGGCGAACATGCGCGCCAGCCAATAGAGAGCGGCGTCGGGATCGCTGTTGCGGACGCTCTTGTGCAGCGCGGAGATGAGGTTATAGTGTTCCTCGCCGGATTTGTCGTACATCAGCACACGCTGTTGCACGGCTGTGGCGGCAATCTCTTTTGTGATACGCCGCGCGAATTGCGGGGCAGGAACTTCATCATTTGCCTCAGGGGCTAAAGCCCCGATCTTCTCAGCGTCGTTGATGGCACGACTGAAGTCGTGCCCTTTCAAAACCTCAGCAGCTAACTGTGCTGCAACCTCCAGCGTGTTGTAGGCGTTGCGGCAGTCGCCGCTGGAGTAGCTTGCAATCAGTTCAAGCGCATCGTCGTCGGCTGTGATTTCCAATGCGCCCAAGCCTCGTTCGCGGTCTTCGAGGGCGCGGCGAAGCAGCGTGGTGATCTGATCCTCGCTTAGTGGTTTGAGAACGTAAACGCGGCAGCGCGAGAGCAACGCGGAGATGATTTCAAAGGACGGATTCTCAGTGGTTGCGCCGATCAGGCGAATGGCGCCGCGCTCGACGTAGGGCAGGAAGGCATCCTGCTGGGCTTTGTTGAAGCGGTGAATTTCATCGATGAAGAGAATGGTGCGGGAGTGCATCTGGGAGGCCTGCGCGGCGGCGGCCATCACCTGCTTGATCTCCTTGATGCCGCTCAGGACGGCGGAGAACTCGATGAAGCTGGCTTTGGTGGTCTCGGCGATAATTTTGGCCAGGGTGGTTTTGCCCACTCCCGGTGGACCCCAGAGGATCATGGAGCCGGAGTCATCGCGTTCGATCTGGACGCGCAGCGGCTTGCCGGGGCCGACCAGGTGTCCTGTCCGACCAATTCGTCCAGGCTGTGGGGACGCATCCTCTCGGCCAGGGGCGCCCCTGCGGGGGGCAATCCTTTGGACGATTGCAGTGGAACGTCAGGCTGGCCGTCGAAGAGGCTCATCGCAAACCCTTTCGCTGCCGTGAAGCTTCATAAAGCAGCACTCCAGCGGCTACGGACGCATTCAGGCTCTCAACCGGGCCGGGGCAGGGAATTGTGACCGCGCCGCCGGCCTGGCGGCCAGCTCCTCCGGAACGCCGTTGCCCTCATTGCCGATCAGCAAGGCAACCGATGCTGCCAGATCGATTCGGTCAGCCGGTTCAGCTCCGTGGGCGGCAGTGGTCAGAATCTTCACGCCGGCTGTTTTCAGCCGCGTAAAGCCCTCCTCGGCGCTCACAGAAAGCAGCGGAAGCCGGAAGACGCTGCCTGCGGAGGCGCGAACGGCCTTGGGGTTCCAGGCGCTGACGGTTCCAGGCAGGCTGAGAACACCATCGGCCCCGAAAGCCTCGGCGGAGCGCAGAATTGTGCCCAGGTTGCCGGGGTCCTGCACTCCGGCCAGCACCACAATCAGCGGAGCGCTTTTCTTATCGCCGCCGAGAAGGTGCGTCCAACCCCACTCAGGAGGCGCGACTAAAGCGGCAATCAGCTGCGGGGTTTCTGTCGTTAACGCCTTGGCCAGCAGCTGTGGCGGCAGCAGCAGAATCTCAGTCTCATTCGGCAGCGGCAGTGCCTCAATTTGAGCTTCGGCGCCCTGGGCCGCAAAGACGCAAACCACCCGCAGCCCGGCGCGCAGCGCCTCCTGGAGCAGGTTCGGCCCTTCGATCCCGGCCAGACTACCACTTTCACGGCCGGGGCGATCCAGCGCGTAACGCAGTTCTTTGAGGCGGGCGTTCTGTTTACTCTGTACAATGCGGACAGGCATACCAGGCGAACCCTCTTCCTCGCTAGCGCGATTTTAGTCTGTTTTGCCTGAACTATCGCATTCCGGCCGAACTCCAGCTTGCACCAAGGCTGGTGCTATGATAGTTTCCGGTTTTAGGGCATATGCAAATGTGGTTACCGAGGTAGGCATTCTTGTCCGCGGAGATCCTGCGCGTCCATCCCGACCAACCCCAACCGGACCGGATTGACTATATAGTCTCCTGTCTGCGCAAAGGCAACGTTATCGCGCTGCCGACCGATACCTTTTACGGGCTGGCCGTGGACCCGGTAAATCTGCACGCCGTGGAGCAGATTTACCAGATCAAGACCCGCCAGAAGCACAAGCCGCTCTCTCTGCTGATCGCTTCAGTCTCCCAGGCCTACGAACTGGCGCGCGATACCGACCCCATGCTGGATAAACTGGCGGAGCGCTACTGGCCTGGCCCGTTGACCATCATTGTGCGCGCCGGCACCAAGCTGCCTCTGCGGTCTACCGCAAACACGGGCAACGTGGCGCTTCGCGTGCCTGACGCCGCCATTCCGCGCGCAGTCGTGGAGCGTTTCGGGCTGCCCATCACGGCCACATCGGCCAATCTGCAGGGAGCCGAGGAATGCACCCACGCAGCCTGTGTTCGCGACCAGATCGGCGACCGGATTCCGCTGATCATTGACGGCGGGCCAACCGGCCGCGCGAAACACACTACGATTGTCGATCTCTCGCTTGGTCCTGGCCGCTTGGAGATTCTGCGCGAAGGCGCGATTCCTACGCATGAAATTGTGATGGTGCTGCAGAGATAAGGGATAGGGAATAGGGAATAGGGAATTTATTCTCAGTAGGCAGAACGCTTATTACGGATAAACTATTCCCTGTTCCCTACTCCCTATTCCCTGAACCGAAGGTTCCGTATGAAACGCAAGTCCCGGGCCAAGCCAAAACGCCGCAACTGGATTCTCCGCGCGGCGGTTGTGTTGCTGCTCATGCTTGCGGTCGGGATTTTGGGCTGGTGCCGCTGGGTCTACGTGCAGATTGAGAGCTATGCCGGCCAGGATCAGGCCGCGCCTTCTGATGCCATCGGAGTTTTTGGCGCGGCGGAGTACGACGGCCGGCCTTCCCCGGTTTACCGCGCTCGCCTGGACCATGCGCTTGCGCTCTATCAACGGGGCATCGCACCCGCTCATCATTACCCTGGGAGGAAACGGCGGCGACCAGTACAACGAAGGCGCAGTGGGCCGCGAGTACCTTGAGGGCATGGGCGTTCCGGAATCCGCCATCATCGCGGAGACCGAGAGCCGCAACACCGAGGAATCGGCCCGCCGCATCGCCGTCATTGCCCGCGCCAACGGATTACAGCGGCTGGTGATCGTCAGCGACGGAACGCATCTTTTCAGGATCCATGAAATCTGCGCCGCGGAAGGCCTCGACGTGCTCACCTCTCCGCGTCCGCGCGTACCGGTCGAGAGGTGGAACGCGGCGAAACCGAGCGCATCGCCCACGAGATTCTGAGCTTATACGCTCTGGCGGATGCATCTGCACTGAGCAGGTGACGTAGGGACATTGGGCGTAAACGCCGATGCCTCGTCCGCGCATGGGCAAAAGGCGGTAGAGAGTGAACAGGCGGATCCCCTGCGATGAAGCCAGCAAGCCCAGCGAACCCCGCCGCGCTGGCCGTCGACAGGAAATTCACCGCATCGTTGTTCAGCCAGCCGCGCCGTTCCAGGGTGGCTCCCAGCAGGCTGTCAAAGAATAGTCCGAAGACCGCTCCCGCGCAACTGATCGCCAGAACATGGTCGAGGTCGCCGCGCAGGGCCAGCGTTCCGATGGCGGCCACGATGCCCGCCGCAGCCATGCCGGCCAGCGTGCCCGCAAAGCTCACGGCTCCATCCGTGCCGGGCTCGACGGCGCGCAGGGTGGTGATCATGCGCGGCCTCCCGCCCAGCACCTGTCCGACTTCAGAGGAGACCGTATCCGCCGCTGCCTCAGCCAGCGCCGCCAGCCCCACGGCAAACAGGGGCATGGGCGCGAATGGGCGCGCGTGAACCAGCCGGAATCGGTGAGCCAGGACTGCACCACTTCGCTGGAGGCCAGAGCGGCCATGCCCAGGTTGGCCGCCACCTGTGCGGCGGATCGGCCTTGCCGCTTTTCCGCCGTGCCCAGGCGCTCTTTCTTTCGCGCGGCCCAACCGTGTGGAGTGAGGCGAGCCGGCACCGCCAGCACCGGGACCAGGGCCGTTTGCCACGGCCGATAGGGGAAGGTCGCGGTGGAAAACATGAGGCTGATGGTGATGATCGCGCCCGTAAACGCAGCTGCCGGCGTGGCGGCCCGCAGCTTGAACACTACCAGCGCCAATAACACGCTCAGGCCTACCGTCGAAAGGCCACGGGAAAAGATTGCGTGGCCCACCAGTGGGTTTGGAGCACCACGCCCGCCGCCTGCAAAAGGCAGGACGATGAGCAGCACCAGCTTCGATTGCCATACCAGCTTCATTTGCGCCACGCTTTATCGTAACCTTCGGCCGTTGGACTGAGACTTGTGGTTTCCCACCCATTTCGTCTGCTGCTGCGGACGGAATGGATGGGGCACTGGGGTTTTGCGGCCCGGAGATTGATCCGGGGTTTCCTTAAGGTCAATCGGTTTACACTTGACTGCGCGGCGTTCTCTCAGGCGCTCGCGATCCTGCGGAGTCTTCCATGCATCGGTTTTCATCCCTTCTTGCCGTCTTTGCCGGAATCGTTCTCGATCGCCACCGGCCTTCAGGCTCAATCGCTCAGCCAGCGGCTGGTACTCGACCGCAAGGGCGAGACGATCGTTCTGGAGCCCTATGCGCCCAATATTCTTCGCGTAACGCTGAGCCTGAAGCGTGAGCCGGCTCTGGCTGCGCCGGGGTATGGCTTTGTTGCTGCGCCCGCGGCCGACGGATGGAGCGCCAGCCAGACGGCGCAGGCGGATGTTTACCAGTCTGCGCGAATTGTGGCCACGGTGGACCGCGACCTGCCTCCCGCCCAGCCGCCGGTTCAAACGCAGGTGGACATGGGCAAATTCTTCAGTGGCTCGAATCCCGGCGCGCACATTACCCTGCGCACGCCCCAGGGCAAGACTCTGTTGGAGCTGACCGGCTGGACCCAGTCGCTGCCAAATCACCAATGACGGCACGGCAGAGATAGCCCGGACCGCCGTCCGACCGACCCTGAGTTCTATATGGTCGGCGCCGCGTTTACCTCGCCTGACGACGAGCACTACTACGGCCTGGGCCAGAATCAGGAGGGATTTCTCGACCATCGCGGCCACCCGGTGCATTGCTGGGCCGATTACGAGGCTCCGGCCGGCGAGAGCGTCTGCGTGCCGTTCCTGATCACCAACAAAGGCTACGGCCTGGTGTGGGATAACCCCTCAAAAACCACCATCGAGCCCGGATTCAACGAGCAGACCCGCTGGACTTCTCAAGTAGGCGACCGGGTTTCGTTTTTTGTGATCGCCGGGGCGACGGCGGACGAGATTTACGCAGGCTACCGGCAGCTCACCGGTCCCACGCCCATGCTGCCCAAGGCTGCATACGGCTATATCCAGTGCAAGCAGCGCTATGCCAGCCAAAAGGAAGTGCTCGAAGTTGCAGAGGGCTATCGCAGTCGCCATTTGCCTGCCGACGTGCTGGTGGTGGACTGGTTCTATTACACAAAGATGGGCCAGATGGACTTCGATCCAAAGTTTTGGCCTGACCCGGCGGCCATGAACAGGAAGCTCCACGAACTGGGCTTTGAAACCATGATCAGCGTTTGGCCCCGCTTTGAGCCCGGGAGCCGGTACTACGACGAGTTGCTCAGGAAGGGCTGGCTGATCCACAAAGCAGACGGCACGCCCGTGGATGGTGCGCCTTACGATCGTGCCGGCTCAAACATCGATACCACCAACCCCGAAGCCGCTCGCTGGTACTGGAAGACCATTCGCGAGAACATTCTGAGTCGAGGGATTCGACTCACTATGGGCTGACGAGACCGAGCCCGATTTGCCGCCCAACAGCGCCTATTTCCACATCGGTCCGGGCACGCAATTTTTCAACGTCTATCCGCTCTTCCACACCGGGGCGCTCTACGACGGCTTTCGCAGGGACGGGGCGGGCAATCGCGCGCTGATCCTCTCCCGCGCCGCTTACCTGGGCGCGCAACGCAACGGCGCCATCTTCTGGTCCTCTGACATCTCTCCCACCTGGGATGCATTCAAGCGGCAGATTCCCACCGGTCTCGATTTTGCTGCCTCCGGAATGACTTACTGGTCTAACGACACCGGCGGCTGGCAATATCTGCCCGCCGAGCACCACCCGGCCCACAAGCCGCTGCTCGACCCGTCCGATGCCCGCGATAACGTGGGCGGCTACGATGACTACCCCGAGCTTTATACCCGCTGGTTCCAGTACGCCACGTTCCTGCCCATCATGAGAACCCACGGCAGCCGTCCGGCCAACGAGGTGTGGTCTTACGGCAGGCAGGCCGAGCCGATCTTGGAAAAATACCTGCGCCTGCGCTACCGGCTTATGCCGTACATATATTCGCTGGGCTACCAAACCTGGCTTACCGGCGCGCCATTCCTGCGGGCGTTGCCCTTGGATTTTCCCGACGATCCAAAAGTCGCAGACATCAGTGACGAATATATGTTTGGCCCGGCCTTCCTGGTTGCCCCGGTCACCGAACAAGGCGCGACCAGCAGGCTGGTTTATCTCCCTGCCGGGACCGACTGGTACAACTGCTGGACGAATGTGCGGATGAAAGGCGGCCAGACAATCATGGTGCAGGCGCCGATCGATACGCTGCCGCTATTCGTGCGGGCAGGTTCGATCATCCCCCTGGGAACACCGGTGGAGAGCACGCACCAGGCGCAGGCCATTGAGCGGGTCAGAGTCTATCCCGGTGCGGACGCAAGCTTTACCCTCTTTTCCGACGACGGCAGAAGCTATGCCTACGAGAAAGGCGCGGGTTCCATTACCCTGCTGCACTGGAACGATACCAAACGCCAACTGACCCATGAAGGCAACCCAGCCTGGAGCGGCCCCGACAGCGAAGTCGTGGAAGTCGCTGGACCCTGACGGCTGGCGCCAAAACTGTCGATCGAAATGGGAAGAAACGCCTGCAACAGCCGCCGGCTTGAGGCGGTTGATTCCCTCGGCGCTTCATAAACGTCAAACAAGCATAGCCACGGTTGCAGTGAGCCGCGCATCATCCGGTACATTCATCCCCAGGCGGGCCTGGTTTTGAGGAGGGGCTTTTGACTGGTTTCCTCAATGAGGAGCTTGCTCGTTCCCGGGCATGCTCAAGTCCAGGCCGTCTGATTTACAATCAGGTTGTAAAAAGGAAGAACTGAATGACGCTTTTTTTGTCGAATTCAAGCCAGGCGCGCAAGCGGTTGGTTCAGGCGGGCGCGGTCTTTGTGGCTGTAGCCCTGGTTGCCGGTTGCGGCAGCGTATATCGCCCGGTAGTTACGCCTATCGGCAACAGCGGCCCCCCGCCCCAGCCGTCGGCGTATGCGATCGTGGTTTCGGCTCCTTCGCCCTCCACGCCCGGAATTGCCACCATCGTCGACTACTCCGGCGATACGATTCTGGCCTACGCGAATATCGGTCCCGGCCCGTCCTTGTTGTCTGTGAGCGAGAGCGGCGGCAGCGGCTATACCCTCAACAGTGACGGAACGCTGTCGAATTTCCCGGTTTCCACACAATTGCAGGCCAAGCAGGTAACGTACACGACGCTTAATTCCCCAACCCAGCCTGGCCCGCCGCATCCGCCTGTGAACCTGTTCACGCCGGCGTCAGGAATGTGGACCGCTGATGTTGTTGGGAACTATGCAGACGTTTTCTCTCCGAGTACCGGAGTTCTGGCTTTCGATCTCGCCATTCCGGTGGCTCCTACTCCGGTGTTGGTCGGAGGTCCAGCCCTCTCGTCAGGCGAGCGCAACTATGTCGTCAGCCAGGACATCACCGATCCCAGCGGCGTGGCCTGCAACCTCTCGCCCACGACCGCTTCAGTAAACGGCGAAGCGGACGGAATCGAATCCTCGAGCCTGACGCTTTCATCGCATCTTCCCGTGGGACTGTGCCCCGTGTATGCCGTGCAGACCGTAGATAACAGGCGATTTTTTGTGCTGAACCGCGGAAGCGACACGGTCACAGTGATCAACAGCCAGGACAACACGCTGGATGATCAATGCCCTCCACCAGCAGGCTGCTTCAACCAGGATAACCAGCAGTATTTCTCCCACCCCACCCTGCCACTTTCTACTACCGCGGTCACCAATACGGGGGTCACACCGCCGAATGGAACCGCGGGAATGACAGCAATCGCCGGACCCGTATATGCCGAGTACAACGCTGCCACCAGCCAGCTGGTTGTGGCCAACTATGACGGTGGAACGATCAGCGTCATCGATGTGAGCCTGGATGAGTTTGGGAACGACAGCTCGACCTTTGGCACAACGTTTACGATTCCGGTGGGTCAAAATCCGGGAGTCGTTGCGCCCTACCCGGCCAGCGTAACCGTGCTGGCGGACGGCAGTCGCGCGTATACGGCCAATCAGGGAGATGGTGTCGGGAACGGCACCGTGACCATTGTGGACCTGACCAGCCATACGGTGGAAAAGACCCTGCCCGTCACCGGCTATCCACGCACCGTGGCATCCATTCAGAATTCACAGTTCGGTAAAGTCTACGTGGCCTCGCCGAACAGTCCATACATCACCATCATCCGCACGGATCTTGACATTATTGACACCACGGTACTGGTCAAGGGCGACGTCGTGGATGTTCGCGTCTCCAGCCAGAACGCATTGAGCGGCAACAGCAATGAAACCAGCCGTAGTCCAGGTTACGGCCAGCCCTGCAATCTGCCTCCAGGCGTGATGGGAGCTAGTTTTACGCTCGCCCAATGCCAGGCACAGCCGTAATACATCTTCAGAATTCTGCAACGAGAAAGCAGCCAATGGGCCGTTCTTCGCCAGAGGAATGGCCCTTTGGCTGTTTCTGCCTGCATTGCAGGCGGGGGAGGAAAACAAAAGCATAGCCTGGTTTCTGGAGTGATTCGCAACACAGACCGTTCCGGCCCGGGGCGGTAACGATTGACCGGGTAGGGATTTGCCTTTGTCACGGGACTTTTGCCCTCCGTCATACCTGGTCGGGAAGAGAGGCTTAATTTTGAAAGATCTGCCGATGCAAGCGAGCAAAAATCTTCTAACGCGGCGGCAGTTTGTTGCAGCGGGAGCCCTGGGAGGCGCGGCGGTCGCCGTTGGCTGCACTTCGGGCAGTCAGGGCAACTGGGGTTTCCTGAGCGATGCCCAGGCCCGCACTCTGACCGCAATCTGCGATCAGATCATCCCCGCCGACGACTTCCCCAGCGCCTCGCAGGCCGGCGTGCTTACTTATATCGATAAGCAGCTCGTTCGTCATTTCCGCCGTCATCAGGATGCCTATCGCGACGGCCTGGAGAATGCTGAAGCAATCAGCCGCAAACGTTTCGGACGCGAAATAGCCGAGCTAACTTCGCAACAGCAATTTGAAATCGTGAGCGCTCTCGAGCAGCAAAATCCCGACTCTTTCAATCTCGTCCGCAGCCACACCTTGCAGGGCTACTACGGTTCGCCGCGTCATGGCGGCAATCGCAACGCTGTCAGCTGGCGGATGCTGGGCCTGGATGAGCCGCCGCTGCGCGGCCGCGCACAATACAACCTGCGGAAAGGCACCCATTCATGAAGCGAGTGAATGCTGTGATCGTGGGAGCAGGCGCTGGTGGCGGCGTTGTGGCCAAAGAGCTGGCAACCGCCGGATTGAGCGTAGTTCTGCTGGAGCGCGGCAAGTGGTATACCGCCAACGACTGCCGCAAGGACGACCTGCGCAACCAGCGCACAACCATTCTGGGCTGTGCATTTGGCCCGGAGGACGAAGGCAACCCGCGGGTAACGGTGGACGCCAAAGGCGTGCCGCGTATGGTGCTGGCCAGTGAAGGCGCGTACTCGAACGATGCCGCGTGCGTAGGCGGAGGAACGCTCAGCTGGGGAGCGCAGGCCTGGCGCTTTATGCCTCAGGATTTCAAGATGCGCTCCACCTACGGCGCGCCGGCGGGGAGTTCGCTCGAAGACTGGCCCATTTCTTACGATGACCTGGAGCCGTTCTACGAGAAAGCTGAATACGAAATCGGCATTTCCGGGGATTATTCCGCAACTCCCTTTCACGGCCCGCGACGCCGCGATCTTCCCATGCCGCCGGTTACTCCGAATCTTGAGTTCTCAATTCTGGAGCCGGCGGCAAAGCGCCTCGGCTTGCATCCGTTTCACCTTCCCATGGCCCGCAACAGCGTTCCCTACAACGGCCGCGGCCCCTGTATGCGGTGCCGGTGGTGCGTAGGATTTGTCTGCGAAACCGACGCAAAAAACGGCTCCCAGAACACCGTAATTCCCGTCGCGCTCAATACCGGCAACTGTGAACTGCGGACTGAATGCGTCGTGAAGGAAGTCCTCACCGACGATCGAGGCCGTGCGCGCGGCGTTGCCTACTTCGACTCCAATGGTCATTTGCAGGAACAGCTTGCCGACATCGTGGTGGTCTCAGGCGGAGCCATCGAGTCCGCGCGTCTGCTGCTGAATTCCCAAAGCCGCCTTTTTCCCAACGGGCTGGGAAATCGCAATGACCAGGTGGGCCGACACCTGCAAGGCCACTACTACACTGGCGCAAACGGATACTTCGACTTTGATACCTACGACGATGCAGGCCCCGGCGCCAGCATTGCCATCAGCGACTATAACCATGGCACCCCCGGCCTGTGCGGCGGGGGAATGCTCGCCAACGAGTTCATCCGGCTCCCGATTCACACCCTTGACCGGCTGCCGCCTGGCACTCCGCGGTGGGGTCTGGGTCATAAGCAGGCCATGTGCGACTGGCACAAGCGGACGATCGCCATTATGGGGCCGACTCAACAGATTCCTACCGCTGATGCCCGGGTCACTCTCGATCCATCCGTGCGCGACAAATGGGGAATGCCGGTGGCGCGCATCTCCGGCAACGTGCATCCACACACGTTCGATATTGGCGAAGTGCAGGCCAAGCGCGCGGAAGCCTGGCTCAAAGAGGCGGGCGCGATTCATACATCGGTGGGAGCACGCAGACCGGAAACCGTATCGGCCAGCCAACACCAGGCCGGCACCTGCCGCATGGGCGACGATCCCAAAGGTTCGGTGGTCAACCGCTACTGCCAGATTCACGACGTGGATAATGTTTTCATCATCGACGCGAGCGTGCATGTGACCAACGGAGGATTCAATCCGGCACTGACCATCATGGCTGTCGCCTATTATGCCTCGGCTGCACTGGTGCGCAACTGGAAGGGAACAGGTTTTCGCTCATAACGCGAAACCTCGACGGACGCGGAGTAGATCGCTACGGTCCGGCAGCGCCTTATACATTTGAAGCAGAGGAGCGCGCGGAGATGACGGCGGCTGCGACAAAAATGCGCGTGGACCTGTTGCTGGTGGAGCGGGGTCTTGTTCCCAGCCGCGAACGGGCTCGCTCTATGATCCTTGCCGGCCGGGTTTTGGTGCGGGAACAAAAGGTGGACAAGCCCGGCGCGTCGGTTCCCCAGGATGCCACCATTCGACTGCTGGGCGAGGATCCTCCTTACGTAAGCCGCGGCGGACTCAAGCTGGCAGCGGCCCTGGAGCACTGGAAGATTTCTGTCGCCGGCCGGAACTGCCTGGACGTGGGCGCATCCACCGGCGGCTTTACCGATTGCCTTATGCAGCACGGCGCCGCGCATGTAACCGCCGTCGATACCGGCTACGGCCAGATCGACATGAAGCTGCGCAACGATCCCCGCGTCCGCCTGCTGGAGCGCACCAACGCACGCATTCTTGAGCCGGGGGCCCTGGCTGCAGGCAAGGAAACTCCCCAGCTCACGCTGCTGGTGATGGACGTTTCGTTCATATCGGCTACGCTGCTGCTGGGGCCGGTCTTCGCTGCGGCTCCCAGCCTGGTGGAGGCCGTAATCCTGGTTAAGCCGCAATTTGAAGCCGGGCGCGGAAACGTGGGCAAAGGCGGAATCGTCCGCGATCCAGCGGCGCATCAGCTGGCCATCGATCGGGTCGCCGATAGCGTCCGATCGCTGGGCTGGGAGGTGGTGGAGACGATTCCATCGCCGATCACCGGAGCCGAAGGCAACCGGGAGTTTCTTCTTTATGCGCGGCGGCAGGGACTACAACATAGAGTTTAGAGTTCTGCACGCACTTTCATTTGATCCTGTTCCGGCCTCATCCATTACACTGGGACGCATGGTTCGCGTTGCTATTGTCTGCAAGCCGCATAAGCAAGAGCTGGCTGCGCTGCTGCCGGAGCTGATCGACTGGCTCCGCCGCCACGATTGTGAGCCGCTGCTCGACCTGGAAGGCGGTGAATACACAACCGCTGCGCCGGGCGTGGAGCGCGCCAAGCTGCCCGACTGGAGACCGCAACTGGTAATCGTTCTGGGGGGCGACGGCACGCTGCTCTCCGTGGCCCGCACCTTTGCCACTACTGGGACGCCCATCCTCAGCGTGAATCTGGGTTCTCTCGGCTTCCTGACCGAAGTTCGACTGGCCGAGCTCTACGCCACACTGGAAGGCTGGCGCACCGGTTGCCACGTTATCGACGCGCGGTCCCTGCTGCACGCCGATTTGTGGCGCGAGGGCAAGCTGCACTCGAGCTTTCGCGCATTGAATGAGGTTGTGGCCTCGAAGGGCGATATTGCCCGCATGGGCGATTTCGTTGTTGAGCTGAACGGCAAATTGGTGGCCCGCTTCCGCGCTGACGGAGTCATAGTCTCCACCCCCACCGGGTCTACGGCTTATACTCTGGCCGCTAACGGACCCATCCTTACTCCGGATGTGGATGCGCTGGTGGTTACGCCCATCTGCCCTCATCTGCTCACCCTGCGGCCCATTGTGGTGCGCGGGGATGCGTTGCTCACAATCAGGGTCGAAGGCATCTCCAAGCTGGCGCTGCTCACCGTGGACGGCCAAACGGCGGTTGAGCTGCACCTGGGCGACGAGGTTCGCTGCCGGCGCTCAAGCCACACCGTAAACCTGGTCCGCCTGAGCGAAAGCGGCTTCTTTGAGGCGCTGCGCAGCAAACTGAGCTGGGGCGAGCGGTAGGCAGCTGCGGTGAGAGGACTTGCCGTTCAGGCAAACGCATTCGGCAGAGCTAGTTTGGTTGGGGTCAGATTGTCCGCGATTCGCTGGAATAAACAGGTCTACGTCGTTTTTTCTGTCAACTCTGCCCAGCGCGCGTAGAGCGCGTCGTTTTCGTGCTGTGCCGCGCCCAATTCTTCGAGCGCCTGCTGAAGCGCTGCGGCGTTGGTGGCAATCTCTGGTTGCTCGACGCGGTTGCGGGCAGCGGCCAGGCGCGTATCGGATTCCTCCACGCGCTCTTCAATTGCGGCGAACTCGCGGGCTTCGAGGTAGGAGAGCTTCTTTTTAGTGGAATTGGCAGGGTTAACGGGGTTAGCGGTGCTGGCCGTACGCTCCGGCGTGTTCTGCGTCTTCTCTTCCTGTTCTTCCATCCAGTCTTCCCACTGCGCATAGTCGGCAAAGCGCCCCGTGTGTCCACGGCCATCAAGTCCGAGGACGGTGCTGGAGACGCGGTTCAGCAGAAAGCGGTCGTGAGTAACCAGCACCAGCGCGCCGGGAAAGTCGAGCAAATTCTCTTCCAGTATTTCGAGCGTGGGAATATCCAGATCGTTGGTCGGCTCGTCGAGCAGCAGAACGTCGGCCGGCTCCAGCATCAATTTTGCAATCAGCACGCGCGCCCTCTCGCCGCCGGAGAGATTGCGCACCGGTTGATTCAATTGCTCGCTGGTAAACAGGAAGCGGGCCGCCCAACTGGCCACGTGCACAATTCGCCCCTGGTGCATCACGGAGTCGCCCTCCGGCGCCAGTGCGCGTCGCAGGGTGAGGCTCTCGTCCAGTTCTCGCATCTGGCTGAAATAAACGATGCGCAGCGCATCGGCGCGTCGAATCGTTCCCGCAGCAGGCTCAATCTCCCCGCGGAGCAGGCGCAGCAATGTGGTCTTGCCGCTGCCGTTCGGTCCCACCAGGCCCACTTTCATTCCCGCGGTAAGGATGAAGTTGAGGCCGGTAAACAGGCGGCGGAGTTCCGGGGCTAAAGCCCGTGTTCGATCTGTTCGCTCTATGCGGGGGTTGAACCCCCCGCCTCCCTCCGTATGGAGCAATTCCGAGGCATATTCAGCCGCGCTGAGGCCGCCCGATACCTCGCAGGTCACGTCTTTGAACTCGACCAGCCGTTTGGTCTTGCGCTGGGTTGCATCGAAGTCTATTCCTGCCGTGCTCACCGCCGTGCGCGCGTCCATATCGGCCAGTTGGCCGATCATCGCGTTGGCGGTTTCGATGCGGGCCTTCGATTTTGTAGTGCGCGCCTTGGGTCCGCGGCGCAGCCATTCGATCTCGGTTCTGACGCGGTTGCGAAGGCTATCCTGCTGGCGGCTTTGCGATTCAAGATAAGCCTGCTTTTCTTCAAGAAAACGGCTGAAGTTGCCCTTCACACGCAGCAGTCCGCCTGCATAGACGCGATTCAGCTCGACGATCTGGCTGGAAGTGGACTCGAGAAAGTAGCGGTCGTGACTGACGGTGACGGCGGCGAAAGAGGACGAGCGCAGCAGCTCTTCAAGCCACTCGATGCCGGCCAGGTCAAGGTGATTGGTGGGCTCGTCCAGCAGCATGACTTCAGGATCGGAGACCATGGCCTCGGTAATGGCCAGCCGCTTGCGCCAGCCGCCGCTGAGCGCCGATGCCTCGGCGCTGAGGTCCGCAAAACCTGCGCGCCCGGCGAGTTCGCGCAGCCGGCCTTCGCGTTCGGTTTCGTCTCCATGGCGCAGCGGTCAGAGCCCGCTCCAGCACCTCGCGAATGGTCAACCCTGGAGCAAAACGCGAGTCCTGCGGCACGTAAGCGGCGCGAGCCCGTTTGCGCACCGATAGTTCGCCAGAGTCCGGCTCGACCTGCCCGGCAAGCAGCGCCAAGAGCGTGGATTTGCCCGCGCCATTGGGGCCGATCAGGCCGATGCGATCGCCGTCCTCGACAGTGAGGGAGATATCGCGAAACAAGGGCTCGGCGCCGAATTGCTTGGTCACGGATTGCGCGTTGAGAATCGGAGGCATCTCTAACAAGAGTACCGTGCCGGGAAGATGACCCCTCCGCCGACGCGGATCAAGCTAACGGCCAAATGCGTAAGTGACTTGAAAGAGGCCATTGTCGATGCCGGGATTCTGACTGGCGGTACCGTGGTTCGAGATGTGGTGAAAGCGGTATTCGGCACGAAGGGATTTTGTCTTGGAGCGGTACAGCTCGAATCCGGCCCCAAGGTCGAATGTGAAATTGAAGGAGCCGGCCGCCTGAACGGGAATCGGTTGCGTGGAATACATATAGCCGCCGTGGCCGATGAGAAATGGCTGCAGCTTATTGCGCGGCAAAAAGTTCCATTGAAAACCGACGGGAGAGATACCTTCCCCAATGGTCCAGCGACGACCCGAGCAGGAGTCCGTCTGGGCTCCGCTGTATGTGATCGTCCCGCCATTTGGGTAAGTGATGATATAGCTATAAGACGTTGTGACCGGCGCACAGGATAACGTTGTATAGCCGAGGCTCCCTGTGTACGTCGCAACCGTTGGACTCGTCCGATTATTAACGAAGTACCCCATAGGGTCGCTCTCCAGCGCCACCGGGAGCAGTTCTACGTTGTACTGCCAATTCACAACTCGGCCGAGCATGAGCTTCCTGCCATAGGAGACGCCAAAGTTCAGCAGCTTGCGATTCTCGGCACCGCCCATCAGGATATGACTGGAATCGCCGGAGTATGCGCCGAAGACTCCGAAGGTGTTGACCCTGGCGTAGTAAGGACTTTCAACTTTGGATTGAGCTAAAGCACTTGCGGCGCAAATGGACAGGGTCAAGGAGCAGAGGAAAGAAAGATAGCGAGTGGTGCGAAGCTGGTCCGCACTTTCGTTTTTTCGCAAGAGGCTTATCCTTTCGTACAACTGGGAATTGGAAGGAACCTTAAACCGCGCCTGATGGCCTATACTCTTGTTTTGAATGGTGAATCCATTCTAAAGGAGCGTATCTATGCCGTCATCCGCCGTTGCTTTTGCCCGCCAGAGTTACCCGCGCTTTCTCGATGAGTTGAAGGCCCTGCTGCGCATTCCGTCCATCTCCACGCTGCCCGAGCATAAAGGCGATTGCAGAAAAGCCGCCGAGACGCTGGCCGCCGAACTGAAGCGCATCGGCATGGAAAACGTGCGGCTGGTTGAAACCGTGGTCAATCCCCTGGTCTATGCCGACTGGCTCCATGCCGCGGGCAAGCCCACTGTGCTGATCTACGGCCACTATGACGTGCAGCCGGTCGATCCGCTGGACGAGTGGCTATCTCCGCCTTTCGAGCCCACGGAGCGCGACGGCAACCTCTACGGCCGCGGAACCTGCGACGACAAGGGGCAGGTGTGGTCGCAAGTGAAAGCCCTGGAGTCGCTGCTGGCCACCAACAAAAAGCTGCCGCTGAACGTGCGCGTGCTGCTGGAAGGCGACGAGGAAGTCGGCGGGGAGGGAATTGCGACTTTTGTTGCTACCAAGCCGCCGGAGTTGAAGTGCGACTTTGCCCTCATCTCTGACACCGAGCTCTTCGCGCCCGGCCTTCCCACACTGTGCGTGGGCCTGCGCGGCATGATCTATACCGAGCTTGAAGTGCGCGGCGCCAAGCAAGACCTGCACTCCGGCATGTACGGCGGCGCAGCTCCAAATCCCTTCTTCGCGCTGGCGGAGATTCTGTGCAAGCTCAAGGATGAGAACGGCCACATCCTCATCCCCGGCTTCTACGACGACATTATCCCCCCCAGTTCTGAGGAGCTCGCTGCATGGAAGAGCCTGCCTTTCGACGAAGAGCACTACCGCAAGACCGAAGTGGGGTCAAAGCAACTGGTGGGCGAGCAAGGCTACAGCGTGCTGGAGCGCACCTGGGCGCGGCCCACTTTGGACGTGCACGGAATACCGGGCGGCTTTACCGGAGCCGGTGCGAAGACGGTGATTCCCGCCAAGGCTCTGGCCAAGGTCTCCATGCGCCTGGTTCCCGGCATGACGCCTGCCAAGGCCTTCGCCCAGTACAAGAGCTATGTGGAAAAGATCGTGCCTGCGGGCGTGGACGTGGAAGTGCGGCTAATCCACTCCGGCGACCCCAGCCTGATTCGCGTAGACAACCCGTACATCAAGGCGGCGACACGCGCGCTGCACGAGGTCTGGGGCAAGGACACAGTCTTTATCCGCTCCGGCGGCTCCATCCCCATCGTGGGCGACTTTGACCGGAACCTGGGCGCACCCAGCGTGATGATGGGCTTCGGCCTGCCCGACGACAACATTCACGCCCCCAACGAGAAGTACCATCTGAAGAACTTCGAACTGGGCATCGAGTCGCTGATTCGATTTCTGGAGGAGGTCGGGAAATAATCCTCTGCCCCAGGCCTCATCAGATAGAGGTCTAGGGCAACCCTGCGTCAACGGTAGAATTCGTCAGAATCAGAGATGAGACAGGAGATTCCATTTGAAAGGCGCTGGGTTGGTATAAACGCCAGAGGCTATGATGCCCGAGGACATCGCGCGAGCGTTGCAATGCCTAAGGGCGGCTTTTTGACGATTGAGGAGCATTATCGCATTCTGCCGGCCCTGATCTCGCCGGATCCGTGAGAAGCAGAGGCGCTGGTCCGCTCCCTGCAATTGTCCATCATGCAGCAGCTGTGAGAGATCTGATCTAGTGGCCTTGACAGAGGCAACATGTTATTGCAACTCGTGGCTTGCCCTATCAGGCGCGCATCCGGCAAATTGAGGCCTTAGTACCTAAAATTAATTTCAGGCTGGGGAATGACTAAAGATCGATCACCCTCATGTTCTTGACAGATGTTTTGATAGGACTATGATAAGAATAAGTCTTACTCAGTAAGACTTATCAAACTATGAGAACCACCGAAACCATGACCGTTTCTCTCCCTCCCGCGCTGCTTTATCAGTTCGAGGAGGTGCGGAAAAGAGAATCCCGCACTCGCTCAGAGTCTCGTCCGCGAGGCCCTGCGTGCGTATTTCGAGAGCCGCTATCCCGAGGACTCTCCGACCCCGGAGGAACTTTCCGCGCTGCGCCGCGGCCGATCCGCTTATCGTCGTGGCGATGCAATCTCATTAAAGGCATTCCTCAATGACGTGGAACCTCATCATTACCGGTCCGGCCAGAAAGAACTTCCAAAAGCTCCCGCAAAGAGATCGAGAGCGCGTTAAAGCGGCCCTCATTGCGATGCAGGACGATCCCTTTCAGGGAGATCTCAAGCGCCTCAAGGGGACATCGACGGCATGGCGGCGCAGAGTGGGGAACTACCGGATCATTTATGACCTTTATTTCGAGGAGCGACGGATTGTTATCTCCGCGATTCTGCGGCGGACATCAGCAACTTACGAGTGAGATAAGACGCCGGGGGGTCCATCTTTTGATTTGAGCGAACGAGATTCAAAACCCGATTTCGCGGCTGCCATCATGTAATCTGAATCCACGGCTATGTCCGATACCCCCTCCAATCTGGAGTTTGAAGAGGCGCTGGGAGGATCGCGCACCAGTGAGCCGGAACGGTCCGCCCTGGAGGCTTCAATCACCTCCGAGATCGTTATCGCCTTCAAAAACGTAAGCATTTCATTTGACGGGCGGCCGGTTCTTGAGGATGTGAGCTTCTCAGTCGGCCGCACCCAGACTCTCTGCATTCTGGGCCGCAGCGGCGTGGGCAAGTCGGTGGCTCTGCGGTTGCTGATGGGCTTTCTCAAGCCGGATTCGGGAACGATCGAGGTCGAGGGCCAGGAAATTACCTGCCTCGACGAAGACGGCATGCAGAAGATTCGCAAACGCGTGACCATGGTTTTCCAGGGGGGCGCGCTCTTTGACTCGCTCAGCGTGCGCGAAAACGTTGCGTTTCCGTTGCGCGAGATGGGGAATCTGTCAGAAGAAAAAATCAACATGCTGGTGGAGTGGTTGATTGAACTGGTTGGCGCTGAAGATGTGGTGGACTCCCTGCCGGCCAGCTTGTCCACCGGGCGCAAACGCGCCGTGGCCATGGCCCGCGCGCTGGCCGCGCAGCCCGAGGTGGTGCTCTACGACGAGCCGACCACCATGGTCGATCCCATCATCGCGCGCCGGCTTGGCGCCCTGATTCAGAGAGCCAAAGACCGGCTCGGATTCACCAGCATCGTGGTTACACACGATATGCGCTTTGCCGAGCGGCTTGCCGATCTGGTGCTCTTCCTGCATCAGGGCCGCGCAACGTTCTTCGGACCGCTCAGGGACTTTATGGAATCCTCTGATCCGAATATTCAGCAATTTCTTACCTTGGACGCATACATATTACCTACGGAATGACCTATTGATCGATTGGTAACCATGAACTCCTAAGATTTTCATTGCTATGAGCCGGAAGGGCGGAGCTATCCTCATACAGCATTCTTCACCGAGGGTACCGTCTAAGGGAGTAACCTGCTAAGATCCCACCTACGTGGGATATGCCTATATCTCGGTGGTATTTGTATAATTTGCTTTATTCTCAAGGGTTTTTATGCCGTCGAATGTTAATTCCCGGTCAAGAGTTTTGCTGTTGAGTCGTCTTTGTTTGTCTTCCCTGGAGTCTTTAGTTCCTGAGGCCTACAGAAGGTAATGGCAACATCGGAATTCTGGGAAAGAGGATCGGCTTCATTAGCGTCTTCTCCTGAATCAACGGGTGAAGCGGCGGCGAATTCCACACGTATTGCGCGGGGCACATCCAAACTGTGGATGTTTCTGGATGGGATAACCATCTTCGGCGCTGCTGCATTTGCCACTCTATATGCATTCCATCTGGGACCGGCGGCCGCCGCGCAGGGAATCTGGCGCGGCACGCTCATGCATGGCCGTTCGATGGGTCTCCTTTTAGCTTTGGTATGCGGATTTACCTTTGCGCTGATTACGATCAGCCACCGGCTCCGTCTGTATATCCCCGCGCGCCAGTCCAGCCTGCTGCATGAGCAGAAGCTGAGCGTCCAGGCCTGCTTCACGGCCGGCTTGTTTCTCACCTGCACACTCTACCTGGTTCACGTCGAAGAAATTCCCCGCAGTATCGTACTGGTCACGGTAGGCCTGGTTGCCATCACGCTCAGCCTGCGCAGGCTGGTTTACCGCGCCCTCATGTACCGGCGCTTCGACCGTGGAATGGGCACGCGCAACGTGCTCATCGTGGGCACCGGACCTGAAGCGCAGGCGCTCCGCCATCACCTGGAGAGCATCCGCCGTCTCGGCTACACCTTCAAGGGATTCATTGATTTCCCCGGCTCCGGTGCCCGTTTTTCCGCGAACTCCAGCGACGTGGTGGGACGCTTGATACGCTCTTTCAGAATGTCCGCAAGCATTTTGTCGATGAGATTTTTTTCACCACTTCCTGCGAGAGCGGCATCGTGCAGGAAGTTCTGGAGCGGGCGCGCAGGCACGGCGTGGACCTGCGCGTGGTTCCCGATATGTACGACGGCCTCACCTGGAACAGCCCCATCGAGTACATCGGCCAGTTTCCCACCATTCCCTTGCACTGCGGCCATGTGCCCGAGATCGGGCTGCTGCTCAAGCGCGTCGTCGACATCGTGCTTCTCCGGCCTGGTGTTGATCGTTCATTTCGCCGCTGTTGCTGGCCATCGCCATCGCCATCAAGCTGGATTCGCGCGGCCCGGTCTTCTATTCTTCTGAGCGCATCGGCAAGAAGGGCCGCGTCTTCCGCTGCACCAAGTTCCGCACCATGGTCCGCGACGCCGAGAAGCGCCGCGCCGACATGATGCACATGAACGAGCGCGACGGCGTGCTCTTCAAGATCTCCAACGATCCCCGCATCACCCGGCTGGGCCGCTTCCTGCGCAAGTATTCGCTGGATGAGCTGCCCCAGTTCTTCAATGTGCTGCGCGGCGACATGAGCATCGTCGGCCCGCGTCCGCCCCTGGCCAGCGAAGTGCGCGAGTACAAGCTCAGCCACCTGCGCCGGCTCGACGTCACCCCCGGCATCACCGGACTGTGGCAGGTGCAGGCGCGCCAGGACCCATCGTTCGACAGCTATATCTCGCTGGACGTGGCCTACATCGAGAACTGGAGCATCTGGCTGGATATCAAGATCATCCTGCGCACCATCGGAGTTGTCCTTGCAGGCACCGGCACATAGAAAATCTTTTGCCGGACTCGTTTAGAGGGTATAGGCTGTAAAAAAAGTGTTCCCCGAGGTCCGTTGGAGACTGAAATGAGTGAAGCGAAACAAAGGAGTGTTTACCTCACAACGTGGTTGGTTCTGCTGCTGGTTTGCTACATGATGGCCGCGGCATTTTATCTCATCGCAAGCCTGGCAATGGGGCATGGAATGATCTCGGCGCCGCCCTGGCTATTCCCGGTTCTCTTCGTTGTCGCAATCGGCAACGCGGGGTGCGCATATGCATTATTCCTGTGGAAGAAATGGGCATTTTACGGCTTCCTGGTCATGGCAGCCGTATCAATCGCGGCCAACCTGATCAACGGCGCCAGCGTCTTTCGCGCTTCTCTTGCGCTCGTTCCCGCGGCAGTCCTGTTCATTCTTCTCCACGTTGGCAGCGAAGATAGCGGCTGGGAGCAGCTCGAATAGGATTCGGCAGCGGCCGGTTCGATCACAGAATGCGCTCATCGCAGTCGATGCAGTGCAAATGGCGGTGCCTTGCCGCGCAGGACTAAACTATTCATGTGAAGATCGCACTTGCCCAGATCAATCCTACGGTAGGGGATTTCAGCGGAAATCTTGAAAAAATCGTTGCCGCCAGCCGTCGCGCGGCAGCGCTGGGCGCGCGGCTTACCGTTTTCTCTGAATTGGTCATCTGCGGCTATCCACCGGCCGACTTTCTTGAAAAACCAAGTTTCCTCAACCGCTGCCGTTCAGCCGTCAATGAGCTGGCTGGGGCAACGCGCGATTTGGGGACCGCAGTTCTGGCTGGCGTGGCCCTTCCCACAGAACAAGAGCCGGGATCGCAGGAAGCAGATTTTGCTTGTTGGGGTCATAAGCCGGCCGTGAATGCCGCCGTTCTGCTGGATCGCGGCCGTCTGCTGCTTGAGCAGCATAAGCGCCTGCTGCCGTTCTATGACGTCTTCGACGAGCAGCGTTACTTTGCTCCTGCGCGATCGCAGCAGATGGTGGAGCTGGACGGCGTGCGGCTGGCAATCACCATCTGCGAGGACGCCTGGAATGACAAGGCCTTTTGGCCGCGGCGACTCTATGCAGTTGATCCCATGGAAGAGTTGATGCGCCAGCACCCGGCGGTGCACCTCAATCTGTCTTCATCGCCATACTGGCACGGCAAGCGCGCCATGCGCCGCCAGATGCTGGCGGCAATTGCGCGGAGGGACGGCATTCCCGTACTGATGACCAACCAGGTTGGCGGTAACGACAGCCTGCTCTTCGACGGCTCCTCGCTGGCTCTGAATGCGAACGGCGAACTGATCGCCCAGGCAGCCTCGTTCGAAGAGGACCTGGTGCTGGTCGATCCGTTTGACGCTTCTCAAGTGCCCGTGCCGGATGAGGACGACACCGCGGCGGCCTACCACGCGCTGGTTCTGGGCACCCGCGATTATGTGCGCAAGTGCGGCTTTCGCAAGGCCCTGGTGGCCCTGAGCGGCGGCATTGACTCGGCGCTGGTGGCGGCCATCGCCAAAGACGCGCTGGGCGCGGAGAATGTGGTCGCCGTGGGAATGCCCAGCCCCTACTCGTCGGCGGGCTCCATCGACGACAGCCGGCGGCTGGCTGCCAACCTGGGCATTCGCTTCGAAGTGATCAACATCAGCGAACTCTTTGAGCAGTACATTCGCTCTCTGGAGCCGCTGTTTGCCGGTACGAAGCCGGACACCACCGAGGAGAACATCCAGTCCCGCATTCGCGGCGTGTTGATGATGGCGCTTTCAAACAAATTCTCCGCGCTGGTGCTCACCACGGGAAACAAATCGGAAATGGCGGTGGGGTATTGCACCCTTTACGGCGATATGGTGGGAGCGCTGGCGGTGATCGGCGACCTGGTGAAGACACGCGTCTATGCGGTCTGCCGCTGGCTCAATCGCTGCGGCGAGGTCGATTCCCGAAACGATTCTCAAAAAGCCGCCCTCGGCCGAACTGCGTCCTGACCAGAAGGATACTGACTCGTTGCCGCCCTACGAGGTTCTTGACCCGATTCTCGAAGCTTACGTGGAGCGCTACGAGATCCCCGAGCGAATTGCCCGGGACCACGGATTTCCTCTCGAACTCGTCCAACAGGTGGTGCGCCTGGTGGAGCGATCCGAATACAAGCGCCAGCAGGCGGCGCCAGTTTTGAAGGTGACCTCCAAAGTCGTTTGGAATGGGCCGCAGATTTCCCATAGCCGTCAAAGTTCGAGGTATAAGCTAGAAAGTGGGAGTTTTCCCTCAGTTTAAGGAGAAACAGCTTGATTCGTCTGTCAGTCAGTGGTTCCAGTATTCGTTCGTCCAGCCTTCGTCTAGCAAGTATTTTCGCTATGGTTGGGCTATTCCTGTTTGCGTTCGCGGCCGCTGCCCAGCAGCCGGCTCCGGCAGCCCGGGGGCGCGCCGCTCCGGCTCAGGCTGCCCTCGCAGGCCCCATCCGCTCCGGCGCCCGCTGCGGCGCCGATATTCCCCAAGCCAAACCCGGCGGACTTTACCGCCTCTTCGCCGAGCAAGGAGCTGGTGAACGCCTTCATCCAGGCCAACCTGGGCTTCGACGACAATAACGTCTGGGAGATTGAGGCTATCCTCAAGACCCCTGTGGAGGGCGTCAGCAGGGTATATGTGCTGATTGGCGACAAGAGTGGCAAGCAACGGCCGCAGCCGTTCGTCTTTTATACGCTGCCCGACGGCAAGCACATCATCGCACGCGACGACCTGATGCCTTTCAGCGCACATCCGTTTGCCGAGAACCGTGCCATGTTGCAGACGGGCGCCAATGGTCCCTACCGCGGTTCAGCTTCCAAGGATCTGGAGATCGTGGAATTTGCTGATTTCCAGTGTCCCCATTGCAAGGAGGCGCAGCCCAACATGGATAAACTAGCGGTGGATTTTCCCAAGGCCCGCATCGTCTACCAGAGCCTGCCTCTGCCACAGCATTCCGCGGCCATGGGTGCTGCTGAATACGGCGTTTGTGTGAACAAGCTGGGCGGCAGCGACGCATTCTTCGCCTTCGCCTCGGCTGTTATGATGGCCAGGATGGTTTGGCGACCGCCGATGGCGCCACTCTGACCCTGAATAGCGCGGTGACCAAGGCAGGTCTCGATCCGGCCAAAGTTTCGGCCTGCACCTCAGCCCCGGAGACAAAGGCTGCGGTGGATGCCTCAGTAAAGCTGGCCCAGGATTTGAAGATCAGCCAGACCCCGACGCTGATGATTAACGGACGCCCGGCTCCCGCAGCGGTTCCCTACGAAACTCTCAAGCAGATCGTGCAGTATCAAGCCAAGGTGGACGGCGTGGTCCAGTAAGAGGCCGGACGACTGCAAAGGAATTTGAAGACCCCTCCAGGAACCCCTCCAAGATGTGGATCGCCTCCCGGAGGGGTTTGTTCTTCACCCCCAGATCGCCGTCAAAACGCCGCGCTCCGATGCTCAGCACACCTTTGCCGTTGTCTGCGGAGCAGGCCAGGATATCATCGTTTTGATTCAGGCATCGAACGTGCTTAGGGCCTAGGGCGCTCGTTGAACCGCGGATTTCCGGGGCAGCCAGGAAGAGATCCGGGAACCACTTCCCGGTCTCTTCGAATTAGCTCCCAATCGGCCTACGCTCTGATTTTGCGGCGAATTGCGCCGAGGGCGCTCAGTAGTCCGGTGCCCAGAAGCAGGAAGCTGGAGGGCTCCGGCGTAGCCGCGGCACCGACCGAAAAGTCTGCATAGAGGATGCCGTTGGCCCCGTATCCCCCACTAGAAAGCGCAGGATAATTCAATCCCGGGCCCACTTCATGTTCATCGGCGTCGTAGGTATAACCCGGCAAAGTTGTAACCCCGGATACGTCGACGGCGGCCCAATCCGACGGGGTATACTCGCCGGCGATCGTGTAAGTGCCGGGAGCGAGCACATAGCTTATGTCGGCCCACTGAAACTGGTCGATGCCGGTGGCCGAGCCGGAAACGACGGCGGAGGCCAAGAGGGCGCCGGATGAGTTCCACAAGCCCACCTCGCGGGAAACTCCCTCACCATCGTCATAAACCCCCAGGGCATTGATGTCGAAGGTCGTGCTCGTGGTGAACTTGTAGCCGATCGTTAAGTCTCTATTATCGCCCGCCAAACTGCCGGAAGTGAACTGCACGACAGGATCGATGGGGTTAGCCTGCATTTCAAGGCTGAGCATGAAGGGTGAACCGATCAATAGGAGCAGTGTCAAGCGTTTCATGGGTTCCCTCCGGGGATAGTGGTTTTCGGGGCTGAAAGTATCGCTTTCTCGCGGGCTGCGAATTGCGGCTCTCTTAGGCTGGGCTCGGGAAACGCGCCGAAACTCTCATATGATCGTGCCTTGGCAAGAGAGATAAGCCGACACGCACAGTGCTGGTGCTCGCCATGACGGACCGGACCGCAACCTCAGCACCTGCACGCATAATGCCATTGCAAAACGCCTGGATTGAGCAACTTGCGGGGGGTGTTTTCTATTCCTATGCAAGAGATTGCAGCCAATGGGAAGCGAATTTCCATTGCTGCCGACTCAAACACATGGCAAACGCCGATCCTCACTCTGAAACCCTCTGGCAGATAGTGCAGTGCGAGGCCAAGGCGGACGGCGTGGCCCAGTGAGGGACCGGACCACTAAGAAAAACCAGAAGCCTCTCTAAGAGGCGATCCAGATGTGGATTGCCTCTCGGAGGGGTTTGTTCTTACCGGAAGACAGGTTTTTATAGCGGTTCCGCAACCGGATGCCAATCAAATCAGCCCCGGCGTTTGCGTCGCGCTACATTCGCCAGGCTCAGTAATCCAGTGCCGAGCAGAATGAGAGTTGACGGTTCGGGGGTGGCAGGAGCTTGTGTCAGGTTCGGGCTATATTCGAAACCGTAGTACTTGTCCAGCGGGAAGGTGTTCGCCCCCATCTCCGCGTTGAAAGCAGCCTGATCGAATTGAAAGTGAGGATCGACCACGTCCTGGCACTTGAGGCCCCATCACCCCACTGAACTCCCCAAGGATATACGCCTTGTTCGCTAAGAGAGTTGGCCGAGGCCTGGCAACCAGCGCTCAGTTCGGCGGTGTAGCTGTCGCCCGGGGTGATCCACAGATCCACCTCGGTTCCGTTCAAGGGTAAGGTCTGTGTCACGCCACCCGGCCCAATGACCGCGGCAAAGGAGGCCAGGCCCTTGTAGTTGCCCTCTCCGGTAAGCTCGCCTAGGGCCTTAACTTTGATCGGGATTGCGGCGACCGTCTCCTGGGGGCGTCTTGCGTTGATTCACGAGCACTTGATACTCCATAAGGGCGGTGCCGAGGAAGGACGCGCTTTGCGTCCCGTACCCTGCTTCTGAGGCGTAGACTCCTCCGATTACGTCCACACTGGGCACCTCAGAAAAAAAGCGCTGGCCCCACCGTAAGCAGATGTGTCAATACCAATGTAGTAACCGCCGCCGAGAGGATCGGGAACATAAGTGGACACAGTGTCAGAGGAATCGCAAGACGCGAGCGGGCTAGCGTTGTTGAACCCGAACCGGACATACCGTTCGATACGGCATTGGCATTGCAGCTGAGGGGTGATGAACCCTGTCGCCGAAAGGAGGGTTATGCCGCCCGCCCTCACGATGCTGCTGCTGAGGAGGAGAAAGATCTCCAATTAGGGAAGCACTCGATTTCTCATAGAAACACCTTTTCAGATTTCCAGGTTAGGGTTAGTTAAGCGTCTGCCCCAGGCGTTGGGATTTCTTGATTCGCAGGATGGCAATCAATTCAGCCCACGGCGTTTGCGTCGCGCGACATTCCCCGCCAGGCTCAGTAATCCAGTGCCGAGCAGAATGAGGGTTGACGGCTCGGGGGTGGCAGGGGCAGGCGTCAGGTTCGGGCTGTATTCGAAAGCGTAATACTCGTCCAGCGGGAAGGTGTTCGCCCCCATCTCCTCGTTGAACGTGGCTTGATCGAACGTGAACACCCGGGGGTCGACAACGGCCTGCGCATTCCGAGGTTTGAGATTTTGAATAGCCTCCCCACATAGCAGGTGGCATTTAGGAGTCACGCTGGAAGGGCTTCACCCGAATTCAGCCGTGTAGCTCAGAGGTCCCGGGGTGGTGGAGTAAGAAGCCGCCGCCACCGCCG
>CAWIVA010000024.1:0-11977 GCA_963839225.1 uncultured Acidobacteriaceae bacterium
GGAGACGAGCTGGTTTCCGTTCGCGGTGACCCGGATTCCTGGGTAACGAGCAGCAACCGTCATGAATCCCTCGTTCTTCAGGCCCTGATTTCAAGCCGATGGCCTTGCCGTGCAGCGCTGAGTCTGAATTCAAAGAGAAGCGTTCCTCGAACTCTCACAGCGAGCCTTGGCTGATTGATTTACCGGACGGCGAAGTGAAGCGGCCGGACGAGACTGCATTTTTTAATGTTGACGAGCCGTGACAGAGGCGAAAAAAACCCAAGGGGGAACTGTTTCCGCAAAATTGGCCATACCTAAGTGTGCACCTGTTTAGGGAGACGGTGTACCATATTGTGAGATATGGACTCGTTCGCGCTGAATACATAATCGCTCGAAATGCATAAATTGTTTATTAGGAGTTCGATGCGTCTTTTGGAAGGGTAAATATTTCTCTAGATCGACATCCGAAGATAGATACCTAGCGCGAGGATGATCGATGTGCAGAGGTGAGCGGCCGCCGGCGATGCAAGAGTCCAGCGGGCCGAGTCTCTCACAGCAGGTTATTTGGATTTCTTCTTGGGGAGCTTCTCACCCGCCTTTCGAGCCTCGGAAAGGCCGATGGCGATGGCTCGTTTGCGGCTCGTGACTTTTTTGCCGCTGCGGCCGCTCTTCAATTTCCCACGCTTCATCTCGTCATCTCCGTCTTCACGTGCTCTGCGGAGGAGGCCGTAATTGCGGGTCGATTTCTTTGCCGCTTCCTCCGTTGTCATGGTTCGTCTCCTCTAAAAAAGATTGCTATGGGTGGGAGTTATGGCTGGTCATCGCCGCCGCCGGCCCCATAGATGTTGCCGGTGGTGTAACTCGAGTCATTTGGGCCGAGTCGAACATAGATGCTGGCCAGTTCCGCGGGCTGACCTGCGGGCGCCGCAAAGGATAGGTCTCGCCGAAGTGAATGAAATGTTCCTTGGTTGCGCCACCGGAGATTTGAAGCTGTAGGTGATCCTCATTACACGTCTTTTTCTCCTGGTATTCAAGATCAAAAGTGTACAAGAGGATGCGTCGCATCGAGCTTGTATTCGGGATTGATGCGAAAGGCGTGACCAAAAATTGCGTTGAGGCTTGCGAAGGTCTACGTGGCGCATCGGGAGCCGGGCGCGGACCGGTCTACTTTGTCCGACTTTCTTCACCAGACGAAAGCTGTCGGCGTTCCCCGGCACCCCGAAACCGAGATTTCTTCCCTTCCAGATTGTGATAATTGACGAAGAAGATTTCGAGTCTCTGATCCAGCGTTTCGGCAAATCGGAAAATTTTTTCACGTTCGCGTACCGATGGGTGGCCTCAGAAACAGCAACGATTCTGTCATTTCGAATCTTCTTCTTGCCATCGAGTTGCTCACCTTCAATGACACCGATAACCCTGGACTTGACAACGGTTCCCGGGAATGCGGGACTCATCGATCAAAAGCAAAACGTCAATGGGATCGCCATCCTGTGCCTGTATTTTGGAACAAATCCAAAGTCTAAGGAAATACCATTCGGGCCGGCAGAACCGCCTTGAGCGCGAAGATCTCCTGTTCGGGATCGAAGGCAAATTTATTTCGGCTCATTGCCGAGTTTCCATCATCCCAACCTCGAACAGACCATTGCCCTTATCAATCGGGAATTAAGACGGGTTGGATCGGAAAGGGATTTCATCATGGTTCGGTCGCCTGAGACCTGAATCCACCAATGGCCACGACGGTCAGATGATGACTATGGATGGTGGGTTCGATGATTTTCGCACGCGTAAAAGAGTGGCGACTTCTCAGATTGCAGGATGAACGCTTAGCGGAGTGGGGAAGCGGGTTCGTTCGTCCAGAACACTGTTGCTGAGGTGCAGCAAAACTCGCGTTCGACGGGCGGCTATCTGACTGATGACCGATTCAACGCGGGCGAGCGATGGGCCCTACCGGCCGGTTATAGCGGCCAGTGAGCGCGTTCCAGCGGATGGGGCGATCTCCTCGAGCATGGTCATGCCGTCTTTGAGGTAGCTCATGCGGGTGCGCTCGTCGTGAGCCCAGGTGACCGGGACTTCGACGACGCGGAAGCCGCGCTTAAGGGCGATGAAGAGGATCTCCGGATCGAAGCCCCAGCGCTCGATGGTCTGGAGTTGGAAGACGGTTTGGGCTGCGGCGCGGGTAAAGGCCTTGAAGCCGCACTGGGTATCGGCAAAGGGCAGGCCCATGACGGCGCGGGTGACGGTGTTGAAGCAGCGGCCAAAGAACTGGCGGTAGAGGGGCTGGCGGTGGGTCTGGCGGCCTTCTCCAGCCAGCGGGAGCCGATGGCGAATCGGCGCCGGCCGCGATGGCGGCGAAGAGGCGGGCGCTTCTTCGATGGGGGCCGAAAGGTCAGAGTCGGTGAACATGACCACGTCGCCTTCGCCTGAAGGATACCGTTGCGACGCTGTAGCCTTTGCCGCGATTGCCGGGATTCTCGATCAGGCGGACCTCGGGGGCATGGGCTGGCGAAGTCGCGCAACGACATCGGCGTGTCGGGTCGCGGGAGCCGTCGTTGACGACGATGACCTCGGCGGACCAGCCGCTGACGGCGGATGCAGTCCACGACCGACCGAGAGTCGCCGGGATGCGGGCGCTTTCGTTATAGGCTGGAATTACGATGCTGTACTGCGGATTCTGTGCCACGCCGCAATCAACTCCTTCAGATAGGCGCCTGAAAGCCATCACGACGGCATGGTTTTCAAGCAATGACCATGGCAATGATACCGCACCCCGAGGGGCGGGCCGGGTAAGTCCCCGGCTGCCACGGGTCTCCCAACTTGCCCAAGCTAAAAGGCTTATTCGCGGCCAAGCATATTTCGAGCATTCGAAGGTAAAATACGGTTATGCTGTGAGGGGAGGCGAAAGGATATGACAAAGGCAGACCTGGTGGAAAAGGTGACCGCGCTGGGAGACCTGACTCGCCGCGATGGCGAGGTCATCGTGGAGACCATTTGGGTTGCGTAATCTACGCGCTGCAAAAGGGCGAGAAGATCGAAATTCGCGGTTTTGGGTCCTTTCGCATCCGCCAGCGCAATTCCCGCATCGGACGAAACCCCAAGACGGGCGAGCGCGTGGAAGTCCCGGCCAAGCGGGTTCCCTACTTCAAGCCTTCCAAGGAGCTGCGCGACCTGGTGAATCCGGACGAGGCATCCAGCGCCTCCTGAGCGGATTTATTTCAATAGATTCCTGAACCTGTCCTGATTTCCTGGGCTATTAGCTCCTGCACAAATCATGTCTTTGCGCGGCACTCACGGGACTCCATAGCGAGCTTATGGAGTCCATTTCCCCAAGGCAAAGTGAGGGCCTAACCAACTCTGCGCCCCCGGCGCGCTTTTCGCGGAGATCACCTATGCTGTCCTCAATAGTGCCCGCGTTTATCACGGGTTTGTGCGGATATTACTTATAGAATTTTTCGGTGTTCGCTGGCTACGCCGCATTTCGCTGATTGAGCCAATCAAGAACGCAGATTCCGGCCAGGAACGGCAGCAGCCAGATTACGCGGCACTCAAGACGGTCCTCAACCATGGATATTGTGCCGGTGACAAGAGCGTTGGCGATGACCATGGAGACTATCACTACACACAACCCAATGAGACGGGGTGAGCGGATACGCCAGAGCAGCGGCACGCAAATGGCGATGATTGCCAGCGAGGCCAGCACAGCCCAGTTCTGGATGGAAGTGAGCAGATCGAGAGGGAGCGCGTTGCGGGCCTGAAGACTGCCCGCGTAACTCGTTCGCGCGCGCGGCAAGACCGTGGTGAATTCATCCAGCACCCAACTGCTGGCGTCCAGATCGTTGAATCCAAAGTCAGTCAATTGCCCCCAGAAATTGGCTGCGGAGCGGGAGAACTGCTGGAGCGGGTAGGTGCGGAGAGTGGCCAGAACGAATGGAATCTCCTCACGCGAAAGCCGATTCACCTCGTCTGCCGAGGCGCTTTGATAGATTCCGTCGGCTCCCCAGAGAAATTCGTCCGGATCGCCGGGGAGATTGTGGACGTGGTTGCAGATGGCCCACTTGAGATTCTCCGCAGTGCTTTCAAGTACCAGCGCCCGGGACCGTCGGCAATGATGCGGGCGGTGAGAAAGGGCGGCTGATCGCCATTCAGCGAAGGCCTTCCATAGAGATAGCTGTACAGGGCAAACTGGGAGGCGGCTGCGAGAACAATCATGGCCAAAACCTCGAGGAGGGGACGAATACGGCGGCGAAAAATCTGGCGGTTGACGGCCAGAGCAGCGCCAGAATCATGCACAATGCGGCGGCCAAGAACAGATGAGTGGCAATGAGAGGTTATCGCCCACCAGGAGATCAGAAATAGCAGGATTCGCTCGGCGTCGTGAAAGGGTCTCGGGGGCAAATACCAACAGATAGATAGAGAGATAGAGAAGCGGTCCCAGGATAGTCAGGCAAGATCAGCGTGGCATACCAGCCGATGCCGGTGAAAACGCTGAGCAGCAGGACCAGAGCCAGGTAAGGCAGGATGGTTTTCCGCGGGGCGAAGGAGCGGACTACGAGCCAGAGTAGAAATGCGACCAGCAGGCATTGCAGAGCTTCGACGGGCCAGAGCGTGAGGTTGCAGTGGAAGGGAAGGATGCCGAGGCTGTAAAAGAAGGACCGCATGCCGTAGTAATCAGAGAATTGGTGCAGGAAAATTGCACGGGCTACGATGCGGCCGTCGCCGACATAGGTCATTGAGTCGGGATATAGAACGGGAAGCCGTTATACAAAGCTGGCCAGGCGAGCATGAAGAGCGCCGAATAATATTGCGGCGGCGCTCCAGAGGAAGCCACTGTGTCCTAAGTGTTTTGGGAGTTCCCGCACGCTGGGCTCTGCTAATTGCATGGCTAACGCACTTCCTCAAGTGACTTGCGGATTTCGACCCCAATCGTATCACCTGGGAAAAAAGGGACGGTCAAGGAAAAGCGGATCGATCAGCTCGGCTTGATGCCGATGACGCTGAGCATGCGTCCGGCGTGGCCCTGAGAGGCGCGATGGGAGAAGAAAAGCTCGGGCTGGCAGTTGGTGCAGCCGGCTACAATTTTGATTGAGCGCAGCTTGAGGCCGGCGACGAGCAGTTGGCGGCGGTTGGCCTCAATCAGATTCAGTGCAGGCTGGGGCCAATGGGCGAGTGGCCGGGAGCGCGCTGGGTAAGAAAGAGCATGGGGTATCTGTTGCGCACGGGTTCAGAATCGTAGACCTCGCAGAAGAGTTCGCGGGCGTATGCGAACTGTGATTCGAATTCGGAGAGCACCTCTTCGCCGACGGCATAGCAGCAAGGGCCGATGCCGGGGCCGATGGCGGCTATCAAATCTTCAGGCTGGGAGCCGAACTCCCGGCGCATGCGGCCCACGCCGGTTTCGACGATTCGCTTTACCGTTCCGCGCCAGCCTGCATGAAAAGCAGCAACGGCGCGGCGCTTGCGGTCGGCTACCAAAACGGGGATGCAATCCGCGGTTTGGATGCCAAGAAGCAGGCCGGGTTGATTGGTCATCAGGCCGTCGCCTTTCCACCCAGCGACATGGACCCGTCACTGGGGACCCCGGCTTTCCACGATCGACCAAGGGCTGGGTCGCCCGCGGCGAGATGAAGGACGTTGGAATGAATCTGGCGCAGCGTCACGATAGGAGTGGACGGGTCTGCGGTGATTGCCTCGGCGAGTAGCCGGCGGTTGCGGATCACGGTTTGCCGGTTGTCGGCTTCGGTAAAGCCGAGATTCAGCTCGCCGGGCGCATCTTCAGCACAGTAAGGGTGGCTGAGTCCGCCGCGGCGGGTGCTGAAACCGTGCCAGAGCCAGCGGAGTTTTTCCCATTCTGGGACTGGCAGCCACTCAACGCCATTGGAAGCGACGCGGGGAGGCGGAGCCTGCCGACGCAATTCCTCGGTTGCGGCGCGGTCGAAGCGCATGCGCCGGGTGGTTGGGGCTGCTTTCCCGCGAAGATTGCGAACCAGGCCGGTAGCCTTAAAAAGCTCGTCGATGGCCTGGACTGCACGATCGGGATGAGGATTCGGGCTGGTGAAAGACGGCATGTGATTTCGATTTTAGCCGGGCCAGGATTCCGTTAAGCCGTTGAAGATCATTCTGCGGGCAAATGAGTTGGGCCCGCCTTCCGGCAGGCCCTTTTGAGAGGCATTTGTTTGGAGGGAGTCCAGGGGGGAATTTGAGAGATGAGATCCTTGTCGGACCTTCAAAAAGGAATGGGTACCTTTCTTGGAGGGTTGTTGTTTCGGGGAAGCCTCTGCTTGTTACTCTTATAGATGCGATACTAACCGAAAAGTTGCACGGAATGGAAAAAATTACTGAGAATTGCCGCCGCCAGTTACCGGCACTGCTTCCTGCGGATCAAAAAGGTAATAATCAACTTGCATATATCATGCAGAATTGGCACTCTTTAGAGTGTGAAGCTGTTATATTTCATCGTCATTGGCGGCATCCTGCTTCTGGGGCTGGTCGTAATGTATTGGAAGCGCCAGGAGTTGGGACTTACCGGTTTGCCCGGATTCGGCGTCAGCGAGGAGACCAGCGCCGACCAGAATGGTCCTCTTCGCATGAACTGGCAGAAGGTGGACCGGCGACAGAACGGCTTCAAGGTGGAGATGCCGGCTGAGGTCCAGGAACTTCAGGTTCCGGCTTATAACGAGCACGGCGGCACGGAACCGGTGGAGATGATTCTGTGCAATCCCAACGCGGATACCAGTTTTTCCGTGGCCTGGGAGGACGATCCGCCGGTGGCGCGCATCAATGGCCACGCACCCGACAGAACCATGGATATGGCGAGGGACGATGAGCTGGCACGCACGCAGACCATCCTGATCGAGGAATACCGGACCAACCTGGATGGCTTTCCGGCGAGAGATTTTGTGGGACGCAATGTGGGCGGCGGCATCATCAACTCGCGGATGATCTTTGCCGGTCAACGTCTTTACCTGCTCAGCGCGGCTTTCCCTTCGACCAAAGCCCGACGGGATAAGGACGTGATGCGATTCTTCAACTCATTTTCATTCGACAGGAATGGGGGAAGTTCCGATGCACAGCCCAGAAACGATTAGCCCTTCCAGCACCTGTTCAGATAAGAATATCTATTGATCCTGGAACCTGTGAAAGGAGACTCTCAATGTCTGAACCGACGATTGCTCAAAAAGGTCCTTATGCTGTTCAAGTTGAAGCCGGCAAGAGCTACTACTGGTGTGCCTGCGGTTTAAGCGCCAACCAGCCCTTCTGTGATGGCAGCCACAAAGCCACAGATCTTAACCCTATGAAGTTCGAGGCTACTGAGTCAAAAACCGTCTATCTTTGCGGCTGCAAGCACACCGCAAATCCTGTTTTCTGCGATGGTTCGCACGCTAAGCTTTAGTCAGTTTCAGATGTTCAGCAGGGGCTAAAGCCCTATTCATTTTGCGGGGCTTTCGGCACGACTGAAGTCGTGCCCTGACACAAAGCTGATTTTGAAATCGTACAAGGAAGAGTTGTGGTTTCCCGTCCTTGCGACGGGAAAGAGTCGCAGGGATGGGGCACGGAGCTGTCTCTATTTATTTGCATTTTCGGCACGACTGAAGTCGTGCCCTGATACAAAGCTACTTTCTTGAAACACAAACTAAACAATATGTATTGAGAGTATCCGCGTGGAACGAGGGGGATCGTTCCACGCGGCGACAGGGTGGTGTGCGGCCTTACTTTTTCGGTGTCGGCTCTTCATCCTGGGTTACTTCGTGTCCTTCGCCGGGGAAGGGCCAGTTGTGGTCGAGGAGATTTTCTTTTTCTCGCTGCTCCTTGGGAACATTATTGATGGTGAGGTTCTCGAAGAAGTGGACACCGGTCTTTCCGGCAGTGGCCAGGTCGATGTCGCCGTCTCCATCAAAATCTTCAGCGATAATCTGCGTTCCCACGCCCGCGGTCCCGTTTACTGAGATGGGATAGCGCGTGAACTCGCCGGTCTTGCGGTTGATCTTGTAGTAGTAAACGACCAGCGGATCGTAGGAGCCGGCGTCATGGCCGTTGTGGCCGCGATAGCGTTTGCCGGTGATCAGCTCAGGCTGGCCGTCGCCGTCGATGTCAGCCATCAGGAGGGCGTGAGACTGCGAGAAGGATTCGTCGATGGCGTGCTGGATCCACTTGCGGTTGCCACTGGCGTCCTTGTTGTTCAAGCCAATAAAGACCGTAGCTGTGTCCCTGGCCGTAGATGATGTCCGTCTTGCCGTTGTTGAGCACGTCGTAGCCGATGATCGGGAAGCCGGTATCGCCGAGGTGCAAGTCGCGGTGCCACTCCCACTTGTCGTGGTCGGCATCGATCTGCTTGAACCAGCCGGTGGGGGTGATGATGTCGGCCTTGCCGTCGCCGTCAATGTCGGCGACGCCGACGCCATGCCCATCCTCTGCGCGTCCGCCTACGTGATGCACTTTGGGCTCGGGGCCGGAGAAGTCGATCCAAATGATGCCGGAGTGGTTGTAGTGAGCCAGGATCAGGTCGGGCTTGCCGTCGCCGTTGATGTCGGCCATCGTGCCGCCTTCGGTGTCGTAGCTGTCGGTGATGAAGTGGCGCTTCCACTCCGCGCCCAGCTTCTTCGGGATTCTCATACCAGAAGACGCCGTTGGTCATCCAGCCGGCGGTTACCACGTCGGGCGCGCCGTCGTGGTTCACGTCTACGGTCCACTCGCCGCAGTCGGAGACAAACTCGTTGACGATGCCCACGTCACGGTACTGGTGGCGCTTCCACTCGCCGCCGTTGGGGCCGGGATTCTCATACCAGTAGGCTCCGCTCAAGATGTCTGGGCGGCCGTCGCCGTTCATGTCGAGAGTGGTAATGCCTTCGGCGTGGTCGGTGCCCAGCCGGTGGACGGAGAAGACGGCCTGCGGAACGCCGCCGGGTCCGGGGCCGCGGGTTTGGATGCGGTCGGCGCCGCCGATGAGTTGAGCTACGGCGGGAACAGTAAGAGCAAAAAGGGCGAGTGCTGCGGGTAAAGTGAATTTCATGGTGACTCTCTCCATTCAAATTGAAGCTATGTTCCGCAGCTTATTTCAGCGGGAACAGTTTGATATTGCGAAAGTAGACCTCGGCGCCTTCTGACTGGAAGAGAATCTTGCCGCTGGAAGGAAAGGCGTCGGTTCCCTCGTTGGCCAGCTTACCGTTTACATATTGCCAAACGTGGCCGTCGCGGTTCACCAACTCGACGACGTTCCATTTGCCGTGCGGTTTTTCCAATTCGTTGATGGGGTCGCGATAGCCGGTTATATTCTTGTACGGGCCTTTGTTGAAGCGGTCGATCTTCAGGGAACTGCCGGCCGGGCCGGTTACGCGAACGCCGTCATTGCCGGTGAGTGCCGCGCCGTCGGTCATCCAGAAATCGCCGGTGCAGCCTTCGTTGATTTGAAACTCAACCGAACGCGGCCAAACCTTGTTCGGGCCCTGAATATTGTAGAGAATGCCGCTGTCGCGCGCCTGGCCTTCGCGGACGCCAAAGGTGCCCTCGCCCCATTTGAATTCGGCGCGCAGGTAGTAGTTTTTGTACGCCTGTTTGGTGACAATGTAGCCGAACTCCCGGCCGGAGATGTGGATGGACGCGGTTCTCCACCGTAAAGACCTGGTCGGGGTCGGATTAAGCCCGGTGCTGGCAGAAACGTATCGAATTGGCTCAGATCCTTGCCGTCGAAGAGAATCACCGCGCGGCCGTGTTTCGGAATATCAGGAGCCTGCGCACAGGCGATGGGCCACAGCGCTGCAAGCAACAATACGGCGGCCATATCGCTCGTTCTGCGTAATCTCATTGGACAAAATCCTATCGCCTGCCATTTTCGTCTTCGGCAGCATGAGTTTGCAAATGCAATCAATCCGGACGAGCGTGTTTTTCGACCATATTAGTGATCATGCTGACGGGCAGAAAAGCGGGTCAGCAGGGCCGTAACTGCCAGATGAATTTTGGGATGATGGTGCGTCGGCCGCGAGCCAGGGCGGCGATTCCGCGACTGGCCACTTCCTCTGCCGACTGCCTGGTGCCGGGCATGATTTTGCTGCTGTTCGCTACCTGGGAGAATTCGCTATCGGTGGGCCCGGGGCAGAGCGCCGTCACCTTGACGCCGAAGCGGGCCACTTCCGCCGCCAGTCCCTGGGCAAAGAAGCGGTCGAAGACCTTGGTGGCCGCGTAGGTGTTGAGAGTAGGGCAGCGGCTGAAAGCTGGCCGTGAAGACACGATCAGCACCCATCCGCGGCGGCGCTCGACCATCCGCGGCAGAAACAGCCGCGTGAGCCGCACCACGGCCTCGCAGTTGACGCGCACCTGGCTCAGTTCCTGCTCGATGGGGCTCTGTAGAATTCGCCGAACTGGCCGAGGCCGGCGTTGTTGATGAGAATATCGACGGCGAGGCCTGCGCCTTCGGTGGCGTCGTAGATTTGCTGCGGCGCGGCGGGATCGTTGAGGTCGGCGACAACGATGCGGACTTCGGTTCCTTTGGCGGTGAGTTCGGCGGCCAGGGAATCGAGCCGCTCTTTGCGCCGCGCGGTAAGAATCAGTTTGGCGCCGTGCGCTGGCGAGTTCCCGCGCCAATGCCACGCCGATGCCCGCGCTGGCTCCGGTGACCAGCGCCCATTTGCCGTTGAAATCCTGTGTGTTTGCCATAGCGAGACCATCATAGCGGATGGGGCGTGACGAGAAGATTGTCGCTCATTCCATCGGTGAAACAATGACCAATGGGCCACGAGCTCGGCGGCAATAAGTCGCCTTCAAACTCCTCGTTCAACCACTTGGAAAACGCTGAAAACTCTTCGTCGCGGCCGAGGAAGTCGCGGACCATCTGGCGGCCGGGCTTCGATCCGCCTTGCTCCAGCACGGTTTTGCGGTAGCGCGCGCCGGCATCGCAGCCGAGCAGATCGGCGGGGTCGAACTGGGCGAAGAAATCCAGCGCGATCACTTTGTCGAAGGCGTAGGTGTAGTAGTTCGACGAGTAGCCGGTGAGGTGGCCGAAGCTGGCGTACATGCGGTTGCCTTCAAGCCAGGTCCAGGGCTGCAGGCTCTCGTAGAGCTGCTTCGTGATGCGTCGAGGTCGAGGCCGGCGGGGTCCTGGTCGTGCAGATCGAGCGAGAGCGTGGTGTAGTAGAGCTGCGAGCGCACCCAGTCGGCGCGGCCAAAGGCGCCGGCCAGCTTCATCTTCCTGATGGTTTCCGAGGGGAGGACTTCGCCGGTCTGGTAGTGCTTGGCGAAGGCCTGGAGGAGCTTTTCGTCGCGGAAGAACTCTTCCAGCATCTGCGAGGGGACCTCGATGAAGTCGCCCTCGGTGGCAAAGCCGGAGATGCCCGCCCACTCGGTCTGGCCGCCAGGATGGCGTGCATCAGGTGGCCGAACTCGTGGAAGAAGGTGACCACGTCGCTGTATTGCAGCAGGCCGGGGTCGCCTGTCTCGCCGCCGGGGAAGTTGCAGATCAGCGCGGCCTCGGGCAGGGCGCGCCCGCGGACGCCGGTGACGATGGGCGCGGCGGAGAACCACTTGTCCTTGCCCTCGCGGGGGTGCATGTCGAGGTAGAAGCGGCCCACGTGTCGGCCGCCGTCGAAGACCTCGAAGACCGAAACCGCCGGGTGCCAGCCGGGGGCGGTGGAGCGGCGGAATCGATGTTGAAGAGGCGCGCCGCGGTCTCGAGCACGCCGGCCTCGACCTGCGCGTAAGGGAAGTAGGGCCGCACGGACTGCGAATCGAAGTCGAAGGCCGAGCGGCGGAACTGCTCATACCAGAGGCGCGGCTGGTGATGTCGATGCTCGGCCAGTCCGGGCTCGCGCTGCCGGGCAAAGTCGAGGACCAGTTCGTGCTCGCGGCGGCGCCGTCGCGGCTGGCCTCGTTGAGTTTAGCCAGGAAATGTGCGCACGTTGGCCGCTGAGCCCATCATCTGGTCGGCGGTGGCCAGATCGGCCCAACTGCGGAAGCCGAGAACGTCCCAATGTCCTGGCGCACAGAAAGCAAGTCGAGAAGGATCTGCTGATTA
>CAWIVA010000025.1:0-69798 GCA_963839225.1 uncultured Acidobacteriaceae bacterium
AGAAATATAAAAAAGTCCTTCGGGAATAGCAGGGTGTTAAATGGCATCAATCTGACGGTGAATTGCGGAGAAACCTTGGCCGTGCTGGGACGCAGCGGTACGGGAAAAAGCGTATTGCTGCGGCTTATTATCGGGTTGGAAGAGCCGGACTCGGGGTCGATCTGCATCCATGGACAGGAGATCGTCGGCCTGTCTCTCGATCAACTGGGCACAATTAGAAAAAAGATGGGGTTTCTGTTTCAGCATGCGGCGCTTTACGATTCGCTCACCGTAGCCGAAAATGTTGCGTTTCCGCTTGATCACCACCGGAGAGATATGCCCAAAACAGATCGCAGTGACCGGGTAAGGCAACTGCTCGCTGAGGTCGGCTTGGAGAGTGACCTCAACAAGATGCCTGCGGATATTTCAGGCGGTATGCAGAAGCGCGTTGGCCTGGCGCGAGCGCTGGCTTTGGAGCCGGAGATACTGCTGCTTGATGAGCCTACGGCTGGCCTGGACCCGATCAGCTCCGGAGAGATCGACGAATTGGTACTCAAACTCCAGAGGGAGCGCCAGATGGCTTCTATCGTGGTTACTCACGACCTGCACAGCGCAAGAACAATTTCCAATCGTCTGGCCATTTTGAACGAGGGCGATGTAGTGATTGAAGGCACGTTTGAGGACCTTCGAAAAAGTGAAATCGAGTTTGTGAAGGAATTTCTAAAGCAATCGTAGGAGGGGTTATGTCAAGAGTGGCGAGACTGGGAGTATTCATCGTCGTGACATTGGCAGTTCTGGCCACGGGTATCTTTATCGTCGGGAGCAAAGAGTATCTGTTTCGGCCAACATATCAATTGAAAGCGCAATTCGAGAATGTGGCCGGGCTCAGTGATGGCGCCGACGTGCAAGTGGGCGGGGTTCACAGTGGAACAGTGCATAGCATCCTGTTGCCTCACCGACCGGGCGAAAAGGTGACGGTGATCATGGATCTGGACAGCCCGACTCGCGAGATCATCAAGCGGGACTCGGTGGCTTCGATCGAAACAGAGGGCCTGCTCGGCAATCAATTTGTGGCGATCTCGTTTGGGTCCGAAGGGCAGGCAGACGTCAAGAATGGAGATACGATTCAAGGGACGCAGCCCATGCTGATGGCGGACTTGCTCAAGAAGGCGAACGGGCTGCTGGATAATAGCCAGCAAGCTATAGTCAGCGCGGCCGCGGCCACGGCGCACCTGAATTCAATAAGCGCCAAGATAGACGCCGGCCAGGGCACCGTGGGAGCGCTGGTCAATGACAAGCGGCTCTACACCAACCTGGAACAGACGACCGACTCGCTGCATGAAACAATGCAGCAAGCAGAAGCTGGAGTAACTGATTTCCAGGAGAATATGGAAGCACTGAAACATAATTTTCTCTTGAGGGGATACTTCAAGAAGCGCGGTTATGAAGATTCCAGCGATCTAACGGCTAATCAAATCAGCGCCATGCCGCAAGGCACGCCTGTGAAGACGTTCACCTACTCTGCAAGGGAACTGTTCGACGCTCGCGATTCGACCAAGCTGAAGAATCAGAAATCTCTCAAGCCAAGCGGCGAATACCTAGCCGACAATGACTTCGGATACGCGGTAGTGGTAGTTTCAGCGGGCCCTGAAGGCGATACAAAGAAGGATCTATTACTCACGCAGGCCAGGGCCATGATTGTGCGCGAATATCTGGTTGAGAACTTTGGGTTCGATGACAGCCAGCTTAAAACTCTGGCGATGGGCAAACAAGTGGGATCTGGCAAGGAGGCGGATTGGGGCGAGATTCAGATTCTGATCTTCCCCAAAGGCGCCGTGCTACCGGCCGAAAAGCAGCCGGGGGGGAATCCATCCACGGCGGACGCCAGCCAATCTGGTCAAGGAGTAGCCGCGACAGCCCCAAAAACCCAGTGACACATGGCGTTGCTGAAGAAGGATGAGCATGAAATCACAATCTGGGGAGAGAAAATGACAGGAAACAAGCACAACTACGAAGGGATGAGCGGCGATAAAGGCGAACCCGGTCCCGGGCCTTACTGGAGGCGCATGCACACCGACTGGCGTTTCTGGGTGGGCGCGATTTTCATGTTTGCGGCGCTTGCTATTTACGTTTTGACGGGAGACCTGGCGTGGGTTCCACGCAGCCATCCGCACGCTACCCAACAGGATACCGGAAAGTAGCTGGGCTTTCGATCATTATCGGGCCGGCAGCTATTTTGATGATTTCAAAAGGTTGATCATGGTGTCCAAATTAGCACAGATATGAGAGCGGTGAACGGGGAGAATAGCACCTAAGGGGAGTGTTTTCGTCTCGGTGGCAGCAGCAGAGCCAGGCTAGAGACGAGCACCGGGCTCGACACGAAACCAGGCTGAGGCTGATTAATCAGCTTAAAATCCCGAATGGAGAAGAAGCTATGCCACTGGTCAACATTGCACTGGTACTAATCGTTGTAGGTGTTTTGATGTGGCTCGTCAATCGCTACGTTCCGATGCAGGGAACGATCAAAGGCATTCTGAATGCGGTTGTGGTGATTGTCGTTGTCATTTGGCTGCTGAATGTCTTTGGGCTCATGGGCACTATTACCCAGTTCCGCGTTGGACACTGAACCACGGAATTGCGGGCCCAGAAGAAGAGGCTGAACCCGCGGCTACGCCAATGCTACCGAAACGACGGGGGGCGATCGGCAACGTGATTGCCTCGCTCTTTGTTTGGTTGGACGTCATTGGTGAACCGGAGTTGCGTTGTGCCGGAGTGCAATTTATCCATGGACAGCCAAGAGCTTGAATAGGGCACACCATCGAGCGTGACTTTCTGCACGTAGAAGCCGTTGCCCTGGCGGCTGACGACCAGCGTTCTGCCCCCCGATAGACGAAGGGTCGCTTTGTCGAACATTGGTGTGCCCAGCACCACGCCGCCGACGCCCGGGCACCGCCGGATAGAAGCCAAGCGCATTCCACACATAAACGCCCGATGTTGCGCCCAGATCGTCGTTGCCGGGAAGGCCATCGGGCTTGGTTTTGAAGGTCTCATTGGCGATACGCGTGACTACTTCCTGGGTCTTCCACGGCGGCGCCGGCGAAAACATAGGCATAGGGAGTGACGAAGTCGGGTTCATTCTCCATGTTGAAGCATGGCTCGCCCCAGCAGCGGAGCTTAGCGAAAAACTTGTCAAGGCGCGGGATCACCTTGTCGTCTCCGCCGATGGCGGCGTAGAGAGTGGGATAGTCGAAAGGAAGCATGAAGGTGTACTGGTAGGTATTGCCCTCCTCGAATCCCTCCTGATCTTGTTTGTCCCAAAGGACCTTGGTTTTTGGAAGTGAGCAGATCTGCGTCGAATCCGGGCATCCAGGTTCCGTTGCTCAGGCGCGGGCGAATCCAGCCGGTAGACGGATCGAAAAGATACGTCCAGTTCTCCGATTGCTTGAGGAACAAATGATAATCGGCTTCGTCGCCGAGATTTTTTGCAAATTGCGCCACGGCAAAGTCGGCGTTGGCGTATTCGAGCGTGACCGAGGCCGCAGTGTCGCTTTTGTCGATGGGCACGTAGCCGAGTTTCAGGTAGTCGGCAAGGAAGGGGCGCTCGGAGCCGCCATGCGGTCCGATGCCGGGCTCGGTTCCGGCCTTCACCATATATTTGAGTGCGGTTTTGAGGTCGAAGTTGTGCGCTCCGAAGGCATAGGAGGATGCGAGCAGAATGGCGGGCGAATCGCCGCCCATTACATAGGTGACATCGTTGGCTGCAGGCCAGCGCGGCAGCCAGCCGCTCTGACTGCGTCGTTGACCAGCGACTGCATCATGTCGCTTTCGCGCGCGGGATCGAAGAGCGCCTGCAGTTGCACGGTGTTGCGATAGATATCCCAGTCAGAGAAGTTGGCATATTGAGCCTTCTGTTTCGACTCGGAGACAGAATGCACTTTATTGTCGAAGCCGATGTAGTTGCCGTCGCGATCGCTAAAGAGGGTGGGGCACATGAAGGAGTGATAGAGGGCGGTATAGAAGATTTTGCGCTGGTCGGGTGTGCCGCCTTCGACGGCGATGCGGTCGAGCAATGCGGTCCAGGTTTGGCGCGCCTGGGCGTGAACATTCTCAAAGTCCCAGCCGGGAATATCGTGATCAAGATTATTGAGCGCGCCGGCTTCGCTGACATAAGGAAATTCCGACCTTGAGCACGACTTCATGCTGGTTGCCGAAGTCGAGCCATGCGCCGGTGTGCTTGCCCTGCGCCGATTTTGCGGCGCTCAGGATGGCATCGTCCTGCCATAATGCGGAAGCTCTTGTAAGGCTTGTTGAAGCGGCCGGCGACATAGAGCTTGTAATGCGAAGTGACTCCGCAGAAAGTTCCCGCCGTGACGGAGCCGGCATAGGAGGTCGGGGAAGTAAGTTCGATGCTGTTGCCGAAGGCGTCGCGGCCGGCATCCTGGGGCCTGGGAGGATCGGTCGTGTTGGCGCTGCTGCCGGCATTGATGAGCAGGCGCGCGCTGGCGCCCGCGGGAAAGATGAAGCGGGCGATGCCGGAGCGCTCGGCAACCGTGATTTCGACGCGAATGCCGTTGGCCAGCGTGACGGCGTAGTAGCCGGGATGCGCTTCCTCATTGCTGTGATCGAAGGGAGCCGCGTAGGGATCGAAGTTCGTGCCGGGACTGGTGGTCAATGCGGCAGCGGTGGGCAGCACGGCAAAGTCGCCGAAAATCGGACATCCTACGCCGCTGAGATGCGTCATGGAAAATCCGGTGATCTGTTTTTCGTTGTAAATAGTAGTAGGCCCTGTGATTGGTGTCAGGGCTCCATTGCACCATGCCGAAGGGAAGCGACGCGCCGGGGAAGGTTTCGCCGCCTCCGGAGGTGCCGATAAGGGGATCGACTGCGTCGTAGGGGGTGGAGACAGTTTGAGCAAGTGCCGGGATGGTAGAGAGGAATGAGAGAAGAGCCAGGCCGAAACGCAGTGCAGAAAGAGGGCGCATAAGATTTGTCCTTTCGCGGAGATGATCCCGGATGGGTCACGCTTCCGCATCGTACAAATCCTACACCGTTGCGCCGCTGCCCCGAAACGCTTCGGCCTGGGCCTTCCTAGTGGCCTACGGGTAGATGCCGCGAATCTGAACAGCCTCTGCTACACGACCTATGCCGAGCATGTTGGCGGCGATGCGCATGGGAACCTTGCGCTCGGTATGGATCTTCAGCACATCGCGGAAGGAGGTTGTCATCACGCGTTCCAGGCGGTTGTAAACATCCTGCGCGTCCCAGAAGAGGTGCTGCTCATCCTGTACCCACTCAAAGTAGGAGACCGTGACGCCGCCGGCATTGCAGAGGATATCCGGAATCACAAAGACGCCCTTGCGCTCCAGAATTCTGTCTGCCGCCGGGGTGAGAGGTCCGTTGGCCGCCTCGGCAATGATGGCGGCGCGAACAGCGGATGCGTTGTCCTCGCGGATGGTGTTCTCAAGCGCCGCGGGAACGAGGATGTCGCAATCCAATGCCAGCAACTCGGCGGGAGTGATGGGCCGGCTTTCAGGGAATTTTTCCACTTTGCCGGTCATGGTCTTTAAATGGATCAGCTCAGGGATATTTAATCCGTTGGGGTTGTATACGCAGCTGGTTGAATCGCTGACCGCGATTACCTTTGCCCCTGCTTCATGGAGCAACTGGGCCGCGATGGAGCCGGCGTTGCCAAAGCCCTGCACGGCGACCGTAGCGCCTTTCAACGGCCGCTTCAGATGCTCGCACGCGCTCTGGATGGTATAGAAGACGCCGCGGCCGGTGGCTTCGTTACGCCCCAGCGAGCCGCCCAGGCTGATCGGTTTGCCGGTTACCACGCCTTGAACCGAGTAGCCCTTGGTCATGCTGTAGGTGTCCATGATCCATGCCATGGTTTGCGAATTGGTGTAGACGTCTGGCGCGGGAATGTCCCGGTTCGGCCCAATCAAAGGAAGAATCGCGCTGGTATAGCGGCGCGTCATCCGCTCCAGCTCTCCCTGCGTCATATGCTTGGGATCGCAGGTTACGCCGCCTTTGGCGCCGCCGAAGGGGATATTGACTACCGCGCACTTCCACGTCATCCAGGTGGCCAGCGCCTTTACCTCGTCGAGCGTCACCTGCGGGTGATAACGAATGCCGCCCTTGGCGGGTCCGCGCACAGAGCTGTGCTGGACGCGATAAGCTTCAAAGCGGTGAATGTGCCCGTCATCCATTCGTACCGGTACGGTCACGGTTAATATCCGTTCGGGATACTTGATCATCTCCCGGACATCGTTGCTGAGCTCCATGGCATCAGCAGCAGTATCAAAGTTCTCCAGAGCAACGTCGTAGGCGTTGGCTGCTATTGTTTCTGCAATCATCGTTTTCTCCTTTTTGCCCTATTCAATTCCCCGAGCACATGACGCACTGGCACATGCTGCCCGAGGTAAATACACAATCGAAGTTGCAATCGCGTCAGGCTACACCCCCTGTGCCAGAAAGCGATTCTCTAAAAAGTTCACGTCCCCGGGCCAACGCGCGGCGGTCGAGATCTATCCACTTTTGATTGGTGATCAACCTTCGCAGTGCGTCCTCAACGCTGGCCTGCGGTAAAACCGCGGCAATCTCAAGCAGTGCGCCGAGAATGACCATATTGCCCACGCGCGTATCGCCCAATTCATCGGCCAGAAGCGTGAAGGGGCGCGCCAGCACGTGGACGTCTTTCCGCTCGCAATCTGCAGGGTATGCATCGCCGTTGTAGAGAATCCATCCGCCGGGGCGCACGCTTGCGTAGAACTTTCTCAGCGAGGGCTCATTCATGGCCACAAGAATGTGAGGCTGAGTGACCAGCGGCGAATCGATTATCTTTCTGGCCAGGCGCACGTGGCAATTGGAGGTTCCCGAGCGCATCTCCGGTCCATAGGAAGGCAGCCACGAGACTTCCAGACCGGCATCGAGGCCGGCCTCGGACAGCACTTCACCGAGCAGCAAAACACCCTGTCCGCCAAAGCCCGCCGCGCGCACGCTGATATCCAGATCCTCCGCAGTCTGCTCCATCGCATCCGAATTGCCGACAGGCAAATCCTCTTCGGCAACGCCGAGAATGCGCGGAATCTCTTCGAGCGCAGGCCCCGTCTCGGGCAGCTCACGTGGCTGCACTTGTTTCACGCGGTCGCAAAACACCCCCAGCGGGAAAGTCTTCTGCATAACATCGCGCACCCAGTGTTGCGCATCGACGGGCTGCATCTTCCAGATGGTGGGGCAGGGCGAGAGCACTTCAATCATGGAGAAGCCCAGTCCGCGCACCTGGTTTTCAATGGCGTGGCGGATGGAGCGCGACGCCTGCGCAATCTGCTTGTTATCTCCCAGTCCCACGCGCTCGATATAGACCGGAGCCTCGAGGGTGGCCAGCAGTTCGCTCATGTGCAATGGAAAGCCTTCAGTGATCGCGTGCCGTCCGTCGGGGGTGGTGGTGGTCTTCTGCCCGAGCAGGGTGGTGGGAGCCGACTGGCCTCCAGTCATGCTGTAGACGGCGTTGTTGATGAAGATGATGGTGATATTTTCGCCGCGATTGGCGGCGTGCAGAATCTCCGCCGATCCGATGGCCGACAGATCTCCATCGCCCTGGTAGCCGATGACGATGCTCTCCGGGCGGCTGCGCTTGGCTCCCGTAGCCACCGCTGGAGCGCGCCCATGCGCGGACGAAATGTTACCCACGTCGAAGTAGTTGTAGGTAAAAACACCGCAACCTACCGGGCCCACCAGGATGGTTTTGTTCTGGATTCCCAACTCGTCGATGGTCCGCGCCAGCATCTTGTGTACGATACCGTGGCCGCAGCCAGGGCAGAAATGGGTTGAATTCTGCTGCTCCGCCTTGCGCTCATAGCGCTCGTAGAAGGCCCTGGCCTTTGAATGCGCGATCGAATATTCAGAAACCGCCTGGCTAGACATAAATCTTCCGCCCTTCCTCCGGCTTTGTTGCAGGCAGGTACCGGAGCGCCTGTGCGCGTACAAACCTGAGCACCTCTTCGTGGGAAGGAACATTGCCGCCGACGCGACTGAGAAACTCGACCGGGCGCGCGCCATTCAGCGCCAGGCGCACGTCTTCAATCAACTGGCCGTTGCTCATTTCCACCACGACAAATAGACGTGCCGTCTGGGCTAAACGCTGGAAGTGCAGCCGGGGAAAGGGGAACAGCGTGATGGGACGCAGCACTCCCACATTGAGACCATCGGCGCGAGCTTCCGCCGCGACTGCTTTCAAGATTCGCCCCATGATTCCGAACCCCACCAGCACAATCTCCGCGCCGTCCGTATGCCACTCTTCGGCGCGCACCTCAAGCCGCTCCGCAAGTTGGTACTTCGCCTCCATGTGGTGCTGATGCGCCTCCATCTCATCGCAATCCAGATGCAATGATGCGATGAGATTGCAGCGCGTCTGCGCCGTGCCCGCCACCGCCCATTTCGGCATCTTATGCTCGATGGCCTTCTGGGGGAACTCCACCGGTTCCATCATCTGGCCTATGAATCCATCCGCCATCAGTACGACGGGGTTGCGATAGCGGTCGGCCAGTTCGAAGGCCAGCGCGGTCAAATCTGCCATCTCCTGCACGGAATCGGGTGCAAGCACGATGGTGCGGTAGTTGCCGTGGCCGCCGCCCTTCACGACCTGGTGATAGTCGCCCTGCTCGGCTGCGATGTTGCCCAACCCCGGGCCGCTGCGGGTAATGTCGGCGATCACGCAGGGAAGCTCCGCGCCGGCCATGTAACTGATGCCTTCCTGCATCAGGCTGATTCCCGGGCCGCTGGAGGCGGTCATCGACCGCACGCCAGCCGACGAGGCGCCGTAGATCATGTTGATAGCCGCTACTTCGCTCTCGGCTTGCAGGTAGATGCCGCCTATATGCGGCATGAAGCGGGCCGCAGTCTCCGCGATCTCGCTTGCCGGGGTGATGGGGTATCCATAAAAGGCGCGGCATCCGGAGAGAATTGCGCTCTTGACGATGGCTTCATTGCCTTTCATCAGTTGCTTGCGCATGAGATCGCTCCTTCCACGCCCGCATTCACTTCGCAGCTTTCTATGGTCTTGCCGATCACGGTTCGCAGCACGGTGATCGCTCCCGGCTCAGGACAAGCCATGAAGCAGATTCCACACCCTGTGCAGCCGGCGCCAGCGTAGACTGCCGTCCGATAGCCGGAGTGATTCAGCCGCTGGCTTAAATGGATTACCTTGGGGGGACAGGCTTCAATGCATAGTCCACAACCTTTGCACTCATCATCATCCACCCGCAGCAAGCCCCGGTCCCGTTTCACCGCGTCGCTCATTTTGATGCCCTCCCGGTCTTATAGAGACTGCCTTAGAGCCCGAATTATGTTAGGCCGGACCAAGGAGGGACACAGTGATAGGCGTCACCCGCCGCAAGAGCCGGGATGAGGGTTCAGGAGTTTGGAATCAGAGCCTATGGTTGCAGGATTTCAGTGTGTCCGTGGCTGAGAGTTTGGATTAGAAATTGAAGATTAAGTTACTCATTCTAAATCTATTTTGGATGTTCAGGCGCCATCAGGCAAATATCGGGCAAATTGCGGTAGCGCTCGGCATAGTCCATACCATATCCAATAACGAAGAGATTAGGAATGGAAAAGCCTACATAGTCAGCCTCAATCTTCTCCAGGCGGCGCGAGGGCTTGTCAAGAAGAGTGGCGATGCGCAGGGTTTTGGGATGCTGTTGAAGGAAGAGTTTGCGCAGGTAGGCGAGGGTGAGGCCGGTATCGAGGATATCTTCGACCAGCAGCACATTCTTGCCTTCAATGGGGGCATCGAGGTCCTTGATGAGCTTGACCGCGCCGGAGGTTCGCTGTCCTTTGCCATAGCTGGAGGTGGCGACAAAGTCGAAGGTGGCGTCCGCTTGAATGGTCCGGGAGAGATCAGCCAGAAAGAAGGCCGCGCCCTTGAGCACTCCTACCATCACCAGCTTTTCGCCGTTCATGTCGCGGGTAATTTGAGCGCCCATTTCGGCCACTCGCTCGGCGATTTGCTGGCGGGTATAGAGAACCTCAAGGCCCTGAACGGTCTCGGTATCCATGCACACAGTATCGCCGAATGCGGCCTTCAATGCGAAGCGGCCTGTGCAAATCAAGGCGAGCGAAGGGGCAGGGTCTTCAATCATGGGCACTGCGTCTATACTTGAAGAACAATGATTCCATATATTCATCTCGGGCACTACAACCTTCCGACCTTCGGGCTGATGCTTTGGCTGGCCGCGGTGGCGGCCGCATTTGTGATGGATCGGGGCTTTCGCCGCGCGCATATAACAGCGGACGCGGTGGGTATGGCGGCGATGGCGGTGATCGTGGGGATTGTGGGAGCCAAGCTTTGGCATGTAATCGATACGCCAGCCGATTTTCGCCAGATGGGCTGGCGGGTGCTGTGGGATACGGCCGGTTTTGCCTGGTACGGCGGAGTGCTTTTTGGCCTGGCGGCGCTGATCTTTCAGGGCTGGTGGGCAAAGATGGGCGCGCTGCGAACACTGGATCTGGCAGCGCCGGCCGCTGCCATTGGCTATGGCATCGGGCGCATTGGCTGCTTTCTCTCCGGCGACGGCTGCTACGGGATTGCGACGAATTTGCCGTGGGGCATGAGCTTTCCGCACGGCATCGATCCGACGACTTTGCGGGTGCATCCTACGCCGCTGTATGAGCTTGGCGCGGGCCTGCTGATTGGCACCTGGTTATGGTGGAGAGGCGGAAAGCGGCACGGGACGGGCGCGATAGTAGGGCAGTATTTTGTGCTCAGCGGAATTGCTCGCTTTCTGGTTGAATTTGTGCGCCGTAATCCAAAGATATTATGGGGGTTATCGAATGCGCAGCTGGCCAGCGCGGCGACCGTGGTGGTGGGTATTGTGCTGATCTGGTGGGCTGCCAGGCGGCCTGTCTTCGAGCCGGAAGAGGCTGCAGTAGAGGAGAAAGCGGCATAGAGCCGGCGCGCCTTAGCCGATTCACTCTTAAAATGCTGGAAGTGGCCAGAAGAATAAGGGAAGCTCTGAAGGGGCTCGTCTGCTTCGGCCGGCATTCCCTGTGGGGCTAGAGCCCGCAATCATTTTGCTGCGTTTGCGGCACGACTGAAGTCGTGCCCTTTCAAAACTGCTATTTATTCAGAGATTCCTTAGCGGCGTGCGGAATTTCTCGTTTTGCGCCGGGGGAACTCTGGTCATCTTCGAATGCAAAGGATGAGGGTGCCGATTCGCAAATGGTTTCGCGAGCCGCTTGTTCTGCTGGCGCTGACAGCGGGGCTAATCGCATTCGCGGTGCAATCAGGAGAGCTGGGAACTGCGGATACGCAGCACCGTGAGCAATCGGCGCATGCGTTCTGGACCTCGGAACCGCCGGTCTTCCCCAATGAATATCCCGACTTTGGCGTGCGTGGGCGCGGAGGAAGAATTCAAAGCTGGTATGGCATTGGTCAATCGCTGCTGATGCTGCCGGCGGATGTGGTTGGAACCTACCTGGAGCGGCTTCCGTCGGTTCAATGACTACCAGGGCACCGACCCCACGGTGCGCAACATCATCGTCAGCTACAGCACCAATATCCTGCTCTGTGTGCTTACGGCGCTGGTTTGCTTCAGATTTCTGAGGCGACTGAACTTCAGCGTGAAGGAGACGGTTGCCGGCGTGCTTGCGCTGCTGGTGCTGACTACGCATCTCCACTATACGCAGAACCTGATGGAAAACAGCTATATTTGCCTGCTGACGCTGGTGGGGTTTTCGTATCAGTACGAGTGGGTGAAAACCGGCAGCCGGCGAGCATTGCTGGTGGGTTCGAGCGCCTTTGGGCTGAACCTGCTTACCCGGTTGACCACTGGTCTGGATTTGCTGGCTGGTGGAGTTTTTGTGCTGCTTGTCTTGTGGCTGGAAGGGACTCGAGGGCGGGCGCTCTGGAGCCGGTGCCGCGGTTATTTGGCGATTGCCCTGCCGGTTTATTTTGTCTTCGGAATGCTGGACCGGATTTATCAGTTTTATCGATTTGGGTCGTTTTTTACCACCTACATGGGGCTGACCGCGCGCGAGATGATGCAGCGCGATCCGTCGTTACCGGCCAATTATCCATTCGAGACTCCTTTCCACGTGGGTTTCTTCGGGACGCTTTTTGCGCCGGAAAAATCGATCTTCTTCTTCGATCCGCTGCTGATCCTGATCATGGTGCTGTGCGCGGCGGCATGGAAGCGGTTCAGTCCGGAGGTGAAGGCGTACGTTCTCACCGGCTTCCTGCTGCTGCTTGCCTACATCAGTTTTTACGCGAGGTACACGGTGTGGAGCGGTGACTCGGCCTGGGGCGACCGCTACGTTTCTACCGCTGTGGAGCTGGCGGTTCTGCTGGCTGTTCCGCTGCTGCTGCGTCATCGACATCAGCTGGGGAAGGTGGTTTGGGGCTTTGGGGTCGTTGTGATTGCAGTGAGCGCGGTGATTCAGGTCGCTTCGGTCGCCTTCTGGCTTTCGCTGGAGATCTACCAGATGGAAATTCTCGGCCACCCAACTTTCGTGGTTCCTCTGCGGCTCGAGAATGTGGTTGCGTTTACATTCGGCAAGATGAACGCATGGGGACTGGGCACGAATGCGATGAAGGAAGACGCGTGGGACTATGTGCACATCGATACGTGGAACTTTCTACCCTTTCTGCTGAGGCGCGCCGGCGTGGCGCCTGCCTGGGCGGTGAATGTTACGTTTGCGGTGTGGGGTGCGGGACTGGCCGCATTGGCCTGGGTCGCGTTACGGCTGCGTACGGTGCTTGCGCGGCTATCGTGAACTGGTGACGGCCGCTGCCCAAAAATGCTTCTCCCCATAGCGCGGAGAAAATCCTTAAAGACGTTTTATAAAGGCCAGTGCTTCTTTTAGCTGCGGGAAGGCCGCTTCGTCGGCTTTGAACGCGCGGGAGTGGACGCAGCGTCGCAGGCCTCGCCTTGTGACCGGATGCTTCAGGTGCAGCATTTCGTGGTAGAGCAGGTATTCGATTGCGTAGCGCGGGCTTGAGGGGCGGTCGAAGACGCGGCTCACTACGATCATGTTGTGGGCGGCGTCGTAATGGCCGAGGGATCGTTTGGCATTTTGCTCGCTCCAGGTTAGTTGAGGACGGCCTAGCATGCCGCCGAAGAACTGCGCATTCAGCGAATCGAAGACTTCTTCGAGATGGTAGAAGCGGCCCTCGGGACCGAAGAAGCGTTTGTTGCCGCGGGCGCCGCGAATCAGTTCCGTCTGGCGGGTTACTACGGCGCTCGATGCAAAGCGCTTGTAGCGCAGGTTGTGCGATGGATCGATGGGTTTTTTGTAAAGCTTGGCAAGAAGAATGTGAGCGATGGAGTGGAGGACCGAGTCGGGCGCGCCCTCGAGCAGGTCAGAGAGACTGACGAAAAGCTGTCCCTCGCGGAGACGGATGGTAGTGTTCAGCGAGGTGAAGCGGCGGAAACGAACGGCGATGGGCGGCATTGGCGCCCTGGGCGCAATGCGCGGTACTCTTCCTGGAAGATGGGGATTATTTCAGCGGACACCTAATACAGATTACAGCTTGCAAGCGACAGTTTGTGGCCGATTTGGCCTATGAAAGCGAGGGCTGAGTCTTCTTAATGATTTTCGAGGACTTTGAGGCGCTGGCGGGCTTGCCATTCCTGGTCGGGGTATTTGCCGGCTGCGGAATCAAGGAAGTGGTGGTAGTAGGTTGCTGCGGCCTTTGTCTGGTGCAGGGAGTCGTAGCTGATTGCCCAGAGGAAATAAGTGGACGGGCCTCGGGGAGATACTTCGATCGCATGGTTAAGGCGTGGAGGGCAACGGATGGCTGACTGGTCTTGGTGGCGGCAAAGGCCAGGCCGCTCCAGCCGTCGGGGTTGGCGGGGTCGATTTGAGTGGCTTTGTCGAAGGCGGCGAAGGCCTCGGTGTACTTAGTTGGCGGGTCAGGTTCTGTCCGTGGCCGATGAGCAGGTCCGGGTCATTGGGGGCGGCGAGCAGGCCTATATATAGATTGATCGGAGCCGGCGATCATCGCCGGCATCGGCCAAGACTTCAGCGAGCATGCTGGTAGATGGCTGCGTTCTCGGGATGGGCAGTCGTGGAGCTTTTGAAGCAGCGGAAGCGCTTCGGCTTTGTCCTGGGCGGCCAGCACAGCGGCCAGTTGGGCGGTCAGGGCAGGATCGTCGGGGATTTGCCAGGGCGGCGCGGAGGAGGGTTTCGGCTTCAGGATATTGCTTCGTGCGATGAGCAGGTGGGCCAGGCCGGCGTTGGCCGGCTGCGGAATTTGGGTCGTTAGAAAGAATGCGGCGGTAGGCGGTTTCGGCTGCGTCGTACTGGCCCGACTGCTCGGCCAGATTGGCGGCCAGCAGCGTATCGGCTGGGGTCTCCGGGGTGAGCTTGAGAGCTTCAAGCAGATCGTTGGAGGCTTCAGTGGGATCCAGTGCGCGGCGGTCGATCTGGGCCAGCGCGCGCCAGGCGCGGGCTTTCAGGGCGGGGCCGGCATCGCCGGGATCGAGGTTGTGGCAAGACCAGTTCCGGTCGGGCATCGTCGGGTTTGCCCTGGCGGGCCAGCAGCAGGCCGAGGGAGAGATGGGCTTCGAAGGACTGGTGGATTGGCGTCAATGGCGCGGCGGTAGAGGGCGGCGGCATCGTCGAGACGGTTCTGCGCATCGGCCACATAGCCGGCGTCGAAGAGTGCCCGTGAATCGGCGGGATGGGATACCAGCCACGGGTCAAGCATGGCTTGGGCGGACTTCCAGTCGGATTTGGCAATCGCGGCTTCGGCTTCAAGAACCTGGGCAGGGACTGGCGGGGTAGCAGCGGTTGCAACGGGAGCAGCGGCGGGCTTTACCTGATCGGGGTTTTGCGTGGACCAAGCGAGCGGCGCGATGAGCAGAACGAAAAGTGCGGAACGAAGCACGGATTACCTCTCCCTACATTTTAACGGGGCAAAGCGTGGCAGGAACGGCTGGTGGTTTGACGCTGATGGGTGGGAAAGGAGGTCGAACCGGGCTCGGAGGGAGTTCAATACAGGACACTCATTTAGACCGGAGGAGGTGCGTGGTTACCGCAGGAGGGAAGAGCAATGGCTGAGCAATTTCAAGATCCTAAAGAAGAAGAGGTGGAAGACAAGACCAATACGAAAGTGCCCCGAGGAAAAAAGATTGAGGACGTTGCTAACAAGGCAGCAGAGAAGGCCGGCAAGAGAGAGAGAAATTCGATGGGGACCACACGATATTTTCCAATTGAGCGGTTCTGGGAAACTTTGAATTCAGTGGCCGGTCAACCTATCCCACGCCTAACGGCAAAAACGAAAGCGCTGCGAAGGTAGGGATCTGGCAGAGCATTGTTGGTGCCAGTAATGGCCTGGGTGCTTGGGCAACGATATATAATAGAAAATGGCCGGTTGCGTCCTGAGCCTCACAGAGGGGACAGAGACGCGGCTGGACGAATTCCAGCGGTGCCTTCCCTTTGAACGACGCCATCATCATCCGCGGCGCGCGGACACACAACCTGAAGAACATCTCCTGCGATATTCCCCATGGGAAGCTGACGGTGGTCAGCGGGGTTTCGGGGTCGGGGAAGAGTTCGCTGGCCTTCGACACGATTTATGCCGAGGGGCAGCGGCGGTATGTGGAGTCGCTTTCGGCCTATGCGCGGCAGTTTCTGGAGCGGATCGAGAAGCCGGATGTGGACGTGATCGACGGGCTGGCGCCGGCGATTGCCATCAAGCAGAAAAACACGACGCGGAATCCGCGGTCGACGGTGGCTACGGCTACGGAGGTCTACGACTACCTGCGGCTGCTGTATGCGCGCTGCGGGACGGTGCATTGCGTTTATTGCGACGGGCTGGTGAAGCGCGACTCGATGGACGAGATTGCCGAGGCGATGCTGGCGCTGGGCGAGGGAACGCGGGTGCAGGCGCTGTTTCCGGTGGCGACGGCGACGCGGCGGCTGGAGACAGCGAAGACGGCGGCCAAGCCGGTGAAGGCTCGGGGCGGGCGGGGAAATCGACGGCCAAGGGCAAGCCGGTGGTGAGCGGCGGCGATTCGCCGCATACGGAGACGCTGAAGGCGCGGCTGATGGAGTTGCGCGGGAGCGGGTTCAACCGGCTCTACCAGCAGGGAAAGATCGTGGAGTTTTCAACGCCGGAGTCGCTGCTGGATCTGGACTTTACACTTCCGGTGTTTGTGCTTTTGGATCGGATCGTGGTGAGCGCGGAGAACCGCTCGCGGATTGTGGATGCGGCGGAGATTTCGTATCGCGAGGCCGGCGAGGTGGTCTTTGAAGAGGTTCCGCGAGAAGAGACGGCGGAGCGGAAGCGGCACCGATTCAGCGGCGCGTATGAGTGCAAGAGCTGCCACCGGCCGGGCAAGGAGCCGGAGCCGCGGCTGTTTAGCTTCAACAATCCGTTTGGGGCTTGCCCGCGCTGCCAGGGATTCGGCAACACGGTGGATTTCGACTTGAACCTGGTGATTCCGGACAAAGGGCTGACACTGGCGGATGGGGCGATCGATCCTTGGAATCGACCGAAGTACAGGCCCTGGTATACGGAGTTGAAAAAGCAGGCGGCGGAGCTGGGGGTTCCGCTGGACGTGCCGTGGCGCGAGCTGCCCGAGCAGGCGCGGGAGACGGTGCTGCGCGGCAAGGGCGGGTTTGCGGGGGTCTTTGGATTTTTTGCGCAGATGGAGACGGAAGAAGTACAAGCTGCATGTGCGAGTGATGCTGAGCAAGTATCGCGGGTACGCCGAATGCCCGGATTGCAGGGGGCAACGGCTGCGGGCCGAGGCGCGATCGGTGCGGATTAACGGAAAGAATATCTGCCAGGCGACGGCGATGACGATTGCGCAGGCGAAGGAGTTTTTTTTTGCGCTGAAGCTGACGCCGATGGAGGAGGAGATTGCCGGGCCGATTCTTCACGAGGTGCGGCAGCGGCTGACGTTTCTGGATGCGGTGGGACTGGAGTATCTGACGCTGGACCGGCTGGCTTCATCGCTTTCAGGAGGCGAGGCGCAACGGATTCAACTGGCGACTTCGCTGGGGTCGCGGCTGGTGGGGGCGCTGTATGTGCTGGATGAGCCGTCGATTGGTTTGCATACGCGGGATACGGCGCGGCTGATTCAGATTCTGGAGGAGCTGAGCGACCTGGGCAACACGATACTGGTGGTGGAGCACGATGCGGAGGTGCTGCGGGCCGCGGATCATCTGCTCGATCTGGGACCGGGAGCGGGGGAGTTTGGCGGCAAGCTGCTGGCGGAGGGGGTTCTGGCGGAGATTGAAGCCAATCCGAACTCGCTGACCGGGCGGTATTTGTCGGGGAAGGTTTCGATTCCGGTGCCAACGCGGCGGCGCGCGCCGGGAAAAGAACGGCTGGTGCTGCGCGGGGCCACGGCAAATAATCTGCACGGGCTGGACGTGGAGATTCCGCTGGGGATGCTGGTGGCGATTACAGGGGTTTCGGGGTCGGGCAAGTCGACGCTGGTGCACCAGGTGCTTTATCGGGCCGTGACGCGGGCGCTGGGGCAGAGCGATGGCGCCGACCCCTCCGAGCGTTTTCACATCGCTGACCGGCGTGCGAGCGGCTGAACGATGTGGTGCTGGTGGATCAGACGCCGATCGGGCGCACGCCGCGCTCGAATCCGATTACTTATATCAAGGGATTCGACCTGGTGAGGGAGCTGTTTGCCTCGCAGCCGGAGGCGAAGCGGCTGTCGCTGACGCCGGGGCATTTTTCGTTCAACGTGCCGGGCGGGCGATGCAATACCTGCGAGGGCGACGGAACGGTGACCGTGGAGATGCAGTTTCTGGCCGACGTGGAGCTGCCCTGCGAGGATTGCAACGGGACGCGCTACCAGGCGAAGGTGCTGCAGGTGGAGTACAAGGGCAAGAATATCCACGATGTGCTGCAGATGACGGTGAAGGAGGCGCTGCGCTTTTTTGCCGGGCAGACCAAGCTGCTGGAAAAGCTGGCGGTGCTGGACGAGATCGGGCTGGGATATTTGCGGTTGGGACAGTCGGCGACCACGCTTTCAGGCGGCGAGGCGCAGCGGGTGAAGCTGGCGGCGCACCTGTCGCAGGTGCGGGCGGCGAATGCGAACGCCAAGCCTTCGCAGGCCAGCCGCGTGCTTTACATTCTGGACGAGCCGACGACGGGGCTGCACTTCGACGATGTTTCCAAGCTGCTGACGGCGTTTCGCAAGCTGATCGACGGGGGCGGATCGCTGATTGTGATCGAGCACAACCTGGACGTGATCAAGTGCGCGGATTGGGTGATCGACCTGGGGCCGGAGGGCGGCGAAGGCGGCGGGCGGATTGTGGCCGAGGGCACGCCGGAGGAGATTGCCGGGAATCTGCATTCGCATACCGGGAAGTGGCTGGCGCGGGTGCTGTGAGAGCTTTTGTGAGGGACAGCTCAGCAGTGGTGGCTGGATTTGCCATAAGCTAGATAGATTCGATAAAAAGGGTGGAACGAATTTCCGGCAAGTTAAAGATGCACCGAAGATGAAAACGTCTTTAGACGCGGAGTTGCGGCCGCGCAATCGCATTTGAGGAGAGTGAGCAAATTGAGTATTTCTACTGGTTCCATCGGGTCTGAACTCTAGACCTTCGGAGCAAGAATGAATTGAAGATCCACTGATTCCCGCGGGGCGGCTGCTGCCGTTTCTGGTGGTGACGGCGCTGTTTTTTCTGTGGGCCGTTCCCGCCAACCTGAACGATATTCTGATCCGGCAATTCATGAAGTCGTTCAACATCAACCGGTCGGGCGCGGCCGGAGTGCAGTCTGGTTTTACCTGGGATATTTTCTGCTGGCGATTCCGGCCGGCGCAAATGATGCGGCGCTTCGGCTACAAGAGCGGGATTGTGACCGGGCTGGTTGCTGCTGGGAAGCGGATGCTGGATGTTCTGGCCGGCGGCGCAGGCGGGGCAATATAGTTCTTTCTGGCGGCGCAGTTTGTGATTGCCAGCGGACTGTCGTTTCTTGAGACGGCGGCAAATCCTTTTATTGCGCAACTGGGATCTGCGGCGTCGAGCGCGCGGCGGTTGAATTTTTCGCAGGCTTTCAATCCGCTGGGGTCGATTACAGCGGGACTGGTGGGGACGGTTTTTATCTTTTCCGGCGTGAAGCTGACCGCTGCGCAGATTGCGGCCATGCAGGCGGCGGGAACATACCAGGCCTATCTTCATACCGAGACGTTGCGGGTGGTGATGCCGTACCTGGTGCTGGGAGCTGTGGCTTTTCTCTGGGCCTTGCTGGTGGTTTTGACGAAATTTCCCGCTTTGGGGTCGGAGGATGTTTCGCAGGATGCTGGCGCCAAGCCCGCGCACGTGAAGTTGTTCCAGCGGCACTTCGTTTTTGCGGTGATCGCGCAATTCCTTTATGTGGGCGCGCAGGTGGGTACATGGAGCTGGTTTATCCAATATGTCGAGATCGGCTACCGGAGTTGGCGACAAGGCAGCGGGATATATGCTGACTGGAACGCTGGCTGCGTTTGCCGTGGGGCGGTTCAGCTCCGCGTGGCTGATGCACTATATTCCGGCGCGTCTGATGCTGGGGGTTTATGCGGCGGTGAATGTGGTTCTGGGCCTGGTTGCGGTATCGCAGCCAGAACTGGCTGGGCGTGGGCTGCCTGCTGACCACAAGCCTGTTTATGTCGATGATGTTTCCTACCATTTTTGCGTTGGGACTCAAGGGGATGGGCGATAAGACCAAGACTGCCGGATCGCTGCTGGTGATGGCGATCATGGGCGGCGCGCTGCTGCCCAAACTGATGGGAATTTTGGCCGATACGCACGGGCTGAAAACGGCCTACCTGGTTCCGGTGGTCTGCTTTGCCGCTGTGGCGCTGTATGCGTGGTTTGGGGGGAGCAGAAGGCAGCGGAGTTAGGCGGTTAGCGAGTTAGCAGATTTAGCAGGTTGGCGAGTTAGCGAAAAGGCCCTCAATGCGGGGGCCTTTTCTGTTGGACGGTGTTGTGCATTTATTCGGCTACTACTGGATTGGTGAGGGAGCCGAGACCTTCGACGGTGATGGTGACGGTTTCGCCGGGCTTGAGCCAGCGCTTGGGAGTGCGGCCTGCGCCTACGCCGGAGGGGGTGCCGGTGGAGACGATATCGCCGGGGAGCAGGGGCGTGATGGAGGAGATATATTCGATCAGCGCGGGGATATTGAAGATCAACTCGCTGGTGTTGGAGTTTTGCAGAACTTCGCCGTCGATGGAGAGGCTGATGGCGAGCGAGTGCGGGTCGGGGATTTCATCGGCGGTGACGATGGCTGGGCCCATGGGGCAGAAAGTGGGAAAGCTCTTCGACAGCGACCACTGCGTGGAGGCGCGCTGCACGTCGCGGGCGCTGACGTCGTTGACGATGGTGTAGCCGTAGACGTGTTCGCGCCATTTGTCGGCGGGAATACGGTAGCCGCCTTTGCCGATGACGAAGGCCAGTTCAGCTTCGTAGTCGGGCTCGGTGGAGTTTTTGGGAAGCACAATGGGGTCGCCGGGGCCGATGATGGCGGTGGGCAACTTGAGGAAGACGATGGGCGTGGTGGGGATGGGCTTGCCGGTTTCAAGGGCGTGCTCGCGGTAGTTGAGGCCAATGGCGAAGATGCGCGGCGGGTTGGGGAGCGGAGGGTCGAGACGGACTTCGTTTTGCTTGAAGATTGGGTTGGCTCTGTCTTCTTCAGGCTGAGTGTTACCGGCAGTAATGACGTCCAGAGCCGAATGGAAACCCGCGCCGGTGAGGGAGTGGATGATACCATCCGGCTCCTGAAGTGCACCGGGGTAGGTTTTGCCGTCGCTAGCGGTGAAGGATACGAGTTTCATTGGACTCTCCGGTGCGATCAGTATGAATCAGTGGGCCGGACTTTGGGATGCGCGGACCCCGGCGATCGTTTTCAGATAGGCGCGGGCGGTTTCGGTGATGGTCTCCGGGGTTCCGGCGTCGATGGCGGCGAGGTTGACGAGGTCGCTGCCTACGCCAAGGGCGCGCGCTCCGGCGCGGAGAAAGCTCTCGGCGGTTTCGAGCGTGACGCCGCCGGTGGGGATGAGCTTGAGATGCGGAAAGGGCGCGAGAAGCGACTTCAGGTAGGCTGGCGCCGCCCATCGCCGAGCAGGGAAAGATTTTCACGTAGTCGGCGCCCGCATTCCAGGCGGTGATGACCTCAGTGGGAGTGAGCGCGCCGGGGATGGAGATTTTGTTTGTGCGCTTTGGTTGCGGCTACCACTTCAGGATGAAAGCTGGGGCTGACGACAAACTCCGCGCCGGCCTCGATGGTGGCTTCAGCCTGAGCGGCGGTGGTGACGGTGCCTGAGCCGAGCAGGACTTCGTGCCGTACTCGTTGCTTAGCTCCTTCAGCAGATCGACAGCGCCAGGGACGGTCATGGTGACTTCAACGACTGGAGACGCCGCCGGCGATCATGGCTTTGACGACTGCATGGGCCTGGGCGGCGTTGCGGGCGCGAAGGACGGGAATGAGGCCGACGCGTTCGATGATTTGTGCGGTGGTTTCCTGCATGGTTTCCTTTATCGCGGCGATGCGCGCGGAGCCGCCTTGCATGATGCGTTCAACTTCGGCCAGCGTGGCCATGCTGGTGTCGCCGGGGGTGGTCATGGCCAGCGCGCCGTGGGCAACGCCGCAGCGTACGGCCCATTCGATGGGCTTGCCGGCGAGCAGGCCGTAGATGAGGCCGGAGGCAAAGCTGTCGCCGCCGCCTACGCGGTCGTAGATATCGATTTCGCGCTGGGGGACGTGGACGATTTTGTCTTCGTAAAGAGCGATTGCGCCCCAGGCGTTGCGGCTGGCGGTGGAGGCGGTGCGGAGAGTGCTGGCGATGAGTTTGAGGTTGGGATAGGCGGCGGCGACTTCGCGCAGCATCTCCTCATATCCCGCGATGGGCAGCTCGGCGAAGTCTTCGCTGACGCCTTTGATCTTTACGCCGAGCATGGCGGAGAAATCTTCTTCGTTGCCGAGCAGCAGATCGACTTTGCGCACCAGTTCGCGGTTCACTTCCTGCGCTTTGGCTTTGCCGCCGATGGATTTCCAAAGGGAGTCGCGATAGTTGAGGTCGTAGGAGACCGGGGTGGAGTGGCGCGGGCGGCATCCATGGCTTCGGCGGCTACATCGGCAGTGGAGGCGGAGAGCGCGGCGAAGATGCCGCCGGTGTGGAACCACTTCGTGGCGTTCTCGTTGCCGAAGATTGTGGGCCAGTCAAAGTCGCCGGGCTTGACCTGGCTGACGGCGGTGTGGCCGCGGTCAGAGCAGCCGGCGGCGGCGCGAAGGCCGAAGCCGCGCTCAGTGAAGTTGAGGCCGTTGCGGACTGTGCGGCCTACGCCGTCGTAGGGAAGCCATTTGAGCAGGGAGGTATCGACGCCGCCCTGGAGAATGAGGTCTTCGACCAGCCGGCCGACGGGGTTATCGGCGAGAGCGGTGGCAATGGCGGTGCGCTGGCCGAAGCAGCGACGAAGGCCGCGGGCTACGTTGTATTCGCCGCCGCCCTCCCAGACCTGGAAGTGGCGCGTGGTGTGGATGCGGGCTTCGCCGGGATCGAGGCGGAGCATGACTTCGCCCAGACTGAGGCAATCCCAGCGGCGGGGGGAATCGGGAATGGCGATAGCGTTCATGGTTGGGATAGCTTTCAATCTCACTTTATCGTATTGCCCCTGAGATCGGACGTGATGGTGCTGAGCGCGGATAAATAGCCTTGCGTGATAATGTTTGGGGCGGGAGAGGAGATTAGCTTGATGAGTCGGGGGCTTTTCGATTTAGGCGGCAGGGTTGCGGTGGTGAGCGGCGGGACGACCGGCTTGGGCCACGCGATTGCGCTGGGTCTGGCGGAAGCCGGGGCCGACGTGGTGGCCAGCTCAAGGCAGCGGGAACAGGTGGAGAAAGTGACCGCGGAGATTGAAGCGCTGGGACGGCGGTCGCTGTGCATAACGAGCGATGTGGTTGAGCGGGCTGAGATGCAAACGTTGCACGATGCTGTGGTGAAGGAGTTCGGCCACGTGGATATTCTGGTGAACGCGGCAGGGATCACTCACAATGGGCCGACGATCGAAGTGGACGAAGCCGACTGGGAACGGGTGATGGAGACAAACCTGACGGGAACGCTGCGGGCCTGCCAGATTTTTGGGGCGACGATGGCGCGGGCGGGGTATGGGCGGATTGTGAACATTGCATCGCTGGCTTCTTTTGTGAGCTTTTACCATGTGGCGGCTTACTCGGCGAGCAAGTCTGCGGTGGCGTCGCTGACCAGATCGCTGGCGGTGGAACTGGCGCGCAAGGGGGTTAACGTAAATGCGATCGCGCCGGGAATATTTCCGACACCGCTGAACGCGAAGCTAATTCAAGGGACCTCGCGTGGGGAAGAGCTGATCTTGCGTACGCCAATGGGGCGATTTGGCGAGGCACGGGAAGTGGCCGGAGCCGCGATTTTTCTTGCTTCGGAGGCTGCTTCGTTTGTGACCGGGCAGGTGATTGCGGTGGATGGAGGGTTTCTGGCGAGCGGGGTGAATCAGTAGCTAGTGACGAGGGAGTAACGGCATTTGGCTGGACTTATCGGGAGTTTTTGGACGGGATTGCGATGAAGATTAGGAATGCGCACGTAAATATTGCTTCGCCGGGGCGGAACTTTGTCACCCTGAAGATTGAGACCGACGAGGGACCATTTGGGTTGGGCGACGGGACGCTGAACGGGCGCGAGTTGGCGGTGGCGAGTTATCTGACCGAGCATGTGATTCCTTGTTTAATTGGCCGCGATCCATTTCAGACGGAAGATATCTGGCAGTATCTGTATCGCGGGGCTTACTGGCGGCGCGGGCCGGTGACGATGGCGGCAATTGGGGCGGTCGACGTCGCCCTGTGGGACATCAAAGGCAAAGCATTGAATACGCCAGTGTATAACTTGCTGGGAGGCAAGAGCCGTGAAGGCGTGCTGGTGTATGGGCACGCCAATGGGAAGGACACGGAACAAGCACTGGAAGACGTGGCGCGACACAAGGAGATGGGATTCAAGGCGGTGCGGGTGCAGAGCGGGATTCCCGGGCTCTCGGCCGCATACGGTATTTCGAAAGGTCCTGGAAGATATGAGCCGGCCGAGCGCGGGATGCCGTCGGAGTATGAGTGGTCTACGGAGCTTTACCTGCGTCATGTTCCCAAATTATTTGCGCGTGTGCGCGAGGTTTTCGGCGATGATCTGCACCTTTTGCACGACTGCCACCACCGGCTAACGCCCATTGAGGCGGGACGCCTGGGCAAGGAATTGGAGCCGTTTCGCCTGTTCTGGCTGGAAGACCCTACGCCGGCCGAGTTACAGGAGGGGTTCAAGATTATCCGCGAGCATACGACGACGCCAATTGCGGTGGGGGAAGTATTCAATTCGATTTGGGATGCGCACGACCTGATTCGCAACCAGTGGATCGATTACCTGCGTATGACGCTGGTTCATGGGGGCGGATTTACGGCGCTCAAGAAAGTGGCTGACTTTGCGGAGTTGTATCACGTGCGCACGGGGTGTCATGGGGCGACGGATCTGTCACCGGTGACGATGGCGGCGGCGCTGCACTTTGACACAGCAATTCATAACTTTGGGATACAGGAACTGATGCCGCATACAGAGGAGACGGACGCGGTGTTTCCGCATACCTATAGCTTCAAAGACGGGTTGATGTTTGCGGGCGACGGGCCCGGGCTGGGCGTGGATCTCGACGAGAAGTTAGCAGCCAGGTATGAATATCAGCGGGCGTATCTTCCGATTAACAGGAAGGTCGACGGCACGCTGACAGACTGGTAGAACGTTTCTTGTTTGCAAGAAGGGCGGGTTTATGACGGGTACACGGAAGCTGCGGATGGGAATGGTTGGTGGCGGCCCGGGAGCATTTATTGGGCCGGTGCACAAGATGGCGGCTGAGCTGGACGGCAAAATCGAGCTGGTTGCGGGGGCGTTTTCGCATTCGCCGGAGCGCTCGCGAGAGGCCGGTGCCGGTTTTGGAATCGACCCCGCAAGGGCCTATGCGAGTTACGCCGAGATGATGGAGGCGGAACGGAAACGACCGGATGCGATTGATTTTGTGGCTATCACGACGCCTAACAATTTGCATTTGCCGATTGCTGTGGCTGCGATGGAGGCGGGGTTTCCGGTGATGAGCGATAAGCCGGCCACGGCCAGCTATGAGGAGGCGCTGGCGTTGGAGGCGGCGGTGAAGAAGTCCGGGCTGCCTTACGGGCTCACGCATACATATGCGGGATACGGAATGGTGCGGGAGGCGCGCGCCTTCTGCGCGAGCGGAAAGCTGGGGAAGATTCGCAAGGTGCAGGTGGAGTATTTGCAGGGATGGATGACGAAGCCGCTTGAGACTACAGGGCACAAGCAAGCCTCGTGGCGGGCCGATCCGGCATTTAACGGGCCTGGCGGCTGCATTGGCGATATCGGTATTCACGCTTTTCATTTGCTGGAATATATTACCGGCCTAGAGGTGACGGGGATCAATGCCACGCTGCGCTCGGTGGTTGAGGGGCGGCGGCTGGACGACGATTGCAACCAGCTTGTGCGGTTGAATAACGGGGCGGACGGGGTGATTTGTGCTTCGCAGGTGGCTGCGGGCGAGCTGAATGAAGTGCGCATTCGCATCTATGGGGAGAACGGCGGGATTGATTGGCGCCAGCAGGACCCTAACAAACTGGTGGTGCGGTGGGCGGATGGGCCGGAGGAGATTCGGCACGCAGCCGCTGGTTATTTAAGTGCAGATGCGCGAGCGGTTGGACGCGTTCCGCCGGGGCATCCTGAGGGATATATCGAGGCCTTTGCCGTGCTTTACCGCGAGTATGCCGAGGGGCTGCTGGCTTGGCAGAGGGGTGAGAAGAATCCGTTGCCAGCGACTCTGCCGGGGATTGCGGCGGCTGTGCGAGGGATGCGATATATCGAACGGACTATCGAGAGCAGCCGTAGGGAAGGTTGGGTGGAGTTTTAGAAGCAGCAATTAGCCCTCAGCTTTTAGCTTTCAGCTTTGTTGTAAGAACGCAGTGCATTAGACAGGCATAAGAAAGCGCAGGCTGCGAGCGAGTCGCGCGAGTTCATGAGGTGGAAGAGATGAGGACGATTAAGGGACCGGGGATTTTTCTGGCGCAGTTTGCGGGGGATGACGCGCCTTTCAACACTTTAGCAGGAATGGCGCAGTGGGCGGCTGGGCTGGGATTTGTGGGCGTGCAGATTCCTACCTGGGACAAGCGGCTCTTCGATTTGAAGCTGGCGGCCGAGAGTAAGGATTATTGCGACGATGTGCTAGGCGTGGTGGGGCGGGCGGGGCTTGCGGTTACCGAGCTTTCTACGCACTTGCAGGGGCAGTTGGTGGCCAGCAATCCGGCCTTCGATGGGATGCTGGATGGGTTTTGCGCCGCCGGAGTTGGCGGGAGACTTGAAGGGCAGGCAGGCGTGGGCGGTGGAGGAATTGCGCTTGGCGGCGAAAGCAAGTCAGAGACTCGGACTCAGTGCGCACGCCACTTTTTCAGGGGCGCTGGCGTGGCCGTTTTTCTATCCATGGCCGCAACGGCCGGCGGGATTGATCGATGAGGCGTTTGCGGAACTGGGGCGGCGATGGCTGCCGATTCTGCGGGCTTTTGACGAAGCGGGAGTGGACGTTTGCTATGAGCTGCATCCGGGCGAAGACCTGCACGATGGAGTGACTTTTGAGCGGTTCCTTGCGGCGGTGGGCAATCAAACGCGCAAATATTCTGTACGATCCCAGCCACATGATTCTGCAACAGATGGACTACCTGGCTTTTCTGGACATTTATCACGAGCGGGTGCGGGCCTTTCACGTGAAGGACGCGGAGTACAGGGCGAGCGGGCGGTCGGGGGTTTATGGCGGTTATCAGGAATGGGTCGACAGGCCGGGGCGATTCCGCTCGCTGGGCGATGGGCAGATCGACTTTAATTCGATCTTTTCGAAGATGGCGCAATACGACTATCCGGGGTGGGCGGTGCTGGAGTGGGAGTGCTGCCTGAAGCATCCCGAGGCTGGCGCGGCAGAGGGCGCGAAGTTCATTCGCGAGAAGATCATTCGCGTGACAGATCGGGCGTTCGACGATTTTGCCGGAGGCGGCGCCGACTCGGCGATGAACAAGAGGATTTTGGGACTGGGGAAGTCGTGAACCGGCGGCCTAACGAGCTGCGCAACGGAGGGCTGCAGCTTAGGCCTTTATGTTGCGAGAGATTCTGGAGGATGTGAGATCGCTTTCTCAGCCACTGGACCGAAAGGAGGGGCTGATGAGATGAGGCGCGGAAGCAATTGGCGAGGAGGACCTGGAGCTGTGAACTTTGTGATCCACGATACCGCATTGCATCGATCCGAGGGGGATGGCAGGAGCAGAGAGCATCGGCGTCGCGAGGTGTTGTCATAAGAGTACAGGACTGCCAAGCAACTATTTTCCCCAATTTTCCGAGGGCCAGAGTACGCCAAAGTCTGTCAGGAAGGGCGAATTATGTCATGTAACTCTTTATTCAACAGTGGTTTATTGGGTAAAATTCATGCGAACAGGACTCGACAATTATCTTAAGCAATTTGCTATTTTCCTATTGATTTTTGAAGAAAATATCCGTAAAATAAGACAGTAGAAATTGCCTCTGGACCGATAGGTCCTCCCAGCCATTACTGAGGATGTACGTGCAATCCACCTTCCTTTAAGGACAACATTCAATGGCAAAGCGTCGTGGAAATCCAAATTGGGGCAAACCAGAGCCCATCGGGCCGATTGTGCCCACAGTTACTTCCTTCGAGCAAATTGTGAGGGAGTTCAAACTCAGCCCGGACCAGTACATCCGGTCCACCCGCCTTCGTGAGTGGGCTCGGCGGAACAAGAATTCCAAGTATATCCCTGAGGCTCTTCTCGAAGCCTGGGGATTTGAGATCGAATCGACGTTGTAGGCCGTTTTAATCGAGTTCCTTACAAAAGCGCTGCCTTCGGGCGGCGCTTTTGCTGTTTGCGCCCGGCATAAGCGAGAATGAAGGGGACGGCAATGCCCTATACCGCACGCAGCTTCGAGCTTCCGTTCACTGACGTTCCCGGCGCCCTGGCCGAGATTCGCGCCGGTCGCATGGTGGTTGTGGTCGACGACGAGGACCGCGAGAACGAAGGTGACCTGACCCTGGCCGCCGAGCATGTGACCCCGGAGGCCATCAACTTCATGGCCCGCTATGGGCGCGGGCTGATCTGTCTGACGCTTACCGAGGAGCGCGCCGATTATCTGCGCCTGTTCCCCATGACGCAGCAGAACTCGTCGCGATTCGGCACGGCGTTTACTGAAACCATTGAGGCTCGGGAGGGCGTGACCACAGGCATCTCGGCGGCAGACCGGGCACACACCATTCAGACCGCCATCGATCCCGGCGCTAATTATTCTGATCTGGCGCGGCCGGGGCACATCTTTCCGCTGCGGGCGCGCAAGGGCGGCGTGCTGGTGCGCGCGGGGCAAACCGAGGCTTCGGTTGACCTGGCGCGTTTGGCGGGGCTCAATCCTTCCGGCGTCATCTGCGAGATTATGCGCGACGACGGTGAGATGGCGCGCATTCCCGACCTGATTCCGTTTTGCAGGGAACACGGGCTGATGATTCTAACTGTGGCGGAGCTGATCCGCTATAGGCTGCGTAACGAGCGATATATTGTGCGCGCCGGCGAGAGCCGCATTCAAACACGTTACGGCGAGTTTCGCATGATCGCTTACGAGAGCGAGGTAAACGGCGGCGAGAGCCACATTGCGCTGGTGCGCGGCGACCTTTGCGAGGACTGTCCCGCATTTCCGAACGGGCTGGGAAGTGCGGGTAGTGGATTGCCTGCGGATCAGGAGGCGTCGCGGCCTGTTTGCACTCATGCCGTGCTGGTGAGGGTGCATACCCGCTGCACAGCGGGAGATGTGTTTGCCGCCGACTGCCATTGCCGCGAGACTCTGGATCAGTCCATGCGCATGATTGCCGAGGAGGGTTGCGGAGTCGTGCTCTACCTGCACAATACCTCGCGCGGATTTGAGATTGAGCGCGCGGCGGATTCGGCCGGTGCGTTTGAGCCCGGCAGTGCGACTGCATTGCCGGCGGCGCAGCAGGCAAGTAACGGAAGGCTCATTCTGCACCAGGAACTGCGCGCACGCGAAGGTTCGCAGGCGCGAAGCGGGCGTATTCTGAGAGCCATTGGACTGGGCGGGCAGATTTTGTCAGACCTGGGTATCCAGCGCATCCGCCTGCTATCCAATACACCGATGCATGTTCCGGCTTTGGAGGGCTTCGGGCTGGAGATTGTGGAGCAGGTTCCCATTCCGGTGGAGGAGTGCAGCAGGGTGAGATGAGTAGATCGCATGCACTTTTACACGGGCATCTTAATTTGACACGTCAGTAATCGCGGGTATCTTATGTTCAAAGGTAATTCTTATGGCATTGGCCGGTGTGCCATAAGAGTTATCAGCCGGGGCAGAAAGGCCAACGGCGATGACTCCTATTCCCCATAACACCGAGTTGCGGAGTTTGTACGCACTGAGCTGGAGTTACGCTCAGGACGGTAAGCTGGCGGTCGACGCCGTCGCCGGGATAATTGTAGATGTCAATCCTGCATTTGAATCCTTGATGGGCCGTTCTCGAAATGAACTGATTGGGATGCATGTAACCTTGCTTCACCCTGAGAACGAGCGCGTAAAGGTTGAGACTGAATTCCGTAAAACTGCGCGGCTCGCACACGCATCGTCACATCCCGGATTTCATATTCTGCGAAAAGACGGCAGTTGCGTTCCAGTGGATATCTGGTCGTCAGACACATTGACGCTGGAAGGCCAGACGCTGGCAATCGTAGAGTTCCGCGATATTACCGATCAAAAGCAGAAGGAACATCAGCTTTCGGCGCAAAATTGGGCACTGAGCGCCTTTTCTATTGCAGCGTTGGCGCTGGGTCGTGCTCGCTCGACAGAAGGGCTGCTGCAGACTATTTGCGAGGCCATCACAAGACAATCAGTGTACGTACTCGCGTGTGTGGGCATTGCGGAGGACGATGCGGACAAGAATATCCGTATTGCCGCAGCGGCGGGCAGTGCTGTGGGATATCTGAAGGGATTGCATTTGAGCTGGTCGGAGGACGATCCGGGGGGCCGAGGGCCGTCGGGTTTGAGTATCCGCACAAACGAGTTGCAGATTCTGGAGGATACAGAGACCTCGTCGATTTTTGTCCCATGGAGGGAACGGGCGAGGAAGTTTGGGATACGATCCAGCGTTTCGATCCCGCTGCGTATCGAAGGAGGCTGGCAGGCTGTGCTGGGTGTTTATTCAGCACGACCCAGAGCATTTGAAACCGCACCGGTGGAAATTTTTCAGCATCTTGGCGAACAGATTGTTCACGGCGTCGAGGCGCTGGAGCGCAAGCAGCTTCTTGATGCAGAGCGCATGCACCGGGAAAGGACGCAAAAGCACCTGTCGGAAGCTCTTGCCGCTTCGGTGTCTGCCATGGTGACCGCAATGGAGATGCGTGACCCTTATACGGCCGGGCACGAGAGCCGAACGGCAGAGATCGTATACGCCATTGGCAAGGAGATGGGCTGGGACGATGTCCGGCTGCAAGGAATGCGGATGGCGGCTATGGTTCACGACATTGGGAAGATTTCGATACCCGCGGAGATCCTGAATAAGCAGGGAAGGTTATCCGCGGCAGAGTATGAATTGGTCAAGGTGCATCCGGAGTCCGGTTACGTCATTTTGAAGGACATTCCCTTCGACTTGCCGATTGCCGACATCGTGCGCCAACATCACGAGAAGCTCGATGGTTCGGGCTACCCACTTGGCCTGAAAGGGAAAGATATTCTCGACGAATCGAAGGTACTGGCGGTGGCGGACATTTTGGAAGCAATGGCCTCGCCCCGTCCGTACCGCAAGGCGATGGGCTTGAAAGTTGCATTGGAAGAAATCGAGAAGGAAGCCGGAACGCTGTTGGATGCAGAGGTTGTGCGGATATGTACTAATCTTTTCCGCAAGAAACGCCTGGTTATACAGGGTTTGAATTGGTAGCCATCTCGCTTTCTCCCGATGCAGGGGACTGGAAAGCAACCTCACTCACCTCTATAGCAAGTTTTCAGGCATCTATTGAGCAGAATCACCCTACGTATACGCAATTGGGTGGATTCAGATCATACGCATAGTTCTTTGCAGGCGTTGCAGGTTTCAGAGCGCTCGCACGGGCGGAAATCGCGATCTGCGTGATCGATATGCGCGAGAGAGAATGTTCCAGGTTGAAGTCTTCAAAAAAAGACCGCTCATTCGCACTCATTGCCGCCGGCTTGATGTTAGAGAAGATGCTTTCCTCACGGCGGCCCGCCGACCTGCGCGCTTGTTGAGTCTTGCCACGGCTCGCAGATCGGTGATTCTGTACATTGCTTTTCATCTGTAAATTCATGGCACCTCCATTCGTTCTCTAGCCTGGTTGTCCATGCCCGCCTTGGGCGAGACATTGAAAGCTCAAGACGATTAGGCTGGTTTTTATCTGCCGCAATCGGCATTGGGCCGATGTGGCTCACGGTTAGCCCATTCCACCGTCAGATGGCTTGGATGACCTTGGAGGACGATCGCCATGACGATCTTCCGGCAGTCTGAGGAACAGCAGATCTACGGGCAGAAAATGCAGGATCATTCAAAGTTGAGACGCATACCCGCTGGTGTTCCTCAAACTCGTTCCTGGCGCGCTCCATATCGACATTTTTGTAGGCCGCAAGCTTTGTGCTGACCCGGTGATAGGCGGTGGAACAAGCCTCGATGTACTCTTGTTGCCTGGCTTTAAAGATTCGCTCAAGATTCTGACAAACAAGACAGCCCATGCGGCCCTCCCTTCTTCCGCATGCCCATATCCAGAGGCCCTGGCGGGAGAACAATTGTGGCGACAGCTCTGCTCAGGCTTGATTGTCGATTAGAACTTGTGATCGTTCGTGAGGAACCTTCTGGAGAATTATCGCGAACCAGGAGGAAGTTGCTATCAGATAGCCTGGCTAAATCCAGAGAGCCTGGAAATCGAGCTTTGTCGCTTACGTATCTTAAAGGATAAGACGAATGCTAATGCATGTCAAGCGCATCGGCAGCAATCTCTTTTGATTGGTGACAAGTCGACTCATTCATTAAGCTCTTGAGCGGTATTGAGATCCGCCGAACGGGCTCGCCATTTAAGAAAGAGGACGTTTTGTAAACCAAACCTGTTGATCCCTAATTGTGTCTTTGCGAAGTCGATATGATTGAAATGAAATATGATGATGTAGATAGTCTCCTAAGAAATTAATTTCGCAACGCCGCAGTGAGTGCCATGCGCGAGGCGACGGATCAAATCTCAAGAGGAATCCATGTTCAGAATCCCGGTACTTGCATTTATTTTTGTTTTGGCCGCGCTCAACGCCTGTGCGCAAACGGCCGCCACTGTTTCGCTGCGCCAGAACGGTTGGGTCATCGATTGTTTTCAGGAAAGTTCAACTTTGTCGATCTCGACTGATCGGCTGGGGAGCATTGCCAGAGGGATTGAGCTCAATGAAGAGACTCCATCAGGCCTTCGCAGGCTAACGCACCTCTCGGCGCGCATCGGAGCGAATGGCAAGCTGACAATCGAGACAAAAGATCCCATCAGTGCCTGGGGGTTCGATGCGCAGCCGGGCAAGCTCATGATCGTAACTACGGACTTTCATGGGGTGCTTACGGGGTGGGCCGATTCGCCGGACGGCCGAACCGTCAGCCGCCTGCTCGATCCGGAGGGATTGCCTGTAATTTGGCAGGGAACAACGGAAGTGGAAGATAGCTACGGAGGCAAACACGCCGTTCACTCCTCGAAGCTTCCGCGGCAAAACCCGGAAGTGCTTTACCTGGGAGTCGGCCACGTGGCGGGCGGCGGACTGCACAGCCTCTTCGATCGCGGATTGGATATTGCCGTCGATTTTGGCGATAACTCGGAACTGCAGGCGGTGGCCGACAGGAAGGATGCCTATGCTTTGAAGATTCCAGTTCGCGATAACGCCACGATTCAAGTGATACCTGATTACTTCACCCATACATTGGGACTGCCTTTCTACACTCGCTACGACGATTCGCACTTCCGATCGGCGCCTATGGTTTGGTCAAGTTGGACGAGTTACTACGATGCGGTTACCGAGAAGGACGTTGTTCGCAATGCTGACTGGATTGCGGAGAATTTGAAGCCATATGGATTTGAGTATGTGGAACTTGACGATGGATACGACAGGCGCCCCGGAGGACATTCCTGGGCAGAGAACTGGGACACGGTGAAGTTCCCGCACGGTCCTGAATGGCTGACGAGTTACATACACGGCAAAGGACTGAAGGCGGGGGTGTGGCTTGTGCCGAACTCGTATGCTCCGGCGCTGAAGGAGCATCCGGACTGGTATCTCTACGACAAGCAGGGCAAGGTAGTTTGGGATTACATTACCCCGGCCCTGGACTCGACGAATCCCGAAGTGTTCAAGCACTTGGCCCGTTTATTTACCAAGATGGACGGCCTGGGATTTGATTACTACAAATTCGACGGAGAGTTTCCGTTAGCTGCTTATGCACCCAACATCGATAAGAGCCGGTTGCACGCGCCGACGGCCGATTTCATCGCGAATTACCGCGAGCGGCTGGCGCTTATCCGCCGCACGATCGGCCCTGCCCGGTTCATTGAGTTGTGTCCTACGGGGACTGAGATGAATGCTATCGGTTACGCCGATTCATACTTCTATGGCGACGATCTCTATAGCAACTGGCAGGGGATGTATTCGTTCTTCAGCTCGATTAATGCCAATCTCTTCCTGAATCATATCGTCAGTTACGTCATGCCCGGCGAGGGGATTGAACTGGGCGAGCAAATGACCCTGGAAGAGGCAGCGTTGAAGCGCCCCGCGATCACGATCAAGACGGTACGTGGACGCGAGGATCCGGCGACGAGCTTCGGGACCACCTTGCCGGAGGCGAGGACGATCGTTACTTACGTTGCACTGACCGGTGTGACCTATCCGCTAGCAAGCGTAATGCCGGAGCTGCCGGCGGCGCGCGTTGAGCTGCTGCAGGCAACCATGCCCACACTGCCGATTCTGCCCATCGATCTGTTTAGCCGGGGCACGGAGAGCAGTTGGAGCAAGTTCAAGCACTTTCAGACGGACTACTACATTCATCATTATCCAGAAGTGCTGGATCTGAAAGTGGACTCAGCAGCGGGGGTTTATGACGTCGCGGCTGAAACCAATTGGCGCAGCGATATCGCGGCGCGCAGCCTGGAGTTTGGCCGGCAGTTGGGACTAAGCAACAAGCAAGACTACATTGTTTTCGATTTTTGGAAGCAGCAGCCGCTGGGAGTTTTCAAAGGGAAAATCGATTTGACGATTGAGCCGCACGATACTCGGGTGCTGCTGATTCATCCGCTTTCCGGCCGGCCGCAATTGATTGGGAACTCCCGGCACATTTCGGGATCTTATTCGATTGTGAGTCAAGGCTGGGATGAGGCGAAGAAGGATTTGCATGGGGAGTCGCTGACCGTTGCCGGGAAGGAATATACGCTGTGGTTTGCGATTCCCGGCGGATATGGAACGGCATCCGCGCAGGTGAGCGGGAAAGATGGGAAGACAATCGCTGCCGAATGGAAGCAGCAAGGGCAATTTGCCAGCTTGCGCTTTATGGGAACGGGCGAAGAGGCGGAGTGGCGGGCGCAGTTTTAGTTTATGGAGAATATTGTCTGCATTTTCGTCGACTGGCATCCTAGATCGGTAAGAAGTGATCAATATTGCTCAGTCGCTGTTAGCGATTATTTGTAAAATTTGGAAACACTGTCCGGGGGAAATGTCTGACGGGATGATCCGTCAACGGCACTCTGGCGGAGAGGCATCTCCGCCAGAGTTGAGCCGGTAACGTAGACGCTCTCTGAGGCCACCATACTCGCACGAGGAAGGGTAGGATTCATTGAGCGTTCATCTGGTCAATCCCAGCGACAATTCATTTGGAACCGCCGTGATTACGCCGCGCTGGCTTTTTGTGCTTGCGGCGGCCACACCGCAAATTGCAGGAGATCCCATCTGGTCGACGAGTCTCTGGAACAGATTGTCCCGGAGAGCATTCAGCCTGGGGACATTGTGGGGATCAGCGTCCACACCGGCAATGCACTGCGCGGCTATTCGGTGGGCAGGATGGCGCGCGGCCGGGGAGCATGGGTGGTGCACGGCGGTATTCACGCCACGCTGTTTCCCGATGAGGCGTTGAGCATTGGTGAAGGTCACGCAGTGGTGACGGGGGACGGCGACGTTGCCTGGGGCAAAGTGGTCACCGACTGCATGGCGGGGAAACCGGAGAAAGTGTATGCGGGCGGATTGAAGGCAGCGAGTTCATGGCTGCGCGTTGGGACCTGATGAATCCAGAGAAATATATGTGGGCCTTGGTGCAGACCATTCGGGGTTGTCCGAAGCATTGTTCGTTTTGCAGTGTGTGGCGGACGGACGGGCAAAAGCCGCGGCAAAGGAAATTTCAAAGCGTGGTGGATGAGATCGTGGCTCTGCGCCGGCTTGGGTTCAGGTTCATCGCGCTGGCCGACGACAATTTTTACCCGGTGACGTTTACCGATCTTCGCCTGGCGCGGGAGCAGGGGAATACCGCCAGGCTGGAAGAGCTGACGACCATTCGCAACGAGCGCCTGCAACTGATGGAGGAACTGGCCAAGCTGCCGAAGGACATGGTCTTTTTTACGCAGATGACGATGGAGGCGGGCGAGGACGGAAATTATCTTGACGCCATGCGAAGGGCCAACATCAAGGGTGCGCTGGTGGGCGTGGAAGCGGTGACTCCGGAGGGACTGAAGGCTGTTTTCAAAGATTGGAATTATTCGGGCGAGGCGCTGGCGAAGCAGTTACAAACGTTCAAAGCGCACGGGGTGCATGTGCTGGGGTCGTTTATCTTTGGGCTGCCCACAGACAGGGCCGCGACCTTTGATGCGACAGTGGAGATGGCACTGAAGGCGGGCGTGAAGTTTGCGCAGTTTGTGATGATGACGCCGTTTCCGGGCACAGTGGACTTCGTGCGCTGGGAAAAGGAGCAGACGCAGAATCCGACCATGGTGGGCGACGTGCCGATTACAAGGTACTGGATGATTCCGCCCGAGGTGCGGCCAAAGATGTTTACGCCGCATCCGACGATGAGTTCGGGTGAGATTCGCGAGCGGACGCAGAATGTGTGGGACAAATTCTATAACTGGCCGGCGATCTGGCAGCGATCGGCTTGCACTCCCAATTTGCGATCACGGATCGCTTTCATGTTTCTCTCAAAGCTCTACCGGCAGATGTATGCCGGGACAGGCATCTCGACCGACAGTGCGCGAAGGAAAAAGTCGAAGCGTTGGGCGCGATGGACGGCGGGGCAGTGCAAAAAGCTGTTCCGGGCGCGTCCGATGCCGGAGCTGCCGGGGCCGAGGTGGGAGGCGGGAATTCCATCGCTGGGCCAGGCGGCGTTTGACGGTGGGGATGGGCAGGAGATGAATGGGCCGTTCGTAGTGCTGCCAAAGAATTGATCAATCGACCGCGAATCGTAGTTACCAAACTATCGGCAAGAATGTTAAGAAGCAGGTTTTTCGACTCCGCTACGCTTCGCTCAGAATGACAGCGGCGAGAGGAGAGCACCCGTGCGAATATTGGAACGGGAGCTGACTTGATATGATGCTATTGCTATGAGCAAATGTTCGAACGCAAAAGGTCTGATGGGGAAGGCTGTGACCGGAAAGCCTGTTACCGAATGCCAGGATCTGGGCGAGGTTTTTTCGGCATCTCTGCCGGCTTTCGGCGGCGCTGTATCTGCGGCGAGTTTATGAAGTGATGAAGCAGGTGATCGAAAAGCGGATTCCGCTGGTGGTGACTTGCGCCGGACCGATCACGGTTTCAGATCAGCACCGCGCGTGGCTTATTCCGCTTATCAGGGCCGCGAACACCGCTTACATCACCGTTACCGACGCAATTTGCTACCACGACGGACACGACTGCCTCAGGAAGCAGGATGAACGCCCGATTCGGGAAGTGGACCTGTACGGCGACGATGCCGAGTATCGCGAGAACGGCGTGATTCGCGTGACCGACACCGGCTTTGACGAACAGGTGCTCTTCGATCAAGACGCGGTGTTTACCGCGATCCTGCAGAGACCCGAGTTTCAGAAGCGGATGACAACTACCGAGCGCAACTATCTGCTTGGCAGGCAGTATGGAGAACGGGAGAGGGCGCTCAGCATTGCGCCGGGACTGCTGAGCACCTGCGCCGAACTCGAGCTGCCGGTTTTTATCGGGGCGCCGGCAGATGGAAGCGGGTTTTTGAATTCCGTGAAGCTGTGGATGCTGGCTCGGCTGGGAAAGATTCAGTACAGCTTCGATTACGATCTTCACGAAGACGTGTTTGAATCCTGCGCCTACCACCATTGGGGTTTGTTCGACTCCGAAGCGAAGACGATGGCCGTGCTGATTTTGGGCGGCGGCGTTCCCAAGAATTATTCATTGCAGCCGGAGCCGACGCTGTCGCAGATTTTCTTTCTCGAGAATATTCGCGGGTACGACTACGATGCGCAGATTGTTTCGTCGCCGGTCACGGACGGCAGTTTGTCTTCGTGCGCGCCGGGGGAGGCGGTGTCGTGGGGCAAGGTGAATCCGGAGACTTATACGACGCAGACGGTCAGCATGCAGGGGGATTACTCGTCTTATATGCCTTTTATTGTTCGCGCGCTGGTGGGGAAGGAATTGCTGCATCAGCCGCCGGAGCCGCTGCGGCTCTATGCCAAGCGCGATGAGCTCAAAAAGAAGCTGCTCAATGCGATTGGGAACGATCAGGGAGCGATGGAGCAGATCATGGGGACGCTCTCGCTGCCGGCGATACTGAAGGTTTAGGACCTTCAAAAGTTGGTTTGAAAATGAGTGGGGCGGGCCTTGGCCCGCCCTTTCCGCGCACAGAGGCCCTCGATATTTAAACTTTGGCGGCTTCGAGTTTTGCGTTCAGCTTGGCAATGACCTGGAATGCATCGGCAACATAGACTACGTCGGCTTTTCCGCGAGTCCAGCCGCAGTTGGGGTCGAGGGAGATGGCGCGGCGGTCGGCGATGAAGCGCCAGCCGACTACGTGGGGTTCCTCGCCGTAGCAGCAGGTGGAGAGGCCCTTGGCGTGGCGCGGTGTTGCGCCGGTTTGGCCAATCTGGTTCATGTGAGTAAGGAAGGGCAGGACGGGCTCGCCCTCGCCGCCCTGGTCTACGAGCGATTTGCTGCTGCCGAGCGATGCGCTGGTGAGGCGAAGGAAGTTGAGGATCAGTTCGCCGGCTTCGGTGGTATGGATCTGGCCGTCGGGCTGTTTTTTTGTCCAGCCTGCGCCGGCGACGAAGAGAAGCTTTGCATCGGGTCGGATGGTCTGCGCGCCTTGTGATGGGGCGCGAAGGCCGCTGACGATGGTGCGGGACGCGGGGAGTTGTACTGCGACTTGCTCGACTTGGGCGGAACCCGGCTGGCCGGCATAGGCGGTATGCGTGCCGGGATCGAGGAGCAGGAACCAGGGACGGGCGTCGCGGGTGAGGACCGCTTCGACTCGCTGGCGATAGAACCAGCGGGTTGCTTCAACGGTCTCCGCGCCGCCCAGGGCCGTGATGTGCGTATCAATGAAGCCGCCCAGGCGATGGGCCACGCCGGCGGCCACGCGGGCAAAACGGGAGTTGGCGGGGGCAAGGATGATGGTGGCGCTGGCTGCGCGAGCGAGGGCTTCCAGAGCGGCGGCGTCTGTTACATAACGCGGCTGGGCGACGGCTTCGCCGGAGACGGCCAGTGCTGCGCACGGCAGCCCTTTGGATAAGGATTGCGGGTTAACGGCGACTATGCCGATGGTGAGTGGGGCGGAGAGACGGGCGGCCAATTCCATGCCTGCAGTTACGGCTTCCAGCGAGGCTTGGGTCAGAGTTGACGCCGGTTTCGTCTGCGTGCGTGAGTACAAGAATCGATTCCATCAGTAATTATTCCCTCAGGGGCTAAAACCCCACTTTTTAACTGAGCGATTTTCGGCACGACTAAAGTCGTACCCTGTTACAAAACTGGAGCATTCCTTAAAAAACTATTTGGCTCCAATCCACGCGACCAGTTCTGCGGCGATCTCGTCGGGAGTGAGGTCTTTGACTACGCGGGTATCGCGCTGCTGCTTGGGCAGGCTTGCGGAGATGTAATGCAGCCCGTTGGCGGGGAGGGTTGTTGGTTTAGCTTTCTGCAGAGCAGGCATGATGGTGCGCATGTTGGCCATTCCGATTTGGGGATTGTTGCGCGGCTCGGCTAGATTGCCGGTGGCCCAGCCGAGAACGGCGGGTGCTCCAGTACAGAGGGATACCTGATGCTTGCCGCCCTCTACGCGTTCGAGCACTTCAAAGCTGCCGTCGTCGCGGAGGTCGATCTGGTCTACGCCTTGGAATTGATCGGTGATGCCGAGGCGCTCGCCGACGATTTGAAGCGTGACGCCTGCGCCGCGGGTGGCCGACTCCCAGCCGCCGAAGAGAAGCAGCTTGGTTTTGTCGAGGCCGGGCAGAGCGGCGATGGTTTCGGCCAGCACTGCGGCGGTGGAATGCGCGTCTGGAAATCCGCCGATGGGGCCGTCGATGGGGACCAATTCGAATGCCACTTTTTGCGCTATGGTCATCATCACCTGCTGCAGCTTGGCTTTGGGGCCGAGCGAGACCAGCCAGAGTTTGCTGCCGGGATTCTTGGCGGCGAGGTTGGCGGCCTCATAGAGCGCGCTGGCGGCCCATGGGTCGAGGACCGAGGGGAGAACCATTTCGTTTTTGAGGTCGGGACCGTTGGGGGTGGTGATTGGTTCTAAAGTTTGCAGCGGATCGGGAACGATGCCCGCGCAAACGACGATGTGGAAGGTATTTGCCATTGATCTCTTTTCCTTTGCTCAATCAGGCTATTCGGAAACGCCAGTGACGACGCAACGCCAAACTATTTGGTTAGGGAGAAGCAGCTCATACTCTTGGCCGACCTGAGTGACGCTCGTCTTCGACGCCTCTTTCAAGAAGCGTGCCTGAAAGTCGCCCGGAGACAATGGTGTTTGAAAGCTGCCGGGAATCCATGTCCAGGCTCCGAGCAGCTCGATCTTCTTTCCGTCCAGGACCGCATCCGCATAAGCCACGTCCTGGTTGCGTTCCTGGGCGAGAAAATTCGGACCGAGCCAACTTGGGCTCTCGTAATAGGTCCGGATGTGGATTCCAGAAATATGCACTTTGAGCGGATAATCGGTTCCCTGCTTGGCCCGGGGAGCTTGGCCGAATCTTGTTTTCTGGGCAAACATAAAGGGCGAGAAACAAAACAGAAGCAATAGAACTGTGGCGTGTTTTCGCATCGGTTATCTCTCTCAGGGGCTAAAGCCCGGTTCAAAATGATGGCATTTCGGCACGACTGAAGTCGTGCCCTGTTACAAAGTGCAAGAACAAAAGCAACCGCAGATCCTTCGACTCCGCTGCGCTCCGCTCAGGATGACAGAGTATTGGGTGGTTCGGTTACTTATCTTCCATCATATCGTGTTTAGAAACTCAGTTCTCCGCCGAGTGCAATCCGCCGGAGCCGGCTCGAAATTCGATGTTCGAGTCTTTGCCGTCGGGCGGTTGCGAGCAGTTCCACAGGCAGCCGCCGCAGTGAACGCACTTTTCGCGCTCGAAGGCGGGCAGGCCGTCGTCGCCCAGCGTGATGGCCTGGCCGGAACACATGGCGATGCAGGTTTTTTCTTCGCAGGCGATGCAGAGTTGTTTGTTGAGGAAGACCACGTGATCGGCGAAGCCGGGGATGGCCTGGACTTTGCCGCCCATCAATAGTGCGTCCTGATGTGAGACCAGGAGGCGGCCGTCGAAGGGGATCTCCGGCCAGCCGCGCGCGGAGAGCAGGGCATCGTGGAGGGGGCGGCCGTCGGCGAGAGCTACGGCTGCGGCTTCTTTCAGATTGAGGCCGTCGCCGGAACGCGCGATTTGCTTGTGGGCCGGGGGGATGTGCGCGTGGAATGAGAGCCGGCCTCCGGTCAGGCCTGCGAGGGCCATGCCGATCATGCCTTTGACAATGCCGCCGTGGAAGCCGTTGCGGGCGTTCTCGGCTTCGTGGGCGCCGCGCTCGACCCAGCTTTTGCGGCGGCGCTCTTCGTAGGTTATGGAGAGATTTTCTTTGGTGAAAGGCAATTCGGCGCGGAGGAGGTCGATGACGGCTTCGCCGAGTTGCGTGCCGGTCGTCCAGGCCTCGTCGACGCCGGAGCCGGTGAGCATGTTGGTCGAGCCGGAACCCTCGCCGATGCGAGCATAGCCATCGCCGGCCAGATATGGCTCGCCGTGACGGCCGGATTCTTCCAGAGACTTTGCGCCCCAGGAGCGGAGGGTTCCGTTTTTGAGGTAGCGCCAGAGGGCGGGGTGCTGGATATAGTGCTGCAAATAGCGGTAGGTGGTGCGGGAGGGGTCGCCCATCCAGGAGGGGACAAAGATGCCGACGGAGACGAGGCGGTCGGGATGCACGTAGAGGAAACCGAAGATCTCCGGCTCGGGATAGCCGAAGGTATGCCAGACGGTTCCGGGTTCCAGCAGCGCGTCTTCGGGGTCTGAATCTTCAGGCAGCTCGATGACGAACTTCATGCCCAGAGCCCACTCGCGGCGGGCGTGGCCTTCGGGGAGGCCGAACTTCTTATCCAGCTCTCTGCCGATCTGGCCGACTGGGCCGTCGCCTACGACGGTGAGCGGGGCGTGAATATCCATTCCGGGCATAAAGCCTTCGGTGGGGGCACCCGATTGATCTACTCCCTGGTCGGCGAGGCGGATGCCTTGGACCTTTCGATCCGAGATCAATGGTTTGCTGACCGGGCTGCCGGGCCAGATCTGCACCAGGCCGGTGGCCATCAGTTGCGAACCTACCCACTGGTTGAATTGGCCGATGGAAAGGACAAGGCCACCGTTTTTATGGAGGAACTTTGGGGTCCAGGGGAGTTCGAAGGCGTGGTCTGTTACGCCCACGAGTTTTCCTCCAAGACGAAGAATAAAATCGACGAGTTGCAAAAGCGTGGAACGCCGGCTGGCACCGTGGGGGTCGAGGAGATAGAGGACGCGCTCATGGCAGACGTTGGCAGCCATGGGGATTTCTTCGGGGTTGAGGGCTGGGAAGCTGGTGCGGATGCCCTGGGCGCGGGTGACTACGCCGCTGACGCCGGAGGCGATATCGTCGGCGCGTTCGTAGCAGAGGACCTGGAGAGGCATTCCGGGTGCGACTTTGCTTTGGAAGGCGGGGTCGTCAGGATGTTCAGTCCACTCGCGGGTGAGCGTGGTGAGGAAGCCGCCCATCGCGGGTCCAAAGCCGGTGCATGCTATATCGACTTCGATGGATGGGCGGTCGAGCTGCGGAGAGGGTGAAGCGGCTGGTGAGGATTCCCAGGTCTCAGAGGAGAGGGCCTGGGATTCCGGTCCCGAGGTTCCGGCTTCTTTTTCTAGCTCTTCTACGTACATGCGGGCCTCCTCATTCACTTGAATGGTCAAGATTTGTGCTTTCCCGCCCATTCGCCAGAGGGAAGACGAATGGACGGGGCACGCAGCGAGCGAAAAGCGAGCTATTGTCCCCACCGCAGGTGGTCATGCGGGATAGTCCAGGGCTTCGGGGATCATGACTTTGCTCACTGTTTCCGCTGCGCGGTCTTTGGCGAGGCGTGATCCGGTGAGGCAGGTGGTCAGCTTGCTCTGCAGGCGGAGGAACTCGCTTGAGCCGGCGCAACCGGCGCAGGGGCCGGCTTTTTGCGGATGTGTGCCGTCTTTGGCGAGAACATCGACCGCAAAGGCAGAGATGCCGGGCATGGTTTCTTCGTACTCTTCGAGTTCACTGGCCAGGAAGCAGTTGCGATGCTCCTGCTCGTCCCAGGATGGGTGGCAGTTGTAGCCGAAGACCAGCTCGGCGCAGATGCGCGAGGCTTCCCCGGCCGATTGCGCGGCTTGCGTATGGCACAGGTCGCTGAGGAACTGGACGGTTCCGCTGAGGCCTTCGGCGGCCACGGCATCAGCTCCTCCGCGGGCTTCGAGTTCGAGCACGTCCAGGATTTGATAGCGCGAGGCGAGCAGCCAGCAGAGAGCGTCGGCGAGGGCAAAGGTTACGCCCTGGCGCTGGCCGTGATAGAGTTTGTTGCCTTCCGGGTCGGTGGCGTTCTGGAGGTAATTGAGCGTCCAGAGCCAGAGATTCATGGCAGAGGCGAGGGTGCAGGCGCCGGTGCCGGGGTGGTCGGATGCGATGTGGCGCATCTGCTTTATCCAGGCGCGGAACTGGGCGAGGAAGACCTCGGAGGTCATGGTTACAGTCAACTGGCGGCGCTGTACGGCTTCAGGGCCTTCGTAGGTTGCCTCCAGTTGAGCGTCCATCCACTTGTTGGCCAGGAATCCGGGGCAGTCTTCGGTGATGCCGTAGCCGCCCATCAGGCTGATGGCTTCGCGCATCATGTTAGCGCCATGGCCGGTGTTCCAGAGCTTGGTTGCGGGGCAAATGACGTTGGCTTCGGCGTCCATGATTACATAGTTGACCAGAGGATCGGCGGCGAGTTCGGCGCGGCGGGGGTCATTTTCTTTGAGCGAGAGCAGTTCGATGGCGCGCTGTTCGCTTTCCTTGAGAGCTTTCAGCTCGGCACGGCCGCCCTGGGCTCCGCCGCGCTCTTTGAGCAGAGCTGTCTTCTGTTTTTCCAGGGGGTCCAGATTGTCGAAGAGGCGGGCAGCGGCAAAACCAAGAGAGGTGGCCGCTTCGCCGGTGGCCCAGACGTCGACCAGGCGGTGGAGCGCGTCCTCGCGCTGCTGAATGCCCTGCTCGTAGCGGACGGAGCCAGGCTTGGAGCCTTCGGCGCCGCGGAAGCGCTGGCGCTGGTAGCGAATGACCGGTTCGATGGAGGAGAGCAGCTTGGCCGCGGTCATGAGGCCCACCGGAACGCGGGTGCGGCGGAAGACGGCCTCAATAATTTCGCTGTGGTTGAAGTTGGGGACGATTACGCCGTCTTTGACCGTATATCCGCCGACGATGCGGCTGGCGGGAACCTTGAGGCTGAAGATGGGGTCGCCGGTGGAGGAAAGCTGATGGACGAGTTTTTTGGTGGGGGTACCGTGGTCGTAGGTGCCTTCGTCACCTTCTTCAAGAATCACGACGCAACTGCCTTTGACGCGCGGATCGCAGGAGTTGACGGCGGCGGTTACGAAGTTGGCGAAAGCGATGTTGGTGATGAAGCGGCCGCGCTTGTCAATTTGCAGCCAGGGTTCCTGACCGTCTTTCCAGACCGAAATGCTGATTTTTCCGTTCAGCATGCCGGTATCGACGCCGACGTAAGGGATGGGCTCAGTGAGCGCAAAGGCTCCGCGCCAGGGCTTGCGGTCTTCACCGGGTTGGGGCGGAGCCGCCAGCGATTTGTAGCGGGAGACCTGCTCCGGAGTGCCGCGTTCGTGGATGGGAGAGAGGGCCAGAAAGCTGGCCATGCTGGCCGTGGCCGCGCCGCCGTCTACCCAGGCCAGCTCAAAAGCGGCAAGAGCCAGCGCCAGGTTCTTGGGGCCAGCGATGAATCCGCCCTCTTCAGGCTCCATGAAGGCAGCGGTTACGCCGGCGCGGTCGAAGCCCTCCATCATTCCGGCTTTTCCGGGGGTCCATTCGTGAGTATTCCGTTCTCCGGCGGCCACCAGACGAGCCACGGTTCCACGTGCAACACTGCGCGCGGATTGGACGAGCATCTGTAAATCGAATCGGTCAGCAAAACGCCATAGGATCTGGCGCACCGCATCTCCAGGGAGAGTAAGCATGGTTTTTGTTTCAGTTACGGGAACTGTGGCCATTCAATGTTGTCCTCCGCCAGCGCCAATATTGTGCTTGATCAGACCCTTCCAAGTGTGTGACCTGTATCACTCCGGCGACGCGGTTTTTGAAACGGGCGATTCTCGATGCGTGAAGTGATTATTCGCACCTGGCTGCGGGAGTGACGACCCTCTGCCTGTGATAGGCATCACTTGCGACGGGGAGACGCAGCCTATATCACTCTAAACAGAATAGAAAGACTTAAATCACCGGCTGAGGAGCAACACAATGATTCAAGCTATCAGAGCGGCGGCAGGTTTTCTGCTCGGCGCCATACTTATTGCGGGTCCAGCCTATTCACAGGCGCCCGGAGCAGATACATACAAGACCAAGTGCGCAATGTGCCACGGCGCGGACGGATTGGCTGCCACTTCGATGGGAAAGAGCATGAAGATCCTCTCCGTCAAGGATCCGGCGATGGTGAGCGCGCCCGACTCCCGCCTGATCGCCTCTACCAAGAACGGCAAAGGCAAGATGCCGCCATACAAAGGCAAACTGACCGATGCGCAGATCAAGGATGTGATCGCGTACATGCGTTCGCTCGCAAAGCAGTAGCGCGCGAGAAAAGCTCAGGGCGCGGGGCGCGAGCCAGGAGAGAGGCCGCAGTCTTTCTCTGCCGCGTCTGGGGACGGAAGGTTTGACGAAGATTGCCATGAAAAATGTTTCTAACATCGCGCTGGCCTTGGCTGCATTCGTGCTTCTGTTTGCGGCGGCACCGGGCACAATCCGGGCGCAAACGGATTGTCTGTCCTGCCATGGGGACCAGGGGCTACAGGATGCTGCGGGTCACAGCGTTGCAGTGGACGGCCCGAAGTTTCACACCACAATCCACGGCGGCCTAAACTGCGGCGATTGCCACACAACCATCAAGGAATATCCGCATCCTGATCCTGTGACGCCGGTGAAGTGCGAGAGTTGCCACGCCGACGAAGCCGCCGGGCTGGTGGGAAGCGTGCATGCGAATCGCGCCGAGCATCCCTGCACCAGTTGCCATGGAGACGCGCACTCCATCTATCCCAAGGACGATCCCAGGTCGGCGGTCTATCCGCTAAATGTTCCGCGCACGTGCAGCGCCTGCCACGGCAACGATGCGATGGCGAAGAGGCACGGCCTGCCCAACGTCTATCCGATGTATATCGACTCGATCCACGGATTTGCGCTGAGCAAAGAGGGACTGCTGGTGGCGGCCAATTGCCAGAGCTGCCATGGGTCGCATCACATTCTCAGCCGCAAGGATCCTGAGAGCCGAACATACAAGACCAATATCCCCAAGACGTGCGGAAGCTGCCACGCGGGAATCACCGAGAACTACGAGAGCGGCGTGCACGGAAAGGCGGTTGCAAAGGGCAATCTGGCTGCGCCGGTCTGCTCCGACTGCCACACGGCGCACGCGATTCTGCAGCCCACCGAGGCGGCGTTCAGGTCGCAATCCACGCCCATCTGCGGATCGTGCCATAAAGACAAGTTTTCAACTTACAGGGATACGTTCCACTCGCAACTGGGATCGCTGGGCGGATATGTGGAGACGGCGCGCTGCTGGGACTGCCACGGAGCGCACGATGTGCTGCCCGCATCCGATCCGCGCTCGCCGATCAACAAGGCGAACCTGGTACAGACATGCGGCAAGTGCCATGCGGGCGCCAACGCCAGCTTCGTGCAGTATCAGCCGCATGCCAACGCGCGGAATCGCAAGCTGAATCCGGCGCTCTATTTCATCCGTCTGTTTATGAATCTGCTTCTGGCCAGCGTGCTTACGTTCTTTGTGATTCACACCGTGCTGTGGCTGATCCGATCGCGGTATGACCAGATCAAGAAAAAAACAGCAGCAGGAGGGAAGAATGCCTGACCTCGAACCGAGCGGGACAAGGAAACCAGGAGCCAAAACCCAGCGAGGGCCGGTATTACGTGCGTTTTACGCGGGCGCAAAGGTACCTTCATGCGGTGCTGTTCACCACGTTCTTGGGGCTGGCCGGCACGGGGCTGCCGCTGCGCTTCAGCCAGAGTTATTGGGCGCGCCTCTTTGCCGGTGCGGTGGGCGGGTTCGGGGCGATTCTCTTCTTTCACAAGTTTTGCGCCGTGGCACTGACGCTTGCGTTTCTCTATCACGTGAAAGACCTCCTCTCTCGCTGGCTGATTCACCACGAGAAGGGGATCTTTTGGGGATCGAACTCGATGGTGGCCAACTGGAAGGATGTGAAGGATCTTTTTGGGCATCTTCGTTGGTTTGTGGGATTAGGCGCAAAGCCGCAGTTCGGGCGCTACGCCTATTGGGAAAAGTTCGATTACTGGGCGGTCTTCTGGGGAATGATCGTGATCGGATTCTCAGGCTATGCGATGTGGTTTGCGCCGTTTTTTGCGAGGTTTCTGCCTGGCTGGGCATTGAATGCCGTACTTGTGATTCACAGCGAGGAGGGGTTGCTCGCTATTCTGTTTATATTCTCCATTCACTTCGTCAATACGCATCTGCGTCCAGACAGCTTCCCGATGGATATGGTGGTTTTTACGGGCGTGGAGAGCGAGGAAGAGTTTAAGCACAAGCGGCCGGAGGAGTATCAGAAACTGGTCGCGCAGGGAAAGCTGCAGACAAGAATCGGGCAGAAGCCGCCGGTGTGGCTGCTCAATTTTTCGAAAGCTGTGGGATTCACTGCAATTCTGATCGGACTTGTTCTTCTTGTATTGACGTTGAGCGCGTATTTCAGGGAATAAAAAGGCAAGGCATGCGGAAGTTGAGCGGAGTGAAGTGGAAGGCCGGTGGAATCATCTCCGCAGGTGCTTATCTGTTTAATGTTTGCATGGTCCGCAGCGGCAGCGGCGGAACAAAAACCTAAGAATGAAAATTGCCTTGCCTGCCATTCCGCTCCGACACAGAACAAGGTAAACAGCGGCAAGAAGCCCGTCCCGCATGTGGATGCGGAAAAATTCAAAAACTCCATTCACGGCAGCATGTTCGCCTGCGTGGACTGCCACACGCAACAGATGGGAGCGGATCACAAGAAGACGCCGCATCAAGCCTGCCTGCTCGCAGTGCCACGCGGAAGCCGCGGAAGCTTATTCGCACAGTTACCACGCCAGGGCGCAGCAAGAATGGGGCGCCGGGGGCAACCTGCGAGGATTGCCACGGAAGCGTGCACGAAATTGTGACCGCCGACGATCCCAAATCGCCGGTCAATCACGACAATATTCCCGTTACCTGCGGCCGATGCCACGGGCAGAAGTTCCTGATGGAATCGAACGGGGAGAGCGGGCAGCCTTTCGTCTCCTATCAGCAAAGCGTGCATGGACTGGCGATTGAAAAGGGATCGAAGAAGGCGGCCGTTTGCACGGATTGCCACGGCTCGCATGAAATTCTGCCCGCCAACGATCAAAAGTCTCCGATTTACAAATTCAATGTTCCGGCGACCTGCGGCAAGTGCCACGGCGCAGTTCAGCAGGAATTCATGCAGAGCATTCACGGGCAGGGAATCAGCCGCGGCAACGGACTTTCCCCAGTGTGCACGGACTGCCATGGAATCCACTCCATCAAGGCGCACATCGACCCCAACTCATCAGTTTCAGAGCAGAACCTGGCCCGCACTACCTGCGCGCGCTGCCACGAGGGCGTGCGGCTGTCGCAGGAGTTCGGCGTGGCCGGAAACCGCGTCTCGACTTATCTGGACAGTTATCACGGGCTGGCCTCGCAAGGCGGCTCAGCGGTGGTGGCCAACTGCGCGAGCTGCCACGGCGTGCATAATATTCTGCCTTCGAGCGATCCGCGCTCGACCATCAATCGCGCCAACCTCGACGCGACCTGCGGGAAATGCCACAAGGGAGTTACGCAGAAGTTCACGCTGACCAAGGTGCACCTGGATGGTGGCCAATCAAAAGATATCGGCACGGTTGCAGTGCGCTGGGTGAGATGGTTCTACCTGATCCTGATCTTCGCTGTGATCGGCGCAATGTTTCTGCACAACGCGATTATCTGGCGGAGCAAGGCCGCGGCTCGGCACGCGATGCAGAATCCGTAAGATGGTGCGCATGACGGAGAACCAGCGCTGGCAGCACCTGGTTTTGCTGGCCAGCTTTATTGTGTTGGTGATTACGGGTTTTGCGCTCAAGTTTCCCGAATTCATGGTTTGCCGAGTTGCTGGGGATGGGTGAGAGGTTGCGCAGCGTTACCCACCGCGTTGCTGGAGTCATCCTGATCGCGCGCCGGGATCTACCATCTCTTCTATTTAGCTGCTGCGAGAGAGGGCCGGCGGTTGATCCGCGACCTCGCGCCGAAGACGAAAGATGCCTTCGATGCCTGGGGAACGATGCGCTATTACCTCGGTCTTAGCAAGGAAAAGCCCGGGTTTGGGCGCTTCAGCTATGGGGAGAAGGCTGAATACTGGGCGTTGGTGTGGGGCACGGCGCTGATGGGTCTGACCGGAGTGATGCTGTGGGCCAAGGTCTGGGTGGGGAACCTGCTGGCTCGTTGGTGGATCGACGCGGCTACCGCGGTGCACTATTATGAAGCGATTCTGGCCACGTTGGCGATTGTGGTCTGGCACTTCTACCAGGTCTTCTTCGACCCCGATGTTTACCCCATGAACTGGGCCTGGTGGGACGGGAAGATGCCGGTGGAGCAGTACCGGCATGAACACAGGCTGGACGCGGATGCTTTGGTGGAGGCTGAGTCGCCAGAGGTAAACGCTGAAGCAAAGCCTCCGAAGGGGTAAGTTGAGGACGCCCCCGCCGTTTTGGTCAGCGGCGCATCGAGGGAATTCATTTCAGGTTAAAGAAGTAGATATAGAAACGCGCGTAAGATTCTGATGTGCTATGTGTTTGCCCCTATGGGGGCTGATAGATCGCGAAATCTGCATGATTTTCTTGACAGTCCTAGGGCCGTGATGTAAGTTTTAGGGCTTGTAAGATACTTTCCCGAAAAACCATCCAATGGAAGAGGCTTATGGCTAACGTGCAGAGGGTTTGCGCATTTGGATTCGCTGCTTTTGCAACGATTTTCTGTATTGGGATCGAAGCCCAGCAAGGCGACCCAACGGCGATTCAGCAGAAGCTGGTTTCGCAGATCAAGCTGACCAAGTCGACGGCAGACCGCACGGATATTGTTACCGCGGGCGACGTGCTGGTGCTTCAAAAGGACGGGCTGACGATGTGCAGCTCGGACTCCTCCTACGCATTCGGGAATACTTACAGCAATGGGGCAATTGCGGCAAATTACAATAACCGGGCCAAGGACGCCGCCAAGTCGTATGGCAAGGCCTTTGGCTTGAGTAGGCTGGGATTAGGCAGCGGGGCCAGCGTCTCCGACTCGGCGAACAACGCCTGCAAAACGCGAAAGTTTGTTGCTGGAGAGAAGTTCTGGGTTACCGGGATCGCAGTGCAAAAGGACGGGATCATGATCAGCACCTTGAGCGATCCCTTTCCGGACGCAGGAGGGAACCAGGTTCGCTACTACGGAGAGATCAAGTTTCCGTTTCAGAAGGGCGCCGTACCTCCGGTGGATGATTTTGTGAAGACAGTCTCGGAGGTGATCACGGTGCAGCCTGCGGATAATGCAGACCAAGGCAATCAGGGCGGGCAGAGCAGCCAACCGGCTCAGACATCCGTCGCGGCAGCCCCTGCTCCAGCGCCTATGCCGGAAATTGCGCCTCCGCCTCCGCCGGCAGATACTCCGCCGCCAACCATTGCGCTTGGCCAGACCGTGGACCAGGTAACTGGATCCTTCGGGCAGCCAACGAGAATTGCCAAGCTGGGAACAAAGACAATCTACTATTACAAGGATATGAAAGTGACCTTCACCAACGGTAAAGTTAGCAACGTTCAATAGCGCGTTCGCGCCTCCGGAGCGGAGCACGGACCTGGATTGGGAAAGAGGAAATGATGACGAAGTCATTTGATTTGCGGGTCATGAAAAATGTCTCCGCAGCAACGTTTTTTGCCCTGCTCCTCGGCCTGTGCGGCGTGGCCAGCGCAGGCGCCACGAACAAACCAGCGCCAGCACCCAAGGCGGCTCCCGCGCATGCGGCACCGGCAAAAACTGGGGGAAGCGCGGGGGATCGCACGGATCGACAGGCGGATTTGGCGGCAGCCATGGACCAACTACAGGTGGTTCTGCCAGCCATGGCCCGACTACGGGTGGAGTTGGCGGTAGCCATGGGCCGACTACGGGTGGTTCTGCCAGCCATGGACCGACTACGGGTGGAGTTGGTGGAAGCCATGGGCCGACTACAGGTGGAGCTACCGGTCACGGACCAACCGCTGGTGGGTCTGCGGGTCATGGGGCGACCGGTGGCAGCGCGGGCGGCAATTACGGCCATACTGCAACCGGCGGAGTTGCTCCCAAGGGAAGCAATACACACGTGACCAAGAGCGGAAGTTCTGTTACCACGCGGGCCAACGGCAAGGTGAGCGACGTGCATGACCCCAAGTCCGGCACAGACATTCATCACGGGCTCAACGGGAACCGGGCCGTCTCAAGGTCGCTCCCCAACCACGGCAGAATGTACTCTGCACGAGGCCGTCCGGGATATGCGCAGCGCGGATATAACTACCACGGCCACGATTTCGGCCGCCGCGCTTACTACTATCACGGCCACGAGTACAACCGTTATTACCACGGGTGGGGATGGCGGGGCGGGTATTACAACGTCTATGCGCCGGGCTTCTTTTTTGCACCCGGTTTCTACGGCTGGGCCTATAACCCGTGGCCGGCGCCGATTGCCTTCGGATGGGGATGGGGCGGCGCGCCCTGGTTCGGCTTCTATGGCGGCTTTTTTGCACCCTATCCGGTGTATCCCAGCGCGGCATTCTGGCTGACTGACTATGTGATCGCACAGAATCTGCAGGCGGCCTATGCGGCGCAGCAGGAAGGCGGCGAAAACGATGGTGGTGCGGTAGAGGGCGGATCACCGGCGCTGACGCCTGAGATCAAGCAGCAAATTGCCGATGAAGTGAAGACTCAGCTGGCGCTTGAAAACGCGGAGGGGCAACAGAGCGCGCAGGGTCAGGACATCGATCCCGGATCGAGCGGTATCGCGCGCATTGTGGCCGACGTAGCCGCGGGTCATCCGCACGTGTTTGTGGCCGGAGGCCCGCTGGACCTGGTGGATGCAGCCGGAAACGAATGCGCGATCAGCGACGGCGACGTGCTGCAAATGCAGACCGCTCCGCCTGACGATGCAACGACAGCGAGCCTTTACGTGCTGGTCAGCAAGGGCGGGAACGAGTGTACGAGAGCCGATACGGTGACGGTGCAGTTGACCGACCTGCAGGAGATGCAGAACCAGTTGCGGGCGAATATCGACCAGGGTCTGAAAGATCTGCAAGCCAAGCAGGGCACAGGCGGATTACCGCAGGCGCCGCCCTCAGCGAAGGCGCCGCCAACTACGGCTCCGTATGCTGCGATTGCGCCACCGCCCGATCCGGCGGACGCGGCTGCTTTGCAACAGCAAGGTCAGCAGGCTGACCAGACGGAGCAGCAGGCAACTGCGGACTCATCGGCGGGACAGCCTTCGAACTAGGGCAGAACTTCTCCCCGCGCGCAGCCGAAGCGGCGAAGCCTGGAGAGAATTTTATCGATGATTGCCGAGACAAACGAATGGCAAAGAGCGGAAGGGAATCGCAGATTCCCTTCCGCTCTTTGCCGATAAGAGACACATTGAGGAAACTCAAGATTTTAGTTTGATGGAGGTGTAATTAGACTCAGACCCGCCAATGATCGGGGCGCCAGTTGTTAATTCGCTCCTTGATCTGCTTACGGTTCAGATTCTGTTCAAGCGCCAGCTTGGCCAGCGGCACAATTTCATCGTCCGATGCGAAGCGCAGACCGATCAACTGATCTTCTGTAAGGCGATCGATCTGATTGTGCCACTCGGGGGGAGACAGCGCCTTTAGCCGCAGCCGCTCCTCGAATCGGATCACGCGATCCTGTACTTTGAGCGCGTACATGCGAATCTTCAGGAGTGCGAGAATGGCGGCGATCGACAGCACCAGGAACCATACCGAGGTGAAGTTTAGATGCCGGACCAGATGCACAATGGCGATGATCAGGTTGGCGAACAGAACAATGAAGAGGAAGAAGTGGAACGACGGATCGAAGCGGGCATGATTCTTGAAGCTCTGCGGGGCAGACTTACTCATGGTTAACCTTGATTTCTCTCAGGCCGGGGTTTGCTCTCTCCGGCACCAGCGTTTCCGCGGGACCACCTGAAGCAACGCCGGGGGCCTGAGAACCGGCGCTTTCTGGATTTTGCGCAACGCCGAAGGAAGATGTCAATGCCGCCAGATTGCCTGGCCCCAAAATCTCAGGATGCTTGGGGACGAGTGGATGGTAGCGGCCGCGCGCCAGGTAGTCGGCAAAGAATCCTCCGGCGATATAGGGGTTAAGGATCGCGATGGGGATAATATAGCTGGTTGAGAGGGACTCGGCTATGCTCTTGTTGGAGTGGCTGGGGTGGCGATAGCCGGGAACCTGCGGAATCTCAAAGACTTCAAGGCGCACTTCCGGGTGTTTGTGCGCATAGCGCGCCAGCTTCCAGGCGATCTGTTTGGGGGTGGTTACCTCGGCGTCAGGGAAAACGCTGCGCCGAAAGGTACGGGGAAAGTAAGTGTTGAGAATGATCCGGGAGAAATCCGCGCAGTTGCTGAAGAACAGTTGGAAATGGGAACGATTCGGACCCGCGTTTAACCGCGCAATGAGCGCGTCGTCCTGTTCGGGAGTGGTATCGAAACGAAACGCGTAGATACGCCGTTCATAGGATACTCCCAGTAGTTGTGTCCATCCGCCGTTGGTCAAGCCGCCTGCAGGCACGTCTGCCCCCAGCGATTGCAGATGGAGCCTCGTGATAATGACTGCGCAACCGGATTACCATTTCACGGTCCACTTGCGCGGGAACATCGGATGGATTCTCGACCGAATAGAGGTAGGGGACCAAAGGGATCGCGACCCAATCGTAGCCGTTGATTCCCTGGTACCGGGAAATGACGGCGCCCAACTCGCCCGCTTGGCAGCGACGCAGCTTGACTGGCGTTTCAGCGCAAATGCGCTCAAAATACAGTGCGTTGTGACCAGTGGGATTAACGAGACCAAAGAAGCCATACGGCTGTTCAAGCAGCAGGGCTGCCTGTGCATGGCTGCGGAAGGCGAAAAGAGCCAGTGCTGCAAGAACCGCTAAATTGAAGACGGTCGTACGACTTTTACCCATCGAAAGCACAAGTCCTCCGGTGAGATGCAAGCGAGTCATCTACAGTATGCCGAAAAAACCTCCGAATGGAAACATTGTTCCAAACAGAGAAAGCGAGAAGGACCCACGCAGCAAGGAAATAAAGAACTGTGACCGCAAAATTCTTTCCGGCTTAACAATCGTGCTCATCTCATTTGACCCGGCCGGAAGATAAAAGTTGCGCGTTTCTACCTGTCGGTGCAGGAGTAGCAGGGATCGATGGAGGCCTGAATCAGGGGCGTGTCTGCAAGTCGCGCTCCCATGACCATCCAGCGAATGGCGGGCATAACCGCAAAGGTAGGAGTGCGCACGTGCACTCTGGCGGGATTTTTGGATCCCTCTTTCCAACTAACGCTATACATGACCTCACCGCGTGGAGCTTCAACGCGGCTGGTGGCCGTTCCAGTGGAAAAGACGAGTTTTTCTTCGCCGGCATTCAATTCGCCGGGGGGCAGTTTGGTGAGGGCCTGGCGGAGAATCTTGCAGCTCTCCATAATTTCAAGAGCGCGCACCAGCAGGCGGGCGCGGACGTCGCCGTCCTGTTGGACCGGTACGTCGAAATCCATCTCCGAGTAGGCGGCATAGGGGGCTGCGCGGCGGAGATCCTGGGGGACTCCAGAGGCACGGGCCACCGGGCCCACAACGCCGCAAGAGAGAGCTTTCTCGTTGGTGAGGACGCCGACCCCAGCGCAGCGGGAACGCGCCGTGGAACTGGTGGTGAAGATGGGGATGACGGTGCGGAGCATCTCGCGCTCAAGCTGCTCGACCATTGCGAGCACGGCCGTCGGATCGTCGATATCTCGATTGACGCCGCCGATGCGGTTCATGGAGTAATTGACGCGATTGCCGCTGATGACCTGAAGCACATCCATCACCTTCTCACGCAGCTCGAAGCAGGTCATGAACATGGTTTTGAAGCCCATCAGCTTGGCGGCGATGCCGGCCCATAAAACGTGGGAGTGCAGGCGTTCGAGCTCGGCCATGATGACGCGAATATATTGGGCGCGTGGAGGCGGGGTGAGGCCGGTTAGCTGCTCCATGGCCTGGCAAAGTGTGAGGGTGTGGATATTCGAGCAGATGCCGCAGACGCGCTCCATCAGCGCAGTAACCTGAATGTAATTGCGAGTCTCGGCCAGGCGCTCGATGCCGCGAAAGTTGAAGCCGATATGGAGTTTGGCGTCGCGAACGGTTTCGCCTTCGCAGATCAGGTCGAGCTTGTAAGGTTCTTCAAGAGCGGGGTGGTACGGGCCCATGGGGATCTTGTAGCTCATTTTGCCTCCTCCTGCCCCGACAAGCCAGAAGGGGGCTTGTTGGGGACCCCGGTTTCACGCAGATTCACTCCAGGCGTGTCTCCCGCTCGCATCAATAGCGGCTCATACTCACGCCCTGTAAAGTCGAGAGCGTATTCCTCGTGAATCTCGCGCTCAATCCAATCGGCGGCTTCGCAAATGTCGTAGATGCTTTCAATGGAGTCGCCGGCGAGCAGAAAGGGGAAGCCCAGCAACTGGCCGTTGAGGTCCCAGTGGTACTCCAGACGAAAGCCCTGGCCGGCGGGCAGTTGGTAGGCGGTAATGGTGATGAAGCGAGCCTTCCAGTCGTTCATGGCCGCCGTAAGCTCGCGAACACTCAAAGGTACGGGCGAAAGCCAGTGAACACCGCCTTTTTCAACCCAGGATTCGGTGGACCCGAGTCTTTCGGGAATGCTTTCGAGAAGAGTCGTGGTTTGCGTCATTGTGTACCTCCAGCGGGGACGGGGTTGGTGGCGGGTTCGCTGACGGCGGCATTTGCGACCGGAGCGGGCTTGGGAGCGGGCGCCTTGCGGGCGACGGTATAGGAGTTCTTCAATTCGCCAATGGTGAGATAGACGGGCGGGCACTCGGCGTCCTGGCTGAGCGCATGGGCCTTGCAACCTTCCACGCAGCGGCCGCAGAATGTGCAATGGCCGGGATCGTAGCTCCAATAGAATTCGCCCTTGCCGGCTTTGTACTCGATGGCGCGCGCGGTGCAGCGGAAACGGCAGATGGCGCAGCCGGTGCAGAGCGTGGGATCGAAGCGCACCAGCCCGCGGAAGCCCTGGCTTACCTTGGGGCGCGCAGGGAAGAGCAGCGTCCGCGAACCGCCCCAGAGATTCTTCCACAGCATGGAGAGAATGTTCATGATCTGAACCTCATAAAGATCGCGGACGAAATGGCCAGAACCGCGAAAATCAGCGCGCATTGCCAGTAAAAGCGCACCGTTGTATCAATCTGTAAGCGCGCCGTGGCGGCGGCGACCGCGGAGAGCAGCAGGACCACGCCGAAGGAGAGTGCGACAAAGACCAGCGCGGCGAGCCACCAGATGGCCAGATGCGGAGCGGCTAGCGTGGCGACAAGGCCGGTGGCCGCGACCCACTCTAGACCGTGCGACAGATCCCACATTGCCAGCTCCGGACCTGCGTACTCGGTCATGGGGCCGGAGTAAATCTCCTGCTCGGCATTGGGTAGTGAGAAAGGATTGATATGCAGCTTGGCTGGCAGGCAGACCAGGATTGCTATGACGCCGAGGATTTGCATCGGCGAGGCGGGCAGGTGCGCCAGGGCTTCAAGCCGGAAGGTGTGTTGCGAGGCGGCGATGGAAATGATCGCCAAGAGAAAGACGACGTTATAGGAGACGCTAAGGACGGCTTCACGGGCGGAGCCGATTTCGCCGAAGATGGAGCGCGAGCTGAAGCCGGCGGCAATGATGCACATGGAGGGCAGCTCGAGCAGCGCCAGCAACAGGATCAAGTCGCCTTCGAATCCGCCGGAAGAGGGCAGAACGGGGAGCAAGCCGACTGCACCCGCCGCGGCGGAGACCGCAAGCAGCGGCCATAGCCGCATCAGCAGGCCCGCTATTCCGGGGCGTGAGGGCGTGGTTTTGCCCAGCAGCTTGATGAAGTCGAAAAAGGGCTGCATGAAGGGAGGTCCGATGCGGCCTTGCATCAGAGCCACAGCTTTGCGTTCAACCCAAAGGAAGAACCACGCGGCCGGAATGGCGAAGAGCAGTCCGGGAAAGATGAGCAGCCGGGCGAGGGCAGTAATCAGATTCATGGCTGTACCTCACTGGCTGATTGTTCGTTTTTGGAGGAGCAGGCGCACGCTCCATTGCATTCCGGTTCTGCTAACGGCACCATGACCGACTCAACGGGTAGCTTTTTTGCGGCTCGCTTGGCCAGGATTTCGGCTGCTTTGGCTACGCCTTGAATGATCGCATCGGGACGAGGCGGGCAGCCGGGTACGAAGACATCGACGGGCAGATGCTTGTCGAGCGGACCATCGAGGGTGCGGCTGTCAATGAATACATTTGTAGTGGCCGGGCAGGAACCGATGGCGACCACAGCCTTTGGCCCGCAGACCTGGCCGTAGACGGTTTTGATGGCGTTGACGGCGTTGCGGGTTACAGGGCCAGTGATGCAAAGAATATCGGCATGGCGCGGACTGCCTTCAAGACGTACTCCCAACTGCTCTGCATCGTAGCGAGGAGTGAGGCTGGCTACCAGTTCAATATCGCAGCCGTTGCAACTGCCCGAGTTCATATGGAAGAGCCAGGGGCTGCGGCGGCGGGAGTAGCACATCAATTTATTCCAGAGGTTCATGGTCTCCCTCCGAGCAGCATCCCGAGAGCATTCGGCCAGATTCCGCCTGCCAGAAGGAGTGCTACGAGCACAACGATCACGGCCTGAAGCAGGTAAGGTTCCCGTTTCGGCTTGTCTGGATGCGGAGGTGAGTCAGCATCGTGCGCGGGTCCCCACCAGACGCGGGTCAAGGCCAGTACGTAGGCGATCAGGGCAAAGATGGAGGAGAGAATGAAGACGGCCAGCAGCCACGGGCTGATCTGCAGCGCAGTTTCGTAGAGTCTCCAGCGACCGAGATAGCCCATCAACGGCGGAATGCCGAGCATCGCCAACATGCCGAAGAGGAAACCAAAGGCGGCGACCGGATAGCGCTTGGCCAGGCCGGTGGATTCGTTTTTCAGTGCGCCATCGGCTTCCGGGCCGCTGAGGCAGATGAAGAGCAGGGCCTTGGCGAGGGCGTGTGTGCAGGCCGCGATCATCGCACCGTTGAATCCGATGATATTTATGGAAAAGACTCCCAGCAACAGAAAGCCGATATCTTCAACCGTCGAGAGGACCAGCAAGCGCTTCAGGCTGCGCTGCGTGAGCATGAGCAATGCGGCGATGAACGAAGTTGCAGCGGCAGCGCCCAGCAAGAGGCCATGCGGAAGATAGTAGTCGGGAATGGAAAACGCGGAGATGGATAGCTCGCCGAAGGCGGCCATATCGACGACTGCGATGATGAGACCCAGTACCACGGCAGGTATTTCGTCGGCCAGAGAGAGCAGCCAGAAGAAGAGGGGAACGGCAGCCAGCTTAACGCAAATGCTGGTGATCAGCAGCGCCCACGCCCATTCCTTTTGTCCGGAATCAAGCAATAAATCGCCGGCGATTAAAGTCGAAGCCGAGACTATCACCACTGTTAAGTAGGTCAGTTTTGCAGAAAGCGAGCGAGCGCTTAGCCAGACCAACGCGACGGTCAACAACGCACCTAGTTCTGACAAGCCGAGGCGAAGCCGCGGATCAGGAACAATCAAACCAACCAAGGTTGCCAAACTGATGAGGATCATCAGCGGGGCTGCAATTTGCGGGATAAACCGGCGACTTGCTTTGCTGGATATCGCTGCCAAAATCAGTGCAACCGCAGCCACAGCGCAAGCCGCAACCAGCAGCGCCGGCACTGTAATTGGCCCTGAAAGTGGCACACCGTGCGACCATAACCATGCCGATGGTCCCGGAGCAATCCATCGAGCAACTACCAACACTGCGGCCGCAAGCACGATAACCGGAACCAACGCGCGCCGCTCCATCCAGGAGACGATCACACCCAACCCGCGCGAGGTGGTTTGCAATCCGCTCCACATGCCTAGATAAACGCGATCTACATTTGTCCAACGGAAGAAGTCTTTCCAGTTATGTAGGAAGATGTCGGAGAAGTCGCCTGCTGTAAGTCTTCCTTGATCGGAGAGCGGTTCGCCGCCGGTGAAGATTCCGCCGCCCGCAAGTGCTGCTCCGCCAGCTGCGGCTGGACGCGCTACGTAGGCAATGGCGTAGATTAAGCCGCCGAGGATTACGGAGACAACGGCCAGCACCAGGCCGCCCATGGTGGAGAAGCTGCCTGCATTGGAGGAGAGACCAAACCAGGTTACCTGCACGGCGGTGAGTTGGAGGGCGCCCAGGATGGGGTTGAGGAGATAGTTGACGGCTAATTGCGGAGCGATGCCGAGGACGATGCTGCCGGCGGCCATGATTCCCATGCCCCAAACCATGGTGGGCGGGGATTCGTGGGCATCCTTCGTGGCCTCAGTGAGCGGGCCGAGGAAGACGGCGCTGGTGGCTTTGGCGCAGAGGAAGACTGTGCCCAGGCTGGCTGCCCAGGCGATTACGGCAGGAACGGTCCAGCCGGCCTGGAGGGCGGCGGCGTAGAGCATCCATTTGCTGGCGAAGCCACTCATGAGCGGGATGCCCATCATGCTGCCTGCGCCGATTAGCCAGGAGAGTGTGGTTTGGGGCATGCGCGAGGCGAGGCCGCCCAGCTTGTTCATATCGCGTGTGCCGGAGGCGTGCTGGACAGAGCCGGCGGTGAGGAAGAGTCCGCCTTTGAAGAAGCCGTGATTGAGGCAATGAAGCAGACCGGCAACGATGGCCAACGGGGTGCCGATGCCGATACCGAGCATCATGTAGCCGATCTGGCTGACGGTGGAGAAGGCCAGCATGCGCTTCAGGTCGGTCTGTACCATGGCGTACATGACACCAACGGCTATAGTTACGGTGCCTACGCAGATGAGACTGAGGCCCCAGTTGGGCTGCCAGGGACCGAAACTGTACATGCGGACGGCCAGGTAGACTCCGGCTTTGACGTAGCAGGCGGCGTGGAGCAGGGCGCTGACCGGGGTGGGAGCGGCCATTGCCTCGGGAATCCAGGTATGGAGGGGGAACTGGACGGATTTGGCTACTAAAGCGGCCAGCATGAGGAAGAAGACGCCGCTGGTGAAGGCGTGGGCTACGGCTGGGTCGGTCCAGAGGGCGGTGCCGGCGCGGGAATAAATGATGAGGATGGCGGCGAGCAGGCCGTAGCCGGCAATATGGGTCATTAGAAGGACTTTGCGGGCGCCGGAGACAGCCTCAGGATTTGTGTACCAGAAGCCGACCAGCGAGAAGGAGCAGAGACCTACGACTTCCCAGCAGAGATAGAAGATAAAGAGATTGGCGCTGAAGACCAGACCGACAAAGCCGCCGATGAAGACCAGCATGGAGCAGAAGAAGCGGGTGGCTGCTTTGTCGTGGGCCATGTAGCCGATGGAGTAGAGGAGCACGGCCGCACCGAGAAAGGTGCCCATAAATGCGAAGAGGACGCTGAGGGCGTCCACGTGGAGGACTAAGGCCAGGGGGCCATCCCACTGAAACAACTTGAGTTCCACCGCCTGACCGGCGCGGACCGAGGGAATAAGGCCAACTACAGCCACTACCGAGGGCAGGCAAAAGAGGGCAGCTAGGATGCCTTTGGCGCGAGAGGAACAGAACTTCGCTACCAGGAGTTGCAGCGCTGCGCCCAGTAGAAGTGAAGACGGCGCAATCAGGATGAGGGTCGCAGCTGTCATGGTTGAATGCTAGTGAATCGAGGAGTTTCCGGGCTGTGATGGAACTCACATGCAGAGCCGACGTGCTGCATGGTGGGACGGGAAAGGCAGGGACCAGGGACCAGGGATTAGGGGCTAGGTTTCTACAGTGAAAAAAACAGGAAACGCGGTTGTTCCCCCCGCATCCCATTTGAACTGAGTGTGATCAAGTCGCGGAGTGAGCCAAATGAAACCTACAAATTCGCATCGCCTAATTCTGCCAGGATTCGCAGCTATCCTGGTGGGGTCCCTTGCCTTCACCGGCTGCCATAACCAAGCGGATCATCCCGACGAAAAGGCGAGTGTCACAAATTCGCTCAACAGCAATAATCTGAGCAGCGTCGATGTATCTCAGGACCGGGAAAAGGGCGTCATGACGCTCACCGGGAACGTTGGATCCGACGACCAGAAGAGCCAGGCTGAGACTCTTGCCAAACAGGCTGCTCCGGACTACACCATTGCGGATGAGATCGGCGTGCGCCCGGCGGGAGATAACAATGCCGGGTCTGTCTCATCGAATCTGGATAGCGCCATCGAAGACAACTTCAAGGCCATGATCAAAGCTCACAATAATCTCGACGACCAGAGCATTCACTACAAAGCGAAGAATGGCACCCTGGCGCTGAAAGGCACCGTCAAGACTGTGGAGCAGAAGAAGGAAGCTGAGAGTCTGGCCAAGAAGGTGCCGAATGTCCAACAGGTCGTGAATGAAATCGAGGTTAAGCCGAGCAAGCATTCGACAGCGGGATGACAGGCGTGGGATATCTACAGTTGCCGGCGGACATGAGTCTGCTAATCATAGGTTAGAACGGGTCGCCTTGTGCGGCCCGTTCGGTTATTGGGGCTAAAGGAGATGGCGATCTCACGATCTGCCACGTGCCGACGAATTCAGGGGTCCGAGGATTCTGAGGTCTGGGAATCCAGGCTGGCCCCCGGCCCATCCCCCCCGGTGTGTTTGGAACAAATTCTCTGTTTTCAATGGGCTGGAGGCAGGGTTCTGCCGTAAACTGTTTGTTTTGAGGAACCTGGAAGGCAAATTCCTGGAAACGGGGAACTTGCACAGACTCGTACGCTCCATTGAGCTGGGCGCGTTGCCGCGGGCGTCAGCACGGCACACAACTCCTAAAGACAGGGTATCGGGTTGAGAGAAGTTACATGCAAATGGGTTGTGAGCGTACGGCGTTGACGATAAGGGAGATGCTTTGAAGCCAGGAGGGATGGGGCTTGACACGCAGTTGCGGCTGCGCCAATTCCGGAGGGGCGCAGATTGCCGGGCAGACCGGGCTTTCGCGTGAGCAGCTTTATCGGTCATTTAGTGCGAAAGGAAATTCGACCCGCAGTTTAGTAATCGCTTTAATCCTTATCTATTCCGCGGTACTCTGCTCAAGCTGATCGAAGTCCCAGTGCTGGAGTGCAAGACACTCACTGCAGCAGCTTAAAGCAGTCTGCATCAAATCGTAGCTAACCCATTGCATTCGCCATGTTCCCTAGAACTCGGCATGGAGGACACTCTTCGAGTTCTTTCGTCAAATGTTAGCTGCACGTAAATAGATCGCGTATCAGTCTGATTATTTGATGTGACTTGATAGGTACCATCTCCACAAAAGGTTGAATTTTGTAATTTTCTCACCTTCTCGCGGTAAGGGTCAGTGCCTTCTCCATCGGAAGTTAAAAACCCGAGCCGAATTACTTCGCCTGCCGGTAAACGATCTATTTTCAGTTGATAGATGCCGGTCAAATGCGGGCTTTTATTATTCATTTCCGCAGAGCACACTTCATCACCAGTTACGAACATCCCTGCAAAAGCGCCCGGTTTGGCATCTGAAGTAATGGAAACGCCTCCATTGCTAGTGGGTTCTGCAGAGCCTATTACCGAAGACCGCAATCTGCATGGATTCCAGGTAAGATCCACTCCTGCCGGACGATATTCGATGACCGGGGGCCCGACTACAGGTTCAGGAAGTTGAAATCGCATGACAAAATTTAAGATGTCAATTCTGTTGGGGTTCTTAATTGCTAAATTCTGCCGACGAAGTTCATGTGACATTTCCGATGAAATCGATAAATCAGGAAAATCGGTGAGAGTTAAGCCGTATTGCGTTACCACAGATACTTGTGGAATGGTGATGTCTCTAGCCGCAAATGCGAAATAGATCAGCGAGCCCATTAGTGTGCAAATACCGATAATGCTCAACCCTCTCACGAGGGGCGGCCACTTTGTGTGACTAACAAATGAACACGACAAGCATACCGCGCAAGCGATAAAACACACTATGCGAACAGCGAATGGTATGTCAATCATGCCAGCCACCGCAAGAATCGCCCCGACCACTCCGAGACTATCTTGCCACTTGAAACCGAATGACGACTGTGATGGAGATACGTTGGTGATAAGGCGTCTTCGACCCATGCCCAAGATCCTCTCACTGGGTGCCCACTTGACTCAAGGGGATAATTCTCACTGAAGTCGTGCCCTGACACAAAGCCATTCGCGAAATTAATTGGGCTCGTCCTTCCAAATAATCCAATCTAATTGTGTTTGCCTTTCCACTCGGCGTAGGGGCCCTGGAAGTCTTCTATGGTGTGGTCGTGGAAGACCCAGAGGCGCGTGGCTACTTCGTCTATCAGGTCGTGGTCGTGGGTGACTAGTAACACTGTGCCTTCGTAGCGCTGGAGGGCTATGTTGAGGGCGTTGATGGCTTCGAGATCTAAGTGGTTGGTGGGCTCGTCGAAGATGAGGATGTTGGGCTTGGTGAGGATTAGTTTGCAGAAGGCTAGTCTTGCCTGCTCTCCGCCGCTGAGGGTTTTGGTTTGTTTGTCGCCTTCTTCGCCGCTGAAAAGCATTTGGCCTAAGATGCCGCGGATGTCTTCAGAGTGGGCGTCGGGTTTCCAGCGATGGAGCCACTCGGCTACCGAGAGGCCGTGCTCGATGGTTGAGCCTACATCCTGGGGAAAGTAGCCGATCTGGGCTTCATGGCCCCAGAAGATGGAGCCGGAGTCGAGGGTGAAGTCTTCGTCGGCGAGGCCTGGGTAGTTGCTGAGAAGGCTCTTGAGCAGGGTGGTTTTGCCGGCGCCGTTGCGGCCCATGAGGCAGATTTTTTCGCCGCGGAGGACGTTGGCGGTGAAACCGTCGAGGACTTTGTGGTCGCCGTAGATTTTGGTGATGTGCTTGAATTCGAGGGCGTGCTTGCCGCTGGGGCGGAGCTGGTCGAATTTGATGTAGGGGCGGGCGATGTTGGAGCGGGCCAGGTCGTTGGTCTGGAGGCGCTCGACTTCTTTGCGGCGGCTGGTGACCTGAGAGGAGCGGGTTCCGGCGGAAAAGCGGGCGATGAAGTCGTTAAGCTGAGCGATCTTTTTTTCGCGCTGGGCGTTTTGGGCTTCGAGGGTGGAACGGATCTGGGTTTTGGCCATGACCATCTCGTCGTAGCCGCCGGTGTAAGTGATGATAGTTTCGTAATCGATGTCGGCGGTATGGGTGGTGACGGTGTTGAGGAAGTGACGGTCGTGGGAGATGGCGATGAGAGTGCCGTCGTAGGTGGAGAGGAAGTCCTGGAGCCAGTGGACGGAGTCGAGATCGAGGTAGTTGGTGGGCTCGTCGAGGAGCAGGGCCTGGGGTTTGCCGAAGAGGGCTTGCGCGAGGAGGACGCGGACTTTTTGGCCGCCCTGGAGCTCGCCCATAAGACGGTTGTGGAGGGGCTCGGGAATGTCGAGGCCGTCGAGGAGGATGGCGGCGTCGGCTTCGGCGGTGTAGCCGTCTTCGTCGCCGATGGTGCCTTCGAGCTCGCCGAGGCGCATGCCGTCGGCATCGGATAGCTCGGGTTTTTCGTAGATGCGGTCGCGCTCTTCGAGGGCGGCCCAGAGGGGCTTGTTGCCCATGATGACGGTGTCGATGACCCTATGGGCGTCAAATGCGAACTGATCCTGGCGAAGGACGCCTAACTTGCGGGGGCGGACTACGGTGCCTTTTTGGGCGTCGAGGTCGCCGCTGAGGATCTTCATGAAGGTGGATTTTCCGGAGCCGTTGGGGCCGGTGAGACCGTAGCGGCGGCCAGGAATGAAGCTGACGCTTACGTCTTCAAAGAGGACTTTGGAGCCGTAGCGCATGGTGACGTTGCTGACACTGATCATGGTGGTTCTTGCTTCCTACTTGCGGGCCGCAGTTTGGTATCGATTGTCACCCCACGGACGAAGACCTGTCCGTGGGGACCCCGACGGGGCGGGCCGGATGGGGTTGAGTTGGGGTTTGGTTGATTGCTCTCCCTGGTCTCAAACACGAGATCACCATCCCACGGACGAAGACCTGTCCGTGGGGACCCCGGACCAGGGCACCCAGAGTGCTTCGACTCTTTTAGTTTCTCATACGGGTGGGGTGGAAGCTTTGTCGGTCGCGGGTGTACGGTCGTGTATTCGATTTCGCACCGTCCCTCCGGGACGGGGAAACTAAGAGGGTACCCTGACCCAGGGTTTCACCCTGGGCCATCTCGTTTCTCCCTACGGGAGAATGTCATGGCGGAATCCTCGCAGAGGCTACTCTCGTTCCCTGTTATGGGAGAGAGTCACGCAGAGGTTTCGTACAGACTATCTCGTTTTTAGAGGAAGGCCATGGCGAGGTGGTTGACTACGAAGGCTGCGCCGTAGGCCAGGGCTAGCATGTAGAGGAATTGGACGGCGGGCCAGCGCCAACTGTTGGTTTCGCGGCGGACTACGGCCATGGTGGAGGTGCATTGCATGGCGAAGGCGAAGAAGATCATGAGGGCTAATGCGCCGCCGAGGGTCATGTCGTGATGCAAGGCGGTTTGCAGGTGCATGGACTGGGTGGCGGGGTCGGCGCCGTAGAGGGTGCCCATGGTGCTTACCATGACTTCGCGGGCGAGGACTGAGGAGAGCAGGCCGATGCCGATCTTCCAGTTGAAGCCGAACGGGGCAATGACGGGCTCGATGAAGTGGCCGAGGCGGCCGATTACGCTGTCGGCCAGTTCGGGGGCGGTGAGTGCGCCGCTGGCGGTTTGGATGACGGGGAGATGCGCGAGAACCCAGAGTGCGAGGGTTACGCAGAGGATGATGGTTCCCGCCTGGCGGAGGAAGATGCGGGCGCGGTCGACTAGGCGGAGGGTGAGCGACCAGACGGTGGGCATGCGGTACTGGGGCAGCTCGAGGATGAAGGGGGTCTCGCTGGATTTGAGGATGGAGCTTTTGAGCAGCCAGGCGGTGGTCATGGCGCCGACGAAGCCGGCTACGTAGAGGCCGAGCATCACGATGGTGCGCAGGCCGAGAATGCCGTGGAGATAGACGATATTGGGGATGAAGGCGGCGATCAGCAGCATATAGACCGGCAGGCGTGCGGAGCAGGTCATGAAGGGCGTGACGAGGATGGTGGCGAGGCGGTCGCGGCGGTTCTCAATGGTGCGCGTGGCCATGATGGCGGGGACGGCGCAGGCGTAGGCGGAGAGCAGGGGGATGAAGGCTTTGCCGTTGAGGCCGGTGGTGCGCATGACGCGATCAGCGATTAGGGCGGCGCGGGCAAGGTAGCCGGAGTCTTCGAGAATGCCGATGAAGAGGAAGAGCAGGAGGATTTGGGGGAGAAAGACGAGGACTGACGAGATGCCTTTCCATGCGCCGTCGAGCAGGAGAGATTGGATCCAGCCGGCGGGGAGCAGGGGGCGGGCGAGACTCGCCGAGGCGGGCGAGGATGTCGCCGAAACCGTCAGAGAGCGGCTGGCCGATGGAGAAGACGACTTCAAATACGCCGACGACGACGACAAGAAAGAGCAGCGGCCCCCAGATGCGATGGAGCAGGATGTTGTCGATTTTGCGCGTGCCTTCGACGGAGAGCGGGGCGCGGTAACCGGTGCGGCGGCTGACCTGGGCGGCCCAGGTGTGGGCGCTGGCGGCGTTGCCGACTACGGGGAGGGCAAGGGGCTTGGCGGCTTTGCGCTCGGTTTGCTGGTGGAGGAAGAGCGGGACGGCATCGATGCCGGTGCCGTGGATGGCGCTGATCTGGGCGACGGGGGCGCCGAGTTCGCGGGCGAGCTTGAGGGTATCGACTTTGCCGCCGCGGGATTCCATGAGGTCGCTCATGTTGAGCAGGACCAGGGTGGGCAGGCCGAGGGCGAGGACCGGGCGCGGCAAGCATGAGCTGACGGGTGAGGTGCAGGGAGTCGAGAACGATGAGGACGGCATCGGGCTTGGGCGTGCCGGGCATCTTGCCGCGCAGGACGTTGATGGAGACGCGGGCGTCTTCAGAGTAGGGGTCGAGGGAGTAGATGCCGGGGAGATCGATGAGGGTGAGGTCTTCGCGGCCGACGCCGGCCATGAGGCCCATACGCTGCTCGACGGTGACGCCGGGGAAGTTGGCTACCTTTTGGCGAAGGCCGGTGAGGCGATTGAAAAGAGTGGATTTGCCGGAGTTGGGCGGGCCGATGAGGACGACGGTCTTGAGAACCCCGGGGCGGCGGAGCCGAGGGCGGTACAAAGACCGGCGTCTCGCAGCAGGCGTTCATCGCGCGGCCTCGATTAGCTGGGACGTCGAGAGGGGGTCATCGGGGGATTGGGGAGGGTTTTCGGCTCCTCATGGGGAGTGCGGACGCGGATGGATTCAGCGGTCTCGTGGCGAAGGGCGATCTCCATGCCGTCAACGCCATAGACGGTGGGGTCGCCGGCGGGGGCGCGGCGCAGGGCGGTAACCAGCGCCGGGGACAAAGCCCATATGCATGAGGTGGTTCTGGACGGAGTCCGGCAGGTCGAGGGCCACCAGGACCCCGGTTTCGCCGACTTTCAACTCGCTCAAGACGCTCAACTGCCTTGCTCCCTGGGGCTGCCGGCGGTGAAGAACGCGGAGTCCCGCACGTAAAATACGACCGGAATGGTCGTATTTCAGTATACGACCATCTGGCTCTGGGCTGCAAACAGCGTTTTCAAGATTCTTCGCACGAGGCATATGCATGGATCGATCTCGGTGAGGCGGGGGTGGTTGACTGACCTTGCTGGCCTCTTTCAAGCCCCCCTGGACGGGCCTCATTGCTTATTTATCGGAACGATGAGTTGTTTTTATCAGTGGTCAGGGCTGAAGAATGTGATTTGGGTCACATTGGTTCGAGGCTATTTACCGATTGCGGAAAGGGGGAGGGGGTTGATAGAACGATGGAATGAGGGCTGCGGAGTTCAGAGCAACTTTATTGAGTGAGGTGCCGCCGGAGGGGCTGCCGGTGATGCTGGCGGCGCTGTGGTGGGATGCGAAAGGGGATTGGGTGCAGGCGCACAAGCTTGTGGATGAGCTTGAGAGCCAAGAGGGAATGACGGTTCATGCTTATCTGCACAGAAAAGAGGGCTCGGCCTGGAATGCGGATTATTGGTATGGGCGTGCTGGGCGGGGGTTTTATCGGGAGAAGCTGGAAGAGGAATGGGAAGCGCTGGTGGAGGGGCTGGCGGGATGAAAATAAAGGCCTTCCCGCAGGATGGTGGCACGCTTTGATGGCGCAGGCGGTATTCCCGGCGATATGCGACGCAGACACAAAAACGCGGAGAGGACGGACATGGAGTTTTTATAGACCGGTTGCTGCTGGATTGGGGACAACAGGACCGAATCGGGATTCTACCGGGCGGCCGTCGCCGTCGGTCAATCGGCTGGAAAATACACCTTCAACTTAAGTATCGGAGATTCAATTGTGTGAAAGGATATCGCCGCAATCCCGAAAGCTAAACCCAGGGTCACAGCGAAATTCAACACACCAGAAGAAGAAAGGTGGCTCCCCACCCAAATACCGATTGGGGCATGCCAAAGATAAACACCGTACGATATTCGCCCTAAGTAGACAAGTGGGAGCCATCTCATGAGAGGAAATGGCTTCTTAGCACCGGTCTCCATTATTACGATTATGAGCCAAGCGGTGCTGAGGCTGACTATGCTCCAACACAGTGTCTGAACCAGTTGATCCCAGGGAGCGAATATCGCCACTGCGGCCAGGCAAAGTATGGGGATCATTCTGAACGTTTTGAGGAAGGGAGCGATGCGGCCTACAGGGGCAATCGCAATGGCGCCACCTATGAGCAGCGATTCCGCCTGCGTATCCAGACCGTTATAGATCCGAGCCAGGGTGGCCCCGCTCAGCGCTAACGAAAGACGCCACAAGGCCGATGTCAAGGCCATCACAGCAAGGATCTTCCACACCGAGGCCCGCCGAAATGCCTTCAGGAGCATCAACAGCAGGAAGGGCATTAAGATATAAAACTGTTCTTCAACGCCGAGCGACCATGTGTGCCCTAGTGCGCCTTCAGGTCCTAGATTAAAGGCCCGAATCCAGTTCATGACGTAGGCAAAAGCGGAAGCTGCGCTGAGCAGGCGCTCCTTCTCCTGGGGGCCTCCCCTAACGACGCTGGAGGTTACGTAGATGGCCAATAAGACCCACAATGCCGGCATCAATCGAAGGAATCGACGAGCATAGAAGTTTTTGAAGTTGAGCTTTCCTGTGCGGTCGAACTGGCTCACGAGGATGCGCGTTATTAAAAAGCCGCTCAGGACAAAAAAGATGAATACCCCAACGCCATTCTTCAGGTAGGCGGGCATGGTGTGCGACGCGATGACTGCAAGCACAGACAGCCCACGAAGCGCGTCCAATTCCGGGACATAGGACATCTTGCCCAAAGGGCTTGACGAGTCAGGACATTGGATTCCACCGAATCGCACAGATTGGTCCTTTTTTATGTCACGACTCCCTCAATTTTTCGGAGGCCCTGCGGGAGTTACGGAACCAAACCCGTTGCGGCGGTTGAAAGGCATGAGCGGCTTTGGGCTGCGCCTAGTGCTGGAGCTAATAGCAGTATACTTCAACCCCAAAATGCCTAGTTTTCAGGGTCGTTGCCGGTCATGGCGGATGAATAAAAAATCATGTTGGCGAATGTGTCCCAGTCTCCCTGAGAGAGTCTTGTTCACACACCAGCGCGATCGTGTGACGGCATCCTTCTGACGAGGATCCAAGTGGGCATACGCCCATTTTTGCGGAAGACCGGAACGACGTTATGGTGATTGCCGTATTCTATGTGACACTTGGCCGTATTCGGGAGGGAAGATGGGTCTGAGCCGCAATCCTGGGAGAGTTGCCGGTCTGTGGAA
>CAWIVA010000026.1:0-30978 GCA_963839225.1 uncultured Acidobacteriaceae bacterium
TAGAAGGTCTCAAAGATCTTTTCGTGACCGTAGGTGAGGGCGCCGTCGCCTAAAACAAAGCCGAGTCCTCCAAGAGCCAAATATTGCTGATGCGAGGCGACAATGCCGTTGGCGACGAAGGCGGCTCCCACACGATCGTAACGGCGATGCCACGAATTGCCCATGGAAAAGGCGCCGATTTGCGCAGTGCGGTCGTCTTCAGTGTAGGCGAATGACTCATTGCGGCCGTCGCTCCAGCCGAGGCGGCCGAAGACGCTTACATTGGACGCGATCTCCTGTTCGGCATTCAGGCCGAAGCCATATTTGTGGCGTCCCTGCCGGCGGGTGGCGACGATCTCTGGGGTGGGGGTTTCGTGCTCGAGGTACTCCGCAATGGCTTGCTCGTAGTTGCCCATGTTGGCGCGGTTGAGATAGCTCAACAGGCGAACGGTGCCTTGGCGATGGGCAAGCAACTTTCTGCGGCCCTCGAACTCCAGATTCTCAGCTCGCGCGCGGGCTAGATCGGCGTCGAGAAAGCGTCCATTGGCTGTTTTTGGCATGAGCGCTTCTGCGAAACGCACCGTCCACCAACGATCGTCGTATTCGAGAAGAGCGCCGTTGGTGTAGCCGCGGGTGTCGGCTGCGTAGTCATAGGCACCATTGTTGTCCACGGTCCAGTTGAGGAACTGGAGGTGGGAGTCGGAGCCAAAGGTATTCACATCGAAGAAATCGACCAGGTCCATCTTGCCCAAGCGGAATTCGATTCTGCGTTCGGGGAGCGAGGTCGCGAGATGAAGCTGGTCGCGATCCGCTTCAACGTGCTTCTGCGAGAGGGGGATGATCTGGCGCAACATGAAACGGGCAAGATAGGGGGCCCTGGAGAGCGCAACGCCGTCGGCAATGCGCACGGAATCCAGGTTGGTGTAGCCGGCCAGGCCGTTGGCGTTTCCGATGCCGCTGCCGGTGGCATCTTCGAGGTCGGCGAAGACTTCGGTGGTATGGGTGAGCTCGTAGCCGGTATAGAGCGTAAGTACGTGGGTGGTTGCGCTCTGCTCCCAGTTGGTGAGGCTGTTGGGGCCGGAGTATTTCGCATAAAATGCAGGGTGCCACTGGAGAACGATATTTACCTGTCCCGAAATCCAATAGCGGCTGGACTCAGAATGGGGAAAGAGCGTTAAAGGAGCGGAGGGGTTGGACTCGTCGGCAGTCGATTGAGGTGCGCTCGAATCGGGCGCTGGGGAGACGGCGGGTTGAACAGCGGTCTGAGCGATTGGCGCGACGTTGGGATGCTCGGGTGCGGGCGATTGATCAGACGAAGAGGATTGCGCCTGGGCAAAGCGCGATGCGGCCGAGCACACCAACAAGGTGCACCCAATCAAGACCGCAAGCCGGGTTGATTGACGCAAGTTCCCAGACACTGTTTTCTCCTCTCTGCCTCTGAAAATCAAGCTACGCTACCGCGCGAACGATTCCGGGGCGTCTCTTGCAATGGCCGTGGGCAAGGGCGCGTACCCCAGCGCCGAACATTTTTTCTGGCCTGACGAGAGCACCCAGCTAAGAAGTTCCGTCAGCAGGACTTTCTTGTTTCTGTCCTCGGTTACCCAGATGCGGCCGGTTCCCGTGAGCCGCGCGTCCGCGTCTTTCTGATCCTGCACGACCTGAATATCCTGGCTTTTTCGCAAGCGGCGCACGATCTGCTCGCGAATCTCGGCCGCGCCGTGATCCGTGCCGAGCGAAGCAATATAGATCTTCTTTACTTGCGAAAGCCAATCAGCAGACTGTGCACGGGCCACGGTAACGGCAGAACCGACAACCAGCAATAGGCATAAAAGATGCGCAAATCGCAGGGCTCGGTTTTCGATTGAAATTTTAAAAAAGCGCAGATGAGTCATTCCATTCCCTCGATTGGCGTGTTTGCGGAACAGGCTTGTGGAGATCTTACTCGGGGGATGTAGACAGGAGGTCAATGCCAGGGGATGGAGTATGAGCTGGTTCGACAACCGGCGGCACGACCTGAACATGAAAAAAGACCTCACACCGCCGAAACGGGCAGGGAATAGAATGGGAGCAATCGATACCCCCGCTTGATTAATACCATACGGGGGATGGGTATTGTCAAGAGGAGAATTCCAATGTCTCACCATGACCGGGAGAGATTGAAGCTGCTGCAGCGTGTGCGCAAGATGCGCGGCCAACTGGACGCGGTGGAAAAAGCACTGGGCGTGGATGCAGATTGCGGCGACCAGCTGATGCTGCTGGCCGCGGTGCGTGGCGGGGTAAACGCTCTGATGGGCGAGATTCTTGAGGATCACATCCGATTCCACTTGGTGGATGGGGCGAAGGAGGAAATTGCCCCGGAGCTGGCCGAGGACCTGATCGACCTGGTGCGCGCGTATTTGAAGTGAATTCTCCATCGGCCGGCCATGCGCCAACCCTTGACTATCGAAGTCTGCGGGACGCGCGCATTTTGAACATATGGGGGAGGGGTAATTCGCGTAGAAGCTATTTAATATCAGTGACATAAGATACAGGTTTCAAATATGACCCGGAAGTTCGCGCGCACTTACACATTCGTGACAGAGGGATTAAGAAAAATATTAGCTGTTCGCGGAAATTCTAGGTTATGCTAAGTCGTTGCGCAGAGAATGCAATCGAAGAGGGCGGTTGAATCTCTCTCCGGGTCTACAGAGTCAGATAGTTGGGGAATTTTTTCCGTCCTCGGGCGGAGTCATAACATTCGACATCGAGACGAAATTACTTTCCTTGTTACTCGCAATCTGAGGTACCAACTCGGCTGCTTGCTACACTGGTTTTCCATTGCATTTTTCCAATCCCCATGAGGATATTGTGATCCTACTCGAAGCACCCAGCTTTCGTTTACTGCGGTTCAGCCTGATCGTTCTGACACTCACCGTGGCCTGCCTGCTGCCGCCGATCGCGGCGTGGGCGCAGGCGGGAAACTGCGATGGGTTGTCACTTGGCACCATCGCGACCGCTCAATTGCGCCCAATTGGAGTGCGTACGCAAGAGAAGGCCAGTTACAAGACTTCCGCATTTGACACAGTCGATCAGACCATCTTAGTGCGCCGGAATTCAACAACATCCCTAACACGCCAGGACCCAAAGGAGTCGCGTCATGGAAATTCGTAAATCTTTCTCATCAAAGATGAAGTTTCGCCTTCCCTCGAGTGTTCTGAACATCTCCAGCTTTTTCTTCTTCCTCGCATTCTGTGCGAGCGGGACGGTGGCTTTGGCCCAGACTGACCTATTGGACGTCGCTACCGGCAGTACCGTGGCTATTGGCAGTTACGCTGCCGACGAGGATTACTCGGGCGGCAAGATATATTCGACCTCGGCGACGATCAATACTTCCCACGTGACCAACCCGGCGCCGATGGCCGTCTACCAACACCAGCGCTACGGGAATTTTACCTACACTCTTCCCGGTCTAACGCCCGGGGCTAACTGCACTGTGCGCCTGCATTTTGCGGAGATCTATTGGCACTCCACCGGAGAACGCGAAGAAAACGTTCTTATCAACGGCACGCAGGTTTTGACGAACTTCGATCAGTTTGCCGCCGCTGGCGGCGCGAACATCGCGGTCGTCGAGCAGTTCAACGCGGTTGCCGATTCCTCTGGCCAGATTGTCATCCAATTCGTCACAGTGCTCGATAACGCGTCGATTGAAGGAATCGAGATCGAAACACCGGCAGCGGCCACGCCGACCTTCAGCCTGGCATCGAATACGTACACCTCGGCGCAGACGGTGACCATCTCGGACTCGACGGCGGATGCGAGCATCTACTACACCGCCGACGGCACCACGCCGACGACCGGTTCGAGCGTTTATAGCTCGGCCCTCACGGTCTCCGCCACGGAGACGCTGAAGGCCATCGCAGTGGCTAGCGGCTACGCCAACAGCGCAGTGGGTTCGGCGGTGTACAACATCAGCAATGGCGGCGGCAGTGACATATTGGACATCAATAGCGGTGGAGCGGACGAAGGGAGTTACATTGCCGACGCGTATTCTTCGGGAGGAAAGACATACTCGACCACGAAGACGATCAATACTTCCAACGTGATCGATCCGGCGCCCCAAGCCGTCTACCAATCGCAGCGCTACGGCAACTTCACCTACACCCTTCCCGGTTTGACGGCCGGAACCCTCTACACGGTGCGTCTGCATTTTGCCGAGATCTATTGGACCTCCGCCGGAAAACGCCTGGAAAACGTTCTAATCAACGGCCAGCAGGTGCTGACGAACTTCGATCAGTTTGCCGCCGCGGGGGGCGAGAACATCGCGATCGTCGAGCAGTTCGCTGCGGTTGCAAATTCCTCGGGCCAAATCGTGATCCAATTTGTCACGGTGGTCGATAACGCATCGATTGAAGGAATCGAGATCACCACGGCGGCGCCGACTTTCACTCCGCCGGCCGGAAAATACACCTCGTCAGTGGATGTAACCATCAACTCACCATCTGCGGACGCAACGATTTACTACACGACTGACGATACGACGCCTACGTCCGGCTCGGCAGTTTACTCGGGTCCGGTTACGATTTCCACCACTACGAAGGTGGAGGCAATTGCTATTGAATCCGGCGGCGGAAGCAGCGAGGTAGCATCGGCGACCTACACCATTCTGAACCCGGCATATATCACCAGTCCTACTCCGGGCACCGTACTGCCTGGCACCAGCGTGACCTTCACCTGGAATCCCGGCAGCGCGAAAACCTTTTATCTCTGGGTGGGTACCGGTAGGCCGGGCGAGGGCAACCTTTACAACTCAGGGAGTATCAATGCCACCTCAGTGACGGTTAGCAGTCTTCCGAACAATGGGCAGCCGGTGTATGTGCGGCTTTACTACCTGATCGGCGGGAGTTGGCAGTATACCGACTACACCTACACGGCAACGGGCACGCCCATTCCGGCGGCGCTCACCGCTCCCACCCCAGGCACAACCCTGACGGGTTCCAGCGTGACGTTCACATGGACTCCGGGAAACTTCGCCACGGACTTCGGGCTCGACATAGGCACAAACTATCCGGGTACGAGCAGCACTCCGAATTCGTCTGACGTCTACAGTTCGGGGAACCTGACAGGCACTTCGGTGACCGTGAACAATTTGCCTACCAACGGCGGCGTTGTGTATGTACAGCTCTGCTCGTTACTCAACGGATCCTGGGTGAGAGTCAATTACACATTCACGGCATCAGGCTCACCAATGCCGCCAGTGCTCAGCTCTCCCACGCCGAATACCTCAACCCCATTGACGGGTACCAGTGTGACCTTCTCGTGGACTCCGGGCAACCTGGAAAAGCACTACGTGTTCTGGGTGGGCACGACGGGGGTTGGTTCGAACAAATTATACAACTCGGGGGAGGTGTCGGCCACCAGCGAGACCGTGAGCGATCTGCCGAGCAACGGGGCGACGATTTATGCGCGTCTCTATTGGCTGGTCAACGGAGGGTGGCAGTATACCGACTACACCTACGTGGCCTTCTAGCCGCGGGGCAAACAGGGAACAGAGTTTAGTATTCGGACAGATTGAATCGCACCGTTCATCCCCGGCACATGCCGGGATGGGCGGTGCGTTTTTTTGTTTGAGGGTCCGGATCGCTGGGGATAAGCGAGGATTATCCGCCTGCGGCAAATGTGTGGAGGACGGGTGCGGCAAGGATGGATAGATTGCCCTTGCCGGCACCCATGACCTTATAAGGGCGGGGTTTGGCGCCTGGGCTGTAAACTTACGCTCTGAGCGGGCGTCTACCTAAGTGATGGCAGCCTGCACAGCGTTGGAAGCGATGACCAGGGCAACGACGATGGAGATTGCCGGGCGAGAAATGGAGACTGCTGCGGAAGAGTTTTCTCGGGTCGTGGTGCTGCTCAGGCCGCGGATATTCCGGTTTCTGCTGGCGTCGACGCGCGACGTGGATCTGGCGGAGACGCTGACGCAGGAGTGTTTTCTGAAGGCGCACTCGCACTGGGGGAGTTTCCGCGGGGATTCGAGCGCGATGACGTGGCTGATGCGCATCGCAATCAACCTGCAGAAGGACCACTGGCGGAGCCGGAGGATACAGTTCTGGCGTCATACGCTGACCAATGCGGTGGACGCGGATGAGGCCAGCGAGTGGCTGGCGAGCGGCGAGAGTTCAGCGGAGCAGCAATTGCTGGCCAAGGAGCAGGTGAAGCAGGTGTGGCTGGCGGTGAAAGGGCTCAGCGAGCGGCAACGCACGGTTTTTCTACTGCGGTATGTGGAGGAACAGGAGTTGAGCGAGATTGCGCTTGCAACCGGATTGAGCGAGGGCACGGTGAAGGCGCACCTTTCGCGTGCACTGGGGAAGGTGCGGGCGGAATTAAGGGGGAAACGATGAGTTCAAGAGAAGATTTGGGAGACAAGCAGGGCGAACGGGCGGAAGCGGCCGAGATGAGTCCGGGGCTTGACTCGAGGGACGAAGATCCGATGCTGGAGCAGGCGCTCAAGAATTTCAAGTCGAGCGTTCATGCCTGGAGCGCGGCCGAGTTAAGCAGAGTGCGGCCGGCGGTAGAGGTTCAGCGGCGGCGGAGTTGGCGGCTGGCGACGAGCTGGGCGTTAGCGGGGGTTCTGATGGCAGGTGGCGTTTCGGGAGGGTTCTATGTGCACCACGAAAAGGTGTTGAGGATTGCGGCGGCAGCACGCATGGCCGAGCAACAGCGGGCGGCGCGTGAGTTGCAGGCTCGCGAAGAGGAAGAGGATCTGCTGGCCAAGGTGGACAGCGATGTTTCACGGGTGGTTCCGAGCGCCATGGAGCCTCTGGCTCAACTGATGGCCGAAGACAATACCCGGTAAGGCAAGGCACGAAAAACTTCAAACGCGCCAAGGAGCGCAGACACAAGGAGAAAAAGATGAAAGTTGGGATTGCAGTACGGTTGAGTTTGACGATTGCGGCACTTTTGATCGCGGGCTCGGCTCTGGCCCAAGGGCCGGGGGACGGACCGGGAGGTGGGCAAGGATTTGGGGAACATCGGCCGCCGTTTGAGAAGGCGTTCGACGGGCAGGGAATTCGGGGACGTTGGTGGAACAATCCGAGGATCGTGGAGCGTTTGAAGCTGACCGACGAACAGCGGAAGTCGTTTGACGATATTTTGTTTCAGCATCGGGAGACGCTGATTGATTTGCGGGGAACGCTGGCAAAGGCGGAACTGGAGTTGGAGCCGCTGATTCGCAACGATCAGCCGAATGAGGGCAAGATACTGGCGCAGATCGATAAGGTGGCGCAAGCGCGGGCAGAATTGGAGAAGGCGAATGCGCGCTATCTGCTGGCACTTCGCAGCAAATTGACGCCGGAACAGTGGAAGCAGGTAGAGGATTTCCGCGACCACCGCGGGCAGGAACATCACGGCGAGGGACATGGCGGCTGGGGGCGGGACGGTCAGGGTCACCGGCCGATGCCTCCTGCACAGCCGGGTCCACCGGAGGCAGCTCCGCAGGGCGGGCCACCGCAGGGCGCGGGACCGCAGAGCATGATTGACGAAGATCCAGGGGCGGATATCCCAGCGGCGCCTGGAATGGAAGCTGGCCAGTAAATACGATCGATTGACGTTTTTCAGGCGGGGCAGCTTACGGCTGCCGACGACCGAGGGCGGCAAGGGAGCGATTCCCTGCCGCCTCTTTTTTGCTGCGAGAAGCCGGCAACGGGGAATGCCTGGCTCAAATTGAGACGAATTGGTGGAGCGCATCGGGACACGGATTGCAGCACATCAGGACAGTGGATGAGCGAATTTGATACAGCGTGAATCGGGACGCGACAGACGGGTGCGGAGGGGCCCCGAAAATATATGACTAAAGTTATTTTCAAGAGGACCGATGAATTGTGTGGATGCAGGAACGCCCATCCGGAAGATGCGGAGGGGCCGACGGGATCAAGAGTTAAACCGTGGGCCGGGTGTGATTGAAGGCATCCTGAAAAGGAGTAGATTTTATGGCCCTCGGAGTTTTGAACAACCTTTCGGCGATTTACGCAGAGAATAACCTGAATAACACGAACAGCAGCTTGCAGACGGTTCTGGAGCAGTTGTCATCGGGGTCAAAAATCAACTCCGGAGCGGACGATGCAGCCGGCCTATCGCTGGTGAACGGCCTGGAGGCCAACCAGACTGCACTGACGCAGTCGGAGACGAACGCCACAGAAGGCGCGGGCCTGCTGCAGGTTGCCGATGGAGCGCTTTCGCAAGTGACGAGCTTGCTTGACCGCGCCATAACGCTCGCAACCGAAGCCTCGAACGGCACGCTCAACTCCACTCAGGACAGCGCTGCGAACCAGGAGTACCAGTCGATTCTGTCGGAGGTGAATAACATCGGACAGACGACCACCTATAACCAGGAGCAGGTGTTTAACGGGAATGTGGTGGCGATCTATACCGGCGACTCCTCCATGGCCGGTTCGTCTGTGGACGATTTGAATATACGCACGCTTTCGGAATCGAGCCTGGGCGATACGGGCGGGAAGATGGCTTATAGCGACGGCCAGAATAATGTGTTCATCAATCTGTCGAGCAGCGCGACGAATGCGCAGAGCAGTGACGCACTTAGCGGCGGGCTGAGCGGCAGCACCACCCTGGAGGTAAATTATCTGGTGAAAGGGGCGGGCGGAGCGGGGGACACGGCCAACACGTCGATTACGGTGGGCGGATCCTCAGGCTATCAAAACACCGTCAGTGGTTTGATCAGTGCGATCAACAACTCGGGACTTGGGCTGAGCGCCAGCCTTACCACGCAGGCCCAGGCCGGCGTTACCGGGGGCGGGAGCGAGACGGGCATTCAGATTTCAGGCGGCGTGGTTTCGGCGGGAATGGACCCGAGCACGGCGAGCACCAGCGGCACGCTGAATCCCAGCGGAATCTCGGCCAGCGAGCTGCTGACCCAGGGTCAGACGGTCACGGTCAAGGTGGGCGGCGTGACCGCTGCGGTGGTAGACATCGATGCCAGCTGTAACACGCTTCAGGAAGTGGCCAACCAGATCGATGCGCATGCGGGCGGCGGAACGGCGGGACTGGTAAACGCGACCGTGGTCACCAATGGGGATGGGACGCAGAGCCTCTCGTTGGCGAGCACCGCCGGGAATGGAGCGCTGACCGTAACCACGGGCACAACCGGCAGCGGAGCAATAGCGCCGGCATTCAGCACTCTGACCACCGCAACCAACGCCAGTACGGTTGATTTAGCAACTCCCGTTAATTCTGTTTCTGGACAGGCAACCAACACAGGAAAGGCTGGAACGCTGACATTGGGCGTGTCAACCACTAATCCCAACAACGTGATGGACAGCGGCGCCGATACGGTCTCCGGCAAGTTGGTTCTTACCGATGGCCTGATGCCCGCGCAGACATTCATCATGGGCGGCGCCGGTCCGACCACGGCGCCGAGCAGTTCAATCACATCGACCACCGTTCAGGGCAACACTATGAGCGCGCTGGCGCTTGCGATTGCGGCGCAGTTGAACGCCAACGGAGACACCGGGGCCACCGCGCAAGCGGGGACTTCGGGCCTGGTCATCCAGTCTGGAACGCTGGGCAACACCATCGCGGCGACAACCGACCAGCTGTTGAACACTAACGCCACTCTGGGTCTCTACACGCCTGCCGATTCCGGAGGCGGCGTATACGGGACCGGACTGCTGGCTGTGACGGGCCCGGGAGGAACCTCAATTGCAGGAACGATCGGCGCTGCCGACGTACTGGCCGGCAGTGTTGTGATAACGGACGGCGCCGGCACCCCAACGACTTTCACCATGGGGGGAACATCGGAAGCCTATGCCGGCAGCACGATCGCGGTGAATGGCAGCACTATAGGCGCCTTGCTGACCGCGATCAACGATTATGCTGCCGGGACCGTAGCAGGAGAAGGCGGCGTCCCAGCCAGCTTCGCGATCACGGCAACGCAGGATACCCTCGGGTCGGGTGGCATTTATCTGCAGTCGAGCGTGCTGGGTCACGTTGTAACTGTAAGCGGGAATCTGTCGGACACGGTTCCGGAGAATCATCAGACCCAGGTTCAGGGCCAAAACGTCGTAGCCGGATCGGCCGGCAGCGGGACCATCGGTCCAGCGTCAGGGTCAGTCAACTCCGGCGATACGCTGGGTGGAGGCATCACCATCACCAACAGCGTGGGCGGCAACACGGTTACGCACACGTTCGTTCTGGGCGGCACCGGCGCGGATGCGGGGCTGAACGGCACAACTTACACCGTCAACGGCAGCACACTGAGTGATTTGGCAGCGGCTGTCGGCGCAGACACGGCACTGGGGCTTACCGGGCTGGCGAGCACCGCCGGGCTGAGCCTGACAGCAACAGGGCCGACCTACAGCGGCGTCGCCCCATCGGCAACCAGTACGCTCAGCGACACCACCGCGGGCACAACATCCTCAGTAACTCTGGGCTCATTCGCCAGCGAAAACGATACGGTTTCCGGCACAGTCAACTTCTATGTGGGAACTACGCCCGTCAATTTCACCCTGGGCGCAGGCTCAACTGTGTCCAGCCTGATCCAGGAACTCAACAATCCCGCCAATAACTACGGAGTCAACGCTACCTGGGTTCCCGGCACCAATGGCGCGGGAAGCGTACTGATTACCTCAAGTAACGCGGGAACTGCCAACCAGATTTCATCTGCTTCCGGTGGAAGCGCGATTCCGGCATCTGACATCACTGATACTGCAGCGACGGCGACTCTGAGCTACGCGGCGAACAGCCCTTACAATACGGGCCTCTCTGGCAGCGTGGGCGATTTGACCAGCGGGCAGAGCGTGGCGACTATGGTTGCGGACGCAGCCGGGTCGAGCGGGATAGCGACGATCAGTTACACGGATGGCGCCGGCGAGGCCGTGAATGCGACCGACCTGAGTAACCAGACGGATGCGCAAACGGCGCTCAACGATTTGAACGTGGCGATTACGGACGTAGCTGCGCAGGACGGGTACATCGGGGCGCAGATTAACACGCTGAACGCCATCAGCCAGGTGATGAGCACACAACAGGAGAACGTGGTTTCAGCGCAGAACGCTGTGCAGGCTACAGATTATGCATCGGCGACGTCGAATATGTCGAAGTATGAGATTCTGAGCCAGACCGGCATAGCCGCTCTTGCGCAGGCCAACAGCGTGGAGCAGGAAGTGACCAAGCTTTTGCAGTGAGACAGGGGTCGGGTTTCAGGGATCAGGGGTCAGCCAGAAGCTGATGAGGCTCATGGCGAGGTTTTAGCAAGATTGCAGTACCTTCAAGACAACCCAGGGACGGGCGGCGGCAAGGGGTAACTCTTGCCGCCCATTTTTTGAACTCCCACACACCGTTGGTCAGGTAGTCGTGGATGGAGGCGGCGGCTTTGCGGCCGGCGCCCATGGCGAGGATCACGGTTGCGCCGCCGGTGACGATGTCGCCGCCGGCAAAGACGCCGCGCTTTGATGGTGCGCATGGTTTCGGGATCGGCCACGATGTAGTTGCGCTTGTTGGTCTTGAGGTCGGGCGTGGTGCTCTGGATGAGCGGGATTGGCGGTGGTGCCGACGCCGATGATGGCTACATTGGCGGGCAGGACGAATTCGGAGCCATTGATCTCGACGGGGCGGCGGCGGCCGTCTGCGTCGGGCTCGCCCAGCTCCATGCGCACGCAGCGCGCGCCGGTGAGCCAGCCTTTTTCGTCGCCGAGGAACTCGACGGGGTTGGTCAGCATGCGGAACTCGATGCCTTCCTCGCGGGCGTGCTTCACCTCTTCAAGCGCGGGCGGGCATCTCAGCTTCGGAGCGGCGATAGACCAGCGTGGCCGTGCGCGCGCCGAGACGGCGGGCGGTGCGCACCGCGTCCATGGCGGTGTTGCCGCCGCCCACGACGATGACGTCGCGATCGCGGCAGTCGTAGACCGGCTGGTCGTATCGGCGGAATTGTAGGCGCGCATGAGGTTGATGCGGGTGAGGAATTCGTTGGCGGAGTAGACGCCGTTGAGGTGCTCGCCGGGAATGCCGAGAAACGCGGCAGGCCCGCGCCGGTGGCGACGAAGACGGCGTCGTAGTGCTCGTCGTGCATCAGCTCGTCGATGGTGACGCTTTTGCCGACGACGACGTTGGTTTCGAACTCGACGCCCATGCGGCGCAGGTTGTCGACTTCGCCTTTGACGATGGACTTGGGCAGGCGGAACTCGGGAATGCCGTAGACGAGCACGCCGCCGAGTTCGTGCAGGGCCTCAAAGACGCGGACGCGATGGCCTTTCTGCACGAGATCGCCGGCGGCGCTGAGAGCCCGGCGGGACCGCTGCCGACGATGGCCACGCTCTTGCCGGTGGAGGGCGCGATTGGCGGGCAGGCCGAGCTGGCCGCTGGTGCGCTCGAAGTCGGCGATAAAGCGCTCGAGGTTGCCGATGGCGACGGGCGCGCCTTTTTTGCCCAGCACGCATCCGCCTTCGCACTGGTTCTCCTGCGGGCAGACGCGGCCGGTGATGGCGGGCAGGGCGTTGTCTTCGCGCATTTTGGCGGCGGCGGCAAGATAGTCGCCCGCGCAGATGAGGGCGACGACATCTTTGATTTTTACGCCTACCGGGCAATCGACGACGCAGCCGGGCTTGGCGCAGGCGATGCAGCGCGTGGCTTCAGTGAGGGCGTCGGCGGCGTCAGGCCGAGGTTTACTTCTTCAAAGTTGCGGCAGCGGATCTGCAGGAGCGAGCTCGGGCATGTGCCTGCGCATGATCTTCATGCGCTCTTTGAGCGGAAGCACATTCATGGCCGAACGAGGAAGCGTGTTTCTCTCAGGCATGGAGCGCTTTCGGCAAGCTCGTTGCGAAACTCGGCTGCTTCTTCTACTTGGCGGCTAGCTCGGCGCGAAGCTGGGCCAGCTCTTCTTCCTTGTGCTCCTCGAACTGCTTGAGCGACTGGCACTCCTTGTCGCGATACATGGCGTTGCGCTGCATGAGGACTTCGAAGTTGACCAGTGAGGCATCGAACTCCGGGCCATCGACACAGGCGAACTTGCTTTTGTCGCCGAGCAGCACGCGACAGCCGCCGCACATGCCGGTGCCGTCGACCATGATGGAGTTGAGGCTGACCATGGTCTTGATGCCAAGAGGCGCGGTGATGCGGGCAACGGCGCGCATCATGGGCACGGGGCCGACGGCGAGGACGAAGTCGATCTTGCGGCCGGCGGCGAGAAGATCGTTGAGCTTGTCGGTGACCAGGCCTTTTTCGCCGTAGCTGCCGTCGTCGGTCATGATGTAGGTCTCGTTGCTTGCACTGCGCACTTCGTCTTCAAAGACAACCATCTCCTTGTTGCGCGCGCCTTCAATAAAGATGACGTGATTGCCGGCCTGCTTGAGGGCGTTGGCGGTGGGCAGAGCCATGGCGGTGCCGACGCTGCCGGCAAGAATCACCGCCGTGCCGTAGTTTGCAATCTCAGAGGGTGGCCGAGCGGGCCGACGATGTCGAGAATGGAGTCGCCCGCTTCAAGACAGTTGAGCAGGGAAGTGGTTTTGCCGATGGCCTGCACCACGATGGTGACTGTGCCCGCCTGGGGATCGGAGCATTTGATGGTGAGGGGGATGCGCTCGCCTTTGTCATGGAGGCGGAGAATGAGGAACTGACCCGGCTTCTGCTTGCGGGCAATGCGCGGCGCCTCAATCACGAACTGCTTGATATTGAGGCCGACGCTGCGGGCTTCGACGATCTTGTACATCAGGGTATGCTCCGATTCGGGCTGACTATCGCCGGATTGCCGCCGCGGACTGGTAGGGGCGGGATACCAGGACCGGTGCTGCCTGGGATCGGCGCGCCCCATGGTTCTTCTTCCTGATTATTGGGGATTTGGGGTGATAAGCGTGTGATGCGAGTCACGTGGGGATTTGGACTTACAGGGGAAGCAGGATACGGCCAGCGGAGATGAAGAAGAACGGAGCGGGTTGATTTGCCGCTCAGGCTTCTGAAGTTCGGGTCAGAATTCCGAATCGGAGTTTTCAGCGGCTTCTTCCATGCGGGTGAGGATGGCAAGCAATTCGTTGAACTCAGGACGGCCATGCAGGGGATTCAGCCGTGGATCGGCGAGCATCTGAAAGAACCAGGGGCAGCGAGCATCGGCGGCGGCGCGGAGTTCTGTCAGCGCGGCATTGTGGTTTCCCAGGACAACGTGGACGGCCGGTGTGAACGAGCTGAGGACAAAGCGTTCCCGGCTGAGCCATTGCAGCCGTTCGAGGATGGTGCGGGCCTCATCTTCGCGGCCTGCGCAAGCCAAGGCATAGGCGTGGACGACGGAGGCGATATCAAAGTGCGGCGAGCGCTGCGCAAGGCTTTGCGCCAGCTCGGTTGCGTGTTTTGCATCCCCGTTGAAGGCGAGAATCACAGCCCCAAAAATGAGCGATTCTTCATCCTCAGGAAAGAGAGCGAGGGTGCGGCGGGCGCACTCTATGCTTTCGTCCGTTTGCGATGCGAGGTGGAGCGCCCATGCCAGGCGGGCATGCAGGGAGGGGGAAAAGGGGTCGAGTTGCAGAGCGTTGCGCAATAAGCCAATCGCTTCGTCGAAATGGCGGCGACTGAGCGCAAACATCACACGCAAACGGGTAAGGGAGGGTTCGTGAGGCAGATGAGCGGTAACGGAAAAAGCCCTCAGCGCCGCGGATAAATCGTGATCCACATGGAAGCTGATCCAGCCCAGGGCGGGTAGAATAGGTTCCGCGCCGACGGGAAGCTCGGAAATCAATGTCTCATTCCAGCGTCCGCGGCCGGCTGCTGCTCCTCCAGAAAGCAAAGAACGCTTGCCGGGGATACCGGCGGCAGTGGGCCCCAGTTCGACTGTGCGTCGCACCAGATCTGCGGCAACGTTTGGGGACATGAAGCCGCAGAAAGACTGGGCAATGCACAGATTGACCAGATCGACCCTGGCTGCGATGAGCGAGGGATCGAGTTCGATGGCGCGGGTGAGGAGTTGCAGGCCGTCTTGCATGCGGTGGCGCTGGAGGGTCTGCCACTCATGGTGCCCGCGCTGATAGACTTCATAGGCTTCCCTGCGCCCGGTGCGTTTTCGCCGCTCGACGAAAGGCTCCGCGGCAGCGCTGATGGACAGGCCTGGAGCATCCTGCTCCTGTGGCCACACCTCCTGAAAACTGGCGCCGAGAGCCGCGTAACCGCGCGGCGCGGGACGCGGCGCGGCGCGCCTGTGTGTGGCAAGCGGGGACAGATGATCGCTGGCAGCCCAGGAAACAGGGGTCCATTCCTGTGAGCCGCGGAAACCCGCGCCGGACACTCCAGCAGCAAAGAGGCGGAATGCAAGGCGGCTGACAAGCTCCGATTCAAGACCGGCGAATCGGCTGCGATCCACCAGCAGATCTTCAACCCAAATCTGTGTGCCTTGGCGGGGGAGAATCATCTCAGCGCGGAGGCGGAAATGAGAAGGCAAAGCGCGCAGGGTTCCGGTCAGCACCAGGTCGGCATTGAGCGTTTCGCCGATTTGCTGTGCAGAGAGTCCGCGGAGCGCAAGTGTAAAAACCGAGTCACGGGCCAGGATGGAAACAGATGGATTGCGGACGCGGGTCAGCCGTGCAATCGTCTCCTCCGCGACGGCCTGCCCAAGGTGCTCGGGGACGCCGAAGAGGGTGGTGAAAGGCGTGATGGCGAGGCGCGGGAGTGTTCCGGCTTGCGCTGAACCATGAGGCCGTACGTCGACGGAGAAGCGGTACCCGCGCTTATAGACGGTCTGAATGCACTCTTCCGGCTCAAGTTTTGCGCGCAGCGAGGAGAGGCATTTGGGAACGCTGTCCGCGGTAACGTTTACATCGCCCCACAACGCCTGCTTCAATTGCATGGGCGTAACGATCTGGCCGGCATGCGCGAGCAGGAACTGAAGCGCCGCCAACTCTCTGGGCGGCAGGTGAACCGGCATATCTCCGCGGAAGAGTGTGCCATCGGCTTCAAGGCGAAAGGCTCCGAAGGAGAATCCTGATTCTGAATCTGTGCGAACAGAACCTGTGGGACCTTTACCAGGGGATAAAGAATCGTTCCCCGTGATTCCGGTGTCAGCTGATACCGGACTTGCATATCCAGGCAAGTCAGACGAACGCGATTTCTTCCTATCCAACAGAACTCCTCGGAGTCGTGGTCACACTCTCGGATTCCATCGCCAATCACTTTATGCGAATGGCAGCCACGTACAAGGGCCCGGGGGCCTGCAGGATCTACATTCGGGAAAAAAGCATGAGTCCTTGCATCCCCCACCGGGCTTTGGGTACGCCCGGTTCATTCTGTGCACTACTGATTATCCACATCAGGGAGCTAAACGGGAGACGTTTTCCCCGGCTGAGCAGTGCTTTAAGTAATCCAAAAGTGGTTACTTAATTACCAATTAGTAAACTTGATGTTTTCCGCATATCTTTTTCATTCCATTGCAATTGAATTCCTTTTTCGGGTAATTTTTTGCGGGTATGTTTTCAATCCAAGAATGCTCCTAAAAGAGATCGTACAGCAGGGAAGCGGAATCAGGGAAAAGAAATTCGGGGTCAGGAAACAGAAACAAATGGAGATAGAAACAGAAAAACAAGGGATGGGGACCTGGGAATTGTAATCAGGGATTATCGAATAAAGAAAACTTTATGAACGGCAGGAAAACTTCAGAGAACTGTCAGAAGATGGAAGGCCACGGTGAGAGAGACTGAATGGAGGAACAACGAACTGTTCCGGAAGAGGCAAGTTCAATGACCAAAGCAGTTTCCTATGCGCAGTGGTTTCTGGAACCTTACTCCATCGGATTGAAACTGCGCGCCCTGCGTACACTGAAGCGGCTGACGCTGGCGCGTCTTGCGGCCGAGACGGGGCTTTCAACGGCGCTGCTTTCAAAGCTGGAGACGGACCGCATGATTCCAACGCTGCCGACGCTGGCTACCATCAGCCGGGTCTACGGCGTGGGGATGAGTCACTTTTTCGGAGAGCCGGCGAGGCACACGCTCTCGATAACGCGCAGGGCGTTATCGCACGGCCATGGGCGGGGACCGGAGCCGGTGAAGTTTACGCCGCTGAATGCGGTTTCGGAGGGGTCGCGGCTGGTTGCGCAGATGATCGAGTTTCCGCCCAGCGGAGCTAATTCAGTGACTGATAGTCTTCGCGAGATGAGCGGCTTTTTGTATGTGGTGGAAGGGCGGCTGCAATTGGACTCGGGCGGAATGCAGGAAGTGCTGGAAGCCTGGGGATTGCGCATATATCGAGAGCGAGATGGCGCTGGCATGGAGTGCAGCCGGCAAACACCGCTGCCGGGTGCTGATGGTGCTGCCGGGTGTGCAGAGGCGCGCGGAAGGCTGACCTTAATTGGCGGTGCGCGGGATTAGCTGGAACGAGTCAAGGAAGCGCGCTGTATCGGCGTAGGGCTTGCCCAGGGGAGAAACGACCAACGTCTGATAAAGCGTGCTACCCACCATATAGATGCGAGCGGAAAAGTGGGCCTGATCGCTCTCTGCCTCGAAGGTGAGGCCGTGGTAGACGCCGAAGGTGATCTTTTTCTCACTGAGAAGATGGGCGCCAGCGTTTTGCAGGGCTCCGTTTTTGGCTCCCTGGAGCAGGTCATCGGGATTCTGGCCATTGGCCTTCGAGCCGTAATCGCAGATGCCGACAAACATTGCTACGTCGCCATCGGTTCCGATATAGGAACGCAATTGGAAGGTGCCCGTATCGGTGGGAACATCCTTCTTCTGTGTGTCTGGCACGGAAGGATATGAGGCGCTGAAACCGTCCACGGGGTAGCTGTACGTTTTCCATACTGGCGGCGGGGCGCTTTGGGCTGTTGCAGCTTGGCTGCCGGATGCCGCGGCAGCTTGTGCGTTCAGGGCCGCAGCGAAGGAGAGCAGGGCGGCGCATATGGTCAAACGGCGGGCAATATTCGTGTGCGTATGATTCATTTTGATAGATCTCCAAACTCTAATTTCGGATTACGTATAACAAAGTCTCGCACCAAACCTCACTCGCTGCTTACATACTATCCAGAAACCGACGGAAGTTTTCTCGTTGCAGGAAGGGCAATGCCACTTTTGCGGGACAGATGCCGCCGGCTGCAGGGCACTTTAAAGAAAAGGACCAGGAAATATAGCTTGAGAGAACGCCGCGGCGCGACGACGGTTTGCCGGTTGAGGAACCAGCTTGTAGGATGGTTTGGAAATCAAGGAACAGGTAATCATGCGACCCAACGTTCATTTGATGAAAGCGACCCTGACCGGTGCGTTGGGCGGACTGCTTTTCGGCTTCGATACGGTGGTGATTTCGGGCGCCATCGACGCATTGGTGAAGCTCTACGGGCTGAGCCCGTGGGACAAGGGCTGGACGGTGGCCATTGCGCTGGTAGGCACAGTGGTGGGAGCGTTGTGCGCGGGCGTGGTGGGGCAAAAGCTGGGCAGCCGCGAAACATTGCGTATCACCGCCATGCTGTATTTGATTTCGGCCGTCGGCAGCGGGCTGGCGTGGAGCTGGCCGGTGCTGATGGTCTTTCGCTTTTTGGGAGGGTTGGGCATCGGCGCATCGTCGGTGCTGGGTCCGGTCTACATTGCGGAGCTGGCACCGGCAAAATGGCGCGGGCGGCTGGTGGGCATCTTCCAGTTCAACGTGGTACTGGGAATATTGGTGGCCTACCTTTCGAATTATGGGATCCGGCTGCTGCACCTGGGGGCGGCGGAATGGCGCTGGCAGGTGGGCGTGGCGGCGGTACCGGCGATTGGATTTCTGGCGCTGCTCTACGGGATTCCGCGCAGTCCGCGCTGGAGTGCATCAAGGGACCGGATCGACGAGGCTCTGGCTGTACTGAAGATGATGGGCGAGCCGAATCCTCAGGCCGAGTTGGAAGATATCCGCAGCGCCCTGGCCGAGGAGCATGCAACCGCCCACATGCCGGTCTTTCAGTGGAAGTATCGCTATCCGTTGTTTCTGGCTATTTCAATCGGTGCGTTCAACCAGTTGGAGGGGATCAACGTGATCCTCTATTACCTGAACAGCATTTTTACCTCGGCGGGGTTCAGCCAGGTTTCAGGGGATCAGCAGGCGATCGCCGTGGGCGCCACGAATTTTCTGTTTGCGATGGTGGGCATGTCGCTGATCGACAAGATCGGGCGGAAAACTCTTCTATTGATCGGGGCGGCGGGCACGTCCATCTGCCTGGCGGGCGTGGCTTGGCTGTTCAAGACGCAATCGCATCCGGGGGCGCTGGTTTGGCTGCTGGTTACTTATATTGCATTCTTTTCCATGTCGCAGGGCGCGGTGATCTGGGTTTACATCGGCGAGATCTTCCCCAACTCCGTGCGCTCCAAAGGGCAGGGAGTGGGCAGCGCCAGCCACTGGATTATGAACACGCTGATTGCGCTTTCGTTTCCGGTGGTGGTGCACTCGTTTAGCAAAGAAACGCCGTTTATTTTCTTTTCCGTTATGACGGTGGTGCAGTTTCTGGTAGTGCTGTTCGTGTTTCCCGAAACCAAGGGCCAGACACTTGAGGAATTGCAACGAAGGCTGCTTCCTGGGGAACAAACGCGGGCGCGGTAAGAAAATTCATACTGCGAATGCCCTGGAGCGGTAAGAATATATAGTCGTGGAGATGGATCAATCATTCGGCATTCGGCAGAACACTGCGACAAATGAGGCGAGGACAATGGCCACGGAGCAGGCCTGGGTACCGCCGACTGAGCAAGAGAGGAAAACGTTGCAGAGTGACGAGCAAGACCGGTGCGAGGCTGGACTCGAGAGCGGCTCGCCCTCGGAGGTGGCCCGCTGCCGCGAGGCGGAGATATTGCGCGCGGAGATCGTCGACGTGGGCCGCAAGCTGTGGGAGCGGGAGTATGTGGACGGCAACGGCGGCAATATCAGCGCCCGGCTGGGCAGCGAGTATCTGCTGTGCACACCGACCAAAATGTGCAAGCGAGACATGAGGCCGGAGGACCTTTGCCTCTCTGACCTGGGAGGCAACACCCTGGCAGGCGACCGGATACGCACCAGCGAGCTGCTGCTGCATCTGGAGATCTTCAAGGCCAACTCCCGGGCGCGCGCCATTGTGCATTGTCATCCCCCTTACGCAACGGCCTTTGCAATGACCGGATCGACGCCGCCTATCGGATTGATCTCAGAGTACGAGAGCCTCGATCGGTCCCGTGGCGGTGGCGCCGTACGAGACTCCCGGGAACACAGGAATTTGCTGAGACGGTTCTGCCTTTTGTGGAGGACCACAATACAATTCTGCTGGCCAACCACGGCATCGTGTGCTGGGCCGACACCGTGAGCCACGCCGAGTGGCTGGTGGAGACTTTTGAGACCTATTGCAAGACCTACCTGATCGCCCAACAGATCGGCAAGCCGGTCAGATTCATTCCGGAGAGCAAGATCGAGGAGATTCTTGCAGTGAAGCGGCGGCTCGGGCTGCCCGATGCGAGGAACTCAGAAGCGGCAAACAGGGGACACTGAACCCGCCGGACCGGCCGGGATAAAACCTTCAGAACGGGCCCCGAGCTTGTTGAAAAGCGCAAACTTTATGAGAGAATGACCGGTATTGGTCTTCGACCGTACGCCAAGCCTTCGACAAGGGGATGCCGAATGAGGAGAAAAAGCAGCCATGAAGTTCATTACGCTTGAGACCAAGCGTTCCGGCGATTGCGCCGTGGTGCGATGTCACGGCAGGCTGGTATCGGGAGGGACGGATATTCTCTATAACGAGGTGAAGCCGCTGATTCCGGAGTGCAAACGGATCGTGCTGGATTTTACGGATCTTGAGTATGTCGACAGCACAGGGTTGGGCACACTGGTTCGCTTGTACGTTTCCGGCAAGTCGACGGGCTGCACTTTGGAACTGATCAACATTGGTAAACGAGTGCGGGAATTGCTTGGGCTCACTAATCTCTGGTCGGTTTTCTCCGTGATTGGGGAACATCACATCAGGATGTGAAGTGGGACCCTCAAATGGAAATAAGACTACGCTCGCTACCCTGCGGGCGAGGGAAAAGCGAAAGTGTGGTACACTGTGTTTGCGCTCAGTGATTTGGCCGTGAGCGGCGGCGGGCCTTAAAAAAGCAAGTTTGCCGGGCACAGATTTCCCCAAGCCCCTACAGCGTATGCCCACAGTCTCCCCCTCCGGGAGTTTGCGTTGGACTGCTCCAGATTGGAGCAGAGCGCGTGAAACCGGGAGCAGCATGGGAGCGGGGTAGCCGGGCCGGCAGTGTGCCGCCTGGCGTAGTAAGCAGCGTGTGGCAGCTCCGGGTACCGGCGTATTGAATGCCGGTTGCCAGTCTTTAGACCGACTTTCGGTTCTCCCTTACGCAAATTTAATGGCAGGTTCGCGTTCGAGGAGGATTCGTGTGCGCGCCTCGGGACCGGTTCCGATTGCAGGCTCCAGGGAATATGGAGCTCGCGGGATCTTAAGGATTAAGACAATTTTGACGACACAATTTGCACAGTTTTCTCTTTCGCCCGCCCTCATGGCGCGGCTTGACGCTAACAAGTTTGTAACTCCTACGCCGGTGCAGGAAGCTTGCCTTCCGCCGGCTCTTGAAGGCCGCGACGTGCTGGCTACTGCACAGACCGGGACCGGCAAGACGCTTGGATTTTTGATTCCCATCGTTGAACTTCTGCAAAAGGCGCAAACCAAAGGACCCGCTGCGCACGCGCTTATCCTGCTGCCTACGCGGGAGCTGGCGATGCAGGTGGAAAAACATTTTCTGGCTATTCGCACCGGTTCCGATCAGACGGTGGCCCTGGTGGTGGGCGGGCTGGCTGAACGGTCGCAGCTCGATGCGATTCGCCGCGGGGCAAAGCTGATTGTGGCTACGCCGGGCGGCTGGAGGATTTTCTCAAGCGCAGGGTGGTGCGGCTGGACCAGGTGAAGATCCTGGTGCTGGACGAAGTGGACCGGATGCTGGATATGGGCTTTCAGCCGGCGATTGCGCGGATTGCGACCGTGTTGCCGGAGGTGCGGCAGACGCTTTGCTACTCGGCTACGCTGGAAGGCGCGGTGAAGGACGTGGTGCGCAAATACGTCAATAATCCCGCGCGCATCGAGATTGGATCGGTGCTGAAACCGGCGGTGAACGTGGAGCTGCGCACATTTGAAGTGGCCGCGGATAAGAAACAGGAGCTGCTGGAGCATTTGCTCGAGGCCGAGACGGGCAGCTTTTTGGTTTTTGTGCGCACCAAGCATGGAGCGGACCGAGTGACGCGGCGGCTGGCGCGTTCGGGGTGGTCGGCGACGCAGATTCACGGCGACCGCTCGCAGTCGCAGAGAAACGCGGCCCTGCGCAGCTTTTCCGAAGGCCGTCACCGCGTGCTTGTGGCTACCGATGTAGCTGCCCGCGGCATCGATGTGGCCAACGTGGCGCACGTGATCAACTTCGATTTGCCCAAGGTGGCCGAGGATTTTGTTCACCGCGTGGGACGGACGGGACGGGCCGCGGCGCATGGCGTGGCTTCAACCTTTGCCGGACCGGCGGAGCGCGGCGATCTGCGCAAGATTGAGCGGACGCTTTCGATTCAGATGAAGCGGTTCAGGGTGCGGTCGGTGGCGGACGGGAAGGCGGCGTGACCACCTGCGGTGGGGCAGACGCCGCTTGCGCGGTAGACGAGACTGGTTTAGTTCATCGTTTCCCAGGTCTCAAAAGCGAGACCTGGGGCAACCACTTTCAGCTTCTAGCTCTTAGCTCGCAGTCGGTTTGTCATTTCATTGACTTTGGGAGTTGGATTCGGGTATTCTAGAGACCTTGCGCGGTGTTGCGCCTGGGGTCTGTGTGTACTCACCCGGACCCGGCTGGTGGATTCCCTGACGGGGTCGGCTGGAACAGGTCACCGGCTGCTGGATTCGAATTGATGCGGATTTTTGCGAATCCGGCTTGGCCAGAGCCCTTTGAGGGCAGCCCCGCAGTTCTCACCCGAACAGATTTGTTTGGAAGTGGGTAAAGTTCAGGCCCGTGCGCTTTTGGCGTGGGCAAATGCAGTTTGTGCTCCCTGGTCCATCGGGACGGGGGACTTTTGTAAGAGTTCTTAGAGGGCAGGAGAAAGATGAGTACTTTTGTTCCGAGCGGCAAGGATATTGACCGCAAATGGTATGTGGTGGATGCCAGCGGTCAGACACTGGGGCGCCTGGCGACCAAGGCTGCCAGTGTGCTGAGCGGCAAGCTGAACCCCCAGTATGTGCCGTACATCGACGTGGGCGATCACGTGATCGTCATCAATGCGGAGAAGGTGCGGCTGACCGGGCTGAAGGCTGACAGCAAGCTCTATCGCCGCTATACCGGTTTTCCCGGCGGGTTGCGCGAGGAGTCGTTTGTGCGGCTTTTGAACCGCAAGCCGGAAGCGATTCTGGAACAGGCCATCAAGGGCATGCTGCCCAAGAGCAAGATGGGCCGGCAGATGGCGACCAAGCTAAAGGTTTATCGCGGCGATAAGCATCCCCATCAGGCGCAGGGGCCGGTGGCTTTGGAAGTGAAGTAAGAGCAGCTCGCTAGCTATCAGCTTTTACCTGCTGGTGCGGAAGTTCAAGATCGTTGAGTTTTAAGGTTTTAGCTGAAGGCTGAGAAGCTGACGGCTAGAGAGCTAAGAGGAAACGAATGGCAGATCTGGTTCAGTATTACGGGACGGGGCGGCGCAAGTCGGCTATCGCCCGCGTTTTTCTGCGTCCCGGAACGGGCGAGTGGAAGGTCAACGGCAAGGCATTCGAAGAGTACTTTGTGACCGAGCAGCAGCGCGTGGCTGCCAAGCGGACGCTGGCTGTGGTGGAAATGGCCTCGAGCTTCGACGTGGTGACCACCGTGAAGAGCGGTGGGGTTGCCGCGCAGGCCGATGCCGTGAAGATGGGCGTTGCCCGGGCACTGGTCGAGTTCAATCCGGAGCTGCGCAAGCGCTGAAGGCCGAAGGCCTGTTGACCCGCGACTCGCGCATGAAGGAGCGCAAGAAGTACGGGCAGAAGGGCGCCCGCGCAGCGGTTCCAGTTCAGCAAGCGCTAAAGCGCTTGCAGGGATCAGGTTTCAGGGATCAGGGATCAGTTGGTCTTGCTTGCGCACTTTCTGACCCCTGACACCGCTGAACCCTGACCCCTCAGTTTCACCAATCTCCCGCGATAAGCGGGTTCAATCCGGACGCCGGCATCGACCACCCGGATGCAATTCACGAAGGAGGCCAATGGCCACGATCACAATGAAGGAGCTGCTCGAAGCTGGAGTTCACTTCGGGCATCAGACCAAGCGCTGGAATCCGAAGATGAAGGAATATATCTTTGGCGAGCGCAACGGGATTTACATCATCGACCTGCAGAAGACGCTGAAGCTGTTCAAGGATGCGTCGAAGTTCGTCACCGATCTGTGCGCGGGGGGCAAGACGATTCTATTCGTCGGCACCAAGCGTCAGGCGCAGGAAGCCGTGGCCGAGGAAGCCACACGCGCGGGGATGCCCTACATCAACCAGCGCTGGCTGGGTGGCCTGCTGACCAACTGGGTGACGGTGCAGAAGAGTGTGAAGCGCCTTCAGGAACTGGATGAGATGGCCACGGATGGCCGCTACGAGCTGCTGACCAAGAAGGAAGTGATCAAGCTGGAGCGGGAGCGCAAGCACCTGCAAGCGAACCTGGCCGGCATCAAGACGATGAAGCGGCTGCCCGATGCGCTGTTTATCGTGGACTCAAACAACGAGGCGATTGCCGTGAAGGAAGCCCGCAAGCTGGGGATCCCGGTGGTGGCGGTGGTGGATACCAACTGCGACCCGACGGTGGTGGATTACGTGATTCCGGGCAACGACGACGCGCTGAGGGCGATCCGGCTATTCACCTCAAAGATCGCCGATTCGGCTGCCGAGGGCGTGAACCTGGTGGGCGACAAGGCATTTCACGAGGAACAGGCTGTGCCGGCGGCGGAAGAGGTTGTGGCGGAAGAGGCAGCGCTGGTGGAGGAATTGGATCTGAACGCGGTGCTGGGCCCGGCATCCGCAAGGCGCCGGCCGCGGTCGAAGCGCTGGACGAGGCTGAAGTGGCCGAGGGCGCTCTTTAAAGCAGGCTTGGGGACTAGGGACTAGGGACTAGCGTGGCCGCCGGAGTTAAGTGCCACGCTTTTCTTATGCCTTAACACTGCAGCGATAAACTTGTGGTGAAGGCGGTAAAAACGGAATCAACGACAGTGTGCTGGGATTCTGACGACGGGCATACGGGAAAATCAAGGAAAAGAGAGATGACGACAGTGACTGAAAAGATTGATGCCAAGCTAGTGAAAGAGCTGCGCGAGAAGTCGGGCGCGCCGATGGGCGACTGCTTGAAAGCATTGCAGGAGACCAAGGGAGACATTGAGGCGGGATTTGTGGTGCTGCGCAAGCGGGGCATGGCCTCGGCGCAGAAGAAGGCTGCCCGCGTAACCAACGAGGGCGCGGTGGGCACCTATATTCATGCCGGGGGCAAGATCGGCGTGCTGCTGGAGCTGAACTGCGAGAGCGACTTTGTGGCCCGCACCGAGGATTTCCAGGAGCTGCTGAAGGACATCGCGATGCATATCGCGGCCAGCGATCCGCGCTTTGTGAGGCCTGAGGACGTGACCGCCGAGGATATGGAGCGCGAGAAGGAGATTTACCGCGCGCAGGCCGCGTCCACAGGCAAGCCGGCAGCCGTGATCGAGAAGATTGTGGACGGCAAGATGGCCAAGTTTTACGAGGAGGTTTGCCTGCTGGAGCAGCCGTTCATCAAGGATCAGACGGTCAGCATCAAGGAGCTGATCGGGCAGAAGGTGGGCAAGCTGGGCGAGAATATCACGGTGCGGCGGTTTGCCCGTTTCAAGGTGGGCGCGCAGGATTGGACTGTGGCCACGACCAAGGTTGTGGAGGCGGCTGCACAGTAAACTTCAAGCTTATGCGGGAATTGACAAGGGCCCGAGGCGCAAGCTTCGGGCCTTTTTTGATGTCTCCTCAGCCGAATGAGCTTGAACACCCCACGGCATGGAATTCGACATAAATGGCTCCACGGCGGCTGGCCGTGTGCTATAAAACCTGGACTTGCTCAGAGGTCGTTTTCTCTTCCTTGATGTTGCTGCCACAATGATCGTGGCCACACATGCAAACCACTTCCATCCTTTCCGCAATTTTCTCGCAGTGGGGGCTGCAATATTTATCCTTTCCAGACGGGATGCAGGTGCAGATTGCATTTCCGCATTTCCTTGGGTTCGCCATAGTTTCCCTCCTCAACCTCGCATTCACTTTGCCGCACATCGTCCATCGGAGTTAGATGCAAAAAGCGGACAACCAGGCAGTATGGAAACCGGGTTTATTGTGACGTCCGGGCTGGTTTCAGTGTGCCGAAAGGCTGCTTGCGCTTGATGGTTTGTGACCATTGCAAATGGCGGGAGCATTGTGCCCGGGCCTGTGCGATACTCGAAAAGACATGTATAAACGGATCGTTCTCAAACTATCGGGCGAGGCGCTTGCGGGTGCCCGCGGTTTCGGACTGGATGCCGATAAGGTGGCCGGAATCGTGGATGAAATTGTGGAGATTCACGGTTTGGGCGTGGAAATAGGCCTGGTGGTGGGCGGGGGCAACTTCTTCCGCGGCGTGGAGGAGCAGGCCAAGGCGATGGACCGGGTGAGCGCCGACAGCATGGGAATGCTCTCCACGGTGATTAACGCCATCGCCGTTCAGGACTCGCTGGAACAGCGTGGGGTGCAATGCCGGGTGATGAGCGCGGTGTTTATGAACCAAATTGCCGAGCCCTATATTCGACGCCGGGCGGTGAGGCACCTGGAAAAAGGCCGGGTGGTGATCTTTGCGGCGGGGATCGGCAATCCGTTTTTCTCTTCCGATACGGCGGCCAGCCTGCGGGCCATGGAGATCAAGGCCGATGTGCTGCTGAAGGGCACCAAGGTAGAAGGCGTTTTTTCCGCCGACCCGGTGCTGGTGAAGGATGCGGTGAAATACGACGAGATTACTTACATGGAGATCCTGCGCCAGGGACTGAAGGTGATGGACCTGACTGCGGTGAGCCTGTGCAAGGACAACAACCTGCCCATGATTATCTTCAACATGAACCATCCGGGAAACATCAAGCGGGTGGTGCTGGGCGAAAAGGTCGGATCGCTGGTGACGGCGTAGAGAACAGTGAAAAAGTGAAGTAGTGAAATAGTGAAGTAGTAAACCAGGGACAGTGGGCAGCTAACAGCAAAAAGCCTGGGTTTTGTGACTGACCACTGTTAACTGACCACTGACCACTGTATGGAGATGCGCAGGCCGGCACCGCTGAAAGCACTGACGGGACTGCGCTGTTTTGCGGCCGTCAATATCGTCTTATTTCATTTTTCCAATCCTCAGTGGTTTGGCTGGCTGGCGCCGGTGATCAACGCCGGTTTTATCTCGGTGAGCTACTTCATCTGCTCTCGGGGTTTGTGCTGGCGTACAACTACTCCGAGCGGGCACGGGCCGGGGAACTGGACCGGGTGCGCTTCTGGAAGGCGCGTTTTACGCGCATTTATCCCATCTATCTGCTCAGCCTTCTGCTGGGGCTGGGGACTCTGGGCACGGAGTATGCGAGCCATACGCACGAGATGTTCTGGGCGGGGGTGGTGTTGACGCCGTTGCTGCTGCAAGGGTGGATTCCGGCAATCGCGACCTTTCTGAATACTCCGGCTTGGACCATGTCGGCGGAGGCATTTTTCTACGCGATCTTTCCTGGCTGGCGCGCTGGAAGCGGCCCGAGCGGCTAGGGCCGCACCTGGGCCGTATGGCGCTGGTGTGGGGACTGGGCCTGATTCCCGGCCTGCTGTATATTGCCTTCAATCCGGATGGAATCGCGCATCCAGACCGCTGGAGTTACGGTCAATGGTTGTGGGCGCTCAAATATACCCCCTATGCACATGTGGCCAGCTTTATTTTCGGGGTCATGCTGGCCGATGTGGACCGGTTGATGCCACGGCCAGGACGACTGCGCTTGTGGCTGGGGCTGGGTGGTTTTGCCGGTATTTACGGATTATTGGCGCTGGGGCCACTGGTTCCCTACGCCATTATTCACGACGGGCTGCTGATGCCGCTGTTCGGCTGCATCGTGCTGGGTCTGGCGGGGGAAAATCCGCTGGCGAACTTGCTCGGCAAACGCCCGCTGGTTTTTATAGGGGAGGCCAGCTACAGCCTTTATCTGCTGCACTTCAACTTGTGGACTCTGATTCACCAGACGCATGTTCTGAACTATCTTGGCCTGAGCGGGTTGGACCCGTGGATAAGCTACCTGGCGTTGATTGGGTTGGCATTGCTGGCACTGCATTTGATTGAGAAACCTGCACAACGGCATCTGCGGAAGTGGATGGGAGCGTAGAGGATTTTTTCGCGCAATGGAAAAGCCCAGCGTGCGGCTGGGCTTTTCTTTGCACACGAGCGGTTGTGCCGTTACCGGGTAATTGTTTCCACCGCGTGGTTGCCGGCGGGGGCCGTGATCACAGCGGTGGGCTGCGATCCAGAGGGATAAGGCGAGGCCTGGGTAGCGGTGAGTTCGCCCGAATCCACGTTCAAGTCAAAACCGGAGATGGAGTTGCCCTCATTGTTGGCGGTATAGACAAAGGTTCCAACCCCCGCATCGACGGTAATGGCAACCGGATCGGTGTCGGTGCCATTGTTGGTGCTTGCCAGGGTTGAGGGTGTGCCGGTGGCGAGATCGATTACGAAGGTCGAAACCGCACCCCCGCCCGAAGAGGTTGAAATCGAGTCAGTGACGTAAATGTACTTGCCGCGTGGGTCGATGGCGATTGCAGTTGGTAGACTGCCGGTCCGGAAGGGGCCGTTGATGAGGAAATCCAGGCTGACGCCGTCGCGGACCGAATACCCGATCAGCTGGCTGGAAGCATAGTCGACGACATACACATATTCGTTGGTGGGAGTGGAAGCGATGGCGGTGGGCTTGATGCCGGCCTTATAGGGGCTGTTGGGGGACGCCGACAAGGCGCCGCCAGAGCCGATGGTGAAGCCAAAGACCCAGCCGGGATTGGCGGTGCTGCTGGTGGGGCCGCCGGGATTATATGCGCTTTGATCATAAGCGGAGACGAAGACGGCATTGCCGGTAATGGCAGTGGTGTTCACCAGCACGGTCAGGCCGGTCGGAACCAGAACATCGTTTGCATAAGCATCGGAAACAGCGGCAAGGTTAAGGGTCTGCTGAGCAACCTGGAGCCGATGGCGCCATTCGTTAGAGAATAGGCCGTAAGCACGGAGGGAGAGCCGGGGCCGGGGCCTGAGAGCACATAAAGATAGGTTCCGGCTGAATTCACACCCAGTGCGACAGGCGTGACGCCGGTGGTGATAGAGTCTGCCTGCTTCAGGACGCCGTTACCGGCAACGTCGAAGTGGACTACGGAGTCGTTGCCCATGGTTGGCGACGTAGAGATTTTGATAAACGGAGTCGATGGCAAAGGCTATCGGCAGGGTTCCGCCGCTGGATACGGCCGGCTGCCCGATGCGCAGCGCGCCGGATTTGGAGTCGGCGGCGTAGGTTTGAATCTGTCCAGCACTGCCGGATCCCGAGCCTGCGGAACTGGCTACGAAGACATAGTCGATGGTGACGATCTCGCAGGCCGTCAAGAGGGTGGCCACGATTAAGGCCGATAGCAGAGACCAGCAGGAGCTGGCTCAATTTGCTGAACTTCATGCGCTTCCTTCGTCATGGGCCGTCAAGTTGAAGCCCCAAGAAAATCGTTTAAGTTGCCCCATCATTATTGTAAAAGCCCGATACGGGGTGTTGCTAGTCGTGCCGCGCATCGCCGGTCTCACTTCTTGATGCCTGCCCCCTGAGCCGCCATGCGGAATGGCGGCGACGGCCGTCGGCTGAGCATTAGCGCCGTAAGGAGAGCCTTGCGAATTGATAAGCGTGCCGGCGGTGGGACTCAGTTCAAAGCCATAGACAGTGCCGTTAACGCGTGTTGCCAAGATAGTTGGCGGTGTAAAGAAAGTGGTTGGTTGACGGATCGATGCCCATGGCCACGGGCTCGAGGCCGCCTGTGCCGTAGGTGCCGAGGCTGGTGAGCTCACCGCCGCTTCATCGAGTAGGCCGAGACGTGTCGAGTCAAGCGCGTTGGTGACGTAGAGGAAAGGGTACGTAGGATCGATGACAATAGCGGAGGGTTGGTCTCCTGCCGGGAAAGGACTGCCGCTGAGCGGAGTCAGGAGGCCGGTGCCGGATGCAACCGAGTAGCCAAGGACTTTGCCGTTGGCCACGTCGGTGACGTAAACGTAGCTGCTGGTGGGATCGCTGGTGATGGCGGAGGGGCAGGTGTACGATAAAGGGAGCGTTCAGGAATGCACGGTGCAGCTCTCCACGGCAAAAGGCGCCACCGGGGTGTGCCGCTCAGGGGAGAGCCGCCGTTGAGCGGGGTAAGCACACCGCCGAGCCTACCGCGAATCCGAAGATATAGTTGGAGGCCGAAGTGACATCGTATGCAGCAACATAGAGGTATGTGCCCGATTTCAAGACAGTGATGGAAGTGGGTTCAATCACGTCTGAAGGACTGCTGGGGAGGGTCAGCGGCCAGTAAGCAGCGCTTATGCCAGTGTTGACGGCCGGCGAAACAATGCAGACCGTTGCCGAGCACGGGCGCTGCTGGAGGAGCCACCGGCGGCAAGCGGATAAACGGCAAGGAACCTGTGCAGGGCTGCGAGGTGGAGCAGGTGGGCAGCGGCTGGTAGTATCTGCGACGAACAGATTCATTCCGTTCACGGCCAGGCGCAAAGGGAAAGACGCCCGGGGTATTGACAGTGTTTTCCGGATAGAGCTTGCCATCGTTGCCGATGACGAATTGAACGATGGTGTTATCGTCCTGATTGGCCACGAACAGATTGTTGTTATCGGACGAGATGGCTTCAGCCACAGGGTCGCGTCCCGCGGAAGGAAAAGGCGAGGACGGAATCTGGCGCATAAAGCCGGACTCTGAGTTGATTTCGAAGACGTCGATCTGGCCGTAGCTATTCGCTCCCGCGGCTTTGGAGCTGGCCACGTAAACGAAATCAACGGTGAGAGTACCGCAGGCGGTGATAAGGCCGGCGGCCAGGAGGCT
>CAWIVA010000027.1:0-5061 GCA_963839225.1 uncultured Acidobacteriaceae bacterium
GGGCAAGCCGGCGGGCTTTGCGCTTTACTTTTTCAACTACTCCACCTGGATGGGGCAGCCGGGGATTTACCTGGAGGATCTTTTTGTCCATCCGGAGTTTCGCGGGCTGGGGATCGGCAAGGCGCTGCTGAAAAGGGTTGCGGCTGTCGCTATGGAGAAAGGCTGCCAGCGCCTGCAATGGGAGGTGCTGGACTGGAATACTCCTGCAATCGAGTTTTACCGGGCTATGGGCGCCGAATTTTTGGATGAGTGGCGCAATGTGCGGCTCAGCGGCGAGGCGATCGAGCGGCTGGCCGGCGGAGCGGAACGAACGACGGAGGTTTAAGAATCTGTCTAAAACCGGTTTAGAGCGAAGGGTACGGGCTTCAGCCCGTACATCAAAGGCAGAACCAGTTGTGGGCTTTAGCCTCTGAGGGACGTTTTATGTTAGTTTGCATTCCCTCAGCGGCTAAAGCCGCAGATATAGATCGCTTCTCAACGTACGGGCTGAAGCCCGTACCCTTCATGGAATGGTTGTTAAAAAGGATCTAGCAGTGAAGATCAGAGTGATCGGCGGGGGACTGGCGGGGCCGGAGGCGGCACTGACCGCAGCGCGGCTGGGCTGCCAGGTGGACCTCTACGAGATGCGGACTGTGGTGGACGGAAAACCACGGCTCACGCCGGCTCACCAGACGACGGAGTTTGGCGAGTTGGTTTGCTCTAATTCGCTGAAGAGCGAATCGCCCAATACGGCGCCGTGGCTGCTGAAGCAGGAGATGCGGCGGGGGCGCTCCGTGCTTTTACGCTTGCAGATGCATGCGCCGTGCCGGCGGGTCACGCGCTGGCTGTGGATCGCGTGGAGTTTTCACGTCGGATTGCGGAGGCGATTGCGGCCGAGCCTCGGATTCGAGTCATTCGCGAAGAGGTGACAACACTGGATCAAAACGAGGACGGAACGAAATGCACCATTCTGGCTACCGGGCCGCTCACTTCCGACGCGCTAAGTGCCGAGATCGAGCGCATCACCGGCGCAGGGCATTTGGCGTTTTACGACTCCATCTCGCCGATTGTGGATGCCGACTCCATCGATATGGAGCGAGTTTACTTTGCCGCGCGATGGGACAAGGGGACGGCGGACTACATCAACTGCCCGATGGACCGCATGGAGTTCGACCGCTTTCTGGATGCGCTGCTGGAGGCCGAGGCCGCGGAGAGCAAGGAGTGGGAGAAGCTGGATTACTTTGAGGGCTGCCTGCCGATCGAGGTGCTGGCTCGGCGCGGGCGCGATACGCTGCGCTTTGGGCCGATGAAGCCGGTTGGACTGCGGGACCCGCGAACCGGAAAGACGCCGTGGGCGGTGGTGCAGTTGCGCAAGGAAAACCTGCGCGCCGACAGCTATAACCTGGTGGGCTTTCAAAACCATTTGAAATTTGGCGAGCAGGCTCGCGTGCTGCGGCTGATTCCGGGGCTTGAAAACGCACGCTTCCTGCGCTACGGGCAGATTCATCGCAATACATATATTCAGGCGCCGCTGCTACTGGACGAAACACTCCTCCTGAAGACAAAAGCGCGGAAGCTCATGTTTGCCGGGCAGCTTTGCGGGGTCGAGGGGTATACGGAATCGATCGCTACGGGATTGCTGGCGGGGATTTATGCGGCTGCGCTGGCTCGCGGCGAAGAACCCGTGCCTGCGCCACGGGCTTCTGCGCTTGGTTCGCTGGTCCACTACATTACGCACGCCGATCCGAAGGATTTTCAGCCGGCCAACATCACCTTCGACCTGCTGGAGCCGCTCGACGAAGAAATGCGCAAGAAGATTCGCGACAAGAAGGAGCGGCACCGAATGGTTTGCGAGCGGGCGCTGGCGGCATTTGATGCTTGGTGGGCGGCGCGCTAGACTCCTGATTTCAGAGACGCGCGATGCACTCAATCTTCAATCCGTGACACTGGTCACTGCCTTTCCAATCAGAAAAGCCTACTGCAAGATTGTCATCTGTCACCGTTCTCCTATGGGGACGCGTGAGTTTTTGCGCCGCCCTTTGGAGCACGGGGACAAATGGAGGCAAGAATGGCGAAGAAGCACGAATGGCATTTGGCAGCTTTCGCAGCATTTCTGTGCGCGGCGTTGATAGCCGTGAGCGGCGCGCAGGCGCAAGGGAGTGGAACGCCCACGGGGGGAACTAGTTGCTTTGTCAACGGCCAGTGGGTGTTCTATCCCTCTGGGGGATGCCCGGCCAGTGGTGGCAGAAGCGGCAACCGATCCAACGACCCTGCTGCACGCGAGGAGACCAGGGCGTACTCGAGGTATGCCGCGGCCCTCAACCGGGCGTTGAAACTGTACAAGCAGGGAGTCGCGCAGGATGCGGCAAGAGGCCTCGCGAGTTGCCAAGGCGCGCTGAGTTCGATTGATGAGGCTCTGCAGTATGAGCCGGGCGATGGAGACGCACTAGCCCAGCGGCGGCAGATTACCGGATGCATCAGTTCCTGCAACGGCCAGCTTGCGGTGCAAAGGGGTGACTTTGATCAGGGCATCGCCTACTTCCGCGAAGCCGAATCGGAGTATCCCGAATCTAACGCGCTTGGGAGCAGAGCATTGCCTGGGCAGAGTCGAAGCGGCAGCAGGCGATTGCCGGACAGCGAAAGACTATTGCCGATGCGCAAGCGCAGGCCGATGCTGACCGGGAACGCGAGAAGCAGGCGCAAATAGACGCCTTGTGGGAGCAGGCCACGAAGCTCCAACTGGACAAAGACAACAAAGGCGCGGAAGCGATCTGGCGGCAAGTGATCGCCCTTGATTCTCAAAATTCCGTAGCCTACTACAACCTGGGACTTTCACTTTTCAATCAAGATAATTATGACGAAGCGGAGACAGCGTTTCGCAAGGTAATTGAGTTAGATCCGAACTATTCCAACATTTATTATTGGCTGGGTTCCGTTCTCAAACGACAAAATCGAGAGGTAGAGGCAGAGGCAGCCCTCCGCCAAGCGGTTCAATTGAATCCGAAGGATTCGAAGTCACAGAATTTACTGGGGTCTTTGCTCTATGACCTGAATCGATTTGCAGAAGCGGAGGTAGCTTTACGTTTGGCAATTCAATTAGATCCGCAAAATGTAGGCGCCGAGTACTACCTGGGCAAAACACTTATGGCCCAAAAACGATATGCAGAGGCCGAGATCGCGTGCCGCAAGGCTTTGGAACTATTGCCCGATAACACAGAACTGCAACAAGCGCTCCAGTCCGTGATTGACATGGAGAAGAAGGACCGGGAGCAGGCGAGCCAACAGGCCAATTCTGCTTTTGCCGATGTTAACGCGCGCGGACAGTTTTCATTCATCGCCAGGGATGGGCGTACGCTAACAGGACAGGAAGCGGACAAAGTTCCTTTGGAGGAAGGCGGCAGGCTAATTACCGGCAGCGACGGCCATGTGCAGTTGGTGCTTCCGGATGAAACCGTCTTTACCGTAGGACCGAATAGTGATGTGGTGATCGATCAATTTGTTTATGATACGGCGACCGATGCACATACGATTATGGCCAAATTGAGCAAGGGAGTTTTTCGCTGGGTTACGGGAAAAACAGCGCACAAAGACCCCGCAAGTATGAAAGTGACTCTGCCTGTAGGCACACTCGGCATTCGCGGAACAGACTTTGAAGCAACTGTGCTGGAGGACGGAAGCGGAGTTGTGAAGCTTTACTCGGGCCAGTTGGAGATTACAGAGACGAAGACCGGACGCATCTTTTTGCTGAGCGCCGGAGAAACGGTTAGCTTTGGCAGCAACGGGATCTTCAGCCTGCCGAAATAGCTTTGAACCTGCTGATATGTGAGCGGCCGGTGGCGGCGTTTGATGCGTGGTGGGCGGCACGCTAGACACCTGATTGAAGAGACACGCGACTAACTAAATCTTCAATCCGTGACACTCGTCACTGCTTCCTCCATCAAGAAAGACTAATGCAAGATTGTCATGTCGTCATCGTTCTCTCATCGAGGCGCGTGAGTTTTTGTGCCGCCCATTGGAGCACGGGGACAAATGGAGGCAAGAATGACGAAGAGGCGCGAATGGCGTTTGGCAGCTTTTGCAGCTTTTTTGGGCGCGGCGTTGATAGCCGTGAGCGGGGCGCAGGCGCAAGGGAGTGGAACGCCCACGGGCGGAACGAATTGCTATGTCAACGGTCAATGGGTGTTCTATCCCTCCGGGGGATGCCCGGGCGGCGGAGGCGGAGGCGGCGGCACAAACATCACAACGCGCAAGGAGGCGAATGACTACTCGCATTATGTTTCGGCCTATAACCGGGCGATGAAGCTGTACCAAAAGGGAATCCCGTCGGACGCGGCACGGGGTTTATCGCTGTGCCAGAGTGCGCTGAATTCCATCGACGAAGCCTTGCAATATGAACCGGGCGACGGGAACGCCGTGACCCTGCGGCGACAGATCACTGGATGCATAAGTTCCTGCAATGGTCAGCTTGCGGTACTAAGGGGAGACATTGACCTGGGCATCAGCTACTTCCGCCAGGCTGAATCGGAGTATCCCGAATCCAACAATTTATGGGAGCGGGACATTACGTGGGCCGAGGCGAAGCGGCAGGAGGTGATTGCCAGGCAACAGCAGGCGAACGCCGCTGCGCAAGCGAAGGCCGATGCGGACCGAGCCGCCGAAAAGAAGGCGCAAATCGATGCCCTGTGGGCGCAAGGCACACAGCTTCAAGAAAACAAAGACTACAAGAGCGCGGAGGCAATCTGGCGGCAAATTATCGTTCTTTACCCTCAAAACGCCCCAGCCTATTACAACCTCGGACGCGCACTCAGATTAGAAAAGCACTATGCGGAGGCCGAGGCGGCTTATCGCGAATCGATTCGATTGTATCCAACGGATTGGGACGCTGAATTTGATTTGGCGTTGTGCTCGAAGCCCAAGATCGCCATGCAGAGGCTGAGGCAGCTATTCGCCAGGCGATACAAATAGATCCGAAGAATGCCATGGGCGAAGTAATTCTGGGGGGATTACTTCTTAACCAAAAACGAAATGAAGAGGCCGAGTCAGCTTTGCGCCTGGCGATTCAATTAGATCCGAAGAATGCGC
>CAWIVA010000028.1:0-79366 GCA_963839225.1 uncultured Acidobacteriaceae bacterium
GTCGGCAGCATGAGTTGCAGTCGGATGTTCTTAAAGCGTTAGCGAGGAGATTCGTCGCATGATCGCTATAGTTTCCACACCGATAGACGCAGAGGCGAAAACGGCCCACTCTCTGAGCAGCATTCAGAACGCTGCGCTAGCCGATCATCGCCGTCGACTTCTGCCAGCCTGTAGTGACTCGGCGCAACCCAAAAAAGGAGACCCATCATGAAGCAGACAGAGTCCAAGGGAATCTCGCGTCGTCGGTTTGCCGTGGCAGGGTTATCGGCCGGAGCCGCGTTGCTTGCGACGCGCACACTATCAGGAGAAAGCATTTCTTCTCTATCCAGCAATGCGCGACCGGCAGAAGTGCCTGCGAATGCGGGGGGACGAATACTTCATTCGCATCGATGAAACAGATTGATGCGGGGTTACTGAGTGTGGGGTATGCGGAAGACGGGCCGGAGGATGGGCCCGCAGTGATTCTGCTGCACGGTTGGCCATATGACATTTACAGCTTTGTCGATGTTGCGCCGTTGTTGGCCGCGAAGGGATACAGGGTGATCGTCCCTTACCTGCGCGGTTATGGCAGCACGCGCTTTCTTTCAGCCGAAACCTTTCGGAACGCGCAGCAATCGGTAGTGGCGCTCGACATCATCGCCCTGATGGATGCCCTGAAAATTCAGAAGGCGATCGTCGCGGGCTTTGACTGGGGCGCAAGGACAGCGGATATCCTAGCGGCGCTGTGGCCGGAACGTTGTAAGGCGATCGTCTCCGTCAGCGGTTATTTGATCGGCAGCCCCGCAGCTAACAAGAAGCCGCTGCCACCAGAGGCGGAGCTGCAATGGTGGTACCAGTACTACTTTGCCACGGAGCGCGGGCGAGCCGGCTACGACCAATACCGCCGCGATTTTGCCAAGCTGATTTGGCAGACAGCCTCTCCCAAATGGAACTTCGACGATGCCACATTCGATCGCACCGCAGCATCCTTCGACAATCCGGACCATGTTGCGATCGTGATCCACGATTACCGCTGGCGGATTGGTCTGGCGGACGGCGAGCGAAAATACGACGAACTGGAAAAGCGGCTCGCCGCGGGTCCGACCATCTCCGTTCCATCGATCACCATGGAAGGCGATGCCAATGGCGCTGCTCACGCAGCGGATCCGTCAGCCTATCGCAAGCAATTTACCGGCAAATATGAAAGCCGGATTATCAGCGGCGGTATCGGCCACAATCTGCCTCAGGAGGCTCCACAGGCATTTGCGCAGGCTGTGATTGACGCCGATGGGTTTTGAATCAGCCGAACAAACAGTTCGGGAGGTTTGGTTACTTTGAAAAGGAAAACGATTCGGGCGCGGTCGAGCACCGCGGACAGCCCTGAGCCAAGTTCAGCAACCGCGGCATCAAGCTAACTTTCACAAATCTGCTTTCAAAGGAGAATGCTATGACAATGATTTCAACCACAGACGGCACACAAATTTTCTATAAGGATTGGGGCCCGAAGGACGCACAGCCGATCGTGTTTCATCACGGCTGGCCTCTTTCGTCGGATGACTGGGACAATCAGATGCTGTTTTTCCTTGCCCACGGCTATCGCGTCGTGGCGCATGACCGGCGCGGTCACGGCCGCTCCACCGATGTGGGCACGGGCCACGATATGGATCATTACGCGGCTGACGCTTCGGCAGTGGCCGAGCATCTCGACCTGAAGAATGCAGTGCATATCGGCCATTCGACGGGCGGTGGCGAGGTGGCGCGCTATGTGGCGAAGTACGGCCAGCCTCAAGGCCGCGTAGCCAAGGCCGTGCTTCTCGCCTCTGTTCCGCCGCTCATGCTCAAGACCGACAAGAACCCGGACGGCACTCCGATGGAAGTGTTCGACGGATTTCGCAAGGTGCTGGCTGAGAACCGGGCGCAGTTTTTTCTCGATCTCGCTTCCGGTCCGTTTTACGGCTACAACAGGCCCGGCGCGAAGCCCTTGCAAGGAGTGATCCGCAACTGGTGGCGTCAGGGGATGGAGGGCAGCGCACTGGCTCATTACGAAGGCATCAAGGCTTTCTCAGAGGAGGACCAGACGGAAGATCTAAAAGCGATCACGGTGCCGACGCTGGTGATGCAGGGCGACGACGATCAAGTTGTCCCTTACAAAGATGCTTCACTGTTGCAGGCGAAGTTGCTCAAGCATGGAACACTCAAGATCTATCCTGGCTACCCTCACGGCCTGATGACGACTCATGCCGACGTGATCAATGCGGACCTACTGGCATTTATCCGCAGCTAAACTTCGCCAGTACTACAGTGGTATTTCCTTCAATTCCTCAAAAACGGCAAGAGGCCGGGCCTGAAGGCCCTGCATTTTTGACTTGTTTTCAGGGGCCTAAAGGTCCCTGCTCCCTCCAGAATCACTGGCTACCCTCACGGCCTGATGACCACTCATGCCGACGTGATCAATGCGGACCTGTTGGCATTTATCCGCAGCTAAACTTCGCCGGCACTACAGTTGTATTTCCTTCAATTCCTCAAAAACGGCAAGAGGCCGGGCCTGAAGGCCCTGCATTTTTGACTTGTTTTCAGGGGCCTAAAGGCCCCTGCTCCCTCCAGAATTACTGATCTATAACGGGAGTACCAGGTAACTCAATTGAAGGAATTCATTAAAGGCCACTGCTCCCTCCAGAATCACCGATCTATAACGGTAGTACCAGGTAACTCAATTGAAGGAATTCACTAAAGGCCCCTGCTCCTTCCAGAATTACCGATCTACAACTGTAGTATTAGGTAACTCAATTGAAGGAATTCACTAACAAACCGACCCCGTCCAATGCCCTCCCGGTTCAGCGATGCCAGACATGGTCCTTATCAGAGACATCTTCCCTTTACCGCGACAGCGGGTAAGATGGATACCATGCACGTGCTTTCCTCTGCCGAGATGCAGGCTTGCGACCGCGCTACTACTGAGCGGTCCGGGATCCCGTCGCTGGAGTTAATGCGGGCGGCTGGGGCGGCTGTGGCCGGATTTGCCCGGGAGAGGTTTCCGCAGGCGCGGCGGGCTACGGTGTTGTGCGGCAAGGGGAATAACGGCGGCGATGGGATGATGGCCGCTCGGCTGCTGGCCGATGCGGGACTTGAGGTGACTACGCTTTTGCTGGGTGAGCCGGCGGAGTTAAAGGGCGATGCAGCGGAGGCTTGGCGGGAATACGCCGGCCCGGCGCATGGGTTGATTTATTCAGTAAATACGCCGGAGGATCTGACGCGGCACTCGGAAGCACTGGATACGGATTTGATTATTGATGCGGTGGTGGGGACGGGGTTCAAGCCGCCGCTGAAGGGGTTGGCACTGGCGGCGCTTGAGTGGGTGAAGGGGAGTTGGGAGTCTGAGCCTTCCCACCCATCGCAAAAAGCGCGATGGATGGGGCAGCCAGACAATGATGCTTCCCACCCATCGCAAGAAGTGCGATGGATGGGGCACCCAGATAATGATGCTTCTCACCCATCGCAAAAAGCGCGATGGATGGGGCACCCAGACAATGATGCTTCCCACCCATCGCAAAAAGCGCGAAGGATGGGGCAACCGGCTCCGATCCTTGCGGTTGATTTGCCTTCGGGGTGGCCGGCGGATGCGACTGAGGCGACGCTGGGGCCTTCCGAATCGAGCGAGGTATTTCCTGCTGATGCGGTGGTTACATTTACCGCGCCTAAGCCTGCGCATGTGTTTGGGCAGTTGACCAGGCGCTGGGACCAGGCGATTGTAGTGGCTCCGATCGGGTCGCCAGAGGAGGCGATTGTTTCCGCGCTGGGATTGGATTGGGCGGGCGAGGCGATGGAGATGGTGCAGGCGCCGCGGCCTGCGGGGGCGAATAAAGGGAATTTTGGGCACGTGCTGGTGGTGGGCGGATCGGTGGGCAGGTCTGGCGCCCCGGCGATGACTTCATTGGGAGCGCTACGGGCTGGGGCTGGGCTGGTGACGGCGGCAGTTCCGGCCGCGGTGTTGGCGCAGGTGGCTGGGGTTGCGCCGGAGCTGATGACGTTTCCACTGAAGGCGAATGCGGCGGGGCAGATTGCGGCGACAAATCTAACGGCCGCGGGTTTGAAAGGGCTGACGGCGGGGAAGAGCGTGCTGGCGATCGGGCCGGGATTGGGACAGAGTGCGGAGACGAAGAAGTTTGTTGCCGGACTGCTTTCGGCGACGAAGATTCCGGCGGTGATCGATGCGGATGCGCTGAATATTCTGGCGACGAAGCCGGCGCTGCTGGCCAAGCTGAGCAAAATGGCCAAAGGGGGTCGGACGTTGGTGCTGACGCCGCATCCAGGGGAGATGGCGCGGCTGACAGGGACGACGGTGGCTGAGGTGCAGGCCAATCGGCTGGAGGTTGCGCGCAGCTTTGCGCAGCGGTTGGGCGTTACTTTGGTGCTGAAAGGGGCGCGCACGTTGATTGCGCATCCGGATGGCCGCGTGGCTGTGAATACGACCGGAAATCCGGGCATGGCCAAGGGCGGCAGCGGCGACCTGCTGACTGGGGTGATTGCCGGATTGCTGGCGCAGTATCCGGCAGAGGCGGCGCGGGCGGTGGAGGCCGCGGTTTATCTGCACGGGCTGGCGGCAGACCTGGCGGTACACGAGGCGGATGAGCATACTTTGTTGGCTATGGATAGTCTTCAACATTTTTCTCAGGCTTTTCGCTTTGAATGGCGACGGTCGAACGGTTATGTTTGGTTGCAGGGGGGCATTCGATGCAGCAGCCCTTTTTGAGGTTCGGGCATGAGTAACTCCGCACCGGTAGCCGAAGGCCGGATTCATGAGTTCACGACGCAGAGCGGGGCGGACACCATCGAGGTGGGCCGCAAGCTGGCGAAATTGCTGAAGCCGCCGCAACTGCTGATTCTGCGCGGGGACCTGGGCACAGGCAAGACCACGCTGGTGAAGGGGATTGCGCAGGCGCTGGATGCGGCCGAGGCAGACGAGGTGACCAGCCCGACGTTTACGCTGATTCACGAGTATGACGGTGTGCGGCACGGCAAGCCGGTCAAGCTTTTTCACCTGGACGTGTATCGCCTGGAAGACGAGAGGCAACTGGAGACGCTGGGGCTGGAAGAGTTGCTGACCCCGGATGCGCTGGTGCTGGTGGAGTGGGGCGAAAAATTCAAGAGCATCCGCAAGAAGGCTACGGGTGAGATTGCGATTACGGCTGAGGGCGGGGATGCACGCAAAATTACTGTGACGCTGAAAGAGTGAGTTGTTTTATAGGGGGTTACCGAGTTTTTTGTTTTTCCCACCCTAGCGGGAAACACAAAAACCCCGCGAGGGCGGGGCACCCGGAATGTGACGCTGAAGGATTAACGGTTAAATAGGTATTGCGCATGATCCTGGAACGTCTAACCGGAATGCGACGTACAATCCTATCGGTGTAGTATTCGTAAACGGCCGCCTGCCGGCGCGGAACCCGTCTTCATTTTCCGATGGTATTTCAGGAGGTTTCAGTGCGTTCGACTTATCACTCAGCTATTGCTGCGTTTCTGCTTTCCACGCTGGCGTTCTGCCCATCATCAACGCTGGCTGCAACCAAGCCCCACATCTTTCAACATCCGGCGCTGAGCCGGGATTTGATCGTGTTCAGTTATGCCGGCGACCTGTGGAGCGTTGCACGCGAGGGTGGGCGCGCCACGCGGCTGACAATCGGGGTGGGCATTGAGACTGCGCCGGTGTTTTCGCCGGACGGGAACACGATTGCGTTCACGGGTGAGTACGACGGGAATACGGACGTGTTCACCATTCCCGCGACAGGCGGTGTTCCATTTCGCGTGACTTACCATCCTGCTCCCGACATGGCCGTGGGATGGACCCCGGACGGCAAGCAGATTCTCTTCCGTTCCAACCGTGAATCGGGAGGCCGGGGTACACAGCTTTATGCCGTTCCCGCGCAGGGAGGAGTAGCCAAGGCGCTACCGCTTCCCATGGCCTTCGAGGGACAGCTTTCACCGGACGGCGGACAGATTGCTTACACGCCGCTACCGCCTGCGTTCAGCTTCGAATACATAAATTTCTCCTCCTGGGGGAACTACCGCGGCGGCCGGGCGTGCACGATCTGGATCACTTCGCTGCCGGGGCTGGAGTCGGTGGAGATTCCGCATGAGCAGGCCTCAGATTTCTCGCCGGTGTACGCGGGAGACCAGGTCTATTTTCTTTCGGGACGCAAAGGGCCGATCAGTATTTTTCACTACGACCCGGCGACGAAGACAGTAAGCGAAGCGCTGCACAACGAGGGGCCGGATGTCCGCAGCCTGGCCGGCGACGGAAAGACGCTGGTCTATGACCAGCTAGGCGAGATCTACCTTTTCGATACGGCGACGGGGAAGAGCCAGATGGTTCCCATCGAGATTGGCGCCGATCTTCCCGAGGTGCGGCCGAGGATTGCGAGCGTGGCGGACGAGATTGAGCATACTTCGATTTCGCCCACGGGACTGCGCGTGGCGGTGGAGGCGCATGGAGAGATTTTTACCGTTGCTGCCAAGCATGGACCCACGCGCGACATTACCAATACGCCGGGTGTGATGGAGCGCGCGCCGGCGTGGTCACCGGATGGGCAGTCGATCGCGTATTTTTCCGACGAGTCCGGATTGTATGCGTTGCATGTGGCTTCGCAGACGGGAGATTCCCAGTACGCGAGTTCGCCGGTGAAGAAGTTTCCGTTGGCCGCCGAGCCGGCCTACTACTTCGATCCGTTGTGGTCGCCCGACTCGAAGCTCATCACCTTCCACGACAACCGGCTGAATATCTATCTGCTGGATACGACGAACGGTAAGCTGGTGACAATCGGCGAGAAGAATGTTTTTGGAGGGTTCTCAAACCAGAATTACGATGTGGCGTGGTCGCCGGACTCGAAATGGATTGCTTATCTGCACTCGATGGCCAACCATCTGCATGCGCTTTATCTGTATTCGGTTGAAAGCGGGAAGTCGACGCAGGTGACCAGTGCGATGGCGGACTCAAGCGAACCGGCCTTCGATCGCGACGGCAAGTATTTGTATTTCATTGCCAGCACCAATGCGGGCGCTACTTCGGACGGGATCGATATGACCAGCGATCTCTACGATGTGACTTCGCACATTTATGCGGCGGTGCTTTCGGCGGACCAGGCCTCGCCTATTGCGCCGGAGATGGAAGACGAAAAGACGGCGGAAGAACGCAAGGCGGATGCGAAGAAGGATACGGATGGCACGCCGGGCGAGGAGAACAAAGGCACGAAAGATGCGGCGAAGAGCGGCAAAGACGATGGGCATGCCGACGCCGCGAAGGCTGACAAAAAGGACAAAGTGGACCTCCGAGACAAACCAGTGAAGCCGACGAAGGTCGATCTGGCAGGAATTGAGCGGCGCATTGTGGCGCTGCCTATGCCGGCGGCGAATTATATCGGGCTAGCCACGGGGAAGCAGGGCAGCGTTTATTTCTTAAGAGCTTCGGGATCAAACCGTTTTGGCGATCATCCGGTAACCCTTTACCGCTGGGTTTGGGCGGATCGCAAGACGGAAAAGCTGGCCGAGCGCGTGGTGAGCTTTGAGCTTTCAGCCAACGGCGATAAGATGCTGCTTTCCCTCTCCAAGCACGATCCGGAGGCGGCTGATGCCGCGGCGGACAAGGGCGGGCCGCCGGAGTGGGTGATTGTTCCGGCCGATGCGCCGGTGAAGCCGGGCGAGGGAAAGATCTCCTTTGCCGACCTGAAGGCGCGCGTGGATCCGCCGGCGGAGTGGGCGCAGATGTACCACGAGGTGTGGCGCATCGAGCGGTCCTACTTCTACGATCCCCACTATCACGGAACCGATACCGTCGCCGCTGAGCGCCGCTACGAGCCGTACGTGGCTTCCGTAGCATCGCGTGCGGATCTGAATTACATATTTCACGAGATGCTGGGAGCGTTCTCGGTGGGGCATCTTCGCGGCAGCGGCGGAGCGATACCAAAGGCCCCGAAAGTGCCTGGGGGACTGCTGGGAGCCGATTACGTGCTGCATAACAATCGCTATTGCCTGGCCAAAATATATACCGGCGGGGAATTCAATCCAGAGGAGAAGGCTCCGCTGGCGCAGCCGGGGCTTAACCTCTCAGTGGGCGATTGCATTGTGGCCATCAACGGGCAGGAGCTGACTGCGGCGACCGATATTCAGCAGCCGCTGGAGGGCACTGCCGGGCACGTGATCAGCTTGCATGTTGAATCCGCCGACGGGAAAAATGGGCGCGATATTTCAGTGACGCCCATTGGCAACGAGGCAGTGCTTCGCAATATCGACTGGATCGAGGGCAACCAGCGCAAGGTAAATCAGCTTTCGGACGGGAAGCTGGCTTATGTCTACCTTCCGAATACGGCGGAAGCCGGGTTTACAAATTTCAATCGCTACTACTTTGCGCAGACTGACAAGCAGGGGGCGATTATCGACGAGCGATTCAACGGCGGCGGGCAGGTAGCCGATTACTTTATCGAGGTGATGAAGCGGCAGCTCGAGGCGTACTGGTCGCCGCGCTACGGCAATATCGAGCACACTCCGAACGGGGCCATCTACGGACCGAAGGTGATGATCGCGAATGAATTCTCAGGCTCGGGCGGCGATGCGCTGCCGTGGCTGTTCAAGCAGGCAAAGCTGGGGCCGCTGGTGGGCAAACGGACCTGGGGCGGGCTGGTTGGCATTGGATCCATTCCGGTGCTGATGGACGGCGGGCGCGTGACTTCGCCGAGCGTGGCGTTCTTCTCGCCCAAGGGCGTGTGGGACGTGGAGAATCACGGCGTTGATCCGGATGTGGCGGTGGAACAGGACCCGAAGGCGGTGAGCGAAGGGCACGATCCGCAGTTGGAAAAGGCTGTCGCGCTGGCGATGGAAGGGATGAAGGAGCATCCGGCTGTGCAAGTGGAGAGGCCGGCATATCCGAACTACCATCAGTAGGCGACTTTGGCGGACGGATGACGGATCCCAAAATGGAACCTGAGGCACCAGCGGAGCATTCCCTCGGGGGCTAAATCCGCCTTCATTTTATTGCAATTGTGGCACGACTAAAGTCGTCCGCTTCAAAACATCGATCTATTCAGAGGCCCCTTCGAAGCTGGGTACCCGCCTGTGTTTTTTTGAGGATGGGATTCTGCCGCGTGGTACATTATTTTCACCCGCATGAACGTTAAGAGGCGGCCATCTTCCAGGGGGTATTTCAATGGCGAAGATCGGGCTGTTTGTTTTGTTCTTTGTTGCGTACGTGGGTTGGGCATTATTAGGGGCGAAGTCGTTCAAGAAGCTTCAGGCTGACCTTCTGGGCGGGAGATCGTTCTGGAGGCTCCGAGGTGATTCTGCTGGAAGGGCTGGTGGGTTTGTTTGGGTTCATCTACCTGCTCTCCGGGCTTTGGAGCACGAAGCTGGTGCTGCTTATTTTTGTGGCGTCGCACCTTGGAATCCTGCTTTCGCTGGTCTTCGGAGCCATGCTGGGGCCGCATTCAGAAAAAGCCGGAATCAGGATGCTGTGGGCGGGTAAAGAAATTGCGCTCCAGCATCCGATATCGATGGGACTTCTCGGGTTGACGACTATGGGGATGTCGTTCGCTTATCCCATAGTGGTTGGGATTTTTTTCTTCCGCAATCCCTGGGGCTCGTTGAATCTTGAAGTCGAGGTGGTTAGATATTCGCTGCTGCTGCTGAGTCTTGGCGGCTACCTGCTGGTGGTGGTGGTTACCGCGTGTATGCTGGCCTCAGAGAACCTGGACGACAACACGCGGCAACGGATATTTATCAACCAGCTTTGCGGACTGATTCCTGCGGCGATTTATGTTGCGCTGGCGATATGGTCGTTTGGTTTCGGGGGCGGAACGCAGCTTTCCCTCGACTTTCTTGGTGTTCCCTCGCGGACCCTCTCGCTGCAAACGCTGTTGATGCTTTTGGGATTTTTCGCCGTGGCGGTGTTGATTCCTTACGTGGTGGGAACTCAGCGGTCGCGCAGCCTGAACGTGGAGCTGATGGCGAAGATCAACGCATTTGTTGCCGAGCTTGCCGAAATTCTGGAGTCGCCGACGCCTTCACTCTACATTGCGAAGTTGACGGCATTGCGCGACAAGATAACCGCGACGAAGGACCAATTTATTAATGGAGACGCGCTGCTGCTGTTTGAGAAGAGTGCGCTCGAGAGCCAGGACGGTCTTTCGGGGGACGATAAGACTTCGGCGGACGCGATTGCGAAGACGCGCGACCTGGACGCTCGTTTCAGGTTTCTCGACGATCTTAGCAGGTTTGAAACCGAGTTAGACGAAATCACAGCAGACCTCAAGAATCGGAGTGAGGCGACGATCGAGGCGGCTGCCGACCAGTGGAGCAAGAAGTACGAAATTCGCAAGGCGGAGCTGGGCAAGAAGATCGAAGGGGCGACGACCGGAAAGCCACTGGTGACGGCCGGAGTGGGGACGCTGGTGACGACGATTGTGAGCGGATTGCTGAGCGAAGTTGCGAGGACATCGTGGCAGTGGATTATGCAGGCTCACAAATAGGGGAGGGCGAACCCGCCGCCTGGGTCATCTGCCATGAAGTCCTTTCTTGCGGGTGACAGGGGGGCATCCCCCACCCGGTGTGTTTCAGTCCAAATTGCCTATTTTCAACACGTTAGGAGCATGGTTCCGTCGTAATTCGTTTGTTTTGACGAATCTGGAAGCCAAGTTCCTGAAAACGAGGAATTTGCGCGGGGTGGTGTGGGAGGGTGGAACGGAGCGCGGCGCCCCGGGTCAACTCTGAGAACACGCCTTTAGTGACAGGCTAGCGCATTGGAAGAAATAATCCGCAATTCACTTTGGCGGAGCGGACGGCGCTTGCGCACCGGAACTCTTATTCGCTTTGAGTGTGTTCTTCCCGCCCGGCTGGCGATGGAGGGGAAGAAGGAGTGTCAGAGCGTGATGCCGGAGAGGCCAGCTTATCCGGATTACCATCATTGAGGATGGTGCTAAATCTGGATCTTTCTCATCTGTTATCACACCACTCTTCAATGCGGTCGAGACACCGATCAAGATCGTCACGAATCTGGTAGACCCAGAACCGCATCACATCCCAGCCGAGCTCCATGAGTCGGAGGTTACGTATCTGGTCGCGACGGCAGAGCTCACCATCCCAGTTGCGATGATACCGCTCTCCATCTATCTCGATATCTAAACGTCTTGTGCCGCTTGCTATAGCAAAATCGAGACAGTACTTGTCAACTGAGAATTGCGGCATTGGCCAAATGCCACGTTTCTTCAGTCGTTCGTAGAGTGGAAGATAAAACTGACGCTCCCATTGTGATACTTGCTCGGGGTTAGCTACGGCGGGATATGCTGCCCGTTGATCTTCGAATCGTTCCAGCGCCTCCGGCACCTGTTCCATTTCGAGATTCTCAGCGTATGAAACGAAGTTTCTCAGATGGGCGCTCTCGCATGCACGTATGGCGGACTTATCCCCGACGACTATGAGAGCGGCCCTAGCGCGTGTAATAGATACATTAAAGAGCTTCTCCTTATGTTCACTTGAATCAACAAACCACAAGGCCCCTCGTGGTGTGTTGTTGCTCACTACGGGAGAAAATAGGATCACATCTCGCTCGTCACCCTGAAAGCTATGCACAACATCCACGAGGAAATCTGCATTTGTGAGGGCCATGGCCATCCATTGCCTCTGGCTAACGATTTCCCGAATGCGATTTGCTTGAGCCCTAAACGGACTCACGACGCCAATAGACCCGCGATATCCTGTTTTTATAAGTCTCTCTAGCTCTGCTACCGCCGCTTGCGCTTCGGATTCATTAACTGCTCCTCCGTTGCTAGGCTTCACAACGTTTCCTTGAACATCAATCCAACGAACAGCCGGCTTGTCGGGATAAGGTATTTTCAGTTTCTCATAGGCCGTTGCTGGCCGCAGTCGTCCGTCGTAAAAGGCTTCATTTGAATATCGAATAATGTCTGAGTGCGACCTGAAATGGTCTCGAATCATCACAACATCTTCAGGTCTACATAGACTGACAGCAAGATCAAAGAGCGATTTTGTAGAATAGGACCATCCCGGGCGAGTTTGTATCAGACCATGCTTTTCTAAGATTTGCTGATCCAGTTGTTTGCTAAGCGCACTGATGTGCGGTAACTGCATAGAGTCGCCAATAATTACGGCCCGTTTTGCCCGATAAAGAAGAGGCAGGGCCGATGCAATATCGCATTGGCTGGCTTCATCAATGACCAAGAGGTCAAAAAATCCTGACTCGAATGGGAGCTTCCCGCGCGCCGCCAGTGCAGTCACAGCCCAGCATGGCAGGATAGATGTAATTTTAGGAAAGAGTTCGTAGAATCGACGGAACACCCCGCCGCCGAGTTGATTACCGGCTGCATTGGCTCCTGCGATCATTTGGAGCAAAGCTGTGTAGTCCCCAATTAGCCTTCTTTGAGCTGGGGTCATACGTGTTGGTTGTAGACGAAGCCAGGCATGCCAAAGCCTCTCTGAATGCTCCGAAAAGTCCTGTGCTAGTTCTCCCCTACGTCGAGTCAATGCCTCAATGGGAATCGCGTTATTTAATTCCTCCAGTACCTGGAGGTAGTGCCTTGATTTTTTTGTCTGTATGAGCCTGGTTGTCAGTCTTGAGTTGTATTCGATCCACGCATCTATGTTGGATGAACTTACAGGACCATCCGGCATTGGTAACGCGAGATTACGAGCGTGATTTTCAAAAGCTTTTGCTTGATTATCCAGCCGGGCGAGACGTCCGTTGGATACGCATGGCCATATTAGTCGAATAAAAAGGCCTTGATTATTTTTGTCCGAGGCTCGGATCGCGGACTGTAGCGAATGAGCACTTTGCTCTAGGGTCTTATAGTCAAGTCCTCGGAGGTTTGCAAATGACTCATGGCCTATTTGTTGCCGAAGCTCCTCAGCCTCCCGCTCAAGACGATCTACCTGATTTCGGAGGTCGATCAGGGCCTTGAAATCTCCATCCAAAGAATGTGAACACGCTTCAACCTCTGCATGTAAAGCCTTTGCCTCTTCAAAATCTCTAGTGTCCTCATCAGTCGCAGTAATCCCAAGAAGAGTTACGAGGTACTGCGCTAAAGCATCCTGGTATTTGTTGATTCCAAGGCGCAATAGAATAGGTCGTGGTCCGAGCGAGTTAACCCGCGTCTCAACTACATCAACAGCTTTGTTGTTCTTGCTCGCGAAAAGCACAGTCTTTCCCTGATAGGCGGCGTTCATGAGAATAGAGGCCACTACCTGGGACTTGCCTGTACCGGGCGGTCCCGTGACAACTGTAAGGGGGTTCGAAAGAGACTGCTGAACTGCTTGTCGTTGTTCTGAATTCAGCGGAAGCACTTCAATCAGTGGCTGCTGCATGGCCGGAGGTGATTCAATGGGGCCTGAGCCTAACCATAAACCAATTGCTGAACGGCTATAATTCTCTTCTTCGATTGTCTGTAAAGACCCAAGTTCAGTTTCTAGCCCTTTTGTGTATGGTGATCGCTCTGCAGAGACTAATACGCATCGATTAAAAATTCCCTGCTTATTAATCTCTGAAATCGGTATCCCTTTGCTGAGCGAATGTGGATCGATTTCTTCTTGCCAATCCCACTCAGTGCGTATTTCTGTCAACCGCTCAAGGAGTTCGTCAAGATCGGGTCTATCGCTAGGGTCGTTTCCGAATCCCAATTCATCTGCGAGCTGGATTGCTTCTTCCATCAATCCTGCGGAATTGGTGTTGTTTATGGAACGGATTGCAGCGAAGTTAAACTGGGGAAGATCGTCTGAAAGCTTCGGGATTTCTAATCTGGAAATTTGTTCCTGGAAAGGGAAGAGCAAGATTGGTTCAATCTTGTATCCCTCCCATCCGTTACGACCTTGGAGGAATTTCAGTCTAGTGGGATAACCGAGATAAAAAGCTTTTCGATTTCGGTCATTGCGAGCCTTTGCCAATAAGTTGCGGGCGGCCAATGATTCAAACGGATCTATTGTCTCCGATGATGGGGATTCTTTGAGTTCGACATAGCTTAGATCCCCAAAATTGGACGACGCAAATTCACTAACGCCACCTAAGTCATCGTGGCTCAGGCAATCCAGATAGTATCGAGATAACTGGGCTAAAGGTGTATTCGTCGCTGCACGTTGTTGGATAGAGGCGGCGCGACGATGTTCTTCTGCCTGTGGATACCAACAATAAGCACTGTTTTGCCGGACCTTGCCCCTCAATGGACCGCGAAGCGCTGCGTTTACGAGGCTCTTATCCACGCCTAGACTACGGGCTATGACGCGTGCCTTTTGGCCAGGGCTAGCGATAACGGCCTCAAGCACATTCTTATCGAAGTCTGTCATGAGTGGAGGCATTGTGGCTCACATGGTATCAGACTCGGGTCTACTGTAAGAACACACCTTTAATGACAGGCTAGCGCATTGGAAGAAATAATCCGCAATTCACTTTGGCGGAGCGGACGGCGCTTACACACCGGAACTCTTATTCGCTTTGAGTGTGTTCTTCCCGCCCGGCTGGCGATGGAGGGGAAGAAGGAGTGTCAGAGCGTGATGCCGGCTTTTCCGGATTACCATAAGTAATCAAATCGCATGTATTCTTTCCCACCCTTGCGACAGAAAAAAGTCGCAAGGATGGGGCACCCGGCCTCCCTCCGGAAAACAGACCGCAGGGGCTAAAGCCCGTCTTTATTTTGAGGTATTTTCGGCACGACTAAAGTCATGCCCTGACACAAAACGTTGCCTTCACGGGAGTTTTTCCGCAAGCTGTAAAGTCATGCCCTGACACAAAACGTTGCCTTCACGGGAGTTTTTCCGCAAGCTGTAAAGACGTGCCCTGACACAAAGCGGATTTTTTGAAACACACTCTAACTAACTCAGAACCCCATGATGTTATAGCCGCAGTCTACGTAGAGGACTTCGCCGGTTACGGCGCTGGCCAGGTCGCTGGCGAGGAAGAGGGCTGCGCCGCCTACTTCCAATTGGTCTACGTTGCGGTGGAGGGGGGCGCGGTCGGAGTGGGACTTTAACATGTCGCCGAGAGCGCCTACGCCGCGGGCGGCGAGAGTCTTGATGGGGCCGGCGGAGATGGCGTTTACGCGGATGTTTTTGGGGCCGAGGTTCCAGGCGAGGTAGCGGACGGTGGCCTCCAGCGAGGCCTTGGCTACGCCCATGACGTTGTAGTTGGGGACGACTTTTTCCGCGCCGAAGTAGGTGAGGGTGATGATGCTGCCGCTCTCGGTCATGAGGGGAGCGGCGGCGCGGCTGACGGCGATGAGCGAGTAGACGCTGACGTCGTGGGCGATGCGGAAGCCTTCGCGGCTGGTGTTAATGAACTCGCCGCGGAGCTCGTCGGCGGGGGCGAAGGCTACGGCGTGGACGAGGATTTCGATTTTGGTGTACTTCTGCTTGATGGCGGCGAAGAGGGTTTCGATTTCATTGTCGTTGGAGACGTCGCACTGGAAGCCGGATGCGCCGGGAAGCTCGGCGATGAGCTGCTCGGCGTCTTGCTTCATGCGTTCGTTTTGATAGCAGATGGCGAGGGTCGCGCCCGCGGCGTGGAGTTTTTGGGCGATGCCCCAGGCGATGGAACGCTTGTTGGCCAGCCCGAAGACTACGGCGGTCTTGCCTGCCAGATCGATCATGCTTGCTTGCTTCCTCCAGGGTGCGGGTTCGCTTGGTGAGGGGAATTCGGAACCGGTTTATAGAATATCAGCCGTGCGAGAGGGTTCCAGCGAATGTGGAGGCTTTCCCGCCGGGGCTAAAGCTTTCTGCATAAATGATGTCCTGGCACCGTCCCTACGGGACTCCGAGGCGAAGATTTCGGAATCTCGTTCCCCACGCTAAAGCGCGGGGCTAACTAACTCTGCGCCTACGGCGCGTTTGTGCAGTTCTCAATTAAATCAACATTTATGGTGCGTTCGTGCAGTTCTCGATTAAATCAACGTTTATGGTGCGTTTGTGCGGTTCTCAATTGAATCAACGTTTATGGTGCGTTTGTGCAGTTCTCAATTAAATCAACGTTTGTGGTGCGTTTGTGCAGTTCTCAATTAAATCAACGTTTATGGTGCGTTTGTGCAGTTCTCAATTGAATCAACGTTTATGGTGCGTTTGTGCAGTTCTCAATTAAATCAACATTTATGGTGCGTTTGTGCAGTTCTCAATTGAATCAACGTTTGTGGGGCGTTCGTGCAGTTCTCAATTAAATCAACGTTTATGGTGCGTTTGTGCGGATATCACTTGTGCAGTCTAAATAGAGCCCACATCCACGATTAGCGATCAGCCGCCGAGATCGACTAATTCGACCTTGCCTACGGGGCGGCCTAGAAAGCGGGAGCCGAGGCGCTCGAATTTTTCCACGGAATCGGTGGCGAAGCAGCGGATTTGAACTTCGTCCGCGGGGGCTAAAGCCCGGTGCAATTTGGCTGGTCCTGCGGCACGACTGAAGTCGCGCCCTGTTACAAGGCCTGAATCTGACTCGACGAAGCCGGGACCTGTAGCCGCGAGACTGGCATTTGCTGTCGTTTGGGTGACTGCGGCTCGGCCATTGAAAAGTTGGACGGCGGCATCGGCGGCGGCTTCGGCGGAGTCGATGACCTTCATGCCTGCCGGGACAGTGCGTTCAAGGAGCGGGCGGAGGAGCGGGTAATGGGTGCAGCCGAGAAGCAGCGTATCGGGGTTGAGGCCCGCTGAGGCGGCGGCGGTATTCAGCTCGGCGAGATAGATTTGGATGACTTCGGCGGTGACAGCCACCTGCGGTGGGGCAGGCGCGGCTTGCGCCGCACCTGATTCATGGCCGCTGGAAAAGTCAACCCAGCCTTCTTCGACCAGGGGGACCAGCAGCGGACAGGCTTTCTCGATAGCGCGCAGGCCCTGGGCGCTGCAGGCGGCAGAGTAGGCGTGGCTGTGGACGGTGGCGTCGGTGGCGATGACCAGCACGTCGCCGGTTTTGGAGGCGGCCCGGGCGGCCGATGCGCCGGGCTCGATGACGCCGAGGACGGGGATCGGGACTGCCTGCTGGATGGCGTCAAGGGCGAGGGCGCTAGCGGTGTTGCAGGCGATGACGAGGAATTCTGCGCCCTGCTCACGGACCAGGAACTGCGCGCTTTGGGCGGCGTAGCGTGCGATGGTGCGGCGGGATTTGGAACCGTAGGGGAGACGGGCGGTATCGCCGAGAAAGGCGAAGCGGGCGTGGGGAAAACGTTGAATGAGGGCGCGGAGGACGGTTAGGCCGCCGAAGCCGGAATCGAAGACCCCGATGGTGGGGGATGCTGTGATTGCTTGCGATCGAGGAATTGCGGGCGCGCTTTCGGGAGTGGTCATGGGCGGCCTACCTGGGTGGGGGCGACATCGGAATAGAGATAGGTGCGGGTTAGGTCGGCATGGCCGGCCAGGGTGGAGCGGGGTTTGCCGTCGACGAGGAAACGAATTTGGGTGACGCGGGGCAGGTTGGCGTGGAGGGTGCCGCAGATGGAGAGCAGGGTCAGGTTTTCAGTTTCCAGGCCTGAGGGGTGGGTGGAGACGAAACCGCCGGTGAGATTGATTACGGCGAGTTGGGGACCCGTTGCCTGAGAGCTATTGGACTGGCGGGCGGGTGCGGGTGCGCTGGGGTTTTCCTGACCAGAGGCCGGCATCAGGAAGACCTGGGCGATGGAGTTGGCGCCGCCGGGGACGGGGTGGGCGGCATCGGGGGCGGCGTAGAGGTCGAGGAGCTTGCCGAGTATGACGCGGGCGCGTGCGTTGGGGTCCTGGGGCAGGGGCAGGGATTGGACCTGGGTGAGCAGGGAGCTGTCAGCGTCGTTGGCGACCATCAGGGTAGCCGGTTCAGCCTGCGCTACTTCTGGAGCGTTAGTGGGGGACGAGTCCTGATTGGCGAGGAGGCGCTGGTGAGCGCGCTCGCGCAACTGCCAGAGGGCAACGGCCATGACTGCTGAAGCCACGAGCAGGACGACGAAGAGGACGGCCTGGTAACGCGGGATCATGGGCGGGCCCCCGTTCGAAAGGCATCGGCGCGCCACTCAAGCAATGCGGCTGCGAGAGCTTCGGCGATCCGGGCCTGGTAATTGGGGTCGTCGAGGGCGCCGGGGGTTTGCTGGCTGGAGTCGCGGGCCTGCGCTGTTTCGGGGGCGATTTCGACGGCTACGGCGGGGCAGGTCATGCTGTCGATCGCGGGCAGGGCGGCGCGGGTCAGACTGACGGTGAGGCCGGTGTGCAGAAGAGCGGAGTTGAGCGTGCCGGCGAGGGCGAGGCTGCGGGTCACCCAGGCGGATTGTGCGGTCTTCCAGGCGACGATTTGCGCGGGCTGCGCGGGGGCGAGCGAGGAGACAAAGAGATGTGCGCCGGCGCCGCTGAGAGTGGCGTGCAGGCTAAGGCAGGCCTCGGCTTTGGCGTGATTGGCAAGCTCAGCGCGGCGGTCGGGGTCGATGGTTGCGTCGGATTCGCGAGTGGTGATGACCTGGATGCCGCGCGCCGCGAGCAGGGAGCGCAAGCGCACGCTAAGGGCCAGGGTGAGGGTTTTTTCGTCTGCGCCGTTGAGGCGACCGCCGGGATCGTCGCCGCCGTGAGCAGCGTCAATGACGACTACAAAGCGGGCCGCGGGTGCGGGAGGGGCTGGCTGCGCGGCGGCCAATGATAGTGCGGCCGGAAAGAGAATGACCAGCGCGCAAAGATAGAAGCGCACCCGAAGCGCCAGGTTGATGGCTGCGGGAAAAGGCCGAATTTCAAGCCTTACCGGCAAAAACGTACCTCAGGGGCTAAAGCCCCACATTCAATTTGCTGCTGTTGCGGCACGACTAAAGTCGTGCCCTGACACTTCTTGCCTTCAACAAAAACATTTGTACAGCCTCTCAAGTCGTAATCTTTCAAAGCTGAAGTCGTAATCTTTCAAAGCTGAAGTCGTAATCTTTCAAAGCTGAAGTCGTAATCTTTCAAAGCTGAAAAAACAACCAGAATAAATTCAGTGACGACTTATTCCAGCGCATAGATGGTCAGGCCGCTGAGGAGCTTGGGGTAGAAGTCGGTGGACTTTTGCGGCATTACGTCGCCGGCAAAGGCCACTTCCCGGAGTTGCTCCATGGTGACGGGGTTGGTGAGGAAGACGACGTCGGCTTCTCCGCGGCGGACCTGTTCTACCGCTTCCCCGGCGTCGCGCAGGTAACGGACATTGGTTTGCTCGCGGACTTTTTCGGCATCGAGGCCGAGCAGGCGGTCGAGCAGGATGGAGTGGAGCTGGGTTAGGTCCAGTTTGCGCTGGCGTTCGGGCAGGCCGGCCAGAGCGGCGTCTACGGCATCCGGCCTGGAGCGCAGAAGCAGAGCGCCGGCGCGAGTGACGGCGACGAAGGCCGTGCCTTTCTGCTTGGCGAGGGTTGCAATGTAGTCGGAGGCATCGGAAGTGGGCAGCGCTTCGACGGTGAAAAATTCGGCTGCGGCGCGGGCGAAGGCTTCAGACGAGAAATTGGGCAGGCTGTGGACGACGCGATGGGTGGGCAGAATCACCAGGCCTTCGCAGTCCATGTTGACGAAGGTCATCATGACGGCGGCTTCAGGGTACGGCGGCTGGGGCAACTGGGTGGTGCTGGATTCGGCTTTGGCGGCCGATGCGGGCGCGTGATCTTTGGAGTAGTTCAGGGCGGTTTCGTAGCGGTGGTGGCCGTCGGCGATGATGAGTTTCCTGTCGGCCATGGCGGTGGTGAGCAAATTGATGGCCGCCGGATCGTTGACGCGCCACAGACGGTGGAGCACGCCGTACTCGTCGGTGACTTCGGCTTCGGCTGGGCCTGCGTCCTGGTAGAGAATCTTCTCCACACTGCAGGCGGGATCGGAGTAAAGCATGAAGATCTGGCCGAAGTGGGCGCGGGTGGCCTTAAGCAGATTGAGGCGGTCGCTCTTGGGCTTGCTTAGGGTCTGCTCGTGGCGGAAGACAACCTGCTCGGAGTAGTCGTGGAGTTTGCCGAGCGCGATGAAGCCGCGGCGTTCTTTCACGATTTCAGTGCCGGGAACTTTGAAGCGCTGTGAGTAGGCGAAGATGCAGGGGTCCTTTTCCTGGACGAGGATTTCCTGCTCGCGCCAGGAGCGGAAGTCACGGGCGGCGCGGGTATAGACGTTCTCGCCGCCTTCGGCATCAAAGAGCTCCGGGAGGCCGAGAATGATGCGCACCAGGTTATAGGGGCTGCGCTGGTAGTAGGCCTGCTGCATGGAGGGGGAGATTTTGTCGTACGGCTGGGTGACAACGTCGTCCAGCCGTACGATGGAGGGATTGTAGCGCCAGGCGCGAAATGGATAGATGCGGGCCATACGGTAGGTCTTGCTCCACGTTCAAAGTGCTGAGATTGCGCGGCTGAGAGCCATTCTGTTTCGCCCGGGCCCTCGTGTGCGCTTAGGGTCGATTGTATCGCAGCGATCGTGTGGGGCATTCACAGGTGAGCCGCGGCATTGGGAAATTGCGTCAGACAGCTTCGGTGTGAGGATTCATTGCGTCCCTATGGGACGCGACAAGCCAATTTCGTGGGCGGTCCCCGGATTTCATCCGGGGCTATTTTCACGTCTTCCCTCCGGGAAGATTCCAGTCGAATTATTCTTTGGCTGTCTATCAGGTTCCTCATCGTAAGGATCAGTGGCCGGACCCTCCGGCGGAAAGTGGCGTAAAGTTAAGATGAGGGAGAATCCTCTCACAGGATTGCCTTCGCTCATTATCTATGCTCGTACCGGTTCCTATGCGCCTGTGCCATCACGCGATTCTCGCGGCATTTTTTACCGCGGCGGCGCATATGCCGGCGGCGCAACAGGTTCCCGTGCAGCCTGCTCCGGCTAAGGCCCCGCCAGTTGCGGGGCAATCATTGACGGTAGATCGCGACCCGGTGCGCTCACCTGACGGGGAGCCGACCGCGAAACCAGTTGCCAATCCGGCAGGGCAGATGGAGAAGCAGGGCGAAGGGTGGGTTCTGCGCACTCAAGTGGAAGAGGTGGAGTTGTATTGCACAGTGCTCGAGGGCAACCGGCTGGTTCCCGATCTGAAGGAAGATGACTTCGAGGTTTATGAGGACGGGGTCAAGCAAAACCTGATCAGCTTCCAGCACAACGATGTTCCGGTTTCAATCGCGCTGGTGGTGGATAACTCAGGGTCAATGTCGCGCAAGCGTCCTTCAGTAAACAAGAGCGCGATGGATCTGATTGAAGCCTCGAATCCGCAGGATGAAGCTTTTGTGGTGAACTTTTCCGACGAAGCTTTCATCGACCAGGATTTTACCTCTGACGTGAGCAAGCTGCGAGCAGGGTTGGCGCATCTTGAGACGAGAGGCGGCACGGCGCTTTACGATGCGGTGGTGGCCTCGGCGGACAAGCTGGCCGCCACCGCCAAACGGCCCAAGCAGGTTCTCATTCTGATTACCGATGGGGACGATAACGCATCGACGCTGAGCCTGGAGCAGACCATTCACCGGGTGCAGCAGCTTTCCGGGCCGGTCATCTACACTATCGGATTGCTGTCCAGCGACGAGATGAGCCGCAGCGAGGAACGGCATGCGCGGAGGGCGCTGGAGGCGCTGTCGACTGAGACTGGCGGCATGGCTTTTTTTCCAAAAAATATAGAGCAAGTGGATCAGATTGCCGCCGAGGTGGCGCGCGATATACGAAACCAATACACGCTGGGATACCACTCCACCAAGCCGAGCAGTGTGCCCGGTTTTCGCCACGTGGAGGTGACGGCGAGGGCGAAGGGCATGAGCAAACTCAACGTGCGTACGCGCACCGGCTACTTTCCCCACCAGCCAGCCGCAAAAAACCTGTTCCATTCGGGACCGCACATTGATGGAGAATTGAAAGGAAAAAACGATGCAGGGGAAATGGAATGGACGAAATTCGATAACGCACGTTGCAGCAAAGGCTGCGGCGGTGATTTTTTGCCTGATGCTGCTTGCGGTTTCAAGTTACGGGCAGAGTTTTACGGGACGTTGGGCAGCGACGGGGCAGCCGCTGCATAACGGGGAGTTGCGTAAATCGATTCTTGAGCTCACGCAGAACGGCAGCGAGCTTAAGGGAAAGGTTATGACGCAGGGGTACAGTGTGGACGTGAAGGGCACAGCTACGGGCAACCACTTTGAACTTTATGAGTGGGATCACAAGAAGCCGTTTATCGTGGGCGACCTGGTAAATGGAGAACTGCACTTTATGAAGTGGGGCGGGACGTTTGTTGCGCACGTCGCTACGCCGGCGGACGAGTTTCCGAAGCTGCCTTATCTTGAGCCGCCGGCGCTGCACACGGTGCCGTATAACGGGCTGGCGAAGACTCCGCCGATGGGGTGGAATAGCTGGAATCTGTTTGCGGAGAAGATCGACGATCAGACCGTGCGCACCATGGCCGATGCGATGGTGACGAGCGGGATGCGCGACGCGGGCTATGTGTATGTAAACATCGACGACACCTGGGAAGGCGTGCGGGATGCCGAGGGCAACTTGCAGTCGAACTCGAAGTTTCCCGATATGAAGGCGCTGGCCGATTATGTGCATTCGAAGGGGCTGAAGATTGGAATTTATTCTTCACCGGGGCCGCGGACGTGCGGAGAGTATCCGGCCAGCTATGGGCACGAGGAGCAAGACGCGAAGACCTTTGCGGCCTGGGGCTTCGACTATCTGAAGTACGACTGGTGCAGCGCGGGGAATATCTATAAGGACGACAAGTTGCGGCCGGTTTATCAGAAGATGGGCGATGCACTGCAAGCGACTGGACGGCCGATTGTTTACAGCCTGTGCGAGTACGGGATGGGCGACGTGCAGAAATGGGGCGCGCAGGTGGGCGCGAATCTTTGGCGTACGACGGGCGACATCAGCGATCACTGGGAGAGCATGATCGCCAACATCGAAAAGCAGGTGCCGACAGCGCCGTATGCGGGGCCCGGTCACTGGAACGATCCTGACATGCTGGAGATCGGCAACGGGCATATGACGGCCGACGAGTACCGCACGCATATGAGCCTTTGGGCGCTGACGGCTGCGCCGTTGCTGGCCGGGAACGATGTGCGGGCGATGACGGATGTGACCAGGTCGATTCTGCTGAACAAGGAAGTAATTGCCATCGACCAGGACCCGTTGGGCAAGCAGGCTTCACCGGTGAAGAGCGGCGACTTTGAGATTTGGGCGAAGCCGCTGGCAGATGGGGGCGTGGCTGTGGGCGTGGTGAACCTGGGCGCGGCTGCGGGGCAGGCCAAGGTGAAGGCCGGCGACCTGAAACTGAGCGGCAAGGTAAAGAAGGTGCGCGATCTTTGGGCGCACAAGGACGTGATGTTTACCGGCGGCGTTTATGAGGCTACGGTGCCTTCGCATGGGGTGCTGCTGCTGAGGGTGAGTACGAAGTAGAGGAATGGTGTGCGGCGCCGACAATTGTCGGCGCTGCACAACTGCACTAAAACCGTCATCCTGAGCGACCGGAGCGAAGCGAAGGAAGTGGAAGGAACTGTATTTATTTTTTGGTGTACTAGTATTGCGCTCACTACTGCCAGTATTTCTTTGGGCACTCCCATGAACGAGAGTTGCTATTTCACCTACATTGTGGCAAGTCGCAGCCTGACTCTTTACATCGGGATGACCAGCGATCTCCGCAAGCGCGCGTTTGAGCATAAACGAAAACTGCACGAGGGATTCTCCGCTACCTATAACTGCGACCGACTGGTCTGGTTCGAGCGATTCGCCGGGCCCAGTGCCGCGATTGCTCGAGAAAAGCAGTTGAAAGGGTGGAAGCGCGCCAAGAAGATTGCCCTAATTGTGAGCGCCAATCCTACGTGGATCGATCTGAGTGAGGAATGGTATACGCAAGAAGAGCTGACTTGGACGGCTAGATAAATGCAGGTCCTTCGACTCCGCTGCGCTTCGCTCAGGATGACGGCCATTTAGTAATCGCACAAGGTGATAGCGTTTGTGGGTGGAGAAGAACAAAAGCAACCGCAGATCCTTCGACTCCGCTGCGCTTCGCTCAGGGTGACAGTTTTAGAGGGAATAGTGGATATTGCTGGTTATTGATTCCCGCATAATTAATGTCGTTGCACCGTCCCTACGGGACTCCGTAACAGAATTGTGGAATCCTTATTCCCCACGCTTCCACCCCAAGAAACAAAGACCGTTTCTTGGGGACCCCGGTGAAGCGCGGGGCTAACATCCATTGCGCCTACGGCGCGTTTAGCTTCGCACTACTGGCGCGATTGTGCTCTACATCTGCGGCCGAATTGTGCGGACATTCCTTGTGTAGACCTCAGGGGTTGTTCTACTGAAGACGTAGAGTGAGCGGGGACCGGGAGGTCCACGCTACAGCCGGCCAGGAGGCCGGCGCTACCTATTCCTGCCCATTTTGCTGCGCTAAGCTGGAAGACAGGAGCTTGCGCGCGAAAGATGAAACCTTCCCCCTGCAAATACTCGACTCTTGCCGTTCATGCCGGGCAATATCCGGACCAGCAGACGGGCGCTGTGAATGTGCCTGTTTACCTTTCTTCGACCTTTCAATTGACCGGCATCGGCACGGACCGAGGCTGGGACTACTCGCGCGCGGGAAACCCCACGCGGGACCGGCTGGAAGAGGCGCTGGCGGCGCTCGAAGGCGGCATGAGCGGGCACGCGTTTACCAGCGGAATGGCGGCGATCTCCGCGCTGGTGGCGATGCTGCGGGCGGGCGACCACCTGATCTGCAGCAAGGATGTGTATGCCGGGACGGTGCGGCTCTTCGACCAGATTGTTTCGGGTTACGGCATCGAGATCGAGTATGTGGATACCAGCGACCTGAAGGCAGTGGAGGCGGCGATAAGGCCGGCGACGAAGCTGATTCATATTGAGTCGCCCAGCAATCCGCTGATGGTTCTGACCGATATTGCAGAGGTGAGCAGGATCGCGCATGCGCACGGCATCGAGGTCAGCGTGGACAATACTTTTCTGTCGCCGGTGTTGCAGAGTCCGCTCGCACTGGGCGCGGATATTGTGATGCACTCGACGACCAAGTATCTCAACGGGCACTCGGATGGGTTGGGCGGGGCGCTGATCGGGTCTAAGCCGGAGCACAAGGAGCGGTTTTCGTTTGTGCAGAAGGCGGCGGGCGGGGTGATGTCGCCATTTGAGTGCTTCCTGGTGCTGCGCGGGATTCGCACCCTGCCGCTGCGGATCAGGCAGCATGAGGAGAACGGAACGGCTGTGGCGGAGTATCTCTCCACGCATCCCAAGGTGAAGAAGCTGGCCTATCCGGGACTGAAGACGCATCCGCAATATGAGTTGGCGGTGAAGCAGCAACGGGGATTTGGGTCGATGATGAGCTTCGAGGTGGAGTCGCGGGAGGCAGCGGGACGGTTCCTGGGAGCGATCAAGTTGTTTTTGAGCGCGGAGTCGCTGGGGGGAGTGGAGTCACTGGCTTCGCACTCGGCCACTACTACGCACGGCTCGGTGAGCGAGGAAGTGCGCACGGCGATGGGCATTACGCAGGGGCGGGTGCGGCTCTCGATTGGCATTGAGGACAAGGAAGATTTGATCGCCGATCTGGAGCAGGCGCTCAAAGCGGTTTAACGTGCTTCCAAACTGTCGAAGAGTGTGGTGCTGAACTTGTTATTTCAATGGTCCGTCTGAGATTCTATCAGGTTCATTGAAGTAGTAGGATTGTGAGGCGTATGAGCGAGATAGGCAATTTCATTGATGGTCGCGGCTTGCTTACCAAGTCGCCTTTTCGTTCCTGGTACTTTTTACTTGTGACTGTCTTGTGCCTAGGTTCGATTATGATTGTCGCGTATCTAATCTACATGCATTGGCAGGCGCTGGGTCTGGGCGCAATTTGTTTTCTTGTTGTGTTCATTTGCGTCCAGGCGATCAATCAATGGTGGCGGGCTTTGCGGTATTACTCCAGGTTGAGAAAGCTTTATGCGGCAGAGACGGATGGAGAAGCTAAAGCCCGATCTCCTCTCGACATTGCTCTGCGGATAGCCGCCGGTGGAATCACCGATTTACTGTTTTATTCCTTTGGCACGACTATATGTAGCCTGATCTTGATCAGGTTTCTCCTGACTCGCGTTGATGGCATTCGATGATAGCGTGGCCGGAATTGAGTTCACTAATGGCTCAAGCTCGTGCCCTTCAGAAAACATTAGGTTCCAGAGACAAACTAAAGTAGGACAACATGCAAGACTATGCCTTCCTGCTCGCCATCGATACCTGCGGGCCCACGCCTACGATCGCGTTGGGGCAGCAACTTTTTGGGGAACTGCAAATCCTCGGCAACTCACAGCTTGGTGAGCGCCGTAGTTCCGACAGCTGGTGTCCTCCATCTGTGAGCTTCTCAGCATGGCGGAAGTGCCACTGCCGAAGCTCAGCGCCATCATCGTCGTCAACGGGCCGGGGAGCTTTACCGGAGTGCGCGTGGGATTGGCTGCCGTGAAGGGGCTGGCGGAATCTGCACAGATTCCGGTGGTTGCGGTTTCGCGCCTTGAGGTGCTGGCCCATAAAGCAGGCATTCCCTCCGCGGCACTCGACGCCCATCGCAACGAGATTTTTCTGCGCATCGGAGAGCCGGGGGCCCCGGTAAGGGAACTGCTGGCAGGGGCTGAGGAACTGGCGGCTGTGAGTCCTGCGCCAAAGCGAATCGTGGTCTGCGATGAGGCTGCGGAGTCGCTGCTGGCTGCGGCCTGGCCGACTACGGAGTTGGTGCGGACTTCGGCTCCGACCGCCGCGAATGCGCTTCTCTTCGGAGGGGCGCGGGTCGATGCCGGTGAGTTTGTTGACCTGGCGCTGCTGGACGGGCACTATCTGCGGCGGTCGGATGCGGAGATCTTTGGCGAGGCTGCCGAAGCGGTTAATGAGAGCGCGAAACCCGAGGCGGTGATGTGTGCTTGTCCGATGTGCGGGGCGTACCTGGATCGAGGTGATGGAGATTGCCGGACGCCTGAAGGGACTGCCTCACTGGACCCGGGAGAATTATCGGGCGGCTTTGGATCCAGAAGCTCGGCCGCGGCGGATTGCGCTGATTGTGTTGGGACCGGATGAGGACAGGATGACAGGTTTTCTGGTAGCAAGCCTGCTGCCGCCGCAGGCCGAACTGGAGATTATCGCGGTCGACCCTCGGGTCCAGCGGCGGGGACTGGCGCGGAAGCTCTTTGATGAGCTGATCTACCAGGTGGGCCTGGCCGGTGTAACAGAGGTGGTTCTGGAGGTGCGGGCATCGAACCAACCCGCGCTGGCACTTTACCGATCTCTGGGATTTGCCGAAACCGGGCGGCGCCGGCGTTATTACGCCGATCCTGAAGAGGATGCAGTTTTGATGAGGATGGAGGCTCCTGTGATCGCAGAGGGTGGGGGTTTCCAGGGGGAAACCGATCGGGAAGGCTATGATTCGGGCATAGTTGTACGAGTTCGGGCCAAAATCCACAGCCTTCTAATGACTTTCACTCATTATTTGCCGGTTACTATCTTGCAAATTGCGCGTTTGCGGGGGAATATGTAATGGTTCTGTAACAAGGGGGTGCTTGATGGATGAAATACAGGCTCCAACGCTGAACGAAGAAATAGATCGCCTGCACGAGGAACATAAACGCTACGCTCAGCGGCTGGAAGAATTGCTTGAGAAACCCTACCTTTCAGAGGAAGAACAGCTCGAAGAAGTGCGACTGAAAAAGCTGAAGCTGCACGCCAAAGACCTGATTTTCGCTTTGGAACGCCGGTCACCGGCGGTGGCGTAGGGCGGCAAAGCAATAGGCAAGAAGCAGGCGAATGGAGTGAGCGACGAAGCCCATCGGGGAGTGTGTGGGCGGATTGCGCCGCAATGATGAGTCGGCAGAAGAGCCGAATCACCGTATAATCGTTGGGACATGGTTCGTGACGGTTACATTTACGGTGTGAGTTTTCTGGCGGTGGCGGGGTTGCTCAAGTGGGCAACGGGCAGTTGGGCGTGGGTGATTGCGCCGCTGCTGCTGGCGGTGTTTTTTCTTTGGTTTTTCCGCGATCCCCAGCGCGCCGTACCTGCGGGCGCCGGGTTGATTGTGTCGCCGGGAGATGGGTTGGTCACAGAAACGGCCACTATCGCCACGTCAGATGGGCCCCGGCAGCGCATCAGCATCTTCCTCAGCGTTTTCGATGTGCACGTGAATCGCTCGCCGATCGGCGGTGTTCTGAGCAGTGTGTGCTACCGGAAGGGGCGGTATCTAAACGCTATGAACCCGGCCTCGGCGGACCGCAATGAGCAGAACATTGTGACGGTGCGAGGCGACGGGGGCACCGAGATCACTTTCAAGCAAATTGCCGGACTGCTGGCGCGGCGCATCGTCTTCAACTTCAGCGAGGGTGACGGGTGGAGCGGGGGCAGCGCGTGGGGCTGATCAAGTTTGGCTCTCGCGTAGATGTGTTGCTGCCGGCCGAGGCGAATTTGCGCGTGAGGGTTGGGGAGCGGGTGAAAGGCGGCGCGAGCGTGCTGGCGGCTATGCCGGGAGGTGAGGGCTTATGAACGGCCGCGACCAGGCACTGATGAAAGCCCATGCAAAGGCCCGGCTGCGGCGGGGCATGTACCTGCTGCCATCGCTGTTTACCGTGGGCAACATCGCCGCCGGCTATTTTTCTATCACCGAGACCATCAAGGCGATCAACAGCAACGGGGATGCGCATACGCACCTTGACTGGGCAGCCATCGCCATCCTGTTTGCAATTCCCTTCGATATGTTCGACGGGCGTATTGCCCGCATGACCAACACCGCGACCGACTTTGGCAAGGAGCTGGATTCGCTGGCCGACGCTATCACCTTTGGCGTAGCGCCCAGCCTGCTGGCGCTGATCTGGGGATTCCATTTTTTGCCGGATTCGACCAACCCGCAATTGATGCAGCATCTGCACCAGGCCGGCGCCTTTATCTGTTTTCTTTTTTTGATAGGCGGGGTTTCGCGGCTGGCGCGCTTCAACATCAGCCACGATGCGCAACCGAGGAATCCAGGACGGCCGGGACGGAAATATTTTGTGGGCATGCCGATTCCGGCGGCGGCGGGACTTCTGGCCGCCACGGTGCATTTCTTTTACGGCTATCCGGTTTATGAGTGGTGGGTGGCAATTCCCTGGTTGATCCTGGTGGGGCTGGGCGGGTTTCTGATGGTGAGCACCTGGCGATTCTGGTCGGCCAAGGAGATCAACTTCTCGCGCAGACATCCATTCCAGATTTTGTTTTTGCTGTCGATCGTCTTTTATCTCATTTTCCGGTTTTCGGGACTAATTCTCTTCGCGATGGCGCTGATCTATATGTTCAGCGGCATTTGGGCACGGGCGGCTTACTCGTGGTCGCGGCGGCGGCGTCGAAGGCCAAGCGGCGCCGATGGCCCCAATGCAGCGGCGGCAGAAGCGGATTTATTGAAGCCCGGCAGATTTCCGATCGAATAAAAAAGGATGCATGTGTACAAGATAGCCATTGCTGGAGCTTCAACCCTACTGGGCCGGGAGCTGAAAGAAGCACTGTCAGAGTCGTCGCTGGCCGCGGCCGGTTTTTCCCTGCTGGATGAGGAAGAGGCGCAAGGCCAGCTGGACCAGGTGGGAGACGAAGTGACGTTCGTTCAGGCGATCGGCGCCGATGCTTTCGAGCATGTGGACTTTACATTCTTTGCCGGCACAGAGAACCTGACCCGCAAGCACTGGCGGCAAGCGCTGCGCTCCGGATCGACAGTACTGGACCTGAGCGGGGCACTGGATCAGGAGACGGGCGTGCTGGTGCGCGCTCCGTGGCTGGGTTCGGCGGCGGTGAGCCCAGACCTGTTTACGCCCGCTGTGGTCCCGGCCCATCCCGCGGCGCTGGCGCTGGCGCTGATGCTGGAACGGCTGCAAATGGCCGCGCCGGTGCGGTTTGCCGCCGCCACGATCCTGGAGCCCGCAAGCGAATTTGGCCGTGGGGCCATGGACGAACTGCACCAGCAAACGGTGAGCCTACTTAGTTTCCAGGGTATCCCGCGCGCCATCTACGACGCGCAGGTTGCCTATAACCTGCTGATCGGGCTGGGCGAAAGCGCGACGGTGAGTCTGAGCGCTGTAGAGGCACGAATTCGGCGCCACTACGAGGCGCTGTCTGCGGGACGCTGGCCGGAACTCGCCCTGCAGGTGATTCATGCGCCGGTCTTTCACGGGCACACATTTTCAATTGCCGTGGAGCTGGAGCGGCCGGCGGAGATTTCGGCGCTCGAAGAGGCATTGAGCGGGGAGCACGTGGACCTGGTGCTGGAAGAAACGGATTCGCCGTCGAACCTGGCCGCCACAGGGCAGAACGACGTTCTGGTGCGACTGAAGCCGGAGACGCGGGGGGCGCGTTTGTCCAACGAGGTTTCGCGACTATGGTTGTGGGCTGCGGCCGATAATTTGCGGTTGCATGCTCAGAATGCCGTGGAGTGCGCGCTGGATTTGCGACGACTCAGGCCGCAGGGGACGGTGCAGTAAGGGGCGGATTAGAACATGTAAGACGAAATTCTGATGTCTTACTTTATCTTTTCGCTTACAATTGCGCGCCTGGCTTACTTGTGCTAGCGTGTAAGTCATGGAACAGGTTTTTATTACCGTCAGCAGCAAGGGTCAGATGGTGATTCCGGCGCGAATTCGTCAGGAGTTGGGTATTGAGGCGGGAACGCGCATTGCAGTGCGCGTCGAGGGTTCGCGCGTGATTCTCGACCCCGAGTCGCAAGCCGCGAAGCTGCGCCTGATCGATGAATTGCAGGGACTGGCAGCCGGTGGGCCATCCATGACCGATTCATTACTTGCGGAGCGACGTAGAGAACGACAGATCGAGTTGGCCAAGGATGGCTGGTAGGAACCTAAGTGACAGTCTATGTCCTCGATTCATCGGCAGTGCTTCGCTATATCGACGGCGAGGCGGGGGGAGATCGCGTGAATGCGATCTTCAAGGCGGCTGTCCAGCGCAAAGATGAAATGCGCATTCCGGCTCTGCAATGGGGTGAAATTGCCGGGGAGCTTCGGAAACGCCTCGGAACAACCGAAGGAATGCGCGTGTTGGAGAGCCTTGCGCCTCTTGAACTGGAAGTAGTTTCCGCAAGCGGGGAACGCGCGGTGCATGCGGCCGCGCTGCGAATGGATCACCATATCGCTTATGTCGATGCCTTTGCCATTGACCTGGCCATGGATTCAGCCGATCATGTGCTGGTAACAGCCGACTATGACTTCAAGGCGGCGGACGATTTGGCGCGAATCGAATTTCTTCCTGCAAAATAGCAGCACATTTCAGAGGGATTCACCTGCCGCAGCGTTCCCATAATTGCTCAATAAAACCATCGGTCATACCGGCGATGTAATCAGCTACGGTGCGTTCCAGGCCCTGGGTGGGGATTTGCGCCTGATGATCTTCGGGCAGCATGCCGGGGTCGGCGATGATCGCGGTAAAGACGCTTTCGACGACCTTGGCCGCGTGGGCGTGGGCGTCTTCCATGATTGGGGAATTGTAGAAGTTTGCATAGAGAAATTCCCTGGCTGCGGCGCGTTCGGCTTCCATAGGCGGGCTGAGGGCCGCCAGCCGGCTGGGCGCGCGTCGAATATCGTCGAGCGTGGTTGCGCCAAGAGCATTCACGCGGGAGTGTATTTCGTTGATCAGATCGGTGACCAAGGCGTTGAGGACGCGGTTGAGGGTCTCATAGCCGGCTAGTTTTGGCGAGGCAGAGGGATATTCGCCGGAGGACGGCATCGTGAAAGCTGCGGAACAAGGGCACGCACTCGCGAACCTGTGGGAGGGTTAGGATGCCGGAGTCGAGGCCGTCGTCGAGATCGGCGGCGAGGTAAGCGATCTCGTCGGTGAGGTCGATGAGTTGCGCTTCAAGCGGAGGGAATTGATCGAGGAAGTACTCAGCCAGCTCGGGGTGCGTTGCGGCGGAGTAGTCGCGGGAGTGTTTGACGATGCCTTCGCGAACGGCCAGGGTCAGGTTTAGACCGCGAAAGGCGGGATAGCGCTCTTCAAACCAGGTGACGATGCGCAAGGCGTGGAGGTTGTGGTCAAAGGTGAGGCCGGCGCCGCGCAGGCAGTGATCGAGGGCTTTTTCTCCGGCGTGGCCAAAGGGCGGGTGGCCGATATCGTGGGCCAGCGCCAGGGCTTCGGTCAGCTCCGCATTCAGCCCCAAAGCCGCGGCGAGAGTGCGGGAGATTTGGGTTACTTCCAGGGTGTGGGTGAGGCGGCTGCGGAAGTGGTCGGAGGGAGATTCGGCGGGCAGGCGGGGGAAGACCTGGGTTTTTCCGGCCAGGCGGCGAAAGGCGCGCGCGTGAAGAATGCGGGCGGCATCGCGGGCAAAGGGAGGGCGATAGGGATGAAGCGGCTCGGCGTGCGCGCGGCCGGCAAGATCGCCGTCACCGCGGACGGCGATTCCTGGGGGGAAGTTTCGCGGAGGAGTTGGATTCAGAGTCCGTCATCACCGATGGGCACAAGTATGCCGTCTCTCGGATACTTTGTCAGTGCACCGCCCGCAAGAGTAGCATGAATGGCGGCTGGAAGCCAAAGGAGTTTGCAGATGAAAACGAAATGCGGCGTTGTTCTCGCGCTGTCTCTGCTTCTGTTCCCGGTGGAGGTTTGCTATTGCCAGGCGAACCTTTCAGCAAAATGGGAGGAGCTGACGGGGCCCGATTTTATCCGGGCGATTCATCAGTCGCAAGGGGTTTGCGTTCTGCCCTTCGGCATTCTCGAGAAACACGGGGCGCATCTGCCGCTGGGCACCGACCTGCTGGATGTTCGCTTTGCGGTTTTCAACGCGGTGCGAGCAGGAGTATGCGGTGGTATTTCCCGAGTATTATTTCGGCCAGATCTTTGAGGCTCGGCAGCAGCCGGGAACTATTGCCTACAGCCTGCAGACGCAACTCACCCTACTGCAGGAAACGGTTAACGAGATGGCGCGCAATGGCTGCAAGAAGGTAGTCATAGTGAACGGGCACGGGGGCAACAACCACCTGCTGCCGCTGTTTGCGCAGGCGCAACTGGCCAGCCCGCGCGACTATGTGGTTTACGTTTTCGGATTGCCGGGCGGAATACGCCGGGCGACCGGTGCAGAAGACAACGAATGATCAGCATGCGGGCGAGACCGAGACCTCGTCGATGCTGATCGCACGGCCAGACCTCGTCCACATGGATCGCGCGACAGAGGAATCGGGCGCCGACCTGAACCGGCAGTCATTGCCGGAGAATGTTTATACCGGGATCTGGTGGTATGCGCGTTTCCCCAATCATTATTCGGGGCGAGGGGGCGGATGGCGACAAAAGAGCTGGGCGAATTTGACCAGAAGGAGTGGTCCGGTGAGATAGTCAAAGCGCTGAGGGCGATCAAGGCGGACGAGGTAAGCCTGAAGCTGCAAAACCAATTCTTTCGAGGACTCACAGCACCCGTTGGATACCAGAACGAGTAGCGCCGCAACATCTACGACCGGAACGCTTGGGCGTGCGCTCTACTCCGGCTTGGGCGTACCGATGGCGTTGCTTCCTGTTTGGCGAGCCTGACGCGGGCGCTCTCGAGCTTTTTCTGCACCTTGGCCACGTCGCCGGGCTCGACGTCGGCGGGCGCTGACTTGGCGTACTCCGCCAGCGAAAGCTCCCACTGCGCGGCGGCCAGGCGGATGCGGCCGGTCTTCTCGTAGAGGTCGCCCAGGTGGTCGTGAACGGTGGGGTCGGTCTGGTCGCGCTCGACGGCCTGGCGCAGGTTGTCCTCGGCCAGTTCGTATTCCCCCATCTTGAAGTAGACCCAGCCGAGCGAATCGAGATAGGCGCCGTTCATGGGCTCCAGTTCGACGGCCTTGCGGATCATCTTGAGCGCCTCAGGCAGACGGACGCCCTTGTCGGCCAGCATGTAGCCGAGATAGTTCAGGGTCATGGCGTTGGCAGGGTCCAGTTCAAGAACCTGGCGGAAGAACTGCTCGGCCGGCTCAAAGTGCTTTTGCCGCTCGGCCAATTCGCCCTTGAGGAAGACCAGGTAGGTTTTGTCTTCCTTTTTGGTGGTCAGCGCGGCGGCTTTGTCGAAGGCGTCTTCGGCATCCTTCCAGCGGCGCAGGCGAATATTCATCTGGCCCAGCGCCAGCCATACGGTGCGATCGTTATCGGAGTTGTCGAGCAGGCCTTTGGCCAAGGCCAGGCCTTCGTCGGCGTTGCCCTGGTCGGCCAGTTCGCCGGCCAGCATCAGTTTGAGGTCGCGATTCTTGGGGTCGGATGCGACGGCTTTGCGCGAGACCTCGATGGCCTTGTCAAACTGCTTGGCGTCCCGGTAGGTGTCCACCTGGCCCTGGTAGCCGCGCAGCGCCGAATCGCCGCCAAGGTCGATCATTTTCTGGTAGGTAGCGATGGCCTTATCGGCCTTGTTCTGCTCGTGATAGACGGAGCCCAGGCGCTCAAGGAAGATGCCGCGGTTGTTTTTCTCCTCAGACGTGTAGGCGCCGTTGGCATGGTAGAGCGTGGGCGTCGAGGAGGTTCTCGTAAGTCTGCGCGGCCTCGTCCAGGCGGCCCAGCACGTCAAGCAGCAGTCCCTCGTTGAAGCCGGCTTCCAGTGAGTTTGGATCCTTTTTGAGCGCCGTGTGGATGGTGGTAAGGGCGTCCTCGTACTTTCCCTGCCGGCGCTGGATCTCGCGATATGAACGTAGGTCTCAGCGTTTTCAGGATCGGCGTCGGCGAGGGTCTTGAACTGCTTGAGCGCCTCGTCGAACTGGTTATCGTTGAGCAGAGCTTCGGCTAATGCGTCAAGGGTACGCGGGTCTCCGGGCTCCATTTCATTGGCGCGCTTATAGGCGGCGATGGCATCTTTGGGCCGCTTCAGCTGGTCATAAGCAGCGCCCAGGGCCAGCTCCATTTTGGGTGTGCGGTCGTCCTCCGGCACGTCTTCAATCACCTTTGCGGCATGCTGCAGGTCGCTGCTTTCGGCATAGAGGCGGGCCAGGTTGAGCACCACTTCTTCTGAATCGGGCTCGATGGCCTGCGCGGTTTTGAACTCTTCTTCGGCCTTTTTGGAATCGTGCTTGACGGTGTAAAGCTGGCCGAGCACCATGCGGTCTTCGACGCTTCTGGGCTCCAGGGCGACGATCTTTTCGTACTCGGCGATGGCCTGGTCAAGAGTGTTGCCGGAGGGCGAGGTAGAGGAGACGGAGTTTGAGGCATCGCTTAACCGCCGCAGATAAATCTTGCCCAGCAGCTTGTGGGCCTCAACGTCGGTGGGTGAGTTCTTGAGCAGAGCGCGCGCCGTGATTTCAGCATCGTGGATACGGCCGGTGCGGAGGTAGAGATCGGCCAGCCCGTCATTCAATTGCGGGGAGCTGGGGTCGGCATTCAGGGCCGTCTTGTACTCGTCGATGGCGCGGGTGACGTATTCCGGGCGGTCTGTTTCCAGAGCTTCGTCTTCATAGGTGGAGGCAAGCGCCATGTGACAGTAGGCCACGGCGCGATCAGCGGGGGTTGGGGCGGTCGCGGGGGGCGCGGAGGGGGCCGGCTCAGCAAGTGCGGGCTTTACGGTAGCGGGAGCTGGTTTGTCCGGAGCGGCGGTATCAGGCGGCATCTTTTCGGGAACGGTTTGGGCGCAGAAATTCGTAGCCGGCAGTAGAAGAAGAAGTGCGGCGATAATCTCGAGGCAGAGCGGCAATAGAAAGGTCTTTGGTTTCATCATCCTGGGGGTTCGGCGCCTTTTGGGGCCGGGTGAGTGGGGAAAAATCGCGCCGGAGGATCGCAAGGCAACACAGGCAGCCGGTAGGAGCAACTCTGCCTACTATTAAAGACGATTCTACGCGGGATTAGTCGCAAAGGCACGCGGATTCGGGGGATTTTTGAGTAAGGACGGGTTAGAGAGGGGGTGAAACGGTTGATTCCTCAAGGAGTGGTTTCGTGGCTCCGGAGGGATTTGCATGCCGCCGGGACTTGCTACCTGCTCGACAGGGCCGTCCCGTTCACCACCGCATCGCTCGTTCCGTCAGTCAGGTTGGTCGCGGTGCCGTTCTTCCAGTAGGTCGCGATGGCGTGGCCGGTTGTGGCACTGGTTGTATAGCCCGCTACATAGAGATTCCTGCTACTGTCTACCGCAATCGCGTTGGCGTTCGCACCCTTCGTGCCGTCGGTGAGGTTGGTTGGCGTGGTGTTCTTCCAGGAGGTCGCTATCAGGTTACCGGTCGTGGCGCTGGTTGTTTCGCCCGCCACGTAGACATTGCCGCCGCTGTCAACCGCTATCGCCTGGGTATACGCATTCGACGTTCCGTCGGTAAGGTAGGTGGCTGCGCCGTTCTTCCAGTAGGTTGCTATCCAGTTGCCTTTCGACGCGCCGTATGTGATGCCCACCACGTAGACATTGCCGCTGCTGTCAACCGCGATTGCGTCGGTAAACGCATTTTCCGTTCCGTTGGTGAGGTCGGTGGCCGTGCCGTTTTTCCAGTAGGTCGCTTTGTAGTTGCCGATGGGGGCGTCGTATCTGTCGCCGGCCATGTAAATATTGCCGCTGCCATCAACCGCGATCGAATCGTCATATGAATTTTCTGTTCCGTCAGTAAGGTCGGTGGGCGTGCCGTTCTTCCAGTATGTCGCTATGTAGTTGCCGGTCTCCCAATCATATGTGTCGCCCACCATGTAGACATTCCCCACGCTGTCAACCGCGACCGCATCGATATACACATTTTCCGTTCCGTCGGAAAGATTAGTGGCCGTGCCGTTTTTCCAGCAGGTCGCAATTTCTTTGCCGGTCGTGGTATCGGTTGTGTTGCCCGCCACGTAAACGTTGCCGCTGCCGTCGACCACGATCGAGTTTGCTGTCGCGTTCTCCATTCCGTCGGTAAGTTTGGTGGCTGTGCCGTTCTTCCAGTATGTCGCTATTTCGTTGCCGGTCGTGGCGCTGGTTGTGTAGCCCGCCATATAGACGTTGGTGGTTCCGCTGCAGCCGCATCCGGCAAAGAAGAGCGTCGGGAGCAGCAAGGATGCCGAAAGAATCCGATTGAACGTCATTGCGATGCTCCTCTTGCTAACAAGCTCTTCTGAATCACGCTTGCCTCACGCGGCCATGCACGTGGCGCACGTGCTGCCGAAGCATGGCTCAATGGCGCGCGCCCAAGCCAGAATTTATTGGGGACTCAAGAGCGAATCTAGCACGGTCGATTGAAAAAGTCTCGAACTAGTCCCGCGGATGAATCAAAGCCGACAATCGTTCCGCAGGCGGCTCGAAGTGGCAGAGTGCCAATTACGAGAGCAAAACTAAAAAGCAATTCGAGAAACCTAAAGCGCTTCACGGTAATTTAACGACTTGAAACGTGCACTGACTAATTCGGTTGATTCGAGAGACCGGTTCGCTGCTTCAATGGCGCAAACTCAATGCCGGAAATGGCGGATGCCGGTGAAGACCATGGCTACGCCTAGCTTGTCGGCGGCGGCGATTACTTCCTGATCTTTGACGGAGCCGCCGGGCTGGATTACGGCTGTTGCGCCGGCCTGGGCTACGGTTTCAAGGCCGTCGGGGAAGGGGAAAAAGGCGTCGGAGGCGGCTACGCAGCCCTGGAGCGGGAGGACGGCTTTCATGGCGCCGAAGCGGGCGGCGTCTACGCGGCTCATTTGGCCGGCGCCTATGCCGAGGGTCTGGCCGGAGCGGGCGTAGACAATGGCGTTCGATTTTACGTGCTTGCAGACGCGCCAGGCGAAGAGCAGGCTGCGCAGTTCTTCGGCGGTGGGCGGACGCCAGGTGACGACCTTGAGCTCCGATTCGGCGACGCTGGCGGTATCGGCGTCCTGCATCAGCATGCCGCCGGAGACCTGCTTGACGACCGGGCGCGGCGGGGCGGAGTGAACCTCGACCAGGCGGAGGTTCTTTTTGGCGGCGAAGCGCTAGCGGGCGTCCGGCGTGAAGGCAGGAGCGGCGATGGCCTCGACAAAGAGCTTGGAGATCTCGGTCGGCGGCATCGGCGTCCACAGTGCGGTTGATGCCGATGACGCCGCCGAAGGCTGAGACAGGGTCGCAGGCGAGAGCTTTCTGATAGGCTTCGAGGACGATTGCGCCGGTGGCCGCTCCGCAGGGATTGGTGTGCTTGACGATGATGACGGCGGGTTCGGTCGAACTCCTGGGCCAGCTCCCAGCAGGCGTCGAGATCGACGAGGTTATTGAAGCTGAGTTCCTTGCCCTGGAGCTGGGTCGCTCCGGCGACGCCGAAGCCCGTGCCATCAGCATAGAGCGCGGCGCGCTGGTGAGGGTTTTCGCCGTAGCGGAGCGACTGGGCGAGCGGAAGATTGATGCGCAGGGTGGTGGGCAACTCGGTTGCGGCAGACGCCTCCGGCAGAGCTGGCCGGGTGGAGGTGCGTCCGCAATCTGGTCGAGCGTATTGGCGATGGCGGTATCGTAAGCGGCGGTGGTGGAAAAAGCCTGCTTGGCCAGGCGCCAGCGGGTTTCGCGGCTAAGCGAGCCGCCGGTGCTTTTCAGTTCTTCGATGAGAGCGGGGTAATCGGCGACGCGGGTGACGATGGCTACGTCTTCAAAGTTCTTGGCGGCGGAGCGAACCATGGAGGGCCCGCCGATGTCGATGTTCTCAATCAAATGGCCGAAGGCTACGCCGGGCTGGGCGGCGGTTTTTTCGAAAGCGTAGAGGTTCACCACCACCATATCGATGGGCTGGATGCCGTGGGCGGCGACGGCGTCTTCGTGCTCCTTGTTGCCGCGAATGTAGAGCAGGCCGCCGTGGACTTTGGGGTGCAGGGTCTTTACGCGGCCGTCGAGCATCTCCGGGAAGCCGGTCAAATCGTGATATCCTTGACCGAAAGGCCTGCTGCGCGCAGCGCCGTAGCAGTTCCGCCGGTGGAGACCAGCTCCACGCCAAATCCGGCCAGCGCCTGGGCAAAATCGACCAGGCCGTTCTTGTCGGTAACGCTCAACAACGCTCTCCGGATTCGTTTTGTCATGCTCACGGTTGCACTCCTCGTATCATTAGATTGCGCGGCAGTTTTGTGCGGTTGCAGCGGGACTAGCATCAAAGAACCAGATTACAACGTAGTATCGGGCGAGGGGTTTCATGCAGCGAAAAAACCGCGTAGGTCGAGATCTACGATTCATTAGGGATTTATATCTCGATCCACAGAGTCTTAAAAAATGCTTTAGAGTGGAGTAATGGGAAGTTATTCCCCACCTCCACCCTCTCGCGGACAAAGCTCTGGATCCCCACCGCGAACATGGATCTGTTCGCGGAGATCCCGGATCCGAGCCCGTGATTATGCTTCCGGGAACCGGATATATGTCGCCGCACGCCGCCGCCGGTTCGGAAGCCGCGCCGTTCGTGGGCGGCCGCGCCGGCGACTTATCTGCTGGTGGGTATCAATTGCGCGGTGTTTGTGGCCATGGTGTTGCGCGGGGTGAGCACGTGCAACCCGACCACCGGGCAACTGATGCGCTGGGGCGCCGATAACGCCGGCAATGTGTTGATCAATGGCGAATGGTGGCGGATTGTGACCGCCATGTTTGTGCACGTAGGCATTCTGCACCTGGCCACCAACATGTGGTGCCTATGGAATCTGGCCTGCTGGCCGAGCCGCTGATGGGTTCGGCGGGAGTGCTGGCGGTTTACATTCTTACCGGTGCGGCGGGCAACCTGCTTTCCACGCTGGTGAACTGGGTTCTCTACCATAACGCGCCCGGAGGCCCGGTGTTTCCGGCTGGGCGCGGGAGCCTCGGGCGCCGTGTTCGGGATTGCCGGTGCGCTGATCGTGCTGCTCAAGTCGAACCGATTGCCGGTGCCCCCTATCGAGTTGAAAAAGCTGCGCCGGTCGGTGATCTACTTTGCAGCGCTCAACCTGGTGCTTGGTCTTTCGATCAGCTTTGGCAATCGGTGGCGCACTCCGGACTGAACATCGACAACATGGCTCATGTGGGCGGCTTTACCTGCGGGTTGCTCTTTGCGGCTCCCATGGTGCCGCGGATCGGCTCGCCGCGCGCGCTGTTTGAGAGCCGGCTGCGTATTGCCATCGATCATGGTGGGGGTTTGCTGGTGCTGTTTGGGTTTTATCTGGCCCAGTTGCCGCGCGTTAATTGCCGATGAGCGGCAAGCTCCTGGCAGCCGTCAATTCACTGCCGGTGCAAGAATATATTCGCGTACGCAGATCGATTCATTCCGCCCAGGGAGGCAGATCATGAAGCGCCGCGAGTTTTTGAAGCAAGCCGGCATCACCGCCGCAGCCGTTGCAGCCACCAGCAGACTGACCGCGAGTGCCACGACAGCCTTCCAGCGCCCATTGCCCGCCGCGCCCTGGGCCGGACCGGCGAGCAACTCTCCATCATCGGGTTTGGCGGGATCCTGGTGATGGACGTGGAGCCCGGCGCGGCCGCGAACCTGGTGGCCGAGGCGGTGGATCGCGGGATCAACTACTTCGACGTTGCGCCCAGCTACGGCAATGCGCAGGAGCGGCTGGGTCCGGCGCTGGCTCCCTACAGGAACAAATGCTTTCTGGCCTGCAAGACAGAAGGCCGCATGAAGGACGACTCGCGCGCGCAGCTTGAGCAGTCGCTCAAGGACTGCTCAAGACCGATCACGTCGACCTTTACCAGTTTCACGCGCTGACCAAGATGACCGATCTGGACAAGGTTCTGGGGCCGGGCGGCGCGATGGAGACGATGGAAGCCGCAAAAAAAGAAGGCAAGATTCGCTATATCGGCTTCTCCGTTCATTCGGTTGAAACGGCGCTTGCGGCGATGGACCGGTATAACTTCGATACGGTGCTTTTCCCGGTGAATTGGGTTCTGTATTCCCAGGCCAACTTCGGCCCGCAGATTTTGAAGCGGGCGCAGGAAAAGAAGATGGGCATTCTGGCCTGAAGAGCATGGCCAAGACGGTTTGGCCTGTGGCAGGAAAAGCCGCATCATCCGCAACCGAATTGCTGGTATAAGCCAGCGGGTTTCCCTGACGAAGCGTCGCTGGGGTTGCGCTGGACGCTGGGGCATGCCATCACGGCAGCCATTCCGCCGGGGGACGAGCAGTACTTCCGACTGGCGATGGATGTGGCGCAGAACTTCAAGCCGCTGGACGCGCACGAGGAGCAGGCGCTGCTGAGCGGCGCGCACGCAGTGGAGCCGATCTTCCACCTGGGCAACGATGTTTAGGGTGGGTTTGCGCTAGCGGATCGCCGTGGCGGCGAACTTCTTGACCATGGCCAGCAGCAGCTTGCGGTCGCTCTCGTTAAGGTTTGAGCAGTAGCGGCGGATCTGGGTGAGAAAGCGGAGTTCCTCGTCGGAGAGCTTTTGCGGGTTGAACTCGTGGCCCAGGGTGTCGTCTGCAAAGAACTGGGCGATGGGAAGATCGAGCGCCAGGGCAATCTTTGACAGCGTGTCCAGCGAGGGCACGGTATGGCCGTTTTCCACGCGCGAGAGATAGCAGCGCAGCAAGCCGGTTTTCTTTTCGATATCCCCTTGAGACAAGCCTTTTTGCAGCCGGTAAGTACGAATGGTGGTGCCGATCTTCATGGCGTGATGGGTCCTAATCTGCTGCCTACTGGAGTTTACTTCAATGGCAGCAACCAAAAGATTATTGACTTAAGAGTTAACATGCGCGGGTGAAGAATGCAAGCGCAATTGTCATTGGATTTCTGTGAAAATGCTTTAGTGCTCCAGGTGCTCCGCGAAGAAGCGGTCCACGCGAGCCAGCGCATCCGCGGCGTCGTCAGCGCGGTAGCCGGCGGCATTGTTGGGATTCTCAAAGGCGTGGCCGGCCTGAGGATAGATTTTGATATCCACGGGTTTGCCCAGCGACTGCATTGCGGCTTCGAAGGCGTGGACTGAGTCGGGCGTGATGCCGTGATCCTGACCGCCGAAGTTGCCCAGCACGGCGGCATGGATTTTGGCGAGATCGGTTTTGTCAGTGGCCAGCGCGCCGTAATTGATGGCCACGGCCTTTAGCGATGGCGCGGCGATGGCCAGTTGCAGCGCGTAGCCGCCACCCATGCACCAGCCCACAGCGCCGATGCGATTGCGCTTCACTTCTTTGCGGCTCTCGAGGTACGTGAGGGCGGAAGTGAGATCGCGCACACCCTGGTCCTGGGGCAGGCCGCGCATCAACTCATGAGCAATGTCGGGGGTGGTGGCCACCTTGCCGCGATAGAGATCGACTGCCAGCGTTACGTAGCCTTTGGCCGCGTAGCCGGCGGCCTCCTGCTTGATCCAGTCGTTCAGGCCCCACCACTCGTGGATCACGATCAGATGCCGGATGCGGGCCAGCGCCCTGGGGAAGGTATAGCAGTCCCTGAGCCGTCGAGTCGCCGCTGGGGAATGTGACCGCCTGCTGGGCGCGCGAATCGAATGCAAGGAAGGCCAGCAGCACGGGCAGCGCGAAGAGGAGCACGCGAAGAAGCTTCATAGGGAGACCTCGGTTCAAAGTTAATTGGCCTTGAGGGATAGGCCGCCGCAGTCAAGAATCTCTGTCGCCGCGACCACTTGGTTTATTGATGCACGAATTCTTCCTGGGACTGTAATTTAATGGTGCGTGGGCGCGAACGCGAGAGACAGGTAAACCTTCGTGGCGCGTGGACCGTCAGACTAAATACGGCATGAAATGCAGGGAGAGTGTGAATGCGGCGAACAGGGTTGTGGGCAGCTTGGATAGGAATCGTTGCGGCAGGCTGCGTTGCGGCATGGTCGCAGGTTCCAGTGCAAACTCCGGCCGCTGCTCCCGGTGCGGCAACTCTGCACCGGCTGACGCCGCAGCGCCGCAGGCTCCAACCGCTCAGGTGCAGCCCGATCAGACCGCGCCGGTTCAAACTCCGTCCGTCAAGTCCGGCGGGCAAGACTGCACGGCATGGTGAAGAGCGGCAACATTCCTCTGCCCGGCGTAACGGTAACCGCGCAAAACACGCTACCGGCAAGCGCTATTCCACCACCACGGACATTACCGGCGCCTGGTCGCTGAATGTTCCGCCGAATGGGCGCTACGTGATTCGCACGCAGTTTGCGGCTTTTGCGGCGGGATCGCAGGAGGCGGTGCTCAACGCCGCGAGCCACGATCAGACGGTGACATTTCGCATTGATACTGGCTTCGCGGGCGGCGGAGCAGCAGAAGAGCGAGTCAGGCGAGTCAGCAGGCGCGCAAGCCGGCATCCGGCAACTGGCCGGAAACGGCGCGCAAAATCTGAGCCTGAAGAGCGCGCTGGAAGCCGATACCGAGACGCAAGGCGGAGATGCCCGGCGCGGCAGGCGCCGGTGGAGCGGAGCTGCCCTCCATCGCCGGCAACTCCGACTTTGGCGCGGATTCGGTGGCCATCAGCGGGCAGTCGGGAACGGTGAGCCCACTGGCCGGCGTGGATATGGACCGGATTCAGGGACGCGATCGAGACGGCGCGCGGGCAGAATGGCGGCAGTGCCGGGCGGTGGAGGGTTGTGGCGGCGGAGGTTTGGCGGAGGCGGCGGAGGATTTGGTGGAGGAGGATTTGGAGGTGGAGGTTTCGGCGGCGGGGACGAGGCAACTTTCGCGGCTTCGATCCCGAGCCAGCCGCACGGCGCCATCTTTTGGATCGGGAGCAACTCGGCGCTCAATGCGGAGCCGTTTGCGCTGCGCGGCCAGTCGCAGGAACAGCCGCCCTCAGGGAGCAACCGCTTCGGCATCACCTTCATGAGCCAGCCTTATCTGCCGCATCTGACCAAGCCGAGCGGCAAGGATACGGTTTTTCTTACGCTCTCAGGCACGCGCAGTTCGACGCCGTCGGATCAGTATGCGACGGTGCCTACGGATGCGGAACGCGCAGGCGATATTCCCGGGCTTGCGCCCATCACTCCTGTTCCGCAGGCAACTGCGCTGCTGACCTGCCCGAATCCATTGAAACCGGGTCGAATTGCCAGCCGTTCTATTCCCGAGCCGAATTTGCCCGGCGACATGCAAAACTACCACCTGCTGACCACGGCGCAGACGAACACCACGCAGGCCGGCGTGCGCTATATGCGCAGCCTGGGCAAAAACGCGACACTGCCCGGAGGACGCGGCGGCGGTGGCGCAGATCGCAGAATCAGGGGCTGCGGCAGACCATCAACTTCAACTACAACTGGAGTCGGCACGGCCACAGACAACGTGAACATCTTTCCGCAACTGGGCGGCAAGACTGCGACGAACGCAAACTCCGTGCAGGCCGGATACACGGTGGGCTACCACAAGATAACCAATATCTTCAATGCCAACTGGAATCGCAGCGCCAGCCAGGCTACCAACTTTTTTACCAACATCGATGATATAGCGACCAGCTTGGAATCATGGGCCGAGCGATTCACCGGGGCGGCTGAATCGCCGCTGTCCGCTCAATTACGGCCTGCCTGATGTGGTTCTGAGCAATCTGACCGGGCTGAGCGAGCAGCAGCCGAACTTTTCGATTGCGCAGACCATCTCGTTTTCCGAGACGCTGAGCTGGATTCACGGCAAGCACAATATGCGTTTCGGCGGCGACTATCGCCGCGTGCATCGCGATTTTCAGGGCGGTTCGAACTCCACCGGGACTTTTTACTTCACGGGAGCTCTATACCGGCAGCGTCGCTGGGCGATTTTCTGCTGGGCGAGCCGGAGGAGACCAGCATTGACTCCGCGATTTCAAAGAGCTACCTGCGCGACAACGTGATGGACGCTCTATGCCAGGACGACTGGCGTGTGCTGCCGATCGCTCACGCTGAACTATGGAGTTCGCTACGAGTTCTATGCGCCGTACACGGAGAAATACGGGCACCTGGCGGATGTGGATACTAACCCGGTACGAATGGACTTACCGCAGTGACGAGTCGAGAAGTCGAGGCCGGAGGCGCGGGATCTTTAACGGCAAGCTGCCGAATGCGCTGGTGTTATCCGTATCGCACTGGCCGTTGCGCCGCGGTTGGGCCTGGCGCTGCGGCTGCCCAAGCAGACTCGTTTTGCGGGCCGGGTATGGCATCAACTACACCGTAGGCCAGTACGCGCACCTTTGCCACGACCATGGCGCATCAGCCGCCCTTTGCCAACGAGCAGACCAACGAAGCGAGCAGCCTGCGCCATCCGCGCACCCGCCGATTGCCTCACGCTTGCAGAATGGATTTCCCGCGCCGGACACCATGGGCAATTACGCGCTCGATCCGCATTATCACCTGCCCTATGTGCAGGCGTGGAATCTGGACGTGCAGAAGACGTTGCCCTGGAATATTGTGTTGAACATCGGTTACAACGGATCGAAGGGCAATCATCTGGACGACACCATCGCGCCGCGCCCGAGCGCGAACCAGTCCCGGCACCGACCCCACTGGCCTGATCTTCAATTATGAGCAGGCGGAGGCGTTCTCAAAGTTCAACGCGGGGACGATCAGGGTAAACAAGCGGCTGAGCAAGCGGAATTTCGCTGGGAGCCAACTACCAGTACTCGCACTCGATCGACGATGCCGGCTCGGTGGGCGGAACGTCGACGGTGGTGGCGCAGAACTGGCAGGACCTGAAGGCTGAGGAAGGGAACTCAAGCTTCGACGTCCGTCACAAAGTTAGCGGGACTTATCTTTACGAGTTACCCTTTGGCAAGGATAAGCGTTGGGTAACTAGCGGGAACGGCCTCGCATATTCTGGAAGGATTTTCTGTCTCTGGAAGTTATACCTTTGCCACCGGTGTGCCTCTAAGTCCGAGTTATCAGGCGGCGGCGTCGAGCGTTGCATGCGGCACGGCAGGCTCCCTGCGTCCCGATCTGACAGGGGTCTCAGTCACGGCGGGCGCCGGCTCGCTGAAAGAGTGGTTCAATCCCGGGGCATTCACAGCTCCTACGGCACCAATCCAACTATCCTTGCGCAGTCTTTGGGAATGCATCGCGTAACTCAATAGCCGGGCCGGGAACAATTTTGAACAATATGTCGCTTTCGAAGACGATGCAGTTGGGCGGCACGCGCAGCATGGAGATGCGCGCCACGGCCAACAACGTTTTCAATACTGTGCAGTATGCGGGTGTGGACACGAACGCGGCTTCGCCGAGCTTCGGGCAGATAGACTCGATTGCATCCATGCGGGCGTTTCAATTCACGGCGAGATTCAGGTATTGATTCGCGAATAAGTGAAGAAGTGAACGAGCGAACAAGATAGTTGATTTTTGAAGGGATACATGACGGGTTGGGCACATAGGATCGGGGGCGGGGATTGCGGCACTGGCGCTCGTTATGCCGCGGCCGCACGACCGGTGTTTGCGCAGGACTCTGGCGCCAGCATCGAGCTCGCAGGACTCGGGTATACCGCCATGGCGGCTTTGTGCTGAAGATGAATGGCGAACTGGTGCTGACCAACGTAGTTGCACGCGACGCAAAAACCGGCGAATTGGTGCAGGGGCTCAAAGAGAGCGACTTCAGCATTTACGAGAACGGCAAGAAGCAGCAAATCGATTCTTTCGACTTTCAGAGCGTCGACAAAGCCAGCGCCGCTTAACGAAGCCACGGTCAGCGGGCTGGCCAGCGGAATCAGCGGCAAAGCGGACAATTCCGTGGTGGTGGCGAAGCCCGAAGACCTGCGCAATCACAGGCTGATCGTAATGTTCTTTGACCTAACCTCGATGCAGCCTGAAGATCTGGACCGCAGCGTGGCAGCGGCGAAGGATTTTCTGAAGAATAAAATGCAGCCGGCCGACCTGGTGGCGCTGGTTTCTCTCGGCAACACGCTCAAGGTGGACCAGGACTTTACCACCGACAAGGACGCGCTGACAATGAAGTGGGCGTCTACAACGGCACCGAAGGGCAGGGCTTTGCTTTGGGCGCGACGGCGAATTCGAACCAGGTGGAGGACACCACCGGCTATACGGCCGACGAGAGCGAGTACAACGACATCAATACCGACCGCGAACTGTTCGCGCTGCGGGCCGTTGCGAAATCTCTGGAAAAAATAACGGAGAAGAAGTCGCTGCTCTATTTTTCCGGCGGCATCTCAGCGCGACGGAATCGAGAACCAGGCTTCGTTGCGTTCCGCGATCAATGCGGCGGTGCGCGCCAACCTGGCCATTTACAGCGTGGATACGCGCGGGTTGCAGGCGATTTCTGCCGTTGGGCGATGCGTCGACCGGCAGCCTGCGCGGGACCGGCGCCTACAACGGCGGCGCGCTGCTGAACAACATGAACGCCAACTTCGCCACGCAGGAGGTGATGGCTACGCTCTCCACCGATACCGGCGGCAAGGCGTTCTTCGATTCCAACGATTTTGCTCCGGCCTTTGCGCAGGTGGAGCGCGATACCTCGGCCTATTACGCCATTGGCTTCCACAGCTCGAATCCGGCGCGCGACGGGAAATATCGCAAGCTGACCATCAAGATCAACCGGCCGGGCGTGAAGCTGGAATACCGGCCCGGCTACTACGCGCCGGCGGACTTTCAGCACGCCGGTAAGGAGGATCGCGAGCGCGAGCTTGAGGAGCAGTTGGCCAGCGACCTGCCGGCCACGGATATGGCCGTTTATCTGGACGCCATGTACTTCCGCATGGACGAGAACCGCTATCTTTGTGCCGGTTTCGCTGATCGTGCCCGGCTCGCAGATTCCTTTTGTAAAAGGCGGCGACAAGGACAAGGCTACGCTCGACATCATTGGAGAAGTGATCGACGATGCGAAGCGCCCCATCGGTCACGCGCGGGAGACGGTGAAGCTGAATCTCGACCCGAGTTTGCAGGCGCGGCAGAAGAATATTCAGTACACAACCAGCTTCAATCTGCCGCCGGGCAAGTACCGATTGAAATTTGTGGTGCGCGAAAACCAGACCGGGCAGATGGGATCGTTTGACGCCGAGATCACGCTGCCGGATATGAAGAAGGCGCCGCTGAAAATGAGCTCGATTGTGCTGGCCTCGATGCGCCAGCCGAGCAAGAAAAAAACTCCGCTGGTGCGCGACGGAGAAGAGTACGTGCCTAATATCACCCACGTCTTTCGCCAGGACCAGCACTTTACTTGCTATATGAAATCTACTCCCCGGCGTACGCGAAGCCGGCGGCCGACGCGCCCAAGGGAACAAAGCCGGCATCGATTTGCTCAGTAGCCTGGAACTGATCCAGGGATCGACGAAAGTGTATGAAACGCCGCTGGTGAAGGCCAAAGCGATCAACGTGGAGGGGCGTGATGCGGTGGCTATGGAACTGGATGTGCCGTTGGCGGCGCTCAAGCCCGGACCTTACCTGTGCCAGTTAAATGTGATCGACGACGCGGGCGGCAGCTTTGCATTTCCGCGATTTGCGATTCTGGTGAGGGGACCTGCGTCCAGTTCAATCTTCAGGAGCGGGCTCCGGCGCTGCCGGCGCGCCTGCGCCCGCGAACCCGTAAGGGCAGTGGCGGCAGCCGGAGCCGCAGCACGAGCCTCGTTTCAAGTGATACGCCGCGGTGAAAACCATGTTCGGTCCTTCGTAGTAATAGTCTCCGGGTTCGAGCGCGGGCAGACCCCGGAACAGCGGCGGGTGGATCGCGATCCATGTTCTATTTTCTCCTGAGCGGCGCTCGTGCGGAATGCGACTGAAAAGAATCGGTAAAATAGATGCATGACACTTTCAGCGCAAGACCGTGCCCGCCGCATCAAGATCATCCTCTTCGACGTTGACGGAGTGTGGACCGACGGGACCATCTGGTTATTTCCCTTTCCGCTTCCCGCGGCCGACGGAACGACAAAACCCAAGATGGTTGAGGTCAAGGGCTACAGCGCGCACGACGGAGCGGGCATGACGCTGGCGCGGCTGGGCGGCATGAAGCTGGGTATTATTACCAAGCGGATTTCTGAGACGGTGGCACTGCGCGCCCGCGATCTGAAGATCGAGTTTGTCTACCAGGGAGAGGCATTCAAGATGCGGCCTGTGCGCGAGATCATGGAAAAGGAAGGCGTGACGCTGGAGGAGATCGCTTACGTGGGTGACGACGTGATCGATCTGGCTGTGATGCGCAAGTGCGGGCTTGCCGTGGCCATGGCCAATGCGCGGGCACAGGTGAAGGCCGAAGCCCACTACGTAACCCCGAACAAAGGCGGCGAAGGCGCGGCGCGCGACGCAATCGAGTTTATCCTTGAAGCCAAGGGCGTGCTGCAGCAATGCATCGAAGCGTCCATTGACGAAAGCAATCCGCTTCCGCCTTCGATGGATATTGGCAAGGGCGGAGAGGACTTGCCGTCCAGGCAATAGTATGAATACACAACCAAAGCGCGCTGTAGTTCTGTTGAGCGGGGGCCTGGACTCAGCTACCGTGCTGGCCATTGCACGCAGTGAGGGATACGAGCTTTATGCGCTTTCGTTTTCTTATGGTCAGCGGCATATTTATGAACTCGAAGCGGCCCGGCGCGTTGCTGCATCTGTCGGCGTCGCTAGCCACAAGGTTGCAGAGATCGATTTGCGCGTCTTTGGCGGTTCGGCGCTGACGGGCGACATTGACGTGCCCAAAGGACGCACGGCGGACGAGATGGGGCATGGAATTCCTATCACCTACGTTCCGGCGCGCAACACGATTTTTCTTTCATTTGCACTGGCCTGGGCTGAGGTGCTGGGATCGAGCGATATTTTTATCGGCGTGAATGCGCTGGATTATTCGGGCTATCCCGACTGCCGTCCCGAGTTTATTGAGGCATTCGAGAAGATGGCCAACCTGGCCACCAAGGCCGGAGTGGAAGGCCTACAGGCGCTTAAAGTTCATACGCCGCTCATCGCCCTTTCTAAGGCGCAGATCATTCGGAAGGGAATCGAGTTGGGCGTGGATTACGGATTGACCAGCAGTTGCTACGATCCATCGCCAAGGGCGCGCCGTGCGGGCAATGCGACTCATGCCTGCTCAGGCGAAAGGGCTTCAGGGAAAATGGGATCGCCGACCCGTTGCAGTCTACTGCTGGATCGAAGGCGGATTCAAATGAGCTATGCGGTCAAAGAAATCTTTTATACGCTGCAAGGGGAAGGCGCACAGGCGGGCCGCGCCGCGGTCTTCTGCCGGTTTGCCGGTTGCAATCTCTGGTCGGGGCACGAGGGGGACCGGGCTTCGGCAATCTGCAATTTTTGCGATACGGATTTTGTGGGCATGGATGGGCCGGGCGGGGGAAAGTTCGATTCAGCAAAAGATTTGGCGGCGGCTATTGAAGAAAAATGGCCTCGGGATTCCTCGTTGGGAAAGCGCTTCGTCGTTTGCACCGGTGGAGAGCCCCTGTTGCAATTGGATGCAAGCCTGATTGAAGCGCTGCACCTTTGCGATTTTGAAGTTGCTGTTGAAACCAATGGAACGGTCGAGGCTCCGGCGGGATTGGATTGGGTTTGCGTCAGTCCCAAGGCCGGATCGAAGCTGGTGCAGCAGAGCGGCGACGAATTGAAGCTGGTATATCCGCAAGCTGGATGCCGATCCGAGGGAGTTTGAAACTCTTGCACTTCCGGCATTTCTTTCTTGCAGCCGATGGATGGACCTGACCGCGCTGCGAATACGGAACTGGCGCTCAAATATTGCCTCGATCATCCGCAGTGGCGATTGAGCTTGCAGACGCACAAGTTTCTGGGCATTCCATAATTGAAATCAAGGAAGCCGATGGAGATTTTCAAGGAATTCGCGATCGAGGCGGCGCACTGGCTGCCCAACGTCCCCGCGGGACACAAGTGCGGGCGGCTCCACGGCCACAGCTTTCATGTCTCGGTTCATGTGCGAGGGCCGCTCGATCCGCAGCTTGGCTGGGTTATCGACTTTGCCGAGATCAAGACGGCTTTCAAGGGCATCGAGGACCGGATCGACCACCGCTGCCTGAACGAAGTGAAGGGCCTCGAGAATCCAACCAGCGAGAATCTGGCGCGATGGATATGGAGTGCTCTGCTGCCGGAGCTTCCCTTGTTGAGCAAGATCGTGGTTCGAGAGACCTGCACCAGCGGCTGCATTTATACAGGCGAGACAGAGGGCGAACAGTGATTGGTTATTGCGGCAACGGATATGAAGATGATGTTGCAGGATTTTGATCCGGCTGCACGAGCCAGACCGTGCGGTCGCTGTAATAGCGCATGAGTTCGAGATTGCTGCTCGCATCCATCTCCCGCGCCCAAACAACTTTGGATCCGTCAATATCCGGAGCGTTATAAACCCACTCGTCGAGCGAACTGTGTTGCGGAGAATAGCGAACAATCGCGAGTTGCTTGCCGGGAAGTTGTTCCAGTTTGCGCTTGACCACTTCGCGCGCTACTCCCAATCGGCCGGGGCCGTGCCAGGTAGAGGACCACTGAGAACTCGGCCACGCGGCGAGGCGCAGATGAAGCGGCTCGGCGAATAGCCTGATTCCACCCAGGACGATGCACACCGTAACCAGCATGCGCACCATTGCTAATCCAACCGGGCGTCCGTCCGGCTTCCAAACGCGCAGATGGCGCATAGCCTGCAGGCCGATAGCATAGAAGGCCGCGGTAAACGGGGCGAGATAGTGGGGGATGAGAAAGGTTCCGCATAGCATTCCGGCAGCAAGCACTGCCACGCCCACGGCCAGGAATCGGATTCGCCGATCAAGCAGAACACGGCGCAGCATGAAGACTGGAGGAAGCAAGGCGATGCCAGCATAAAAGAGGAGCTGCCGCAGAGGCTTGAAGAAAAGTTCCTCTGAAACGAAACCGCCCAAGGTGTGCAGCCTGGTCACGTAACTCAATTCGTAGTCGACATAAAAGTCGCGCATGACTTTGTGCCGGTAAACCGGCTCAGGCCGCGGCGCTTCCCAAACCCAGTAAGGGGCGGACGCATAAGTGGCGCGATTCACCGTATAAGGCAGAGTTAGCGGATTTCCAAAAGCGCGATAGTCGTAATATCCCAGCCAGGCGACGGCAGCAACGATAAGTGCCGCTGGCAGCGCGGCACGGCGAAGCAGGACGGCGTGGGAAGGACGATTTCTGCCGAAGAAAATCCATCGGCCCAGAACAATTGCGACTGGGATGCAGAGAAGCATTCCTTCGAAGGGACGGCTGAGAGCCGCCAGGATAATGCCGGCCGCCAACAGCATGGCGTCGCGAAGGCGCACCGACCGCATTAGCCGCGGGAGCGCTCCGAGCACCAGAGCTCCGCCGAGTGCCGCAACAGAGCCGCCGCCGGAGTAGGTGTTGATCCAGTAGCTGAAAAGCCCCAGCCGCAAGATCGCCAGCATTCCTCCCAGCAATGCCCAGGTGGGTGGGAGCCACGCCTGCAGCATCCAGCAGATGGCTGCGCACATCAGTGCAGTTACGCATAAGAGTCCAAACCATGAGTGGCCGAAGAATGCCTTGCCGGCTGCCAGAACCAAGCCTTGCGCAGGGAAGTACATCGACATATACGTAGGCTGCATGGTGATCTGAAAGCTCTCAAAATGCTTCCACATCGCGGGAGTGGGGTTGGTAAGCCGGCCAAGTGCGAATGTATGGCCAGCCAGCAGAAAACTGAAATCATCATGAACAAAGGGCAAGGGAATGGGGCAGAAAGGAAGAATCGCCAAGCGCAAGAGCAGCGCAGTTGCGCCGGTGATTGCAACCGATAAGCGTCTTCTTCGGGCAAGGCGGACAAATGCGCGCTCGATGCGCGAGAACCATGAGGAACCTAACCGAGGAACGCAGAATGAGCCCGCGACCACAATTAAAGTGAGGCCAGCTTCAACCAGCATCAGCGGAGGGCCGGTTTCAGAGTGGGGCGCAAGGATCATCATCGAATCACCAACCCCTATCTGCCAACCGGGCGTTTAACCAGATGAACGGTCCAGCCTGCTGGATTTTCCGGAATGTTAACTACCGTGCCCGCAGGCGCTGCTTCGAAGCGCTCCGCATATTCTGCGTAATGCAAATCCAGAAAGGCAGGATGCCGCCAGTCACGAATGATCCCCACGCACATCAAAAGTATAAGCGGAGCCGATACGATTCTAAGGGAACGGGTTCGACTATGAAAACACCATAAAAGCGACCATGCAAAGGCTAGAGTGGGGAAGAACCAATAACGAATTCCGCCACCGCTTGTTAATATCTCCCATCCCGTAACTCCTTTTGGCGAGCCGGTATTTGGAGAACTTAGCGATACGGCAAACAAAAGAGAAGTAACTGCAAGAAAAAGTCTCATCTCCACGGGTGACTTGATAAAGCAGAGAACTACAAGTATGGTTCCACCGATGGCCACAACAAGAAGGAAGATGAAAAGGCGAGAGTCTGAATAGTACGCAAGTCCGTTGCCGCCGATTAACGCGGCCAGGTAGACCTGGGCGGCAAGCAGGCGCGCAAACAGTGCCGGGCTGGCTCCTAAGGCGGCATAGTGAGAGCGGCCGGCGGGATCGACAATGAGCAGCCCACATGCCTGAATAAGACAGCATGCCGCAAGAATGCCGGCTTCAATCCATCGCCAGCTCTCGCGGCGCTTCCACGCAAGGAACATTGCGACCAGCATTAGAAACGCGCAGAACGGTCCGGTCAGTCCGCAGAGCAGCAAAATAGCAATATCGAACACACGTCCTGTGATCCTTCTGGGCGTGGCCGCAACCAACAGCAGGAAGGCGCACAGAGTCATTAGCCACTGCGAGCTGGTAATGATGGCGTCCATCTCCCAGCAATTCGGCAGCGCCAGGTAGACGAGTGCAAGAACAAGACGATAACGGAAACTGCCCCAAACCGAAGACCGGAATGAGAGCAGCAGGTTTGCAGGAAGAGCTTCGATTATGATCGCAATCAGGTTGAGCACCAGGGGAGCCAGGCGTATTGGCACCAGTGCGGCCAGCGCTGCAGCCAGCCGCGGAAGAAGCTGGAAGTAGCCGTCCTGCGTTCGAATCAGCGCGGCCAAGCCTCCAAAGTTATAGGCATCCGCGAACCAAACGTGCCCATCTTCTGCCCAAAACTGCGCATGGGTGACCGCATCTGGCCGTCGCGATACCAAAAGTCCGCAGGCAAGAAGGAAGATCACGCAATGGTGCCAGGGGCGAAGGCCCGAATTTTGCATTTCTTTTGCTTCTATCGTGATCATTGGACTGTGCCCTTCCAATCTTATCTGAGAAGATTGTTCAGCCGCTGCTTGAATATGCGAACGTGTGCTTGATCAGGTAACAATAGTTCTGAATCAAGTACAGGTTGACTCTTTCCGATTGCAAATTCTCCGCTGGATGCGGTTCAGGTCGAATAGAATGATTTTAGTCAAGATACCGCAGTGCATCACCTGAAGGTCGACAGTTGATCGAAGGGGAGATATGCAATGAGTGATTACTTGCATGTGGACAGACTTGAGTCGGTAACCATCATACTTCCGGTGATGAATGAGACTGTCTCTTTGGAAGAGACTGTCCGCATAATTCTCCGCGACGTTAAGGACCGCCTCAATGAGATCTTGATCGTAGTTTGCGGGCGAACAACGGCGGAAGCGATGGCAACTGTCGACGGTCTGAGCGAGAGCCTGGGCAGCCAGGTGCGGGTTCACATGCAGACATTGCCATACCTGGGTGGGGCAATGCGCGAGGCCTTCGATCTCGCTCGCGGCAGCCACGTGATAATGATGGCCAGCGACCTTGAGACGGATCCGAATACGGTAAAGATCTTGATTGCAAATGCTGAAACTCGGCCTTCGGCGATCGTGACAGCCACCCGTTGGCGCACAAGTGATGGATTCCAAGGTTACTCGAAGATCAAGCTAGTCTGCAATTGGTTATTCCAGCGATTCTTCGCTATATTGTATGGCGTTCAGCTTTCCGACATGACTTATGCGTATCGCATCTTTCCAACTAAACTTGTTCAAAGCATACGCTGGGAAGAACTGCGGCACGCGTTTCTGTTTGAGACACTGGTAAAGCCGCTGAGACTTGGGGTTCAGGTGATCGAGGTCCCTTCCGCGTGGAAGGCGCGATCTGAAGGCAAATCACAGAATACGTTTCTTCTTAACTTCGTATATTTTCGTTCAGGTCTTCGAACGCGCTTTGCCAACCGGCAGTCCATTCTCAAACCAGTGACTCAAGCAGAAAAGACCGCGAGGTAAGATATGAAGTCAGTTATAGTAACAACCACGATCAATCATCCGACTGAGGCGATGGAGAAGTTTCAATCGATGAAGGACTGGGAGCTGGTCGTTATTGGCGATAAGAAAACGCCGGCCGGCTATCATCTTGATCGAGGTATTTACGTCACACCCGAAGAGCAGGAGATATACGATCCTGAGCTTTCAGAGGCTATCGGATGGAATTGCATTCAGCGGCGAAGTATGGGTCTGCTCTGGGCTCACGATATGAAAGCCGATGTGGTGGCCGTGGTGGACGACGATAACATTCCGCTGGCTGGATGGGGCGAGCATCTGCTGGTGGGCAAAGACGTAGAGATGGACTGCTATGAAACCGAGTTACCGGCATTCGACTCAGTAGGCGCAACGAACTATCCCCATCTTTGGCACCGGGGCTATCCGCTGCAATTGCTTCCGCAGCGCGATTACTCGAAGAAAGTGCGGAAGACTGTCCATGTGGATGTGCAGGCGGACTTCTGGAATGGCGATCCGGACATTGATGCGCTGTGCCGCATGGAGCACGCACCGGAGTGCGAATTCAATCCAAAATATTTTCCGATGTGTGCGAACAAAATGGGTCCCTTCAACTCGCAGAATACCTTTATCGCCGGCAAATGCTTGAAAGACTATTTCATGTTTCCCCATATCGGGCGGATGGACGACATCTGGGCTTCTTACTATCTGCAGGCCAAGGGGTACCGGGCCGTTTGGGCGAAGGCATCTGTCTATCAGTTGCGCAATCCTCACGACCTGGTTCGCGATATGAAGCAGGAGTATTTGGGGTATGAGAACAATTTGAAGCTGGTTCAGGATCTGGCTATGGATCCTGAATCGATTGCGTCGTATCTGCCTGAGAGATCGAATCGCGCATTCGAACTATACCGGAGGCATTTCAAAGATGCATAAGGTTTTGGTTACCGGCGCTGCCGGGTTTGTCGGACGGCATATGGTAAGGCGCTTATTGGAAGCAGGGGACGAAGTGCATGCCGTCGACTGCGTGGCTGAGTTTACCGGGGGCATCGATCCGGCAAACGGTTGGCCGCTCTTCGACCCGCGGGAATATGCACATTTTCATTTCTATAAAGAAGATTGCCGATCCTGGTTCAGCCGAGCGAAGGACAGCGATTTCGACTACGCATTTCACCTGGCGGCCATGGTTGGCGGACGCCTGATGATTGAAAATAACCCGCTGGCTGTGGCGGACGATCTGGCTATTGACGCGGCGTATTGGGGATGGGCCAAAGAGGCTCGGCCGAAGAAGACGGCATGCTTCAGTTCGAGTGCGGCTTATCCTATCAAGCTGCAACGGCGCGACGATTATGTACTTTTGAAAGAGGATATGATCTCTTTCGACGCCGACATTGGCATGCCTGACATGAGCTATGGCTGGGCCAAGCTGACCTGCGAATACCTGGCTCAACTGGCCTATGAGAAGCATGGACTGAAATCAATTTGCTATCGTCCTTTCTCTGGATATGGCGAGGACCAGGACGATGCTTATCCATTTCCCAGCATCTGCAAGCGCGTGCTGGCGGAGCGCGGAGCGGAGACTCTGCATGTGTGGGGAGATGGAACCCAGATGCGCGACTTCATTCACATTGAAGACTGCGTGACGGGCGTGATGGCGACGATCGATAAGATTGACGACGGAGGAGCTGTAAATCTATCGACAGGCATTTTTACGAGCTTTATTGACTTTGCTAAATTAGCTGCGGGATTGGCGGGCTACCACCCCGAGGTGAAGGGCCTATCCGACAAGCCGGCCGGAGTTTTTGCGCGGGGTGGTGATACGGCTAAGCAGAAGCAGCTTGGATTTGAATACAAGATCGACTTCAAGGACGGAATCGAGAGAGCGTTGAAGTACTACGCGGATGGTCAATCGAGATAGGTTTTGGAATTTGTGTCATTGAGAGGCATCCTACTGGGTGCGCGGCAAGAACTCCCAGACCTCGACTCCGTCGAATACTCCCAATTGACGGACGGAGTACGCAGTTGAAGCGTTGTGAGCGAGCCACTCGATAGTTCCGATAGACGGCATATGCGCGAGGACCAGAAAGCGTTCATGTTTCTGTGTAGCCTCTTGCAGGAGCGCGCGAACCAACCCGAATCGCCTCGGCATTGAGTGCCTGTGGCAGGGGCACAACCGGTACGCTGAGCTTGTAGTAGAGGAGCCATGCGAACAGATTGCTGTCTTTAGCCGAATCGAGCGGCATGGCAGCGTGGTTCGACTCGACGAAGCCGCTGCACATCACTACCGGAGCGTCGTCGACGGAGGCATTCTTTTCGGCAAATTCCAGAGCATATTTCCATGATGGCATATGGCGGCTTGAAAGCGGGTAGCTCAAATAAAAGGAAGCGGTAGTTGCCACCAGCGCCACGCAGAACAGCAATCGCATGGCGCGCGAATGAAAGCGGCTGACGAAGAAAGCCCAGCAGAGCGTAATTCCTGGGATCGCGGCCAAACGGTGGTGAGCTACAAAAAGGTGCATCGGTGTTCCCACGCTAATGCCATAGAGGATCAGAACCGGGAGGAGCCCCAAGGATGCGCAAACTATTATCTTCCAGCCCTCAACACCGTTCAGCGAACAAACACGCCGTCTTGTTGAAGCAGCGACGAGAAAGGCAACAATACCGACGCCGCAAATGACAGGCAGAATCCACCCTGGCGCGAGCGTCCAGGTCAAATCCGACAGGGTGGGTGGATCCTCGTAGAGGTGGGTTTGCCTTGTTTGGAACAAATGCAGCAATCCGGGAATCACCGGCAGAAACGCCAGCGCGAACGCAGCGAGGGCAACACCGAACTGGCGCCATAAGGTCTTACGGTCGCGAAGCTTTACGGCGAAAAAACAAATTGCCAGTGCCGGCAGGATGACCGCAAACAAATAATGGAAGTAAACGTTGAATGCCAATGAAAGGCCAAACAGCGCCGCCAGCCAGTTCGAGTTGTTGCGCCGCAAGCGAAGCACAATGAGAATGGCCGCATTGGCCGCCAACACTGCGAAGGCGTAGGGCCGGACGTCAATGGAGGCGAAAATAACAAAGGGATTAAGGCAAAAGATTACGGCAGCAATGACGGCAATAGGATGTTCGAAAAGCTCGAGTGCGGCGAGATAAAGCAGATAGGCCGCCGCAAGCATGGCGAGAATGGAGGGTATTCTGAGGGCGATTTCGCTGGTTCCAATCAGTTTGGTAAAGAACCATAGAATGTACGAATATGCGGGCGGGCAAATCCCCTGGCGAGACCATATCCCGGAAAAGCCGGCGTTGATCTGCCAATACGAGCCCAACTCATCCTCCCACAATGGCGTGCGGACAGCTATGAACCAGATGGAAATCGATACGGCGAGAGCGAGGGCGTAAATCGCGTAGATCACACGATCTGGAATGGAGCGGTGGCTTCCCAAGCCCAAGCTATTCTCCGAGGTTTGTTTGAATCGAGTTTCTGAAACAGCGCCAGTATCTTCCAAGACAGTGCTCCTTTCAGAAGACTGTTGTAAACGCGAGCCTGGCTGCCATTGATTTCTACTTACTGACAACCGCAAGCCTTTTGATTCCTAGTGTGCACGCGGCGATGGTCGCGATAAGAATACAGGATGCTACTCCTAAGACTCGATTTGCCAAGGCCCATTGCGCACCGACCGAGAACGGGGTTCCGAACATACTGAGGGCAGCCGCGTAGGTTAGTTCATTTACGCCGAGTCCGCCCGGAGTGATTGCGATCACGCAGGCAATCACGACAAACGGAATCGCAGCAGCAATACGCCAGAGGGGGATTGGAGCACCGATGGCCTCAGCAACTTCTACGGCCATCAGAACGATCACGGCGAAACGCGCCACGGATAGCACTAAGAGCCGGCGCGCCAGTTGGGCATTCAAAACTCCCGAGTGCCGAAGGTTCGAAATGCCCTGTTGGATTCTCCCAATCCGATCGTGACGTTTTGGCGCATTTGCAACATAAGAGGCAGGCCTTCGAGCAACCTTGATCGCAGGTCCAACGGCAAGCAGCGCAAGCATGGTCATGGCCACGGCGAAAATCGTCCACATCAGCTCACTCCCTTTGAAGAAGCAAGTAAGTCCGGAGGCGACGGCCAGAAAAGCGACGACGAGCAAGTCGAAACTTTGCTCAAACAGAGTGCCAGCCGTTCCGCGCTTCAGCGCCCTGCCGTAGACGTGCGTCCCTAATGTCCGGGCTGCTGTCATGCCAAACTGTACTGGAATCACGAGCCCCAATGTCATACCGGCGCTTGTCACAGCGAACGCTGCGATTCTTGAGGGGGCAGAATCTGGCGGGTGTCGCAAGGTTGCATCAACGCTCCGCCATTTCTCACTAGAAAGGTAGACGAGGATGCCGTTTAGGAAAACTAACTTTGCGAGGGCGCTGCGTCTGGCATGCTCTAGTTGAAACAAAGTCAATCGCAGATCAATCTTCCCGATTCGAATCAGCAGGACGATCAGGAGCACGCCAAGCATGATTGAGCCAAGCGCCAGAAGAACGCGCCGCAAAGTCATCGAAGCGCCTTTCATTCGCTCGCTTCCTCATCCGCATCGTGAGGCCTCAACGTGGGGATTAAGCGCGAGGCCAGCTCCAGGTATTGTTCCGTAGCATGATGCCATGAGTAGCGCGCCGCCGCGAAGGCATGGCGCGCCTGGGGTATCTCCTCTGATTGCGCTTCTAAATCTAAGACTTCGTCGATCGCAGTCAGGAACTCCCGTGCCGTTCGGTCATTGTCGTTCGCATATATCGGAACTCCTCGCGCAAACGGCCTGATTTCAGGGTCTGCCTCAAGTGTCTCGGCCCCGCACACGACGGGTAGCCCGGAAGCAAAAGCCTCCTGCACAACCAGAGGGAATCCTTCGCCGACACTGGGGAGTACGAGCAGGTCGCACGCGCGGTAGAGCGCGGCCATCGACGAACCTCGCATGTGGGATAAGACACGCACATTTGCAGCCTTCCAACTGCCTGGGTCCAATGGTCCAAAGCCCGCAAAGGCCCAGGTCCAGTCCGGTCGCAGATTCGCCATACGCTTCATGACCGATATGCCTTTCTTCTCTACGAAGCGCCCGACGAATAGCACGACTCTGCCTTTGCGTGGAAGGCCAAGATGATCGCGGATAACTCCTTTGTCTTCGCCTTCGCGAAGGGGACGAAACATCTCAGTATCAACGCCGTTAAACACCAACGCCGGAGGGTTGCGAAAACTGACCGTCGCGAAATAACGAGCGGTGTTCTGGCTGATAAAGACAACCTGCTGCGCGGATGCGAGCATGGGACGAGTGACAAACGTGTTTGAGAGCTTCATGATCGCATCCAGCAAGAGGTTCCGGTACGGGACAATCCCTATATGCTGGATAATCATAACTGGAACGCCTCGAATGCGCGCAAACAGGAATGCCGCGATGTTTGAAAGATAAAGACAATCATGAAGTAGAACAATATCGGCGCGGCCGACATGCGAGTAGATGTTCTTCAATGCGCCGAGACCAGGCACCGGAAGCGGCAGCCCGGCAATTTGCTCCACAATATTCCAAGTCTTCAGGGGCAGCACTCCTCCGCAGGTTTCTATGGCGGGGGCGGCACTCACATTGGCGGCAGCCCATACAACCTCGCATTTCCTCTCGATGAGACCGCGAAATATCTTTTCCGCGACCAGTTCGATCCCACCCTGGTGAGAGTCGAAGTAGTGCGTAACCATCAAGAGCTTCACTGCTGCATCCTTAATGTAGAGTTCCGGCCCAGGAGTTCCTGGCGCTCTATGATTGCGTGCTGAAGACGCAGAACTGCCAGCGCACCATCAGGTCCGATCGGCCCCAACTCTTCGGCCGTACCTCTGATTGCGCGCGCGAAGCGGTTAAACACCTCGTCGGTTCCGTAAAAGAGATTTCCCGTCAAATGCGGGATGCCGCTGGATAAGTGCTGCCACAGATGCTGGCTTATCGCGGTCAAACTGGAGCGAAGCACATCTGCGGTTTGATGCGCTCCATCGTTAGGAAGGGAGATGTAGATGTCTCGAAAAACGTCAACGATTCCGAGACGTTTCTCTCCGAAAACCAGCAAGTACCACTCGCTGACCGGGCTCTCGAAGTTGCAACTCAAGGTAACCGGTCCGCGGATCGACGACGATTCAAAATAAGCGTCCACTCGTGCCGGCGTATTGCGGTCCGCGGTACTGGGATAAACAAGGCTGCGGATCAGTTGAACGTCTCCGGCGACAGCGCGAATCAGGTATAACAAGTGTGGACTCTCGTCATACATGAGGCCAAGTGGCAACTGGTCGTACCAAGTGGGCAGGCGCCGGCTGGGGTTGCCGAATTGCACCGCATTGACCGTGTGCACCTCTCCCAATTCGCCCTTCGCAATTTCACTGAGAAGCAACTTTGTGGAGCGCGCAAATTGAAAATTGTGAACGATTGCCAGCCGGAGACCCCGCGCCTCCGCCAGCGCCACCAATTCTTCGCCTTCGGTGACTTTCATTGTAAACGGCTTTTCCGTCAGTACATGCTTGCCGAGTTCGAGCCCCTGGCGGATGATCGAATAATGGCTCATTGGCGCCGTGGCGACAGTAATGACGTCCACGCCCTTTAACCACTCGACAGCGGCGAGGTCTGAAGTTTCCGCGCACTGCCGATAACCGCGCTGCAACATGACTTCTCGCGCGCGGCCTGGGGCCCGGTCCACTACGCCAATAACTTCGAAGTCTGCGCTGCGCTCCATCACTGGCAAATGCCGGTGCAGTGCTACCCATCCGAGTCCAACGGCAGCTACACGCAGTTTCTTCACGGTTTAAACCCCCAGCTCCACATTCCGATTCCATAGACATCAGTCATGCTGGTTTCCTCGCCTCAACCAAAAGGCATCCGTACAACGACCCATCCCGCATCCTGCCAAAGTCCAGAACTCCGGCGCTCAATAAAGCCAGAGACCGGGGAAAACGCAGGCGCTGATTGCGCATGCGCATCCGCCGCTGAATCTCAATAGGCTGTTTCCGTTCGCCAAATAATTCGTAGAGCAGGCCGCTGGTATTTCGAGCGATCGATTCCCAGCGACGCACCTGAGCCTGGTCGAGGTACTGGTGGGCGTGAATCCGGACGAGTCCTGCCTTCTGCAAATCGTCCGACCACCTGCTTAGATCCCAGTACCGCAGATGAAAGCAGCGTGCGTCGATTTGACGAATGTAATCCTCGCGGCTGCCCCAAAGCCTTGGTCCCTTCAGGCATCTGTGAAAGTCCGCGCCCGGCACTGTAAAGAGAAAGCGTCCGGCAGGGCGGAGCACCCGTGCCACCTCGGTCAACACAGCCTCTATGTTCTGAATGTGTTCCAAAACTGAGTTGGAGAAGACAAAATCAAGTTGGCTGTCAGCGAAAGGGAGGTGATCCGCAGGCGCGGTCACGACATGGCGGTAAATCTTCCGTCCGCGGGCCAGCGCGGTTTCCTGAGGGTCGATGTCGAGCCCCACCAGGTCTCGGGCGCCGAGATGACCGAGAATAATCTCCATGAGATGGCCATCACCACATCCCAGGTCGAGGCCTTTCCCGCTCGGCAGGCCGTATTTGATGACCTCTTCGATTTCGACCGCCCGCCAATAGTTTGTGGCCGGTTGAAAGGGAGCCTGCATCATAAACTCAGTTAGCAGCGTTCTGCGCATTTGGACACCTAACCCCACGTTCATTTTCGCCTCAGCCCGAGGATGCTCAGGAAGAAACTGCTGCAGATAATCTGAACACCCAAGGTCAGAGAAAAGACGGCCGGCATGACGATGCGCAACACGTGCCCGGCGTCCAATGCGCCGAAACTCTCTTTGGCCCACCCCGAAACGGCGAAGATCGATCCGCTAACCCCGAGCACCATCAGTAATCCACCGGCAACCAGGCCGGTTTCCAGCGTGATATAGCGGAAGGCGCGATTTATGCGCGGATCTTCGGGCAGGAGGCCTTCGGAGATGGCGAATACCTTGGTGAACACGGCGAACGCAACAAGCTGAAAACCCATGAGGACAAAAACGAACGCATACAAGAGCGTGTGCACGTCGAATCCGATACCGTGCACGACTCGCGGCCCCGGGAGGAGCCAACCGCATCCGGCCAGCCCCAGCAAGATCAAGAAAATGCCGGGGTATAAGAACAGCCAGCGCGGGCTGTACATGAGCATGAAGCGAAGATGGCGCCAACCGTCGCGATACGGAAGCAGGTGCGGGGGACGCGAACGGCCGTCCTGACTCAGGGTGGTGGGTACTTCGGCTACCTTCAGTCCCAGGAGCTTGGCCTTAATCACCATTTCAGATGCGAACTCCATCCCGGTGGTTCTTAAATCCATAGCCTGAAAGGCGTTCTTTGAGAAACCGCGGATACCGCAATGGAAATCCCCCGATTCCGCCCGGAAGAAAACTTTTCCAATGGTAGAGAGTGTGGGATTCCCGATGTAACGGTTCTTCCATGGCATGGCACCCTTCTCAATGCCGCCCTTGAACCGGTTGCCCATTACCAGATCGCAGCCCTCCCGAAGCTTCAGGACAAAGCCATCGAGATTCTCGAAGTCATAACTGTCGTCCGAGTCGCCCATAATGCAATATTTGCCGTTCGCGGCGGCAATTGCTCCAGATATTGCCGCGCCGTATCCACGAATGGGGACATGAACCACGCGGGCGCCGAGGCTGGTTGCAATCTGCTGTGAGCCGTCCGTCGATCCGTTATCGCCGATAACAATCTCTCCGCTCACGCCTGAACGGTGAAGATAACTTTGAGCTTTTCGGATGCAGGTTGCCAGCGTCTCCGCCTCGTTTAGGCAGGGCATTATGATGCTGAGTTCCAAGTCCATCCGTGGTACCCTTTGCTGGCTAATAGGGCAGTCTCCTGTCGCCGGTTGCGAGCGACTCGCCTCTCGTGCAATGCAATGCGCATCGCACTTGAGGGTCTTACGAGCCCAACGGGATCTCGGAGTAATACTTCTGAGTCACTTTGCGGCCCGTGGAGTCGAATCTCGGTATGCGCTTGATTCCCCACTTATGCGCGACGAAGCTGAAGGTCGTGGCCAGCACTCCAAGTCCATATTCCACGCTGCGCTTGAAGTTGATGGAAGAGGCTTCTTCAAAGTACTTCGTCGGGCAGGAGATCTCGCCGATGCTGAAGCCGAACATCACGGCCTGGGCGATCATCTGGTTGTCGAAGACGAAGTCGTCGGAGTTTTCAAGCAGGGGCAGAGTCTCAAGCAACTCCCGCGAGAAGGCGCGGAAGCCGGTGTGGTACTCGGAGAGCTTGACGCCCAGAAAGAGGTTCTGAAAAGCCGTCAGCAAGCGGTTGGCGACGTACTTATAGAACGGCATTCCGCCCTTGAGCGCGCCTGCGCCCAAAATGCGCGAGCCCAGAACCATGTCGTAGACGCCGCTGGCGACCATGCCGGCCATGGCGGGAACCAGCGACGGCGTGTACTGGTAATCGGGATGGACCATGACCACGATATCGGCGCCCGCGGCCAGGGCTTCGCGATAGCAGGTCTGCTGATTGCGGCCATATCCGTAGTTGGCGTCGTGAACAAACGTCTGCACGCCGAGCTTGCGGGAAAGAGCCGCGGTTTGGTCCTTGCTGGAGTCGTCGACGAGGATCTTGATGTCCACCACGTCGGACAATTCCCGCACCGTCTTTTCGAGGGTCTTCTCGGCGTTGTATGCCGGCATCACGACCGCAATTCGTTTTCCGTTGATCATGGCTTTAACTCCTGCAATAATTCTGATGCCGGAAACCTGCGGCTCGACTCAATGCGCGGCAGCGGATCTGCGCTGCGAACGGGTAAGGAGAAACGTTGCCGGCTGGTATCCGGCTCGACCAGCCAGACCTTCCGATCCCGGTAGTAGTCGAATCAATTCCAGATTATTCGGCGGTATCCATCTCCCTTGCCCATACGACTTTGGAGTCATCGATGTCGGCTGCGTTGTAGACCCATTCATCGAGCGGATTGTGGTCTGGGCGAGTAGCGCACAATCACCAGCTGCTTACCGGGGAGCTGTTCGAGAGCGGCTTCAATCTGCGCGCGCTCCGTGCCAAAGTGCTCCGGGCCGTACCATTGTCAGACCCATTGGAGGCCGGCCACTCTGGCGACGCCAGATGCGAGGGGCCCGGCAAACAGCCGCAACCCCGCCAGAGCAGACACAGATGACCACGGTAAGCCGGACCATCGCTGTGCCGACTGGCTTGTCCTCCGGGCTCCAGACGCGCAGGTGGCGCATGGCCTGCAAGCCAATGGCATAGAAGGCCGCGGTGAAGGGCGCCAGGTAGTGAGGGATCAGGATAGATCTCAATGACCATGCCGGCAACAAGAACGAGCGAGCACAGAACCAGAAAGCGGATGCGGCGATCGAGAAAGACGCGGCGCAGCATGATGAGCGGAGGAAGCAGGACGATGCCGGCAAAGAATCGAAACACCGGATCGACTTTGAACAAGGTTTGCGGTGAAGAAGCCGCCGAGCGAGTGGATTTTTTTGTAGTCGTCCAGCTCATTGATCGTAATAGAAGCGGCGCAGTATCCTCGTGGCGGTAGGCGGGCGCGGGACGCTGGCTGCTGCCAGACGTAATAGGGCGCCACGGCGTAGGTGGCGCGATTGACGGTGTAGGGCAAGCGTGAGGGGGCTTCCGAAGGCGCGGTAATCGTAGTACCCCAGCCACGCGCCGGCGGCGACGACCATGAGCCAGCAGGAAGGCGCGCGCGTCGAGCAAGCACCGAGGGCGCGGCCGATTTTTTCCGCGCAAGACCCAGTGGCCCAGAACGACCGCAACCGGAAGGCACAGCAGCAGGCCTTCGTAGGGGCGGGTGATCGCCAGCAGCACAATGCCGACCGCCATCAGCAGGCCGTAGCGAAGCGCGCGCGGTCTTCATCAGCCGCGGCAGGGCGCCCAGCACCAGCGCTCCGCCCAGGGCGGCAATCGAGCCCGCCGCCGGTATAGGTGTTGATCCAGTAGCTGAAGAGGCCGAGGCGCAGAACGGCGAGAATTCCGCCGAGCAGCGCCCAGCCGGGCGGCAGCCATGCCTGCAGCATCCAGCAGATGGCGGCGCACATCAGCGCGCTCGCACAGCAGAATGCCGAACCAGGGATTTCCGAAAAGCAGCTTTGCCGGCAGCCAGCAGCAGTCCCTGCGCGGGAAAGTACATGGACATATAGGTGGGCTGCATGGTGATGTGGATGCTTTCGAAATGGGTCCACATGGCTGGAGTGGGGTTGGCCAGCCGGCCGTGAGCAAAGGTGTCGGCCGCGAGCAGAAAGCTGAAATCGTCAGGAACAAAGGGCAGAGGGATGGGATAGAAGGGCAGGATGGCCAGACGCAGAAAAAGCGTGGCAAGGCCAACAAGTCGCGACGGCCAGTGCCTGTTTCCTGGCCAATCGCCCAAACGCGCGCTCCATGCGGCGGAAGATGGAGGAACCAAGATGCGGCAGGCAGAACGCCCCGGCAATGGCAATCAGGGTGAGGCCGCCTTCGATGAGGAGCATACCGGTAATTTTATGCCGTCGGGTGGCCGGTGCGCCGCTATTTGTGGCGTTAACACCGAGGAGGAATATCGTGGATTACGCATCGAGGCAAGTAGTCTAGTGTGGACTAGGCAAACAATTTCACATATTTGTGCAAATAATTTCCTATTTCCCTGGCACCCTTCCCGGGCTTAAAGAGCACAGTTGCCGACGACTGTAACACTGCAGAAATAGTTATTCAGGGGTTTAGACCGTGTAATTGCCCACAACCGTATTGATATGGATGAATGCAGTGTTGATTCCCCCGGCCAGGGTCTTCATGCCGGCAGTTGCGGCAAATGCAATCAACGCCACGACCAACGCATATTCGACCAGGTCCTGGCCATCCTCCTGTTTGATCAGGCACTGCACCAGGTCAATAAGCTTGTGAACGACGAGTCTCATGCGTTTGCCTTTCAGTTAGACGATCGATTATCAGAATTTTGCCTGGATTATAAATCGTCCAGGCACTAACTTTCAGCGCCAATCTTTCCAGATATGGCGATATTTCAAGGTTGCATCTTCTGGTTCTTCAGTGGAGAAGTTAAACCGTGTAACTACCAATGGTGTTACTCAGGTCTAGCATAGCGTTGAGCATAACAAGAGCGAGGCCCTTCATGCCGGCTGTTGCCCCAGTCGTAATCAGCGCAATGATCATTGCATACTCAACGAGATCCTGACCGTCTTCCAGCCTCAACAGATCCCGCACTCGATCGATGAGTTTCCGGTGTTTAGGATTCATGCTGAAGCCTCGAGGTAAAACTGGAGGTTTTGCGCCTTTTTGTGGGGAGAGCTATCTGAGCACCTGGTCTGGCGTTGAGTAACTCTCCCGCGAAGGAGCAAACATGCTGGTCTGTAAAGGCCCTACCCTGCTTCGCAGGAGGTTAGACCGTGTAGTTGCCCAGAACCGTGTTGATGTTGCTGAATGCAGTGTTGAGGCCGCCGGCCAGAGCCTTCATGCCCGCGGTGGCGCCGAAAGCGATGAGGGCAACAACAAGAGCATACTCGACCAGATCCTGACCTTCCTCGCGGTTCATCAGGTCCTGGAACTTCACATACAGCTTGATAAGCATGGTATTCATTTGTGGGTTTCTCCGTAGATGGATTCTCCCAGCCTATGCTGGGGCACCCTAAATACAGCAAGTGGAGTGCCATTCCGAGCAATGATTTGTTATCTTTATTTATCAACAACTTACGAAGATGATACCCTCAGGGACTTGGCGGTAGTGTAAACGGATGTATACAGGGCGCAGGGGATTCATCAGCTTCGTATACATGACACAAAAGTGTAGTATCGGGGAAGGTGAACGGCAAAATATATAACTCGGGAACGAACGGCCGAGCTGCGCGGGTGGAGCTGCGGGAGCGTTCCCAAGGCGAACGGTTGGAAACTTCGGTGGCAACGCCTACTATAAGCCTAATTCCAAAGGCCAATCACGAAACAGGATCCGGTGAACGCGGTGCGATGGAGTAATCGAATGAACGGCGACAACAGGGCTGCTGATGTCGATGGCGGTAGAAAGTCTCCTTTCGCGTGGCCCAGCAGGATCCTGGGCCCGACTCCCGGACTGAAAGAGATGAATCTGGCTTGTTGGGGAGTGTTTGCCTCGCTATTGGCGACGCGGTTCTGCTATCCCCTTTGGATTCAGTTCAGGACCGGAGTCGGTTCTTTTCACATACGCCCCGCCGATTTTATCTACTTTTATGGGATTGGCCGCATCGCCAACGAGTATCCGCTCGCGAGGCTCTACGATTACAACCTGCAACTGAAGACATTCAACGATATCTATGCCTTGCACGACGGCGCCTATGGACCAAGCCCGTACCCGCCGTTCGTAGCTTTGTGCTTTGGCCCATTCGCGCGAATCCCTTTTGTGCCATCTTTTTTCCTTTGGGCGGGTGTGTCGCTGGCTCTTTATCTTGCGGGGATAGCGGCGGCCCTGAAAGGCTTCTTTCCCTGGGAGCGGCTTAAAGTCTCGTTGATCTTCTGTTTTGCGTTGGCATTTTCTCCATTTCTCTACAGCACCCTGGCCAATGGACAGATCGGTACTGTGGCGGTATTCTCGGTTGGGCTTGCTATCGCACAGGATCGCCGCTCAAGAATGTTCTCGAGCGGGCTTGCGCTCTCTATTCTGGCTTATAAGCCGACGCTACTCCTGCTTCTTGTGCCCATGCTGCTTCTGACCCGGAGGTTGAGGACGCTGCTTGGATTCCTAACCGGCGTGGGGGCGCTGATTCTGGCCGCAACGGCGTGCGGGGGCCCACAAATCTGGGCGTCCTACGCACACTTCCTACGCTACTTTGGGCGCGTCGCCGGCCTCGATGGTCAGCCGGTCCTACGTCTCTGGAAATATGTGGACTTCAGCGCGTTCTTTCAGACGGTTTGCGGCGGGCGGAGCATGCCTGAAACAATTCTCTTGATCTCTGTAACCGGCACGATAGCGGGCGCGCTCGCGGTGTTGCTGTGGAAGTCTGCCGGGAGCGGCAGGCCTGCACAATCCCTGGCATGGGCGGCGACACTTACCTGGACTCTGCTCTTGAATGTTTATATTCCGGCTTACGACTGCGTTCTGGCCAGCGTGGCGGCAATAGTGACTCTGGGAGCGGTTAGAGAGCTGAAGTGGAGCACGGCGCTGCGCTGGGTCATCCTGGTGTCGATATTTATATGCGTGGCTTCATGGGGTTCAGATGCGATCGCGATGTGGCATGGAATTCAGCCGCTCACCATCCTGCTTGCCATTTTCGGATTGGGGCAGCTCTTTCTCTTGCGCCGGGCAATTGAGCAGGACTTACCGGATAAAGTCCTCGTGAATGCAGTGGGATGAAGGGGCGCCGAACAGATCACGCTTCTTGCCCATGGCCCCGGCTTTGCCGCGCTAGCCGTCAGCAGGAGGGCTGGGGGAACCGTCATGGGGCAAAGATGCGGGCGAGAATTCGACCTGGTCCCCGGGCTGTGTCTGTGTGTTTCGAATGGTTCCGGGAAGGAGTTCGAGCACGGAGTGCGCCGTGAGGCACGCCGAAAGGCGCCATGGAGGCACTGCGCAGCAGATCTTCCTGACCCGGTTCCTGCGGTCGAGATAGACGAGGTCGATTGAGAACTGCATGAACAAAGTGTGCACGGCTTCGCAGGGCAGAATCCACAGACCCTCTCCGGGAGCCAGCTGCGCACGCCCCAGCAGGCCCTTGCTGCGCGTGGAACCGCTGTTGGCTACTTCCAGGCTGGTGGCCAGGACCGAATGGCGGGTGAGGTTTGTAACCTGCAGGCGAGATTCAGGAGCTGGCGGTCTGCGCTGGGTGGCGTAACCCCGCAGCCGGCCAAAGATCCTGCTGAGCAAATTCATCGGATTTCCTTTCGCCTCGCCAGGCGGTGTGATCGATAAGGGCCGCTTGTGCCCGCTTGAATTTAACCAGGGCAAGCGTGAAATCCGCTAACGAGTGAAGGATAAAGAGGCTCTGGGTAGCGAGTGCTCACCCGCCACCTCAACCGGCCGCCTGGGGAGGCGGCCGGCAGAAAGCGCTACTGAGGCGGAGCAGAAGGTGCAGCGGTGCTGTTGCTTGACGACGAAGCGCCAAAGCCTTGTGTGGCGCCTTCAATCTCAAGCGGCGGCTCAGGCTTCATGCTGTCGAGTAATTTCTCAACGGGTATGACTGTGGGCGAGGGAGCCGGCGTATTGTCCGCCGTCTTGGCATCCGGCGTATTCATGGGAATGCCTGAGTTGGGCGGCAGGAACTTGGCCGGGTACTTCAATTCAGGCAACTTTGCTCCGGTCGGAATGGGAGCCACGATCTCCGGGGTCACCAGGACGATCAACTCGGTGTTGGTCTTATTCTTCGACATGGACTGGAAGAGCTTGCCCAGGATCGGAATGTCGCCTATGAAAGGGATTTTCTCAAAGGTTTCGGTTTCAGTGTTGTTTAGCAGGCCGGCGAGAACAAAACTCTGGCCATCTGCGAGCTCAACCTCAGTCTTCATCTTCCGGGAGGTGATGGCGGGCACTTCGAATCCTGAGATATCCACGGCATTGGTAAAATCGAGCGCGCTGACTTCCGGGGCAATCTGAAGCCGGATGGTTCCGCGGGGAGTAACGACGGGGATGAAGTTGAGGCGGATTCCATACTCCTTGAACATGATGGTAATCGTGGTGCCGTTGGAGGTGCCCTGCGCTACCGGGTAGGGATATTCTCCGCCGGCCAGGAAGCTGGCCTCTTTTCCGTTTACGGCCAGGATATTCGGCTCCGCCAGATCCTCGGTTACGCCCTTGGTGCTGAGCGCCGTGATGGTCGCGCCCACACCGCCCAGGCCGGGGAATAGTGCCGCGATGTTCTGACTGCCCGTGATGGTTGTTCCCGCCGTGGCGGCGAGCAGGGGAGGAGTGATGATCTGCGTGGTTGAAACCGAGCCGAGCGCGTTTCCCAGCCCGTTGTCGAACATATTGAAGCCCAGTTGCAAGGCCTTGTTGCGGTCCAGGGTCATGAAGCGCACTTTGAGCAGGATCTGGGGATCGGCGGGCGGGACTTTGACGTCAAGCAGGTTGACGACTTTTCCCGCGGTGGAGGCAATCTTGACGGCACGGTCGGAGCTGTTGAGGTTATTGACGGTGCCACGCAGGAAGATCATGTTGTTGTCAAAGCTGACCTTCAGAGCCTGGCCGGGCAGCTCGGTTCTCAACTGGCGGCGGACGGCCTCCAGGCTGCTTTCCGATGCCGCCGAACTGGCGCTTACCTTTACGTTGAAGAACTGCCGGTTGCCGAGCGTGTCCCAAATAATCAGGCTGGTTTCACCCACGGCTTTTCCGCTGACCATGATTTCGGTGCGGTTGATGGCATGGGTTTCAGCGGTTTCAGCGGAGCCGATGGCGATGCGCTTGATGGGCTTGGCGGTATCCACAAGCACGGTTTTGCCAACGGCTACATAGAGGTCATTTGCGGAGTCCTGAATGCTAGCCGGGGCGGGTTGCGGAGCAGCGGGCATGGTATCAGCCTGCTGGCCCCGAGCGGCGCAGACAATCACAAAGACTGCGCAGAAACATGCGATGGTATTGCCAGCCTTTGCTTTCACTGCTTCCCTCCCACCGGCGCATGGAGTTTTTCCGTGCCCGATTTTTCGCCGTTGATCACTTCAATGGTGAATGTGTCAGACGGCGCCTTGCGAACGTGATCGGAACTCACTGGCTTCTTAGCGCCAGGATCGGCAAACAGATTGGTCATTGCCGTGCCTGGAACATGGTCGGTCTTGGTATCGAGCGGGTTGCGCAGAACCAGCTGGATTTTGACCTGCTGGTTGCTGGCCAGGCTCAGGGTCTCAGCCTGTTCCGGAGTGACCAGGAGGTTGACCACCTGCACCGGTTTGGCTTTGCCTTCGGGGTCCTTTTGAATCTCAGTACCGGCCGACAATACCTGAATGTTCTGCAGGATGGTTCTTGACTGAAGGCCTTCGGTCGCGGCCTGGGCCTGCGCACCGGGAGGAGTGCCGGAGATGAGCACGTCGACGCGCATGCCAGGAGTGACGAATCCGGCTACACCCACCACATCGTCCACCCTGACCGCACAGGCTCTCATACCCTGGGGAATGGTGGCCGCCAGTCCGCCGCCTGATCCCACGGCTGCCAGGCGGCTCTCGAGAATGGGCTCGCCCTGGTAGATGTCCGCCAGCACGCCCCGCCCAACAGCATCCTCAGGCTTGAGGATGGCGCCTTTGGGAGGCGTGCCGGTTATCTGAATCGTGGTCAGGTTTCCGGGGGCCAGAACAGACCCAAGTTTGATATCCGCATTAGCCGCAACCAGGCTGGTGGTCAACACCGGCTTGGCCGCCGACTTGATGCCGCCGAGCATACGCGCGACCACAAACGCTGTAGCGCCTGCAATGACGAAAGCGATAACTAAGATTGTAACGACACGTCGGTTCATCTTTAAGCCTACTGGAACTGCCTGATCGGCACGCCCTGTTTTCCGCACACGATGGTGATTTGAATGCCTTCGAGAACGAGCCTCGAACATCTCGGACCAAAGGGTGGTATCGACAAGCAAGTCGGAGGATACTGCTGTTTAGTTTATTCCCTTCAAATCATAAGTCAAGTGTGAACTTGTTGGTTGATTCGCTACCTCCGGGGCCCTCGTCTTCTGCAATTCTGAAAGAGGATACAATGGATTTCAGAAGGGGGTTCTTTGCTCCTCTTTTGGGGAAGCATGTATCCCACTTTCAGGGGATGTCTTACTTCATTTTTTGAGCATTCATATTAGCTGAGAGCACATGCAGAGGCTTCCAACGCACAGGACCGTCCGGCGCGGGGGAGAAGAGTGATTTTGTCATGAGGTCTTCCCGCACCATTACGCTTTTTTCTGACCGGCCTGATCAGTTTGTCTCGGGATCATCCTTTGCAGTCTCGATTCTGATGCATGGCGCAGTAATCGGCGTGACGGCGCTGGCAATTCTATACGGGCCGCAGAATCACAGGGTTATCACTGAGCGATTGGTCGTGCGGCACCTTGAGCTGTATCCCCCGGAGCAGAAGGCGCGCGCGTCGGCGGGTATTCGATATCCTGGTCCGCGACCCAAAGCGAAGACGCCTTCCTCAGGCGGAAAGCGAACCGAGCAGGCGGCTCTGAGGCAAACTGTGCCCGGGGCGCCGGGCGCACAGACGCTGGTGCAGCCGAAGATTAAGAACCCTGTCACGCTGATCGCAGAGGTTCCCATTCCTACGGCGGTGGTCTGGGCTCCGGAGAAGGCCGAGGTCAAGACCATTGTTCCGCCCCGGCCTGCGCCGCCCACAGCTTCTGAAGTAAAACCCTCGCTGGATCCGCCCAATGAAGAGGTGAACCTGGCCGACCTGGGCATCTCCGCCACGGACCTGGCGAGGCAGAAGCAGCCTATCCTGCCCAGCACTACTTCGCCCATTGTGGTTCACGGGCCCGATCGCGTGCAGCAGCCTCCGACAACCACATCCAATTCAGCGGCGCAGCCTACCCCTGCCGCCGTTATGGCGCTCTCCGATATGCGCTCGGCGAATGAAACCGTCAGTCTGCCGCCGGAGAATGTAACGGTTTCAAAATCCTCGCCGGGAGCGTTTGGTCCGGGGCAGGGAAAAGATAACGCACAAAACGGGAGCGGCAACTCGGATGGCAAGGGCGACGGAGCAGGAGCAGGCCAGGACGCCGGCGGCAAGGGTGCGAAGACGAAGGACCCAGGAACGAACGGCAAGGAGAACGCGGCGAAAGACCGAGCCTGCGCAAGGAGGAGACTCCGCTTCCGGCGCGGGCAGCCATCCTTCATTCGCGGTGATCAAGCTGCCCAAGGAAGGCGAGTTTGGAGCGGTGGTGGTGGGCTCGTCGATCGAAAGCAAGTATCCTGAGACGGCCGAGCTATGGGGCGGCAGGATGTCCTACACCGTTTACGTGCACGTGGGCCTGGCCCGGAGCTGGATTCTCCAGTACTCGCTCTCGCGTGACGAGGACGCGGCCTCGGCAGGCAACATCACCCATATAGAGGCGCCCTGGCCGTATAACATCGTGCGGCCCAACATCGCTCCCGGCTCAATCGATGCCGACGCTCTGATGATTCACGGCTTTGTGAATAAGGCCGGACGATTCGAGCAACTGGCCGTCGCCTTCCCGCCGGAATTTGATCAGGCCAGGTTTGTGCTGGAGCAACTGGCCAAGTGGGAGTTCAGGCCGGCAACGCAAGGCGGGCAAAACGTCAGGGTGGAAGTGCTGCTGGTGATTCCCGAAACACCGGAATAAAAAAAGTCCGGCGAATCCAGTGTGCGGATTCGCCGGGCTGCAGTGCTGATTTTATCGATGGGACTATGTTGTGCCGTTGGGGATCAACCGCGGTCTCCCGAGAGTCACCCCGATATTCGCGAAGATATTGGCGATGCTGGTGTCGTTTGGATTAAACGTCGACGTGCAGTTTGTATCGATTCCGCTTCCGCTTTGCAGGTAGTCGGAATAGAAATAGGGCGACTGGGCAGACGTCGTCGCTCCAGAGGCCATCATCTGCATGGTAGTGCAAGGGGTATAGGCGCCGTTGTCGCTTGCGCAACCTGACGTCTCCGATCCGTAAGCAACCGAATATACGGTTGTTCCATGAGCGGTAGCGTACTGCGCCGCGGTGATAGCCTGGGCGCATTCGTTTTTATAGGAGGGGTACGTCCCGCCGCCTGAAGTGCCGTTCGCCATAGCGGGATAACTTGAATTGGGGCTTTGAGACGCGCTGGGAGCAGTTGCGTTGCCATCGGTGAGGATGATCATCACGTTATCCGCAGCCGGATTGGCGGCCTGTTCGGCAGTCAGCGCGGATTGCGCGGCATAAATTACGCCCGCATAATAGGTTCCGATGTTTCCATCATAGTTTGGGGTCGCGATCCCGCCGCAGCCGCTTGCTCCGCCACCCGCCGCCTGCACCAGGAGGGAACTGGTGTTCAACGCGCGGGACGACGCCGCGGTGGTAAATCCATTGGAGGTGCGGTAGTCGCTGAAGAAGCCATTTGCATCGCCTGCGCCCAAGCCCAACGTTACCTCGTAGGTCGCTGTGCTCGAATTTGGCGCGTAGGAAGATGCCCCCGCCGTGGGGAATGGATACGCTATCGTGTTGGGCCAGTTCGGCCAGGGAGCAAAGCTTCCACTGGTGGAGTACATGGAAAAGTAGCCACCGTATGAAGCTTGATTGTTCCAGCCGGGGCCACTGCCAACGCCGCCATGCGCACTCACAAACGCCGAGGTAACAGGGGTGGTCGTGCAGTTAGCATCTATTGAAGCCGTAGCGGGGGTGAGGGCTGGAAATGTGAACAGAGCAACACGATCTACCGAGTCGGTAGCGACGCCATTGGAGATCACGCAGGTTGTATAGCTCGCCTTGCAGGGATACAGCTCCTGCAGCAGGGCCTGAACACCGCTCAATTCGCACTGCATTTCCGTGACACCCGATCCGCAGTTGTCGTCGGTGGAATTTTGCGACAGCGTCGCATCCACGATGATCGCCACGTTATACGGTGCGCTCAAGCCTCTCATGCTGGCAGTTGCAATTGCTGTCAGGTTGAAATTGGAGACGCCGAACATGCTTCCGAACCATAACGGGACCTTGGCTGTCTGCACCACCCGCAGGGCATTGAAGTTCCCCGATGTGGCGCCAGTCGCGGGCAGGCATGGGAGATTCAAATTATTCGTGACCGTGGTCAGACACAGGAAGGTCGGCGTGGCTGTGGCGCTTGTCAGCATGGCATTGGAGTTCAAGTCTCCGCTGTGGGAGCTGTACTTCGTCACATTATTTGCTGCCGCGGTCGTGTCGGGCAGGCCCGCAGCTCCAGCCAACGCCGCCATGTTCGTCGATGCCTGTAGCTGATGAAGGGCATAATAACCATGGCCAAGGTCAACCGAGACGCCGGCAAGCCCGATCAGTGCAGTTCCGCCGGCAACCATGATGTACATTGCCTGGCCACTGGTTTCTTTCACGAGTCTGCGTAGGAAAGACATTGCGTGCAATTTCATTGGCATTACCTCTTTCAACTTTCAATCAACTAACACGTTCGCTGAGACCGACAGATTGCCCGCCAGTTTCATGAGAAACATTGGAATCGGGGTGTACGCATAGCTAACCACTATGTTGGCGGGAGAATTCTGTGACATATCCGTGAACCCCGCGGTGCAGGAAAAGGACGATCCAGTGGTTGGGCCGAAGGAATGGGCCGTACCGGACGAGTCCGTAATGGACACCGTGTAGGTAAACTTCGTTGCATCCCAGTTCGGCAATAATGTGGTGACCGTTGTTGCAACCGTCGCACAGGGGTCACCGCCGGCAAGCATGCCCCGCCCGGGGCCAACCTGCGTTGCGGCGCTGTCGACGGCATTTTGAAGTTGCTGATAGCTGACTACACTCATCACGACCGAAAATGTGCCCGTCAGTATCATGAGCATCAATGGCAAAACCAAGGCAAACTCCACCAGCGCGCCGCCCTCTTCGCCGGAGCGAAAACAGTGGTGACGTCGTTTGCCCATTGAGGGCGTCAAGCCGCGCCTGAGAGCCATGGCTTGCAGTTTCTTGCGAAAGATCTTCATCATGGACCTCCTGGCATTGTCTACCGTAAGACAGACAATGCGAGGTTGACTATCCCACCTTAGAGTTACTTCGGGTACAGAGAAAGCCATGATCCTTAAGGGTTACTTAAGTGTCATTTACCGGGGAACAACCCACACCAGCTTAACCTAACTCTGGCCTTTTGTGAAAGTTAATTTTGGCCTTTTTTGAAGGCGTTGAAGGAATCGATCCAGTTCCTTTTGATCCGCTCCGTCTACAATCTGCTTACCGCTTGCATCCTTTGACTTTGACAGGATGAATTGCAGGCCTACACCATCGCTTCCGGTGCGGACGGCCCTGGAATGCACCTGGATGGAGCGCTCGGTGGCTTCCTGGCCGCCTTCTGTATCCTGCAGAGTCATCAGTACCAGGGTTCCCGGATACCAGCGTTCCTCCGTCACGACGTACAAGCCGGTTGAACTGATATCCCTGACGCCGTGCGCCTCGGATTTTCCGCCGGACCAGTAATAGGCGGCCAGGCCGGATGCGGGTTCCCGCGGAGCTTTTCTCGGGTCGGGCGACCACCAGCGCTCCAGCCAATTCTTGGGGGGCCTGACGTCTCTCATTCCCGGCTGGATGAGGGCCATCTCGTGAGTCTGTGGAGCGCCGGGGCGCTCCTCTGCGGAGCGCTCCTGCAATTGCAGCACGCCGGGACCCCCGCTCCAAAGCGGTTGTTCCCTTAAGAGAACGGCGCTTTGCACAACGGCAGCGGCGGCGCCTGTACCGGAGAACTGCGCCAGCCTGCGCTCCATCTCGTCCACCTCGCAGAGCAGCAACTGATCACCCTGCTGGGTCTGGGAAGAATAAATTGAGTGAGTTGGCAACGCCAGGACACTGGCCGGCCGTGGACTGGAAGGGGTGACCCGGAAAGTGGGGAACGACTCTACCACGTCAATCACCCGGCAATCCTCGTCAAGATAAATCAGGTCGAGCGGGGCGCGCATGCCGGTTTCGGAGATTCCGCGGAAGGGCGTCATCCAAAGGCCTTCTCCGGACTTGAGAACAAGCGTGGCCATCATATCCTTCAGGCTCTCGAAAGGAACATCCGCAGCAGCAATTTCAAGGCCCAGAAAGCATTCCCGGGTGCGGTTGTACGCGCAATGTTTACGTAGCTCCATATAACCTCTCGCCCTCGGCGGATATTCGCCAGCCGGTGGTTGATCCCGAGACCCGGATATCAATTCGACTTCAAGCTCTTCAAACAAACCAATCGAACTCATCTGAGCAAGCCCCCTTGCTGCGAATGCCTGCAATTCGGCTTTGCTCCGTTCTTTGGGAGTCGCCGCAAGGGGACAACTCCCCTCTCCCGTTCTCAAGACAGGATGTGGAGCCAGTACGGTTTGAAATGCGGCTGTCTCCATTCAAGCCACTCCGGCAACGATGACTTGCATGAGTGGGCGGCCATAGCTTGTTGGTCAGCGGATCTTGTCCAGGGCGCCGCCGGCCCACTGGTGAAGCCTCGACTATTTGACCCGTGTGCGACGGCGCTGAATCAACAAAACCAGCACGATGACGAACAGGACGCCGGCGACAATGCGGATAATCATAGTACTGTCCATAAAAAATCCCTTTCTTCACCAAAAGAAACTCATTCGCTCCTCAGTCCATACGGGACCTAGAGCCAGCCAACGGAACTCGAGTACTTTCTTCGGCCCCGCCGGAGTACCTACCCAATCTGGATTACTTGACATGTGTGCGGCGACGCTGAATGAGCAGAACCAACACGATTACAAACAGGACCCCAGCCACTATCCGAATAATTGTTGTACCGTCCATCTTTATTCCTCCTTTCCTCAATGGCCTCCATTGAGAAGTTTGAACGAATCCATCATCGAGATCACCGCAGGACCGAGGGCGACCAGGAAGAGCGACGGAAAAATGAAAAACACCAGCGGGAAGATCAGCTTGATGGTGGTCTTGGCCGCCGCCTCTTCCACAGCCTGCACGCGCTGGGTTCTGAGAGTGTCAGAATGAATGCGCAAAGTCTTGGCGATGCTGGTTCCAAACTGCTCCGATTGCACCAGCATGGAAACAAGGTTGCGCACCGCGTCCACATCGGTGCGCTCCGCCATGTGCCTCCATGAGTCGGCGCGAGGCCGGCCGGCGCGCTGTTCCAGCACCACAATGCCCAGCTCATCGCACAGCTCCGGCTGGCCATCCTCAATTCCTCGGCGGTGCGCGCCGTCGCCTGATCCAGGCTCAGTCCCGCCTCAATGCAGATGATGAGCAGGTCGAGCACATCGGGCAGTCCGCGGCGGATTTTCGACTGCCGCTGGGAGATCATTCTTCCCAGCCAGAAATCGGGCGCCAGGTATCCCAGGCCGAGGCACAAGACATAAACGAAAAACGGGCTCAGATTTCCCAGCCCCGTGACCAGGGCCAGGAGACAAAGAAAGAGAGGGACAAGAACCTTGCAGCCGTAAAAAACCTTGATGGCCGAGTCCTTGCGATAGCCGGCGCGGATTAGCCGCTGCTGCACAATGGAGACTTCCGCCTGGCTTTTCGGCAGGACATTCTGGAATTGCACCACCACTTCGCTGATGGAAACGCCGGTCTGCTGAAGCGTGCCTAACAGGGTCTTCGTTTTGGGCTGCGGGTTGATCACCTCGGTGATCCGCTGAATCATGGCCTCGCGATAAAACAGCAGCATCCCCAGGCTCGCGATGAGGAGAAAAACTGCGCCGAAAGTTAGAAGGATGACTGCCATTGTTCTTCCTCAAACGTCCATGTTGACAATCTTGTGAATGATCAAGCCACCGATGATGATTCCGATACCGGCCGCCCAGAGCAGTTTGATGCCGATGGGGGTGGTCCAAAGGATTCTCATCATTTCAGGATTGACAGTGTATAGTGCGATGCCCAGCACGATGGGGAGAAACGTGAGGATCCAGCCGGTAAGGCGACCCTGCGCCGTGTGTACCCCGATCTGCCGCTTCAGGCGGAAGCGCTCGCGGATAACGTGAGAGGTTTTATCAAGGACTTCGGCCAGGTTGCCGCCGCTTTCCTT
>CAWIVA010000029.1:0-9061 GCA_963839225.1 uncultured Acidobacteriaceae bacterium
TTGCTGGTTCTGCTGTTGGCAATCCCGATTCCAGCTATTGTTTTCAATGAGATAACTTTCCCGCTGCAGATACTGGCTTCAAAACTTGCAAGCGCGATCCTTCCCCTGTTTAACGTACCGGTGCTGCGTGAAGGCAACGTCATTGAACTCCCGGCCATGAAACTCGAGGTGGCGGAGGCTTGTAGCGGTATCCGGTCGCTAATGAGCCTGTTCACGCTCTCGATCTTCTATGGTTACTTCCTTGAGAAGTCCAATCTGCGGCGAGTGGTTCTTGCATTGGCGAGTATTCCGATTGCGATTGCGGCCAACGCGGTGCGTATCATTGGTACCGGATTGTGCGTCCAGTACTGGGATCCCGATAAGGCTCTGGGCTTCTTTCACGAGTTTTCAGGATGGGTCATGTTTCTGGTGTCTCTGGGGTGCCTTTTAGTCGTCCATCGCGTTATGCAATTGCTGCCAGTGAGAAGGAGGCAAGCATGAAAAGCCCTCGCTTCTGGGCGGTTGTCGCGCTGCTGACTGGAACGCTGCTTCTGCTAGCTTTTCGCGGGAACACTGACTTAATTCCCGAGAGCGAGCCCTTGTGGCAAGTTCCGGGCACGATCGCCGGATGGACGGGAAGCGACCAGCCGATTGACAAGGAGACGCTCGATGTTCTTGGAGCCGGAGACTTTTTGTCGCGCGTGTATGTCCATGAAGGACAATCGCCGCCAATCGGTCTCTTCATTGGTTATTTCCCGACCCAGAGGACTGGCGTCACCATTCATTCCCCCAAGAATTGCCTGCCGGGCGCAGGTTGGTTTTTTGAATCATCTGAGTACGTCGATCTGAAGGATGCGAATGGCAAGGCGCACCGCGTGGGCGAGTACATCATTAGCAACGGGGCGGCCAGCCAGTTCGTTATTTATTGGTATCAGGCGCATGGACGCAGCATCGCCAATGAATATCTGGCGAAAATCTACCTGGTTACCGATGCAATACGTTTGAATCGTACCGATGGCGCACTGGTCCGGGTGACCACGCCGATCGGAGCCGGAGAAAGCACTTCGGCGGCAAGGTCTCGGGCTGAGGCATTTACTGCGCAGCTTGATCCCTTGCTTCCTCGCTTTATCCCGAACTAGGTGGATTCAAAGAACGGGGAAATCAACGCGCTTCAGCAAATTAAGCCAGGCTGTGCTTGTGCGATAGACAGTCAGCAAGGGTGGGGAAAAATGAAAATCTCATTCAAGTCAGGTCAATTTGGTTTCAATGACATGTGGAGACGACTGAATCAGAGCGGCACTCACGGACTTCTCATGCTCTTTATCGCGGCCGTTGTATTGGCCGGATGTCACGGCGATCCAAACGTCCGCAAACAGAGGTATCTCGAGAGCGGAAAGCGATATAGCGCCGAGGGCAAGTACCGGGAAGCTGTCATCCAGTTCGCAAATGCTCTAAAGGTCGACAAGAACTATCCCGATGCGCATTATGAACTGTCCCAGGCATATGCGCATTTGGGCCAATTTAACGGAGCGTATGCCGAACTCACACGCACCGTGAGCTTGCAGCCTACGAACTACAAGGCGCGAATCGACCTTGGCAACCTGTTGCTTGCGGGTGGCAAGACCGACGATGCAGAAAAGCAGGCCTTTGTCGTGGTGGCAGCAGAGCCGAACAATCCTGACGTTCACGCTCTATTCTCCGCCATAGCACGCAGGCGAGGGAATATGGATATTGCCCTGGACGAGCTTCACCGTGCTCTGGCGCTCGATCCGAACCGGGCGGCATTCCACGAGGATCTGGCCATTCTTGAATCGGGTGATTCAAACAAGACCGCTGCTGTGGAAGATGAGCTGAAAAAATCCGTAGCACTCGATCCGAAATCCGTAAACGCCAAGCTGTTGCTCGCGGCTTTCTATGCGAAGAACAGCCGCTGGTCCGAGGCCGAGCAGGCGAGCCGGGACGCCATAGCTACGGACCCCAAGAGCCTTCCTGCCAGGGTCCGTCTTGCTGAGGTTTTTCTGAAGCAGGGCAACCAGGCGAAGGCCGAAGAAGTGTTTCGCCAGGCATCGCAGGATCTTGCCGACAACCCGCAGGGTGTTCGCATCCTGGCGGATTATTATGCCGGCTCAGGACAGATAGACAAGGCCAGGGTGGAATTTTCCAGCCTAGCCGCGAAATATCCCAAGAGTGTCTCCGTGCAGAAGGGATACATTCGCATTCTTCTTGAGGAAAAGGACTACGGGAACGCACAAAAAGTGGTTACCGAACTGATGAAGAAAAACGGCAAAGACCCCGAAGTTGCGGGGTTAAATGGAATTGTACTTCTCAATAGTGGCAAGCCGAGTGATGCCGTAAATGCTCTTCAGAATGCAGTCAAGGAATCTCCCCAGGACGGTTTTTTGCAGTACTGGCTGGGCAAGGCTGCGCTAGCCAAGGGCGATACTGATCTGGCCGAAAAAAGTATGCGTGAGGCTGTAACTCTGAATCCGTCGAGGTTGAACGCAGAGGAGGAGTTGGCACTAATAGCCGCTCAACGCGGTGACATGCTTACGCTTTCCGATGTTGCCAACAAGACGATTGCCGCGGCGCCGCAATTTCCTGGAGGCTATGTGTGGCGCGCCATGGTGGAGATGAAACATAACACGCCGGACAAGGCTGAAGCCGATCTGCAGACAGCAATCAGCAAGGCTCCGCAAAGCCCGCAGGCCTATCTCCTACTCGGTAAAGTAAGGTTTTCACAGAAGCGTTATTCCGAGGGAGTATCGTTGATGGAACAGGCTTTGCAGCGAGATCCCGATTCCGTTGAAGCCATGCTGACGCTGGTTAATTACTACATTTACCAGAAGCAACCCGAAAAAGCATTGGCTCGCTTGAATGCTCAAATTGACAAGAGCCCAAAGATTAGCGGTTTTTATGATCTTCTGGCGCAGTTGCAGATTCGCGACAAGAAATTGGATCAGGCAGCCGCTACGGCGCAAAAGGCCATTCAACTCAATCCCGGAGACGGCCAGGCAGTGATGCTGTTCGCGCAAGCCCAGGTTATGCGCGGACAGACAGCTAATGCCATAGGGACGTGGGAGCAGTGGGCAAATGCGCATCCCAACGACGCCGGAGCCTATGCAACTCTCGGAGTCCTCGAGGAATCGCGTGGAGATACGGGTAAGGCCGAGGCCTACTACAAGAAGGCTCTTCAGATTCAACCGCAGCAGCCTTTAGCGGCCAATAATCTTGCCTATCGGATGTTAGAGAACGGCGAAAACGTGGATGTTGCATTGAGTCTGGCTCAAACGGCCCGGCGAGGCATGCCAAATTCACCTGATACCGCGGACACGCTTGCGTGGGCCTATTATTACAAGGGAACCTATTCCTTTGCTCGCGATCTTCTGGAAGAAGCGCTTAAGGAAGATCAAGACAGCCCTGCGATGCAGTATCACCTGGGAATGGTTTACGCCAAACTTCGAGATAAGAACAATGCGGCGATTCACCTTAAGAAAGCCGTGTCAATGGCGCCAAACTCGGCGACAGCAAAGGACGCCACGACGGCTCTGCAAAAACTAGGACAGAGTTAGAAAGAAATGAACGCCTGATTGCTCCTGAAGGCGCATGGAGTGGTTCCGCCTGCATGCAATTACGGACCGGCGAGTGTATTACAGAAACGCATGAGTCGATCTTTGTGTCAATGGAAGCAAGTCTCGATGGTATCGATTTCCATCTAACGAGGAGCAGCCCCGCACGCGGTGCGGCGATCGTCATTCCAGTACTGGAAATAGACTACGATGCGGTAATATTCACAACGAAGGCAAGGAGCGATATTCGGGCCTACATTTTTCATGGTGGATATTGGGCCCTTGATGTTTGTTGTACCATCGCGGGTCCACAAGGTTCGGCAGTGTTAGGATTGTAGCGCGATCTGGCAACTGAGTGTGGCAATTCTCTCCGGTGCAGTAACCGACGGTGATTTATGGTGGAAGGTTTGGCTCACCTTGTGTAGTGGACATTATTCGCATGGGATGTGCTATGCTGAGCAATTTCAAAGCAGATCTTAGGCATTACTTCGGCTCTAACGTGACCTGGCGGTCCGTCGCCTACTCCTTGTTTGAAATGTCGCTGTGGGCGATTGCGACGTTTCGATTTGGAAAATGGGCTCAGCGCATTCGTATTCCGCTTCTCCGATGGCCGCTGATGATCCTCTATTTCTTCTGTTACAAAGTGATGGAAGTCATCAGTGGAATCCGCATTTCCTCAGAATCAGAAATCGGACCCGGACTCTTGATTCACAATTTTGGCGGCGTGTTGATCCATGGAAACATTGGTAAGAACTGCGTAGTTGTTCAGGGTGCGCAGATGATTTCCCGTGCCGATGGCCATAGCCGTGGATGGCCGACTCTCGGCGACAATGTGTATGTTGGTTCCGGCGCCAAAATATTGGGAAACGTAAAAATCGGCAGTAACTCCCGCATTGGGGCGAATGCAGTTGTCATGAAAGATATTCCCGACAACTCTCTGGTCATGCCTCCCGAATGCAAAGTGATCCGCGGATTCTACCGATACAACCAGAAAGGGACCAGCAGTTTGTGAGCGTGCCTATGACTGTTCGTGAACGAGTAGTGAATCTTCTGCATGTTAATTTTCCCTCTCTCCGGAAAGCTGGTTTAGAGGACGGCGACTCATTTCTTGAGCACGGCGTTATCGATTCTATCGGAATGATGGAACTGGTAGGGCTGCTCGACAGCACATTCGGCATCAGGGTTTCGGATGATGAGCTGATGCCCGAAAATCTCGATTCCATTGCTTCCATCTGCGGCTTTCTGCAGCGCAAGGGTGTTGAGAATTGACCGCTTATTCAGACCTGACCCAGCTGTGCGCCTTCGGCACGCGCTTGTATGGTGCTTCGTGCGCCCTTAAACATCAGAACCTGGCTCTTTCATACGAGCAACTGAACGCGCGCCGGCTAGCTTTCGCCAGCTACCTGATGAAAAGGGGGGTAGCGGCGGGAGACCGCGTGCTGCTGGTTGTGGAGAATTCCCTGGAGTATGTTATTGCATACTTTGGAATCCTTACCGCAGGCGCAACGTTAGTGCCGGTGAACCCCGACACCACGGGCTCGCAAGTCCGATCGATGGCAAGTGATTGCCACGCGAAGCTGCTTGTCGGCCGCACGCAGACGCTGCGCCGGCTGGGACTGGAGCTTATGGGAATCCCGCTGGTTCGATTGCATGTCTCATTTGCTGAGAATTGCGAAGAGTTTTTCGATCCTCGTGAAGAGAACATTGCGTTTCCAGTTCTCCTTCCATCTGCACTTGCCCTGATTCTCTACACTTCTGGCACCACGGGCCAGCCAAAGGGTGTAATGCTGTCGCACGCCAACTTGCTGGCAAATACCCAGTCGATTATTTCCTACCTGGAAATGTCGATGGCCGACAGCATAGTAAACGTCCTGCCCCTCTCCCATTCTTTCGGTAACTCGATTCTTCTTACCCATCTGGCCGTGGGTGCGCGCGTGATTTTAGAGAACGGTTTTATGTATCCAGGGAAGGTGGTGCAGACTTTGCAGTCGGAGCGGCCGACGGGTTTTTCCGGAGTGCCTTCTACGTACTACATCCTGCTGAGCAAGACGGATTTCGCCTCCCGCGACTGGTCTTTCCTGCGATACATCAGCCAGGCGGGCGGCGGGATGCGGACTGAGACTGTGAGCCGCCTGAAATCGGTCCTGCCAAAAACGAGAATCTTCATTATGTATGGACAAACGGAGGCTTCCGCCCGACTGACGTATCTTCCTCCGGAGTTGCTAATGCGGAAACTTGGCTCCATCGGTGTTGCCATCCCTGGAGTTGAGGTGCGTGTGGTCAATGAGCAGGGTGAAGAAGTGAGCGGCGAAGACCTTGGTGAGATCGTCGCTCGCGGGCCAAACATCATGCAGGGCTATCTGAATCAGGATTCCGACCAGACCGTACGCGACGGCTGGTTGCACACTGGAGACATGGCGCGCAGAGATCAGGATGGGTTTCTCTATATTGCCGCCAGGAAAAGCGATTTCCTCAAGGTCGGTTCTTATCGCGTCAGCCCAGGGGAGATTGAGGAAGTGATCGCCGAACTTGCCGGGATTGAGGACATCGCTTGTGTTGCTACGGAGGACGAACTCCTGGGAGAAGCGATTGTGGCGTGCGTCAGTTGTCCTCCGCAGCATTTCGATGCCGAACTGGTACGGAGACACTGTTTGAGCCGGCTTCCGTCTTATAAAATCCCCAAGTATGTTGTTTACGAGCCCGAGATTCCTAAGACCGCTTCGGGCAAGAAGAAGTACGGTGTTTTGCGCGATAAGTACAAGCACCTCAGACATTAGGCGGTTCCCCCGGTCTGACGTCGCATTATTGAACCAACGAAACGCGAACGAACGAGCCATCGCCCTGAAGCCAATTGCCTTGAGTATCCCCCATATTTCATAAAGGCGGAAAAGGAGAAACCCTTTGCTATAGAGGAACCCTGCAACGTAGTGATATAGACAAGATCCTTCATAGCGGGGTCGGAAGTTGACCTCGGCCACGACGGCTTGGACGCCGGAATCCATTAAACTGCCGGCGCCGTGAATTGCTGCGAGTTCGCGGTCTTGGAGGTCCAACCTGAATAGGACTGGAACAATCTGATGCTGTTGCGCCTAGCCGTCTAATCGGATAAGAGGTGTGTCCTGGGTTAGTTCAGTAGTCTCCATAGCGTCGGGGTGGATTGTAGTCAACATGGATGAATAGCAGGCCTTATTGATATTGAGTCAAGCCGATCCTATGTGGTCGGAAAGGTCAGATCGAATCATCTTGACGCGATGGTGTTGCCTGGAATTTGCGGTCAGAGTCTCAAAGGTATCCTGTTGTGGTTCAAAGCGGTAAAACAAGGATCTTAATCATCTGCTCAACTCTTTCCGCCCATTCTCATATTTTGAGATCAGTACGGCCCGGCGTAACCGGGGGTGCCAGCCGATGCCCGATGCGCAACATAGGCTTCTCCACGAAGTAGTAGCTCAGGACCGCGCATGTGAGCACCGCAATCACATTCAATGGTGGAACCTGCAGAAATCTCAGAATGGAATACTCCGGACTCCGTATGAAGAACAGTTGCTGCCATAGATACAGGCTGTAGGAAATTCTCCCCATAAACGAAAAGAGCTTAGTCTCCAAGAGCCTGCCGAGCCAACTCCCTGGGTGCAGCATCGTGCTCAGCACCATTAGCGGAAAGCCGATGCAGCAGATCTCACTGGTCGCGTGGGTATTGAGAAACATCTGTGAAATCAGAATGCCGACGATTGTCAGGAGGATCAATACCCCATAGGAAGAGACCTTGGTAAGCCAGGCCCGGAACGCTGGCCGGCAGAGCAAGACCGCAAAGAATGCAGGGACAAGAAGGAATCGCAAAACCATGTCTGTGCGCTGATCGGACAGAGGCGTTACGGAAAGACCGATATGATTCGAGACAAGCGGCCAGAAGAAAAATAAAACTGAAAGAACTCCTAAGACTTGGGCAGCTCTCCTTCTTGCGATTAATAATAAAAGAGGAAGAGCGAGATAGAAGTGTTCCTCAACTGCAAGCGACCAGAAGTGTACCGTATAGCGATCGCCAGGTGACGTGACCCAATTAGCGGCGTTGTAGATATTCCTAAAGCAGAGCAGGGAACTTAGCCATGGAGCAAGCGTTTGAGGAATGATACCGGCTAGGCTTAAAATTCCGGCGGCAGATAAGAAAACGATCGCTGCGGGTTGGATTCGAAAGACTCTCCTGATATAGAAGCCCTTCAGTGAGATGCTCCCGTGCAGACGCTGTTCCTCCAGCAGCCGCGTACAGATCAAGATGCCGCTGATGGCGAAGAAAAGATGCACACCGCGGTTGCAGAAGTTGTGGAGTCTACTGAGATCAACAGAGCCTACAGAGAGAAAACGTGAATGATAATAGATCACTGCCCAGATAGCGACGGTTCGCCACCCATCTAGGGTTCGGATGTATCCGGTCTTTGAAATAAACTTGCTTGAGTTCTTCTCGACGGGATTCAACAATTCCTTAATTCGATGCACACAATCCACACAATACCTCATGCCCAAGTCCTCTTGAATATTAATTCCTTTTCACATCCACTCACTCGCCTTCGCGGTTCTTCATAGCTCCGGTCGACCGAGATTGGCTGCGATTCCTTCAGCCGCTGAAGGCATGCACGATCGCTGAGGGAAAGACCTTCAGCAGTTTTTTGGTGATAGTCCCATAGTGTGCTCCACCATCGACCACATATGGACTGCCCGGTCACACGCTTGGCGTCGATGTAAGGATCATGATGTTTTTGGACATGAACCCCACATAGCTGCAATATGTCAGCTACAAATCTACGCATCTTTTCGACTCCGAACAGTCCCTAGCAGCGCGAACATCTCGGTATGCCCCGCGAATTTGGTCTGCGTGTGCACCTCGAGTTGTGCGCTTGGAAGCCACAGTGAATTGCCAACTTAGCGGGCGTCTGATTTGGGCGAGATGGAGATACCGGAAGGCTTTTGGACCTCGGGTGGCAATTTGGTCCAGAAGCCGTAGTCTTTGCCTCCATCCACATTCCAGTTTGAACCCCAAGACGATCTGCGTGAAGTCCCGGTTAACGGTGGTGTGCGGCTCGGCATTGTAATCGGCATCCCGAATGGACATGGCTCTGCCGATGCGGTAAAAGGTCGCAGCTGATCCGTTGGCTGCGGTGGTATCGATCTTGACGGCGATATTCTCCATCGCGGCAAACCCGGTATCGCCTACGCTCAAGTTACTAACGAGAGAAGCACTCAAATGAGTTTTAGTAAAGTTAGCCGTGAAAGAATTGCTGGTTATCCCAGTCACGGTTACTGTTTCTACATTAGGGCAGGTAATCTCACAAGGCACCGAACTGGTGCAAGTGTGTGGAGTGGAATAATTGGCCGTGAAAGTTGACCCTGTCGTTCCGGTGACCGTAACGGTTTCTCTGCCCACGATCAAGGTCTGTCCGGGCACAATATCGGCCATGCTTAAAGGAGTAACCGTTTGGCTACCTGTAGGGATACTTACTCTTATTATAGTGTAAATCCAATCA
>CAWIVA010000030.1:0-13553 GCA_963839225.1 uncultured Acidobacteriaceae bacterium
TTCCGGGGACCACCCCCGGGACATACAGAATGTACTGCTTCTCTTGTGTGATCACTTTGTCCCAATATGCGATCGTAACGAATGAAGTCAATCACCGTTCTGCCCCGTTGGTTTACGTTGTCGCAAGTAAAGCTGAAATATCTGTCAGTCGAGTCAAACATGCCTCCTTGGCCCCCGCTTCCCGTCTCAATTCTGTTCCCGGCGACACCGGCGCCGGGAAGGATGTGGCGTCGGTCTGGCAGGAAAACTTGTGTATGGTAATGGGCGTCAGCGCGCAATTTGATCTGGTGCATTTACTCACGTCCACATAGCGTAGCTCCAGACGATGTGCCCCGCTAGCCCATGGAACGTAATAGATTCGATTGGGGTCAGTAAAACCACAGAAGGCGTCTCCACTGAAAGAGTTGACGAATGTTCCGTCGGTGGTGGTGATGCGGTTGATGGGCGTGGGAGGCTTGGTGGTGGCATCGTACAGGTCCATGTAAGCCTGGCGTGCTTCCGTCAGGAGCATCCTGGTATCATCAAAATGCATGCTTGTACGCGGGAATAAGTGGGAATCACTTGCCCCGTGGTATTCACAGAGGGGACCTGCAAGCGGTAGGTGGTCATTTGCCAGGTTCGGTCAGTATAGCTGCTTCCTGCTGCTGGCATTGCAGGCATCGGCCAAGTTGAGCAGGGAACCACACCTGAACATGTATAGTCGGTGGTCGTGGTCAGCAGACTTGAAAACTGAGACGGAACCTGCGCCACGGAATCAGCGCTGAGGGGCAGGAGAACCGTTAGAAAAACAGCATCGGCGATATGTCGAATTGTCTTCATCACTTAAACCCCACTGACGACCCGGTTTGTGTAGCCGTTTGTCCTTGCCGGAGTAAAGGTTCCGAACCCGGTTTTCGATTCCCGATCCCAAATCTCACAGACAGCGCCATCACTGGCCAATCAGGCTTCAGCGCGGGTGCGCGCGCCGGTAGAGCCAAAGAGTGCCAGATGTAGAGTATCCACCACAGCGCAGCACGCGTCAGGGGCAACTTGGAGTATTTGCGATAAATCATCCATGTATCTGCCACTGCCCTTCGTTTGTTGGCCGAACGGCTGTGGGCCGACAGCCGATAACGGCCTAGATCGGCAGGAAGCCGATGCCCATTTTCGCGCTTGATGATGTTCATCCAGGCAACGAAATCCTCGTTGATATAGCGAAAACCGTTTGGAAAGTGGAACCCTGGGACCCGTTCACGATCGATTACGATGCTCAGGCAGCCGCCGGTTCCGCGCCGCGTGTGCAAGGTCCGGAAATCCAGGACCTCGGGTGCCCTGATCCGTGGGCCTACATGAGCGCCATCGTGGGACATGTGCCGGTAGTCGTGATAGATAAAGCCGTAGCCGTGCGTCACCATCCAGTCCACAGAGCGGGCAAGTTTTTCCGGGAGCCACAAATCGTCTGCGTCGAGAAAGGCGACGAACCGGCCTCGCGCTGCCTCTAACCCGAGATTGCGCGCTGCCGATGGACCTTCCGGCCAGAAGTACGTAACGAACGAAAGCGCGGGTATTCACCGTTGCGGCCTCAATAAGTTCGCGAGGAGTCCGTCGACCCGTCCTCGATAAGGATCTGCTCCCAATCGGTTAGAGTCTGCGCGCGAACTGTGGCGAAAGTTTCCGGCAACCAGCGAGCGGCATTATAAACCGGAGTAATGATCGAAACCAGCGGCATGAACAGCCTTTCAGCAGACACCAGGCAATGCAGAGGGCTCGTCTCGGATAACCCCTACCCCACATTATTGTCTGACTATCAAACGATACCTGTCCCGCTTTTCCAATTGCAATACGGGTTCCAAACCTGAGGGTAAGGAGAAAAAATGCGCTAGTCAACATTGTTCGTCTTTCGCAGCATTTTGAGCTGTCAGGGATGAACAAAGTAAGTTTATTTTCCCCCAGTAAGGAAGGATCTGGCATTGATCCCCCTGGAAAAGTGGAAAAACTTTTCCCTTATAGGGAGAAAATGTTTCCTGGTGCGAGAGAATTCTCGAAGAGTGGGCTAGGATCAAATCATTACGCTTTGGGTATTCGAATTGCTATCAAGAGGGTATGACTGCTTGCAGATCCAGACTGGTTCCTTCAAGGAGCTTGTGCCTCAAGACATGTAACTGCTTGCAAGCCGGACTGTTAAACTGCGAACCAGTAAATCGCTGAGTGAGGAATTAGCTTTGCGTTCTGACTCGATCGCAAGAAAGGAACCATGCAGCCTCAAAAGAGCCTCCATTTTCTTTACCATGAAGTTAGAGACGGAACCGAGTACTCGTATGTGTTTGAAACTCGATATTTGAGGGGCATTAGATTTATAGTTCGAATGCGGAGGGCGGAGACGGCTATCTGCGGCCGGAGGTGACCTTCGACGATGGGCATATTTCAGATTTCGACTATGCGCTGCCTGCTTTTGCTGTCTGCGGGGTCGCGCTCGGTTTTTCATTACCGTGGGCTGGACAGGGAAGAAGCCGGGTTACATGGGATGGCGGGAGTTGCGGTCACTGCATGAGTCTGGCCAGCTGATTGGCGCGCATGGATGGTCGCATGCCCTTTTGACGCACTGCGCTCCGGGAGATCTGGGCGTGGAGCTTGGCAAAGCCAAATCGGTCCTGGAGGATAAGCTCGGAACATCGATTACCACCATGTCCTTGCCCGGTGGCCGTTACAACCGGAGGGTTCTTGCGGCCTGCCGGGAAGCGGGATATACACAGATTTACACATCCGTGCCCAGGGCGGAACGCGAGCCCCTGGGATTTACGGTTGGCCGGCTGAATGTCCGCGGAGATACGTCGCTGGAGTGGATTCGGAAGGTGCTTCAACCCGGAAGCGGTGAGCTTGCGAAGATGGAGCGCCAATACCGGATCAAGGCAGTTGCGAAGACTGTGCTAGGTGACCGGTGGTACGAAAAGCTTTGGGCGCTTCTGAATCCGAAAAGAGCCGGAGGGCGATGACGGCGGGGACTACGCGGCATGAAGATTCTGCACATCATAAGTAGCGGCGGAATGTACGGTGCAGAGGCCGTGATCCTCAACTGTGTCGCGCAAGCTGAATGAGGGATCGCATCGCAGCATCCTGGGCGTGTTCTCGAACTCCTCCAATCCGAATCTGCAGCTTCATGAAAACGCCACGAAGGAAGGCATCGAGTCGTATCTGATTCCGTGCAACGGGCAGATTGACCGAAAGGCAATCACGCGAATTCGAGAGTTGGTCCAACGGACCGGCGCCGACGTTGTCCATGCTCACGGTTACAAGGCCGATATTTACGCGTATTCTTGCGTTGCGAGCATCGGGAGTTCCACTCGTCTCAACCTGCCACAACTGGATTGACAAGGATCAGAAGGCGCTCTTCTACGGAGCACTGGATCGGTTGATTCTGCGCGGCTATGCGCGGGTCGTGGCAGTCTCTGAGGATGTGCGGCAAAGGCTCCTCAAATCGGGCGTCAAGGCGAAACAAGGTCAGCATGATCAGGAACGGAATCGATTTGCGGCCGTTCGACTGCGCATCGGCAATTGTGAGACATGAGCTAGGCTGGGATGCGTATCCGATCGTTCGCTTTGTGGGTCGTCTTTCTGGTGAGAAGGGCGTGGATATTTTCCTCATGCCGCGGAGCGTGTATTCGCTCAATGTCCGGATGCAAAGTTTCTCGTAGCCGGAGATGGGCCGGATCGTGCCGAGTTGGAGACGTTGATCGATCAACTCGGCATTCGCGACAGTGCGCGCCTGCTAGGCCGTCGCGACGATATGCCCTCTGTGTATGCTTCTCTCGACGTGATGGTTTCAGCATCGCGGCAGGAGGGGCTGCCGATTGTCATTTTGGAGGGTATGGCCAGCTGCCTGCCATTGGTGGCAACGGCAGTGGGGGAGGTTCCGACCGTCATTCAAGATGGCCGCACCGGAGTGGTGGTGCCTGCGGAGGATCCAGAGCAGCTGGCGGCTGCAATCATAGAGCTGCTGCGGAATCCTGCGAAACGAGGGCGGCTTGGTTCCGCAGCGCGACAGTTCGCGGAAGATGAATTCTCCGCGGAGCGAATGGCGGCTGATTATCTTCGTGTATATGAAGAGGCAGCTTGCGAGTGTTCATAGAGCGTCGACCGGGGGCTCCGGACGGATCCAGCTCGTCGACGTTCGAGTTCTCTGCACGCGCAACCTGAACAACGTTTTCGATTCTGCTATAACGGGACGCGCGATACCAAAAGACCCTTTCCTCAAGAAAAAGCCATCTTGAACAATGTCGGCGATGTCAAGAGAGGTGAATCGAAAGGGCTTTAAGCGCTGGACGCTGCCTCTGTGTGCTGGATTCGACGTGTTGCCACACGTTGAGCAGAAGATAGATGGTTTTGTAGGGAAAGATGATCCCCTGCCAGAGAACAATGAGCTGATTAGCCGGCATGTTGGAGTCGCGACGCGTCTGCTCTTCGCTGGCGGGCGCAAGGTCATGGAAAATGGTTCGTGCGGAATGACAGAGATTTTTCGGCAGGATCGGAAAATTCGGCGATAAGACGGCCAGGAACCGACGGAGAGTGATGAATGAAACCGTTAACTCGGCTTAAAAGCCGCCTTGTGCGCTTCGCCCGTGTCTGTAGCAGCAGGTCGTGAACAGTGAGAACGATGCGTGAACCGCGAAACTGACAGAACCAAATGAACCAGCGATCAAGCGGTAGACGCGACGTGAGCAAAGGCAAAGAATGCGCGTAAATGACGTCTGCGAGCGGAACGGAAAGCGCCGAAGTTTAGTAGCATCTCATGCCTCTTGCTCGCGGGACCTGAGGCCGCGATAAACGCGAAGCAACTCGCGGGATGCGACTTCCCAAGTGTAGTACTGCTCGGCGCAGATCTTGCCGCGTCCGCCATAAGAATCATCGTGTCGAGCGCGGTGAGCAGCAATGATTTTGGCCGCAGCATCTTCCCGACTGCCTGATTCAAAGATGAATCCGCAATCACATTGCCCGACGATTCGCGCCAGAGGTTTAGCGTTGGATACCAAGACGGGCTTCTGGAGAACCATGTACTGGAACAGCTTGTTAGGGATAGTCGTGTTAATGAAGTCGTTGTACACGTGAGGGACGAGACATAAGTCGCTCTTCATCATGTATGAATGAATTTGATCAAACGGTAAAAAACCAAGAAATGTGATGAGGTTCCCAACTCCTTCAATCTCTGCGATTGTTTTCAAACGGGGTAAGTCGTTGCCGGTTCCTGCAATGTAAAGGTGCACGTTTGGAATTGCATTGCGCACGAGTTTAAGAGCCCGGATGACGTCATCCAGCCCTCGTTCAATGGTTATGTCGCCTACGTAGAATAGCTTGTACTCGTTCGGGTCTGGATGGAACGAAACTTCGACGGATGCAGATGTCTTCACGAACATATCGAGATCGACTCCGTTGGTGACGACCGAAACACGATTTGGTTCGACTCCGTCGGCGATCAATCGATCACGAGCTTCCTCTACCACCGTAAATATGTGATCGACTCGTTTGGTTACCCACTCCTCGACCATGCGAGCCACCTTGTAGTTTTTGAAGACCAAGTATTTCCAATCTTGTTTTGCCCAACCCCGTAAAGCCTCGGGGTAGTTCTCCCACATGTCGTAGAGCACTGGCAGATGATAGATACGGCCAAGCAAGAGGGCGGCAGGGGAAACGGGCAGATCAATGACCTGGAGCACGTCGATCTTAAGTTTGCTGATGACACGGAGGAGAGACCAAATCCAAACCGGATTCAAGAAAACAGGAAACTTTAGGATTCGGTTTAGTTTTCTGCTCTTGAATGCAGGCCCAACACGGACGATGTGAACATCACCAAACGCCTCTTCCCGGGATGCGTAGGTTCCGTAATCATTGCAAAGCAGATAGACTCGGTGGCCGTTGGCAGCGAGCGATTTGGCCGTCTTCTCGATGCGTTCTTCTCGCGGAAATTCTCCTTGATAGATCAGACAAATGTTCATTAGTTATCGCCACCTTGTGGTTCGCTATCCGGATTTGCAGCTCTGCGCATTGACTACGGAATGCATACGATGATCCTGAAAACTCTGGAAAGACCGCCATTCGCAGTTGAACAGGTACTCGGCAATCTGGGCGCTGGCAGTTCCATCTCCGTAGGGATTCTTGAGCTGCGATCTGCGTTGATACTCACTCACATTCGTGAGCAATCGTACTGTGTTGGCTACGATGTCGTGGGCGTTGGTGCCGACAAGAATGGCAGTCCCCGCCTCGATTGCTTCCGGCCTCTCGGTCTTATCGCGTAAAACAAGGACTGGTTTGCCGATCGATGGCGCCTCTTCTTGAATGCCCCCGGAATCAGTTAACAACAAGTAGGCCCGTCGCAGCAGATCGATAAAAGAGACGTAGTCAAGAGGATCGGTCAGAGTGATGCGCGGGTGCCCGCTCAGTTGATGACGGACTGGTTCGGAAACTCGCGGGTTAGGATGAACCGGATACACGATTTGAACGTCATGTGATTCGGCGATTTCGCGAAGCGCAGTGCAGATTTGCTCAATGCCGGTACCAACGTTCTCCCGGCGATGGGCGGTTACCAAAATCATTCTGCGGCCATCGGGAATGGACGATGGCCAAGAGCTTGCGAGTTCTCCGTTCTCCAACCGACGTTTGATATAAAGCAGCGCATCAATACCTGTGTTGCCGGTAACTTTGATCCGTTCCAAAGGAACCCCTTCGGAATCCAAGTTGGCGGCGGCTTGCTTGGTAGCAGCAAAGTGAACGGTAGCGAGTTTGGAGACGATAACCCGGTTCAGCTCTTCCGGGAAAGGCTGATACAAGTCCCATGTGCGCAGGCCTGCCTCAACGTGTGCAACTGGAATCTTCGCATAGAAACTTGCCAAAGCACCGCACAGCGTGGTGGTTGTGTCACCTTGCACAAACACTAGGTCCGGACGGCAGGATTTGAGTGTCCTCTCTAATGCGGGAAGCATCAACCCTGTGACCGATGCGAGTGTCTGGTCGGGCCGCATCGCATCCAGGTCGTACTGCGGATGGATGTCGAATACCTTCAATACCTGATCCAGCATCTCGCGATGCTGGGCCGTGACGCAGACGTCAATATCCGTCTCTGCGGCGAAATTTTCCCGAAAGTATCGGATAACGGGAGCCAGCTTGATGGCTTCCGGTCTGGTACCGAAGACAAATAAAAGTTTTAAGCGATTTGGATGGCGCATTGTTAGATTTCCCTTCGACCTCGCAGCTCCGCGCGATTTTTGTATCGCGCAGAACAACCAACGCAAACAAAGCTGAAATACCGTAGTTATTATATTCTACACTGTGCTTATTGGCACTTCTGATTCCGTCGTTCGCGCACACGTTGGTAACTGTGCGGAGTTTTGACGGAGTTGCTTTTTCCGGTCGTGTAGTCGATGTAATTCGCAGGCGAGGATGAGTCGGAAGAGAAATGGACTCTGATCAAAGGCAACGGACCAGCACGGCGAGAACCTTCGAATGACGTAATTGCCAAGATGCACCATTCTGAATCCTCGCCTCGATCAAAGCAATGCGGCGTAGAGGTTTGAACAAACGACTAGGTCGTCAACTCCGGAAATTGAGCCTCGCTCAGTGAATCAAGGTCCGTCAACACTGGGTACCAGCTCTTTGCCGTGCGTGAGCTTGCTCTACCATGAGCTGCGTCCGATTCCGGGTCCGTACTCGTATGTCCTTGAAACAGGGTTGTTAGACATGCATGCAGATCTGGTTGCGCAAATACAGACGAACGCAAGCCAATCTGCGTCGTCGTATCTCACCTTCGACAACGAATATGCTTCAGATTTCGAATACGCGTTGCCAGCCCTGGATTCCCACGGTCAGGCGGCCGGATACAACCAGGTCTACCCATCCATCCCTCGGCTGCAAACGACGCCATCTGAGCTTACGATAGGTCGAGTGAACGTTGCTGCTCAACGTTCGGCAGATTGGGTATTTGATTTGCTGCAGCCGCGGAGCAAAGAATTGGCAAGGAATGCGACGTCAATACAGCGTAAAGGCCGCTGCTAGAGCAATCCGGAGTTTCTCGATGGGGTGGGGAGGTTCCTATTGCCGCGTGTGCCGCGCAGGATATTGAAACTGTTGGAGGCGTTCGTAAATCTGTCTGCGCTGACGGTGCGCTTTATGGTATCGCCCCCCGAGGTGATTCATGTCCAGTTGCCGCCGATGTTGAAGTGGTGCCTTCCCCCTGGATTTCTGATTCCTAGAGTTCTGCCGCAAACAGGGCTCGAAGATAGTTCTGACGGTCCACGATTTGTTTCCGCACGATAAAGGCGAGGCGCACAAAGAGGCTTTTCTTGGGCTTCACCAGTGGCCGATCGGCTCATTTGCCATTCCGATCACATCAGGGTGCGGCTGGTAGCGTAGTTTTCAGTACCAAAGGAAAAGGTATCGATGATTCCGCATAGGCCGTTTTTTTATGACCTGCCTGTAGCCGGCTCCGAGCAGACGCCGCCGAGTTTCGAGGAGAAGCCGGGCAGGGTGCTGGTGCTGTGGGAGGGAATCATCCTTCCGTACAAAGGAGTCGATCTCCTGCTGCGCGCGTGGCAGTGGGCGGAGGCACACAGCGGCGATTGCCGGCTGGCGATTGCGAGTACCGGCGCCCTTGAGATGCTGGAGCAGATTCGCGAGCAAGTAGAGAGTCTGGGGCTGAAGCGCGTGCAACTACAGTTTCGTTTCATCTCCGCCCGGGAATTGGTGGCACTGTATCGAGCTGCGGACGTGGTTGTTTATCGTTATCGTGCGATGACCACCAGCGCTGCGCTGGCTACTGGATTGGCATTGGGAATGACGATTTTGGCCAGCGATTTATCCACATTTCGCGAGTTGCTGACCCACCGGGAGAACGCACTGCTGGTCGATCCCGAGGATTCGGTCCAGCCTGCCGGCGCACTGATTGAGTTGGTGCAGAACGCGAGTTTACGGGAGCGTCGAGCCAGCCGGGTTCAAGAGATGAACTTCGGAGACCAATCCTGGATCGCTATTGCGAAGAAGACCACGCGGGCATATGAGGACGCCTTCTTTTTCCCCCGAATCCCTCTTCTCACTTTTCACTGCTTGGGATTTAACCCCTTCTACTTCCATAGATATACATCGACTTTCCATCCTCTATCGATTGACCGCAAATTTTCGGTCTCAATGGTTTCCAGCTCCCTTGACGGGTTCGATTCTCCCTCTTCCTAAACGAAATCGTGTGACGAATCGCACATGATAAAACTGAACTTTCGATGAGTATAGAGTTTTATGACGCCTTTGTGGTACTTGAAGTAACTATATATGGGTATCAAAAGTAACCAAAAACCACGTTACTATGTGGTTTATGTCACAGCCAGGAAAGACCGCACTCGCTAACAATCGAACCATGACAGCTTTCATCCTGATCGCGCAGGCCTTCACGGTGGAGTCTCTTTCCCTGCGCGGAGTGCCTCATGAACCTTCTGATTTTGTTTTTATTCCTGTTCTGTACGACACCTGTTTATTCAACCGTGCGAAATGCGCCGCCGACAGCGCAAAAGCTCACATCAATAGCGGCTACAGGGTGCGCGCCGTTTTAAATCTTGGATGAAATCTATGAAGAAGGAACCAGTTGGTGAATTGAAATGCGGAAACTGATTTTATTTGTGCTATTGCTCATCGCCGCGCATTTGGTCGCGCAGACCCCTCCTTCACAGTTCTCAGGTCTGCTGACAGACTCGACAGACTACACGACTAGCAGCAATTGGACAACGCCCTCGGTGCCAGCAGCCGGAAGTTGCTACACAGATTCGATATTTGGGATCAACGCTTGTCGCATCTCAGATGTCACAGATTGCCCCGTGAACGGCACATGGAATCCGAAAGGATCGTGCGCAATCGCGAACACTCATATGCTCGTTGATTACGCCAAGACTGACCCGTGGAGCAATGATAACGCTTACTACGTTGCCGACAATATGGGTTGGGTACAGCTATTCTCATGGAATACAGGTGCGGCACCCACCTACGTCCGCCTCTTGAGAACTTATTGCGGAACCGCTAGTACCTGCACGACAAATTACGGCGCGACGAGGGATTACGGGTCTAGTGATTCTAGCTTCTCAGGCGCACTTTGGGGTGATTTTTCCAACTGGTTATGGGCCAACAATGCTTCGACTCCTCATGTGATTTACTACACAGGATCGAGCACTACTAACTCAAAGCGCTATCAGTTAAAAGCTTACAACGCCGATACCGATACCATTAGCGTAGTTCACGACTTCACTTCCACCATCAACACGGTCAATGGATGGGGAACGTGCTCGGTCACGGCTACCTCTATTGATATGCAGAGAGAAGGCAATCAATCAGACGATGATCGCTACTGGGCCTTCGGCGTGACCAACGGTACCGCAAGTGGCTGGTGCGCGGTGCTTGTCTACGATAAAACGCTCGACTCGGTGATTGCATTGCAGACCTTGGGAGCAAATGGGATGTGCGGTGTTCCCTCGTGCGCTTCTCTCCACACGGACGGATATCCTAATTGGGTAGGAATGAGTCCAAGCGGAACCTACGTGATCGTGAATTGGCAGAATGGCTCTTATGACCAAACATGGACTGCCAGAGGAGAAGGCACAGAGGTTTTCACCAACACTTTAGGCTATCTTGGGATAGCCACAGCGGGAAATGGGCACGGGGATGTTGGCTACGATGTGAATGGAGTTGAAGTTTATGTGAGTCAAGCATCGACGCAATACGGCTACGGAAAATATGCTTTTGGGATTTGCAATCTTGCGAATGCTAATTCAACCCTGGGAGTAGGAGGATGCAGAACTTATGTAAGCATTCCTTGTACGTGGGGAACCGCTACCTGTCCGCTCACAGGTAGCAGGAACAACACTTACTTCATATCCATGCGGGGAAGCCACGGAGCGGCGCAAGGATGGATGTCTCTTTCCACGCAGACTGATTCTGGTGCAGGTGCTATAACAGCCACTGGAAATGGCGGATGGGAGCACTGGAAAACGATGCGGTGCTAATGAACTGGTCTGCCGGGTCTACGAATGTGGGTCTCCAGGCGGACCATCCCTCCTGCTACTACCGTTGTACGTATAGGAAGGAATCACGATATTGGCGCGTATGATACTTCGGGTGATTGGGATTACAATTCTCAGTCCAACGCCGCGCCTAATCGCACTTTCACTAAAATTGCATGGACTTCAAACTTCGATGTAACCCCTACAGAATCTTGTACCACAAATGCTGCGAATTGCAATTATTACAATATGTACACGGAGCTAGGCAGCGGATCATCGGGAATCCACAAGTTCCGCCAGTGCCACGCCAAATCCGGCGACTCTGGGGCAACCGGTTACCCTGACGGCTACGGTCGCGAAAACTGGCAGCTCGGTTCCGACCGGCAGTATCAACTTTTTGAATGGGGACGTCTCTCTAGGGCAGGCTTCACTGGACAGTGATGGCAAAGCGACCCTGGTGCTTTCATGGCTGTCTGTCGGTTCCTACGAAGTGATAGCTGACTATTCGGACTCGAACTGCGCGTCAGGTAAATCTGGCGTGGCTTTTCTGCAAGTGATGTCCGACACGACGACTAATTTGGTCGCGTCTCCGAATCCAGTCATCACCGGCCAGACGCTGGGCCTGACCGCAACCGTTCAAGGGACCGGCAGCACCTTGCCGGCCGGCGCGGTCAGCTTCCTGAACGGCTCCACGCTGCTGGGAACCGGGACCCTCAATGCCTCCGGCGTGGCCACGCTCTCCACCAAGTCGCTGGCAGCCGGGACCGATGGCTTGACGGCCCAGTATACGGGCAATGCAAGTTTCCTCTCCAGCACCTCGGCTTCGGTACTCGGTGACGGTGACTGTCGAGCGCTAATCCACGACGACAAGCCTGACGGCTCTCCGAATCCAGATCACTGCCGGTCAGACGTTGACCCTGACCGCGAGCCGTTCAAAGGACTGGCAGTACCCTGCCAGCGGGCACGGTCAGCTTCATGAACGGCTCGACGCCACTGGGAACGGCAACCCTGAATTCCTCCGGCGTCGCGACGCTGACCATCACGACGCTGGCCGCCGGGACCTATAGCCTGACGGCCCAATACTCGGGCAATGCAAGCTTCCTCTCCAGCACCTCAACGGCGGTACTCGGTGACGGTGAGCGGTCAAGCCCTACGACGACCAAGCCTGACTCGCATCTCCGAATTCAGTCGCTACCGGCCAGGCGCTGACCCTGACGGCAACCGTTCAGCGGGAGCGGGACATCGCGCCGGCGACAGGCACGGTCAGCTTCATCAGCGGCTCCACGCCGCTGGGAACGGCCACCCTGAATGCCTCCGGGGTCGCCACGTTGACCACACGTCGCTGGCTGCCGGGACCTATAGCCTGACGGCCCAGTATTCGGGCAATGCCAGCTTCCTCTCCAGCACCTCGGCGGCGGTTCTGGTGACGGTGAAAGCGTTCGAGCCACAGACGACGACCACAACCCTGACTGCGTCTCCGAATCCAGTCGCTACCGGCCAGACGCTGACCCTGACCGCAACCGTGCAGAGGCAGCGGCAGCACTTCCCCGGCAGCCGGCACGGTAAGCTTCCTGAACGGCTCCGCGCTGCTGGGAACGGCTACGCTCAATTCCTCCGGCGTAGCCACGCTGACCACCACTTCGCTGGCAGCCGGGACCTATAGCCTGACGGCCCAATACTCGGGCAATGCAAGCTTCCTCACCAGCACTTCGGCTGCAGTTTCGGTGACGGTGAACGCTCAATCCACGACGACGAGTCTGGTCGCATCTCCGAATCCAGTGGCTCAGGGCCAGGCGCTCACCCTGACGGCAACCGTGAGTGGCAGTGGCAGTACGACGCCATCCGGCGCGGTCAGCTTCCTGAATGGTTCCACGCCGCTGGGAACGGCCACTCTGAATGCCTCCGGCGTGGCCACGTTCTCCACCGCATCGCTGGCAGCCGGAACCTATAGCCTGACGGCCCAATACTCGGGCAATGCAAGCTTCCTCTCCAGCACTTCAACTGCAGTACCGGTGACAGTGAACGCCCAATCCACGTCGATCGATTCATCATTTATCTTGAACGTAGGCGGGAGCTCCTCGCAGACTGTTCAGTCCGGTGAAACGGCGGTTTACACATTGAATGTCAGTCCGGCCGTTGGAACCACGCTCCCCGCCATCAACTTCGTGGTCTCTGGCCTTCCGGCAAGCCCGCCACGGCAACCTTTTCTCCGCAGACGATTCCTGCAGGTAACGGGGCAACGAATGTCACGATGAGTATTCAAACTTCAGTGCAGTCCGCAATGCTTGAACGGAACAGGAATTTGGGCAGTGGACTGGAAGTGATGCTCGGTATTCTGCTGCTGCCCTTTGGGAGGTACATCCGAAGCTCAGGAAAACGCATGCTTCGGCTCTCTTATCTGGTGAATCACATGCTGGCCCGGGAGCACTATCGCTAGCGGGCTCCACTGGGTGCGCCGCCATTAATCTACCGGGCGAGTTTTCGAGTGCGAGTGCGCACACTTACACCGTGACGGTGACCTCGACCACGGCGTCGGCTCTCGCAATCGACAAA